>JAVBLL010000009.1:0-128892 GCA_031553555.1 Bacilli bacterium
AATATATTTTTTGGAAAATGGAGAAATTATTGAACAAGGTACTCATAATGAATTAATCAAATCTAATAAAAATTATGCTCATATGTTCAGATTACAATCAAAAAAATATGCGGAGTAAATTAATATGGCAATGAATTTGAACTATGTAAATAGAAAAGATGTAAAACCAGAAGATACCATAAAAAAAATAAAAAGCATTTTTGAAAATATGGATATTAAAATCAATGAATTATTATGGGAGTCACATGATTCTTTTTGGTATTCAGTTAGACTCGAGATATACGGTTTACCACACGTGGGTGTTAATGGCAAAGGCATATCAAAGGAATTTGCATTGGCTAGTGCATATGGGGAACTAATGGAAAGATTTCAATCAAGAACATTAATTCGTCCAACATTTAGTGTTTTTAAGTACAATGAATTTGCTTTTCCTGATGAAATAGAAATGACAAAAGAAGATTTAATTCAATCAAATTCATTTTTATTCAATAATTTTGTTGATAATAGAAATATTAAGAATTTATATGCAGTTTTACAAAATAATATCACGATTAGACATTGCTTACCATTTTATTCATTAACAGAACATAAAACAGTATACTTGCCGCACAAGTTAATTAATCTATGCTGTGGATCTAATGGTCTTTGCGCTGGAAATACAAAGGAAGAAGCAATTGTCCAAGGAATTAGCGAAATTTTTGAAAGATATGCTCATATGAAAATATATAATAAAACCATACAAATGTTCAATATCCCTCTACAAGAAATAAAATTATTGAATTCATTTTCATTAATACAGCAAATTATTAATGAAGGCTATGATGTTTCAATAAAAGATTGCTCTATGGTGGAAACATTCCCTATTATAGGTTTATTAGTATTAAACAAAGAAAAGAATAAATATAAATTTATAATGGGATGTGATCCGGATATAGATATAGCATTGCAAAGATGTGTTACAGAACTATTTCAAGGCATAAAGTTTGATTTCTCTTTTGAAGGAAAAATGAAAAAATTAAATTGGAGTATATTTGAAAAATTGAATAATTCCTTTGATGAAGAGTGGTTTTTAGCTACAGTTAATAATTCAGGACAACACCCAATTGATATATTTGATAATCATTCAGACTCAAAAAGTATAAGCAACTACCTTAATAAAAAAAAAGAAAGCAATAAGCAATATTTAAAAGATATAATAAAAAAATTGAATAAATATGATCATAAAATATATATAAGAAATCATTCATCACTAGGATTTCCTTGTTATAGAGTATATATTCCATCAATGACAGAATTTACTAAATTGTCGAATTCAGACCTATTTTATTTGAAAGATGAATATGCTATAAAAAAATCATATTGTAGTTTAAAAACAAGCAATAAGAAAGAATTAACTAATTTAAAGATTTCCTTAGAAAAGTTAATTGATAATCCAAAATATAAATTTTATGGATTTCCCAAAGCTCTAGGCAATTTAATTATTGATAGGTTAGAGGCACAGGAAAAGCTGGATTATAATCTGGTTTTATTCTTGATTTATATGCAATTAAAGCAATCAAAATCGGCTTTAAAATATTTTAACTTATTTATAGGGGAAAACGAAGCTCAATTTTTTAATATAGAATATATAAGGGCAATGAGGTATTTTTTAATACAACAGTCATCTGGATTTGATGAGCATAGAAAAAATAATCTTGTTAAGCAGGAAATTGTATATGATATATATCAAGATTATAAAAATAATCAGACAGTCAATAAATATGAATTACCTAACTGTCCAAATTGTCGACAGTGTAATATTGAAAATTGTTATTATGAAATATGGAATAATTTAGATGAAAAGCTGAGAAATGCAGAAATAACTGCCTCATTATCCCAAGATTATGTTACAAATTAAAACTAGAACGGAGAGATGAAAATGTTGAAAATAAAAATGTTTTTAACTATGACATGTAATTTGCAATGTACATATTGTTATGAAAAAAATCATATTCAAAACACATCAGATACAAATTTAAATTATAATTTAGATGATTTATATCAATTAATAAAAAATCGACTTATATCAATTGATAATAATGAAGTTTCAATAGGTTTTTATGGTGGTGAACCTCTATTAAGATTTAATGAAATCAAAAATATAATTGACCATTTCAATTTAATTAATGATGAAATTAAAATTAATTACGAAGTAACAACTAATGGAACTTTAATAACAAATGAAATTTCAAAATATTTTAAGACTAACAAAGTTAAGATTGCAGTCAGTTTAGATGGTGACGAAGAAAGTACAGTAAATCGTATATATAAAAATAAAAAACCAGCTTTTTTAGATGTACTTAATGGTATAAAAACGCTTCAAAAAGAATTGAATGAGATTATTATAAATATCGTTATAAATTCAGAAAATTTTTATAAATTAATTAAAAATTTAGAATTTTTAATTGGTTTATCTATTAATAATTTCTCTATTGCAATTGATTTTTTTGATGAAAAATGGTTGAATATTACTGATGAAGCATTATTAAATTTTTATAGTGAACTAAAGTATTTCTGTTTATTAAATGAAAACATCTATGTTGGTATTTTTGAAAAAAAAGTATTTCCATTAACACAATGCACTTTAGAGGAGACGTTATCCATTACACCAGATGGCTCTGTTTATCCTTGTATTTATTTTCCTACGAGTAACGGAAAAGATTTAAAACTTGGGCATATTACAAAAAGTCTAGATTGGACATTATTAAATTCTATTAGTAAAGAAGTTATTTGTGAAAACAAAACTTGTGCTTCTTATAGTAGTAATTGTTCTATTGGCTGTTATGGGTTGAATATTACATGTAGCGGTGAGCTATATACTCCATCACCGATTTTATGCAAGCATTATCGCTGTAGCATTCAAGCTATATCCAACTATAAACTACTTAAATTGAGAAATGAAAGAAAAAGGAAAATTAGTATATGACGAAAGCTATATTATTTCCTTATAGCAAAGAAACAAAACATTTTATAGATTTTGAGGATTTAAGTTTAGCGAAAGTGTGTGCATATGTTTCGCCAAAAATAGTTGGAGAAAGTTTACCGAAGTCCATAAACCATAAATTTTTCGACTCATTTGATGATATTGAAGACATTGATGCTCAAATATTAATTATTGGTTATACACAATATTTGAGTGAACTAAGGAAAATTGATTATTTAGAAAAGGCATTGATATTTGCTCTCGAAAGAAAATTAGATGTTTATGCTTTTGATGATATATATTGTGAAAAATATCAAAATTATTTAAATGCAGCTCAAAAACTAAACCTAGTTTTTTATTCTCCACAAATTACCCAAGACCAATTAGAAATAAACAGAATAGTAAATGCGAAAGAAATTCCTAGTTTAATGATTATTGGGACTAGTGCTAGTCAAGGAAAGTTCACATTACTGATGATGCTTAAAAGAATATTTGGTTCAGAGGCATTTTATATTAGTAGTGAACATCATGGTAAATTATTTGATTTAGATATAACATTTCCATATGGTGTGCAAGCTGGAGTGAAAATACCAATTTACAAATATTCTGAATATTTATCAATTAATAATCTTAATATTGGCGATTCAAAAAAAATAATCATTTCTTGTACTCAATCTGGGTTATTACCATTTACTTTAAATGATGGAGTAAACAGAAGTTATACTTTGGCAACAATAGCTTTTTATTTAGCTATTAAACCCAAGCATGTTATATTAGTCTTTAATCCTTATTACGATGATGAGAATTTCATCCAAGGAATAATTAGATTTATAAAAAACACTGGAAATGCTAAGATAGAATGTTTAGCATTTAGTGATAATAAAAAAAATAATAATAAAATTATAGAAAAATTTTCAGAAAATGAATTAGAAGAAATACGAAAATACTATAGTTTAAAATTTAAACTAAAATGTTTAAATATAAAATATGATAACTGGTCATTCTTAAAAAATCAATTGAATATGAGGTAACCATATGATAACTCCGTTTCTTATAAAAATGAATGAAAAATATATTTTCTTAAAAGAAGATATAATAGAATTATATAATGAATTTCCATTTGAAGGTAATTTGGAATTTTATGAAGAAACAGACATTTTTAGGCAGTTAGTTATAAAAGCAAATTTAAATATGATCTCTATATTGTTTTTGAATTCAAATACTTTGTTATATCAAGAGAACAGGATTTTTGAATTGCTTGAAAATGGTTCTTCAAGTATATTGCGATTAATAATAGATTTAGATGAAAATAATCAACTGGATTTTGTATGCGAGACTATTTTAAAACTAGAAAAAAAGATTTTAGAATTTAGAAAGATAAATTATGGTATGATAATTTTCTTTTTAAGAATAAGAAATCTAGAAAAATTTTCAAATTTAAATTTTGAATCTCTTAATCAGAAAATTTCGATAATTAATTATAATTATGATTTCCAAATTATGCTTCACGATTCTTGCTGCAATTGGATAATTTGCACAGAAGGTAAAAATATTTCTAAAATAAACTTAGAAGGCTTCAATTATAATTATATATTTGATTTTTCAGAGTTGCTACGCCAAGGTAAGATTGAAGAAATGGTCGATATAATAAAAATTATAAAAAAGAAATATAAAAAAGAAAAAATAAGATTATTTCCTTTATCTTTAAATAGATTATTTTTGCATTTTAATTTGGAGTCATATTGTAATTGCGATAACGGAAAAAGCGTTTGTCATATTGGAAAAAGCAAAAATATATTTTCTTGTGCGATGATAATTAATAATAATGAAAATGAATGTGCTAATTGCAATTTAAAAGAACTGTGTGGATCATGTGCTATGGGAAATGCTGAAAATAAAAGTTGCTCAATAAAAAAATTGTTTGTTGCTTATTATTCTTATATGTTTAAATGCCAATTGAGCATTTAAAAGGTAAAGAAAATGTATAATATTGACAATAACTTAATAATTGGAATAATAGATTCAGGATTAGATATTTCTATTTTCAATTCTGATAAACATAATATTATATATAGTGGCCGTATAATTGAATATAATAATAAATTTTCAATTGACAAAGAAGATTGTTTCGATGAAATCGGTCATGGTACGGCAATATATTCAATTATTAAAAAAAAGTTAAAGAATATAGATAATGTTAAATATGTAATAATTAAAGTGTTTGATAATAATTTGTTGACAAATGTTCAATGTTTAATTTATGCTATTAATAAATGTATTGAAAAAAAATGTGATATTATTAATATAAGTGCTGTTATAACAAATAACAATTTAGATTTGGAAAAAGTTTGTAAAAAAGCATATGATGAAAATATTAAAATAATCGCTGCTGAGTCTAACTTTCCCACAAAATTAGCTTTTCCAGCTCGTTATAGAACTTGTTATGGTGTTCAATCAGGAAAGTGCTACGGAGCTAATGATTATTATTTTAATAAGTCGGCTAAATCACAATTCATTGCAAGGGGAGATGAACAAAGGGTTAAGTGGTTGAATAATACACAAATATTTATTGGTGGAGCTAGTTTTGCGGCTGCACATATCACTGCATATATATCCAATATACTATTAGATAATAAACATATTAGTAGGGACGATTTTGAACGACAGTTAATCAATGGTAGTTTATTATTGTCTCCTAACTTAGTATCATTATCAAATAACGCAAAATTAAATCTATTTATTGATTCTGTTAAGATGCAAAGAGAAGCGAAAAAATTTTTAAATTGGAATATCAATAAAAACACATATAAATTACCAATTATTTTAACAAATAAAGAGTATGTATCTAAAAAAAAGTATTTGTCCACTAATGAAATAATCCAAGTTCTTGATGAAAAATATGATTTAGTAATTGTTTCACGGAATTTTTTTATAAAAGATTATGAAGCATTTGAAAAAAAATTAATTGCACACAATAAATATATTTATTATTTATTTTCAGATTATATGAGAATTAGTAAAAGGAAAAACCTTTCTACTAATATAAATGATTATATTTTTGATTCTGATATGATTTTAAAAAATGATTTAATAATAGAAAAACATCTTACCAATTATATAGTAAAGGCCCCTTTAATGGGGATTATATCCTCTGACTTCTCTAATGAATTATGGAATAAAGCATATACTATAAAGTCATTATTCATAAAAGAAGGATATAAGGCAGTAATCTTTGATGCTACATCATATACAAATATGTTCGGAGCAGAAGCTTCATGTTGTTGCACAGATGAGAAAGCATTAATTACGGATTATTCAAATTATAAAAGAATACTTTCACTCTTCATAAAATGCTTAGATTACCACTATTGTCCAGATATAATACTAATTATTGGTCGTCTATCATTAACAAAGAATACTATAATAAATGATAATTATAATTCAATAGTTCAGTCATGTGCATTCATATTTTCTTGTTTAATAGAAGCTTTTGTTGTTTATAAAGAAAATTCATATATAGACGAGGAATATATTGACAATTTAGAGTTTTTATCAAAAGGAAAATTTATTGGATATCTTGAAGATACTAATATGAATGATATATACAAACAGATTAAAAAATATTTCAGTTAAAGGAAATTGAATATATGGAAAGTCTAAATATTATCCACATAGCAAATGAAGAAAGTTTACTTATTTTCCAATACTCTAATAAAATATATAGAATTGACGAACAAATAGGTAAAGAAATTGAAGAAGCGATAAAATTAGGGGAACCATATTTAACAAAAAAATTGCAATCTTTAAATATTAAATATCCTATAAAATCCGATATGAAAGAACCAGATTTTTATCCAGAATTAGAAGTAATTTTAACATATAACTGTAATTTATTATGTGAATATTGTTGGCAGCGAAATGCAGACCTAAATAAAACTGTTAATATGGATCAAACTACTTTTATAAATGCAATTGATTATATGAAAAAAAATAACAAATCTTTTGATGGTACATATAACATTGGATATATGGGTGGGGAGCCATTATTAATGATGGATTTTATAAAATGGTCCTATGATTATCTTACAGAAAATTTGAGTAAAAAATTAAATATTAGAATTCTTACAAATGGCACGCTCATTAATCAAGAAATGTGTGATTTTTTTAAAGCGAAAGATATTGACATTATAATAAGCCTAGATGGTCCTGAGACTATTAATTATAGAAGAGGTAATTTTAATGCCATAATGAATGGTTTAGATATACTTATGAAAAATAATATTTCTATAAAAATTCAATCTACTTTAAATATTAACAATTTCATAAATGGAGCAGGTTTTGAAGTTGTAAAATTCTTTTTAGATAAAAATATTATGCATTTCAACCTTATGTTTGAAGGACCTTTGCCAGAATTTGATAATATATCATTATACAATAGTTATGTAGATATTTTAAAATATATAGTTGAATGGGCAACGGTTCATAAAAAAATCCCATCAATTATAAAAGATTTTTTATTATCTATTATTTTGCCTGAATCTAAAATTACACAATGTTTTTGTCGCTTTCTATATCCGAAAGGGTTTCAAATTGCCCCTAATGGTGATATATTTGGTTGTGAATTTGATAGAAAAAGAATCGCATATGGTAATGCGAATTCTAAAGATAATCTTCAACTTATAAAAACTTTTGATTTTATATGTAAGACATCAAAATATAATAATAAGACATGTATGAATTGTCTATATGTAGGAATATGTGATGGTTATCCCATGTTATGTTCACTCTACAAAAAATCTTTTGCATGTCCAAAACAACAATATTTTAAAGCGTGTTTTGATACAATTTATCCAAAATTGCAATACTTTATTGCTCTTATGAAGGAGGAAAAATGAAAATCACTCTATGTAATTTAGCTTTTGCTGAGAATACTTATGGTCCATTATATCATTTTCCAATGGGGCTATTGAATATTGCAACTGTTATTCAGGAAAGTGGCAAGCATAGCGCTTCAATAGTAGATATTCCTTGGCTAATTTATTCTGGTGCTAATCCCAATAATCTTATTGACCATTGCGTTGAAAAAATTTTAGAAGAATCCTCTGATATTGTAGGATTTTATACAAGATGTGATATATTACCAAGTGTAATTTTAACGGCAAAAAAACTAAAAGAGATAAATGGTAAATTAAAAATAATTTTCGGTGGACCAGGATCGACCTTTGTAGCGCAGGAAATACTTGATAAGTTTGAATTCGTAGATATAATTGTTCTGGGTGAAGGCGAGTTGACTTTCTTAGAATTATGTGAATCACTTAATGTAAATGATTCATGTTTAGAATTAAATCATATTAATGGAATAATGTACTCATCTAATAATAGCGTTATAAAAACAAAAGAAAGAGAATTAATCTGCAATTTAGATGAAATGCCTTTACCAGATTATAGTTTTATAAGTTATTATAAAAATACTAGCACTGTAGCATCAATGGAAGCAGGACGTGGTTGCCCATATAATTGTTTATTTTGCTCGACTTCGAATTTTTGGAGAAAAAAATATAGAATTAAATCGCCTGACAGGATTATATTGGAGATGAAGAGGCTTTATTATGATTTTGGTGTAACATCTATCACACTAATTCATGATAATCTCATAGTATCAAAAAAATTTATTAAGGAATTATGTACTAAAATAAAACAAGAAATTTCAAATGTGAGATGGCGTTGTAGTGGTCGAATAGATAATCTAGACAATGAAATTATTGATCTGTTGGTTGAAAGTGGTTGTGAGAGTTTATACTTAGGAATTGAAAGTGGTTCTGCAGATATGCAGAAAAAAATTAATAAAAATCTAAATCTTAATAATATAGATAAAATTTTATCCTATTGTGAAGAGAAGGGTTTAAATACTTGGGCATCATTCATTATTGGATTTCCCAATGAAACAATAGCAAATGTAGATGATACTATAAAGCTAGCTACTAAAATTAGGCAGTATAAGACAAATCAAGTTGTTCAAATTCATGTTTTATCTTTAGAACCTGGATCAGAATTGTTTGATGATAATAAAGACAAACTAAAATTTACAAATAGTTTTTCGGATCATTCGTTATTTGTTTATGATAAAAACAATAATGATTATTTAGAATTGATAAAACAATATCCCTCTATATTCTCTTCATTCTTTTCTTTAAATAATACTATTATATTAAGTAATGATTTAAATAGCATTAGTCGATGCGCAAAAGTATTTCTAGATTATTATCCAAAGACTCTTGAGATATTATTCAATGTTTATAATATATCGCCAATCAAATTTTTGATATATTTTTGTGAGCATTGTAAAAATAGAAAAAATTGTGATAGTAAAATATTTGCTACATTAACAGATAAATTATGTATGAATGTTGAGTGTTTTACAAAACAAAATGGCATTGAACTTGATTTACCTCATAAAAATGTTATGAAATATGAAAAAGAATGTTGGAATATGTTATTAAATAATTATGAAACAATTGAAAATATTGAAATTAAAAAATCAAATGGTAAGTATATAATATCAAATAATATTAAATTATTAAAACTCGATTATAATCCATTTACAATTATGGACAATCTTAAAAAAAAGGAACTAAATTATGAATTTTATAAAACATATTTAGTTTTATTAAGATATCGTTTGGAAGCTATAAAAACACTTGTGATTAATAAAGAAATATATGAATTAATTGAAAAATTAATAAATTTTAGTTTCTTTACAATTGAGAATGTACAAAAAATTATGAATATTAATATTAATGAATCGTTAAATATAGTTAAAGTGCTTATGAAACATAAAATTATATTGGAGGATTTTAATGACTAAATTATATTATAATGTTTCTGAATTTATGGATTCTGTATCAGATTTTTATGATATTATATGTAAGCCATGTAGTGAAGCGCGAATCTCATGCTACGTGAAAATAATTGATAAATATATAAAAAATAATGATATAAATATTTTAGACTTTGGTTGTTGTACTGGAGAGACAGCTATAAAATTATCAGAACATAATTATTATATTGAGGGTATTGATATATCGAAAAGAATGGTTAAGATAGCAAATGAAAAAGCTAAAATAATAAGAAGTTCATCTAAATTTTTTGTTGCTGATATGAGAGATATAAATATTTCAAAATTATATGATGTTATATATAGTAATAGTTTAGAATGGCTTCAATCATATGAATGTTTATTAAATATGATATATTCTGCTGCGTCAAAACTGAAAGAAAATGGAATAATTATTTTAGATTTTCCAAATTCAAAAAAATTTTTAAAAAATTATTCTAAATTATCAGCCTCTACTGTAACAATGAAAAATAATGTATACTATAAATTGACAAAATTTAATGATGTAGAAGAAAATATTATTGATTCTTCTCAAACATACATACGAATTAATAAAGATAAGGGTGATATAGATACTTTCTCTATTGATTTAGTATGGAGAATACATTATTTAGAAGAAGTAATAATGCTTTTAAAAAATGCAGGATTTGATGTTTTGGAAACAATTAACGAATACAATCAAAAAACCTTTGAAGATTCGTTATTTATACAAGTGGTTGGAAAGAAGGTGAATAATTTGAAAACAGATCAGATCAAGGTAAAAGAACTAAAACCAGAGTTAACTCAATGCCGTATAATTCAAATTGAAAAAGAGAAAAAAGAACATAACAAAGATGATAATAAAAAAGGAGAAAAAAATGAAAAATCTAAAGTATGAGTTCGGCGACTTTTCGTGTCAAACTCATCTTAGAAATTTAATATTACCAAGTCAAATAACTATTGTTTTAACAAATAAATGTAATCTTAAATGTGGATTTTGTTCTGTCTCTACAAAATGTTTACAGACAATAGATTTTGAATTTGCCAAAAAAATCTTATTTTATTGTAGCGAAAATGGCATATATAATATTTGTTTTTCTGGCGGTGAACCAATTATGCATCCTCAAATAAATGAATTAATAATATATGCAGCGTCGCTAAATCTGCATATAACTCTTGTTACTAATGGACTATTATTAGATATGATTCATCCAGAAAGCTTAAGTAAACTTTCTAATATAGGCATTTCTCTACATGGCAATGAACAGATTCATGATGGAATCTGTGGCAAAAAAGGTAGTTATAATATAATTATTGAAAATTTGTCTAAAATAAAAAATATTAAAGTGAATATTAATTATACTTTTTCAAGCCTTAATTCGAATTATTTATGTTTGGAGCATGTGGCCAACATTGCAATGCAGTATAATATGACAATGACCGTTGCTAGAATAAATCGTGAAGGGAAGGCCTTGAATGGCGAATATGATGTTGATCCTAATATCATTACTGAATATGTATCAAAATTATTAAATGAAGGTTATAAAATACGTGTCAGTAATTGCATTGTTCCTTGTAGCGTTAGCGATAATTTCAAATATTTAACACATGGTTGTAGTGCAGGGGTATCCTCTGCAGGTATAGAACCTAATGGTGATGTCAAAGTTTGCCCAACTGCATCATTTTCATTAGGGAATTTGCATAATAATGATTTATTAGATATTTGGAATAATAAATTAATTAAAAAAATGAGATCTTTAAAATGGTTACCAATTACTTGTAAATCTTGTTATAATCTTTTAAAGTGTCGAGGTGGTTGTAAAATAGAAAATTATAATCCGATAAATTGGCCCAATTTTGGAGATATATTGGCGTGTAAAATGTTTGATGATATATGGAAAGATATTGAAAATTCACAATTAATTTTAACAACAAAATATATAAGAAACGAGAATGAATTATTTTTAATTTTAGGTTCTCATTTGAGAATGTGTAATGATGGAGTAATCGATATATTAAAAAAGATTGACGGCTACAAAACGGGAAATCAATTAATAAATATATTTGATCAATATGAACAAGGTCAAGTTAAAATGTTACTTGTTGCTTTATATAGAGATTTTGTTATAAAAAAATATTATGGAGAAAAAAAATATGATTTTTAGAAATATTAAGGACGATGAAAATATTGTTAGGATAGGTCAAAAATATTTTATTGTAAATAATTTTGCGCAAAAACTGCTCATGTTATATAATGAATATGATGATTTGCAATCATTATCTAATAGGTTAGGATATTCGGACGAGAAGACTAAAGAACTATATGAAGAATTAAATAGTATCATAAAAAATTCAGAATATCTTTATGAGGAAATGATATTAAAAACTCCTCTGAAAGTGCAATGGAGATTAACTGATGCTTGTAATTTAAAATGTAAACATTGCTATCTTGGAAATAAAACTGCTAATGAATTAACTGATTTAAAGTTATTATCAATTGCAGATAAAATTATTGAAGCCAATATTATGGAAGTGACATTAACTGGCGGAGAACCACTATTAGTAAATTCATTGCCAGATATAATACGCAAATTTTTAGATTCAAATATCTTGGTTAATATTTTTACTAATGCAACTCTAATTGATGTCTTACTAAAAAATATTAGCGGCATAGCAAATAAAGAAGATTTAAAATTTAATATTAGCATTGATGGCCTGAGAGATGCTCATGAGAATATGAGAGGCAAGGGCACGTATAATAAATTGATTAATTCAATAAGCCTATTAACGCATGAGGGATTTTTTGTTACAACTAATACAACTTTAACATCTCTTAATTATTTTGATATACCGGAATTGATTTTAGAAATGAAAAAGATAGGAGTTAGAACTGTTCAAATAAGTAATTTGATAAATTTAGGATGGGCTAAAGAAAATGATTATTTAAAAATGGATGAAGAAAAAACCGCGATATTTGAATCAAAAATGCAGGAACTGACATATTTATGTCAAGACGGTTTTCGATTTTTATATTCCCCTCTTCCTAATGAAGAAATATCAGAAAATCCTAATGTTTATCAATTTCAAAATGGCAATGTAGAAGCGATAGGAACTGACATATGGAAATGCGGTGCTGGTGCTGGTAAAGCAACCATCTCTGTTACAGGAGAAGTTTTATGTTGTCCATTTTTTAATCAATATAGCATAGGAAACATTTTAGAAGATAGCTTGGAGAATATTTGGAATAATCCTTTGCGAGAAGACTTTAATAAATATTTAAATAAAGTAAATGGCCGAAAAAGGATTTGTGCTGCTTTGAAAGGTGCATATAATGTCTACTAAAATTATGCTGGTATCTCCTCCCTCATATGGTAATAACTTGACTATGGTAAACCCTTTTCCAACTCCACCATTAGGCCTATGCATATTAAAAAAAGAACTTAGTAAACATGAACATAATGTGAGGATATTAGATGCTGCGGTTGTTCCATTTGATTTCATATCATTTAAAAAAATGGTTATTGATTTTAAGCCTAATATTATTGGAATGACAACTTATTATCAAAATTTGAATATAATTTATCTAGCAAAATTAATTAGAAGCATTTCAAAAAATATAAAAATTGTAATTGGAGGAGTAGTCGCAACAAAATTTGGAAAATTGATACTTGAAACAGACAATGAAGGACTAATTGATTTTGTAATTACTGGTTCAGGAATTTTAGAATTAGTTGCGATAGCAAATGAGAATGTTGAAAACAGTAAGCTATTCAATAAAGTCAATAATGGATATATTAATAAGAAAATAACATACAATAATTTACTATGTAATGATCTTTATTTGCCAAATATATCCCCCGTTCTATATAAAAGATTCCATTATGTATTTAGTAGTGGATGCCCTTTTAATTGTACTTTTTGTGTAACGGCACAGCAGAAACCTAGTAATATATTTGAAGTAGAATCGATTGCTAACGAAATTAATTTGTTATATGATGTTTATGGTTGCAACAATTTTTTATTATTTGATGAAACATTAACAATAAATTACGAAAAACTATTAAAACTATCAGAAAAAATTAATAATGATAATATAACATTTTGGGGTGGAACTCGCTCAGATTGCCTTAATGAATCAGTAATAAAGTTATTGAAAAAATTAAATTTTAATAAATTATACATTGGCATTGAGTCTACTAAACCAGAAACGCAAAAATTTATATCTAATAAAGCTAAAAACTTACAAGATATAAAAGAAAAAATAGAAATGTTGCATAAATATGGAATAAAGGTTGAAACTTCGTTATTAATAGGACTACCTTTTGAAAGTAAAGAAGACTTTGAAAAGAGTTTATTAGAAACTATGGAATTAGGTTTTGATTATATAATGTTTTCGCCAATTCATATTATACCAGGATCAGAAATTTTTATTAATTCTCATAAATATGGTTATGATTTTAGACATTCTGCTCAGAATTCATATGAATTATTTAACCAGGATAATTATGTTATTAATGGCAAAGGCCTTGCTTCAAGCCAATTTATTTCTGCTGATGAATGTGATATATTATTAAAAGAGATTCCCCTTAAATTGGATTATCAAAATAGATTCGGAAAATCAATGGGTTATGTGAAAAATATTTTAAATATATTTCCATATTAATTATGACATCTATTTAAATAAATAGATATAAAAACGGGAAAGGAGGTACTGGAATGAAAGAAAGCAAACAAATGGTAAGCAAACAGTCGGACCAAGACAAAGTGGTTACTCCGCTTAAGAAAAAACCAATTGTCGAAGTTTTAATAGAAGAAAAAGACGTTGTTTTTGCTTCTGAAATGGCCGCACATTGTGGTGATCAATGCTAGTTGGAGGGGTGTTTGGGTAGATATACATATGTATGTCTACCCAGACCTACAATAAAATAAAATGGAGTTATGACAATTTATGAATATTGATATATTACTTGTAAAAGAAAAAATAGAAAAACTAATAGAAGAATGGAATGTCCCAGGTATTTGCATAGGGATAATAGATGCTTATGGGAATAAAGATACTATATCATTTGGAGAAAGAGATATTGAAAAAGGTAAACAGTTTAATGAAAACACCATAATGCCTATTGGGTGCTGTACAAAAGCATTCACAAGTATGGCACTTGGCGTACTTGTTGATAAAGAAAAGATATCTTTTAATGATCCCATCAAGAAACATTACAAAGATTTTAAATTATCATCGCAACTTCTCACAGAAAATGTTTCTATTAAAGATATTCTATGTATGAGAACTGGAATACAAATGAATGAAATTGTATATAAAAAAACAAATTATACATATGAAAATATATTGGATAAAGCAAAATATTTATCTCCTCAAGAGGGGTTTAGGGAATTTTTTTTATATGATGTTTTCTTATATAATTATTTAAAAAAGGTAATTATTAATGTAACTGGATTGTCCTGGGAAAAATTTGTAATTAATGAAATTATAAATCCAATTGGAATGAACGATTTGAATTTTGGTTTTGAATATCTTGACCATGAAAATTATGCAAAAGGATATCATCAAAATAATGAAGAGTTAACAGAGGATAATAGACATTTTAATATAAACTGTATAATGCCTTCTGCAGGCATAAATATAACAATGAAAGAGATTTTAAAATGGATGCAATTTATATTATGTGGTGGTCGATATAATAATATACAAGTTATTTCAAATTCATCATTTAATGATATTTTTAAACCATATTCTTTTTCAAAAGCAAAACCAGTCTATAATGAATTACTTTATCAAAGCTATGCTTTAGGATGGTTCAATGAACCATATAAAGGAAATAATACTTTTTATCATGAAGGCAATCCTCGTGGTTTTAGTAGTTTAATAAGTATTATGCCAGAGCTTAAAATAGGAATATCTGTACTAATTAATAAGGATAAATGCCCATTAACAAGAGTAATATTATATTATATAATTGATAGTTTGTTAGGAATTGAACCAACTAATTGGTCAAAAAGATTTATGCGTGAATTGATTATGAAGAGAAATAAAATAAATTATGTTAATGAACATACTTTGCCTTTGGAAATAGAAGATATTAATGGAAATTGCTTTTTTAATAAAGTTTATGGCATTTTGAAGATCTATTGGATAAATAGAAAAACTATGACCTTAAATATATTTGATATAGAATATTCATTTTATTCTATAATGGATGAATGGATTGTTTTTAAAAACAATGGAGATAATTTATTTTTTAAATATATAAAACCAAGTAATGATATTAATATTAAATTTTCAACTAATTCTAAAGAAGTGATTTTTACAAAGTATGAGGAGATTTAAAATGAAAGATAGGTTAGAATTAATTAGGACAATAATTGATTGCAATGTAAATCTAAAAAAAATAATTAATGAAGTTAATAATAATGATGATTTGTTTGCTTTAGGAATGGATTCTATATCAAGTATCAAAATCGTTGTTGCTTTAGAAGAAGAATTTGACTTTGAATTTGAAGATGAAAAACTTTCATTTGAGACATTGCATACTATTAATAATATTTTAAAATATTTGAATCAAAGGCTGAAATTATAACTAGAAAATAATGAATTTGAATTGTGAGGAAAATACATGGATGAAAATATTGCCTATGATATATTATTTTTAGATCTTGGCTGGGGGGGGTTGTCAATTGTCAATAACTTGTGTGAATTATTAATTCAAAAACAATTTGCATTTGCGTATGTTAATTTACCTTATAGACATTTAAAAAATGAGAATATAAACCAAAGTTTTAATTCAATTTTATCTTCATTATATTATACTTTTTATCCAAAATTAATTGTTTTAGTTTGTCATACATTATCTCTTATTTATCATAATATACAATCTAAAGATTTTCTAACTGAAATATTTGATATGTATGATATAGTTATTTCATATATTAATACAAATAATAAAATAAAAAATAATAATATCATTATTTTTTCTGGAGAACTTACAAACAAATTAAATCTATATAAAAAGTCGCTTTTAGATATAGATTTTTCTTCTGACAAAATAATTAGTATTCCATGTTCTGGTTTAGCAAGAAATATCGATAATGGTAATTTTAATGAAGCGCAGAAATTAGTATATAATTATGTAAATGAAAGTTTATTATTATTGAAAGAGAAAATTCATGTGACTGCAATTTTATGTTGTACCCATTACCAATATGTTTATAATACTTTTATGGATGCTTTTAAAAGTAAGGTAGTGAAGCCGATCATTTTTAATCCGAATTTATCTATGCAAGATAAAATAATTAAATATATTATAAATGAAAAGTCAAAAGACAAAAACATTTTATGTGATATTTATCATTATGAAACAGCAAATGAGGAAAGTTATGAATTCTTCAATGCTATTGATTTGCATCCTATTCTTACAGATGCAATAAAGAAAGCTATTTTATTAACAATGAGGGAGTCTAATTTATGACCACAATTTATAATAATAATATTAATAGTAAAAAAATGAGCGACTTTATGACCAAAATTGCACCATTTTATGATTCGATTTGTCATCCTTCCACTAAAAATAGAAAGGAATTCTTGGAAAATTTTATTAAAAAAAAATTACCAATTGGATCATACATTTTAGACTCTGCATGTAGTACTGGAGAAACGCTATTACAAATACATTCTGATAGTTATCATTTTTATGGAACTGATTTATCAAAAGGAATGATTTTAATTGCTCAGCAAAAATCAATTCAATTTAATAAGGATATACAATTTCATGAGGATAATATGTGTTATTTTAAAAAAATAGATAATACATTTGACCTAGTATATAACAATAGCCTTGTTTGGCTTCATAGTCCGGAGGAATTAAAAAGTTGCTTTGAAGCAACTAAAAAAATATTGAACCCTAATGCTTTTTTTATAATTGATATAAATAATCCCAATACATTTTTAAAAACCAATGAACATCTCTTCACATCATCTCATAAAACTGAAGATTATGAAATATATAAAATAACACGTTATCATAACGTTGATAATAGATATGTTGCTACTCAAATATATTCATATTTTGATTATAAAAAAAATAAAGTTGAATCATATGGATGTATAATTGAATGGCATTTGTTTAATTTGGAAATAATTCAAAAACTATTAGAAACTATTGGGTTTCAAATAATACAAGTAATTAGTGATTATATTAATGATGAAAATAATGATTGTGCATATTATCAACTTATTTGTAAAAGAAAAAATTAAGTATAAGAAATTAAAAAATTCAACATAATATTCTATTTTTATTAATATAGTTGATAGTATTTATAAATAATATCAATAATAATATAAAATATTAAATGAAAAAATAATTATCTATTAATAATAAAACTAATGAAAGGAAGATTATTCATATTTATGAATATAGAAAAAATAAAATATAAATTTAAAAATTCTTTAACAATAGAAAAATGCTATATTTCTGATCAATTTGAATGTATTGATTTTGATATTTTATCAATTGTTCCGTATGAAGCTAATGATAGTATATATTTATATAATAAGATAATAAATTTATTTTCTTTTAAAAATGCAAAATCATCTGACGAAATTGTTATTTTTGATGCTTGTTCTAATAATGTTGTGTATCTATATTTTGAGATAGAAAATGATATTGAAAAGAATGTTGTTTTTACAATTCATAATAATTATAAGAAAATGAAGATATGGAAAAACAATAAATTCATTTCTTTTTTAAATGGATGGTACAGCCGAATTCCAATGAAATTAGAAATTGGAGAATCTGCAT
The DNA here is from genome assembly GCA_031553555.1 of Bacilli bacterium. Taxonomy (GTDB): domain Bacteria; phylum Bacillota_I; class Bacilli_A; order ML615J-28; family CAG-698; genus CAKOMG01. Next base: position 18,650 of record JAVBLL010000009.1, read on the forward strand.
TTTTAATAGAAGTTGAAAATATAAATAAAAATGATATATTACTAATGTTTCAGGATTTGTCATATCCTATTATTACTAATGATTTTATCATTTATGATGATTTGATTGATGTAAAAAGGAATTATATATTATTATTGACTAATATTATTGATGAAAAAGGGAATATATATTATTCTATTAGAAATGATGATAAATTAATTGAAAAAACAGAAGATATTAATTGTCATATTGGAACATATGTAAATTTAGAAACTAAATCAAATGAAACTTGTGATATTAAAATATTAGATACCTTTAAATCGAAAATAAATGAAAAAATACAATATAATATAAATAGAATTCCTGAAAATGAAATAATTTTAGGCAGTATATTAATAGGGTTTAGTATTAGTTGTATTAAAAGCAAACAATATCCAAATGGCAAAAAATATTTTTGGACTAGAGTATATATTAAAAATGAATTAAATCCATACATTATGATAATGAATAATAATATATTACAGTATATAGAAAATGAAAAAAACGATTGGAAAAAAGAGCGATTTAATTATAATTATAATTATATAGAAGGTAGAAATTGTGACATATATACAAAATATTATCTCTATATGAGAACATTAATTGAAATGATTAACTTGAATAGTTATAATTCTTATGATGATTATATTTATTCCGAAGGAATAAAGAAAATATTTATGATATCTGAACTTGATTTGCAGTTATATAAGTTTTCTATATATATTCCTGAAAATTTTAAAATTACTATAAAATTTCCAATAATAATAATTATTGTTCAGGATGATTCTGGTGCTTTTATTGATTTATACAGTGAATTATTTCCAAATGATTATTTAATCGTTGAATGTTCAACAAGGGGTAAAACCTTTGGGAATAATATATCAGAAAGTACTATTTTAGAAGTACTTAATTATATGAAAAATTTTTATGATGTTGATTCCTCAAGAATTTATTTATTTGGACATTCGAGTTCTGGAACAGTTGCCTCCTCATTAATATCAAAATATCCTCATATATTTGCTTCTGCCTTAATAACTTCATGTTTAAGTAATATTGATATATTAAAAAATACTAAAAATAACCTTATAATTAATATTTGTGGGGAACTTGATGAAAATATTGATTTACATTATTATCAAAAACAAGATATTACTTATGAAAATAAAAATTTTTATAATATTTTAGTTGAAAATTATAATAATGCATTAGTGACTAATTTTTTAAAAAATAAATCATTAATAGAATATATATTACAATATCAAGTGAGAAACAACAATGAATTTGAATATTATACTGATAATTTATATTATGGCGGTTATAATAATATTGAAGTAATCAAAAAAATAAATTATAAAGCTCAATGTTCATTCAAATATATGAAAAGTAATGACGAATATAATTTAATAACTAATAACATTAGCATTCTAAAAGTAACCAATGCTATGAATAAAAAAATATCTCTTAAATCTGAAAATAGTTATCTGAAAATAGATAAATGTTTAAAGGATGTTCTTTATATTTTCATAAAAAGACATACTATAAATTATAAATACGAATTAAATGAATTTGAAATAGCAAAATATAGATTAGAGATAATAAATGTTTTTTTAGGACCACTAAGATTAATTAGTAATTTGCATGATGATGAGTTAGATTTACTAAAAAATTTTTCTACACCTAAAAAAATTTGTGATAATCAAAGTATAATTATTAAATACCCTATATATAATTATAAATCTAATATTCATAATTATATTAAAAAAAATAATTACATATTTTTTAATTATAATATTGAAGAATATCTATCAAGCTTTGATTACAAAGTAAATTATATCAAATGCTGTAAGGATGGGTTCTTATATAAAAATAAATTTTACTCTGGTGAATATTCAATAATTCAAATTCTACCTAATTTCATTCATTTTATATTTTTTGTTGCATTTGTAAATTTCAATATTTTTAAATCAGCAAAAAGAAATATATTTTTAAGAACAGTAATTTTGCCTAGTGATAACTCAGCTAATAATACATTTTATAGAAATATAGCAATTATTCATTTAAATGACGAATATTATTGCATAGCAAAATATGGCGATGATATACAAAAAATGATATAAATAATTCAAATTTTATATTATATAAACGTTTTGAATATATGATAATAAATGAAGAATAGATAATATGATGGGGACACCGCGGGATGTTCCTATTTTTAATTTTAAAAAATGCAAAAAAGTTCGAAATAATTCAAAAAAATATATTGCATATTACATTTGCTTATGATACAATATATAAGAATAGCAAAGAGGTGAAAAGATGGATGTAATATTAAAAACAAATAAGTTGACAAAAACTTATAAAAAAGAAAATGCTGTTGATAACGTATCTATTACGATAGAGCGTGGTGAAATATACGGTTTTGTTGGTAAGAATGGTGCTGGCAAAACAACTTTAATAAGAGTGATATGTGGCCTAGCTAACAAAAGTAGTGGGTCATATGAACTGTTTGGAATAAAAGATAATGATAAAAGAATAAATAAAGCTAGAGAAAAAATGTCTGGTATTGTTGAAGTGCCGGCCCTTTATTTAAATATGACAGCATATGAAAATTTACAAATGCAAGCTTGGATTTGTAAAGTGAAAAATGCCAATGAGAAGATATTAGAATTATTGAAATTAGTGGAACTTGATGATGTTCCCGAAAAGAAAAAAGCAAAAGACTATTCTTTAGGAATGAAACAACGTTTAGCAGTAGCTGTCGCATTATTAAATGACCCTGAATTTTTAGTGATGGATGAGCCAATGAATGGTCTTGACCCTGAAGGAATTAAGCAACTACGTGAGTTGTTAGTAACTTTAAATCAAAGAGGTATTACTATTTTGATGTCTAGTCATATTTTAGGTGAACTTGCAAAAATTGCTAACAAATATATTTTCATTCATAAAGGAAAATTGATTGAAGAAATAACTGCTCAAGCACTAAATGATAAGTTAGAAAACTATCTTGAGATTGAACTTAATTTAATTGAGAATCATATTTCAATATTAAGTGAAACATTAAAAAATATTAAATATGATATTAATGGAAATAAACTAAAAATATATGGTAATGTAGAACCAAGCACGGTTATAATGTCTTTAACAAATGCTGGAATTACAATAAAAAATATGCACACTCATGATATTGATGTTGAGAATTATTTTATTAAATTAATTGGGGGTGAAAAGTAATGTGGGGTTTGATGAAGGCAGATTTATATAAAGCCAAAAAAGAAAAAGGAATTTTTATTATTTTACTTGTTGCCGTTGCCCTATCTGTTTTATTACCTTTATTATATAAAGCAATTGAGAATGGTATTCCGGGGGATATTTCCCTATATAATGGAAAAATGCTTTTTGCTTCTAGTTTTGGGGTTTCACAAAATCTAGGAATATCTATTCCAATTATCATTTGTATATATGTTAATAAAGATTTTTCGTATCGTACAATTCATAATAGAATTCTCACAGGAAAACCAAAATGGCAAATATATTTATCAAATTTAATTGTTTCAACAATTGTTGCCATTATAATCATCGTATTCTATTCTATATGTAACTTATTATTAGGATCATTAATTTTAGGCTATGGTTCACCATTTAATGGCAAAGAATTCTTATATATATTAAAAATGCTAGGATATGGAATTATTATTTATGCTGTTTTGATGTCTCTAATTACCTTCTTGGTTTATTGGTTAAAATCAATGCCATTATCTTTAGTTATATATTTGGTTGTTTCAATTCTTTTAACATCCATTTTAAGTGTTTTGGTGAATTTTAATATATACTCAAATGCTAATGAAATACCAAAAGTAATAGAAATCATAAATATTGCTGGTTCCTATACAGTATTTGGGCAATTGGCATATTTAACAACTATGGTATCTTTTAAGTATGAAATTTTAAAAATATTAGTAGTCGATGTTGCTATGCTTGTAGGAATAACTTTTCTTGGTATGTTAGTATTTAAAAAGAGTGATGTAAAATAAAGATAATAAAAGCAAAGCATTTAAAAATGCTTTGCTTTTTTGAAGATTACAAAACAAATAAGTCTTGCCATTAATTAATAATAATAGTATAATTAATAAAATATTGAAGAAGGTATAAATAATGAATATAATTGAACATATAGATAAAAAAGAGAATCTACGAATTAATAAATTTTTAAGTGAGTCTGGTTATTGCTCTAGAAGAGAAGCGGATAGGCTTGTCTCATCTGGACAAGTAATAGTCAACAATCAAGTAGCTTCTATAGGAATGGTTATTAGTATTAATGACGATGTAGTTGTCAATGGAAAGTTAATAAAACCGCCAACTCAGCACGTATACCTTGCCTTAAACAAACCAGTAGGTATTGAATGTATAACAGATAGAAATATTTCTGGCAATGTGATTGATTTTATCAATTATGACAAACGGATTTTTCCAATAGGCCGTTTAGATAAAGACTCCGAAGGATTATTACTATTAACAAGTGATGGTGATATTGTTAATAAAATTACTCGTTCTAATAATAACCATGAAAAAGAATATATTGTTACTGTTGATTCCAAAATTACCGCAGAGTTTATTAATAAAATGATGAATGGTGTGCCGATATTAAATAAAATAACAAAACCTTGTAAAGTAAAAAAAATTGATAATTTTACTTTTAATATTATTATTACTGAGGGACTAAATAGACAAATAAGACGTATGTGTAAGTACTTTAATTATCGAGTATTAAACCTAAAAAGAATACGTATTATGAATATTTTACTAGGGGATTTGAAAGTAGGTAAGTACCGTCTTTTAAATGAAAAGGAGCAAAAAGAACTAAATGAATTATTAAAATATTCTAGTAAAACTTAAAGGATATAATAGATTAATTCATCTTCGTAGGAAGATGAATTAATTCTAATATTTTTTAATTAAACATAAAGTCAAAATGTTATATAAAGAAAATAGAATCTGAATAATAATGTTAATATAATTGATAATTTCAAGGCTAGTTTATATTATACTATGTTAATATATGAAAAACACTAGGAAATAATTGCATAGAATGATTTTGAATTTTGCTATATTAAGTAACAATTCTATAAAAAATAATAAAATATTAAGAGGTAATAAATGAAAGCACAAAGTCTAAGTATAGTTGTTCCAAATAAGGTTTGTATTAACGATTGTAAATTCTGTGTTTCTAGAATGCATACTAATGATTATAAAAATCAAATGGATGAGAATTTGCCATTCTATGATTTATATTTCAATGATTATATAAAAAGATTAGAATACGCCAAAGATGCTGGGTGTGATACAGTGATGTTAACTGGTAGTAGTGAGCCACAACAAAATAGACATTTTTTAATGATGTTTGGTGTTATGATGAGGTTATTGAAACAACCATTCAAATCAATTGAAATACAAACCACTGGTCGAAATCTTGATGAGAATTACTTGCGTTTCTTAAGAAATCATGTGGGTGTTTCAACAATTAGTTTAAGCGTTGCTTCCTTTGATGATGTCGAAAACAATGAAATTATTGGTAATAATGGTAAACAAATAATTTTGGAAGATCTATGTGCAAAAATAAAAAAATATGATTTTAATTTGCGATTATCAATTAATATGACAAAGAGTTTTGACCATTACTTTATTAATAATAATATTGAAAATTTCTTTTTGAATATTTCTAAAAAATATCAAGCAGACCAAGTAACTTTTAGAGTATTATATACTTCATTGTCCAAGACAACAAAGCAAGATGAGTGGATTATTAATAATCAAATCAACCCTGATAATATAAAAAAGATTAAAGATTACATTATAAAAAATGGTAAAAAATTAGACATTCTTCCTTTTGGATTAGTAAAATACTCTATTAATAATATGTCGGTTGTGTTAGATGATGACTGTATGTCAGCAGAAGCAAAAGAAATAGCAAAATATTTAATACTTCGTGAAAACTGTAAATTATATTCTAAATGGGATGATCAAGGAAGTTTGATATTCTAAAATGAATATTGCGACTAAAGAAAAAAATAAAGAAGAGCAGAGAATATTATGAATTTGTGGAATAATAAGACAGTAATGTGTTATGTGGGATTTTTAGATGGTTTAAATATTACTTTTGAAAAATTAAATAATTGGTTTTAAATAAAAGGAAAGACCATCTTTTTTTGGAGACTTTTGAAACTTATATGAAATATACAAAAGAAATGGCTTTTTAATAATAAACATAAATAGGAATCAGATTTTTCTGATTCTTTTTCTTTTATAAATAAAAATAAAATACATAAATGACATATAAAATAAATTTATTGTAATAATAGAAAAGAACAATAAATATTTTAGTTTTAGTAACATATTTATTATATTAAAAAATGCTAAAACTATTTTGCATATTTCGGCAAAAAATGATATAATATTGACAATAAATATTTTCGAAAATTTTTATCAATTAAATTAAATAACAATGAAAATTCAGGAAGTTTATTATAATTAATATATAATAAAATAGTTTATATATAAGGAGAAAATTTTGTGCTAGAAATAATAGAAGTAAAAACTAAAAAAGATTTAAAAAAATTTGTTAAATTTCCCTTGGGTTTATACAGAGGTAATCCATATTTTGTACCTCCACTTAATTCTGATGAAATAGGAAAGTTTGATCCTAAAAAAAATGGTGCCTTAAAGTTTTGTAAATTTCGTATTTTTATAGCTAAAAGGGAAAATAAAGTAGTCGGAAGAATTTGTGGTATAATCAATAGTGAATATAATAAAAAGACTAATCGTAGGCAAATGAGATTTTCAAGGTTTGATGTAATCGATGATTTTGAAGTTACTAAGGCTCTTTTTGAAGCTATTAAGAAATATGCTAAAGAATGTGATATGAATGAAATTGTTGGACCAATGGGTTTTTCGGATATTGACTATCAAGGAATGCAAGTGGAAGGATTTGATTCATTAAGTATGTGTATTACAATGCAAAATTACCCATATTATAAAGAACACATGGAGAAGCTTGGTTTTATAAAAGAAGTGGACTGGATTGAATATCGCATAAAAGTACCGGACAAACTTGACCCAAGAATTAATTTAATATGTGAAAAGGTATTAGCCTCTCGAAATTTTGAAATCATGAAATTTAAAAATAAAAAAGAGATGGCACCATATATAAAAAAGGCTATTGTTTTAATGAATGATGTTTATTCGCATCTATATGGATATGTAACTCAAAATGACCAACAAATAAAAGAGTTAGAGACTAGTTTTAAGTTGGTTTTGAACCCAAAGTTTGCAGTAGTAATTGTAAAAAAAGATACTAAAGAATTAATTGGTTATGGCTTGATTGCTCCAAGTTTATCTAATGCTTTTAGAAAATGTTGGGGAAGATTATTGCCATTTGGAATTTTTCATTTGTTACGTGGTATTAAAAAATATGATGTTGTAGATTTATATAGCATAGGTGTAAAAAAAGAATATCAAAATATAGGGGTTAATGCAGTGATTTTAAATGAAGGAATAAAAGCATGTCTTGCTAATAATGTTAAGTATGCTGAAACGGGAGCAGAACTTGAAAGCAATAGTGCTATTCAAGCCCAATGGAAGAATTTTGAAAAGGAACAACATAATCGTAGAAGATTATATATCTATCATTTATAAAAAATTAACTAAAGCATTAAAAGATTTTGATTTATAATTAAAAAAGTTATAATAATGACATAAATTTAATGGTAGTTAATTATATATGAATAAACGAGGTAAAAATGATTAAAGATACTATAAAAATTGAAAAGCATAAAACTAAAATGATTGCCCATAGAGGATTATCAGGATTAGAAAAAGAAAATACTATGGCCGCCTTTATTGCTGCAGGAGCTAGAAGTTATTTTGGAATTGAATGTGATATCCATCCAACTATTGATAAAAAATATGCGGTTGTCCATGATGATGATTTGATTAGATTAGCTGATAATGAAGCAGTTGTTCGTAATACTAAATTAAATGATTTGCAAAAAATTTATTTAATTGATAATTTTGACCATATCAAAAAGGCTCATTTAGTTATTCCATCTTTAGAGCAATATATAGCAAATTGCATTAAGTATCAAAAAATATGTGTTATTGAATATAAACATCTTTTTACAACTGATGATTTATATAAAGTGGTGGATATAGTTCAATCATATAATTATTTAGAAAACACTATTTTCATTTCTTTTATAATGGAAAATCTGATTAACATTCGTAAAAAACATTCGACTATTAAACTTCAGTTTCTAACTAATAAGTTTGATGAAGATATCTTTGAAAAATGTAAAACATACAAATTAGATTATGATGTTCAGTTTGCTGCCCTAACAAAAGAGATTATTAGCCGTTTTCACAAAGCGGGTTTAGAAGTAAATTGTTGGGTTGTTGATAAACCAGATGATGCCAAACGTTTAATTGATTGGGATGTAGATTATATAACAACTAATATTTTAGAATAACGAATAATACTAAAGAAAATAATTAATAAATTATTTTCTTTTTTGCTCTCTACAAATATATATAAATAAAAACTATTTAAACAAAGGTTGACTTGCCATATAAATTATATAATAATCGTGGCAGGATAATATGAGTTTAATTTATTTATATATCAAAACTATATAATTTATTTTAAAAATCGATATGCTCATATTATCAATTATCTTCATTTTTTGTTGATTTTATAATATTTTGTAATAAAATAAATTTTACCTTCCTTTTTCAACAATTTTTTCCATTTCATTTCATTATAATATTTCAAGAGAGGTGAAGAAATTGGAGAGAAAAGTCAAAAATATTGTAGTGGTTATCGCACCCTATGATAAAAATATGTTAAAGGCTATTTTTAATGCGATGGTTATTGATTTAATAAATATAGTCGTAGTAGGAGCAAAAACCCAGATTGTGAGTTTATGTCAAAGCATTCATTTAAATGCTAATCTACTAGAAATAGTAGATTGTTCTGAAGAAAAAAATATCAATAATGAAGTACAGAAAATTTTGAATGAACAAAACGTTCAAGGTATAGTATATGGACATTACGAAAATCTTGTAGCCGAAAAGATATTAAAACCTGAATTTGAAGTAGAAATATTAAATTTCACGATATGTAAACAACTTTTATTTATCGCTAATTGTTACCAAGGTGATAATAATAAAATAACTGATAAAAAAGATTTCATTTTAGAAACTAAAAAAGTAATGAATGATTTAATGATTTATAACCATACAATTGGTTTAGTAACCGAAGATAAAAACAAAGTTATGGAAATGGAAAAGAAAGTTTTAAAGAAAACATTGTGTAATTGTAAAATTGATATCATATCAACAAAACAGATTTTTAAAGGAAAACACAACTTAATAGTTTTTAAGAATAATGATGCTAGTACAATTTTTACTGAAACGGCTAAAATGAGTATGCAAGTAAAATCTATTAAAATTAAAAAAGCATCTAACTACTATTTAGTTGATGCTTTTGAAAAAGATTTTAAAGACATTTTCTTTGCTTTCATTCTATTAAGCAAAATCACTTTAAACAAGGCGGAAATTAAAGCCCAAGTTTCTTAGCTTGATACCAATATCTTCATAACCACGGAACAATACATCAATATTATGAATAGTTGTTGGATCTTCATTCATTGAAGCAGCGAGAACAAGAGCAGCAGCACAACGTAAATCATGGGCTTTTACATGATGAGGTTCCAACATTACTTTTCCATATATGATAATTGTTTCATTTTTATATTCTATGTTTGCTCTCATCCTTTTTAATTCATGAACGTGGGCTAGCCTTTTGTTATAAACAATATCATTAATTGTACTTTCACCATTTATCTGAGTTGCTAATACAGCAAGCTGTGGACCTAGGTCGGTTGGGAATTGTGGGTATGGTCCGATGCGGACATTAAAGGGCACCAAATCTTGATTTTTGATTAAGGTAATTATATTGCCTTTTACTTTAATAATGCAGCCAATCGTCTTTAAAAGGGCTAAAACGGTCGTTAAATGTTCAGGATTAGCATTTCTGATTTTGATTCCATCATGAAGGGCACCGAGAATTAAAAATGTTCCCGCTTCAATACGGTCACTGATAATCGTGTATTCTGAATAGTGCAAGTACTCTACTCCTTCAATGGTGATGGTTGTTCCACTGACATTAATATTTGCGCCCATTGATTTTAAAAAATTGCACACATCAATAACCTCTGGTTCAATGGCAGCATTATTTATGCAAGTTAGCCCATTTAATTTAACGCTTGCTAAAATGATATTAATCGTAGTGCCAACTGATGGGAATTTTAGATTATGAGTGAAAGGTTTCCCTAAGTTTTGGATCGTTAGATATTTTTTTTCTTCGATAATGGAGGCTCCCATATTTCTAAAAGCTTCTAGATGATAATCAATTGGCCGTTTACCTAAATTACACCCTCCTGGATATAATGTCTTAATATGATTAGTTTTACCAAGTAAAGCCCCGATAAAATAATACGACCCCCTTAAGCTGCTAACTCGTTCGTCATTAATAGTTGTTTGAATACCATTACTGTTTATTATTTCCAGTGTATTATTGTTAAAAGAAGTACCGTAGCCAATACTATTCATTATTTCTATTAATGTTTGGACATCTTTAATTTCTGGAATATTATGCAGTGTGATATTTTCATCACATAGAATGGCTGCACATATAATTGGTAAAGCACTATTTTTTGAACCGCTAATATTAATTGTCTTATTTATATAATTGCATTTGTTTATTTTTGCTTTCATATTCTCCCTCATCTAATATTATTCAATTATCGTCAAGAATATTCAAAATTTCTCTTTCTTTTCTTTTTAGTTTATGATAAGATAGTAATAACGAGAGGTATATTATGAAATATAGAATTGAAAAAGACGAATTAGGAGAAAAAGAGATTCCAATAGAAGCCTATTATGGAATTCAAACCTTAAGATCCAAAGAAAATTTCGACATTGTTCAAAGACCAATTTGCCGGCAAATGATAAAAGCTTTAGCAACTATAAAAAAAGCTGCTGCCAAAGCCAACTTTGAAGCAGGTTTATTGACTAAACAAGTGAGTGAAGCTATTTGTTTAACATGTGATGAAATTATTAATGGACGCTTACATGGCCAGTTTATTACTGACTTAATTCAAGGTGGAGCTGGAACAAGTATTAATATGAATGCTAATGAAGTGATTGCTAATAGGGCAAATGAAATGTTGGGTGGTAAAAAGGGAATATATGATAAAGTGCATCCAATAGATCATATAAATTTATCACAATCAACAAATGATGTCTTACCTACTGCTGGAAAACTGGCAGCTATCAGACTAACAAAAAAATTATTAGTAGAAATGAAAAAACTAGCTAATGCCTATGGAGAACTTGATGACAAATATAAAGATGTAGCTACTATTAGTAAAACACATCTTCAAGATGGGGTTTTGATTACTTTTGGTCAAATCTTCAAATCATTAAAAGTTAGTGTTGAAAGAGATATGGAGCATATTGAACATGCAATGAGAGATTTGCTAGAAATCAATATGGGCGGTACATTAATAGGCACTGGAGTTAGTGCCGATCCCAAATATATAAAAAAGATTGTTAAAAACATTACAAGTTTTTCTGGTGAAGAATTTGTTCAAGCCAAAAATTTAATTGATAATACAAGACACGCAGACAGTTTTGCATGGATATCTAAGGCCGTAATGAACTTTGCGATAAATGTTAATAAAAATGCTAATGATTTAAGATTAATGTCGTGTTGTTATAAAAATGTTATTTTACCAGAAGTACAATCTGGTTCAGCAATGAATCCAGGAAAAATAAATCCAGTTGTTCCAGAAATGGTCATACAAGTAGTATATTATATGGAAGGTAATGACTTAACAATATCTAGGGCAGCCGCCTCTGGTGAGATGGAATTCAATACTAATATGCCTATTATTTTTGCCTGTTTATTTGAAAACCTAAACTTTATTCGCCGTTCGATTAGAACGTTAAGAGAAAAATGTTTAGAAGGCTTAGAAGTAATAGGAGTTAGTGATATTATGTCTTTAGAATCAGGAATACTAACTTTCCTACAACCTAAACTTGGTTATCAAGTATGTCAAGAAATAGTTAGAATTGCCGGAAAAGAAAACCAAACAATAATTCATGTTCTTTTAGAACATAATTATATTACTGAAGATGAACTGAAAAATATTATAAATCAACAAAAATCACAAAATAATTAAAGTATCATATAAAAAGGTGATAATATTGAATAAAAAACCTAAAATAGCAATTATTGGTTTGAGTGGAGAATCGGTTTTTATGAATGTTGAAAGATTTCATGAAGATGGTGAAACTATCAAAGCCCATAATTTACATATTGAAGCCGGTGGTAAAGGTTACAATCAAGCAATTGCTGTACAAAGATTGGGGGGAGAAGCCCATTTCTTCTCAGTAGTTGGTGACGACAAGTATGGACATTATTGTGAAGAAACTTTAAAAAAAGAAGGGGTAACCACTTACTTTGTTTATAAGGCAAATCAAAAAACGGCTTATGCAAATATTATTACAAATGGTGATGGGCAAAACCAAGTAACGGTTTTTAATGGAGCAATTAATAGCGCCAATGTCAATGATTTAAATATATTTAAATCTACCATTAAACAAATGGATTTATTATTACTATCTTTAGAAATGCCATATAGTATTATAAAAGAAGCTATTAAAATAGCAAATGAAAATAATATAAGAGTTATTTTAAATCCTGCGCCTGTTTTATATAATATCAATGAGTTATTAGATAAAGTCTTCATCCTTACTCCTAATGAAATTGAAGCGCAAATGATTTTTAATACATCTATAAGTAATTTAAATATTAATCAGATGCAAAATACAATAATTACTTTAGGAAAAAAAGGAGCTTTGCTTATTGAAAGCCAGGACACTAAGTTAATCAAAACAAATATTGTGGAAGTAGTTGATACTACTGGAGCAGGTGATGTATTCAATGGAGCACTTTCGGTTATGATTGCGAAAGGACAAAGTTTAAAAAAAGCAATTGTTTTTGCCAATGAAGCAGCAAGCATTAGCGTTACTAAGAAATATGTAATTGAGGCAATACCTTATTTAAAAGATTTAAATATAAACAAAAAATAAGGATTATTTAGTAAATTGGCTAAGAATAGAAATTTGAGAATTGAATTCTATATGAACTCAATTCTTTTTCTTTTGCTAATAATATTTTTGAATAAATGCTTTGACATTTAGGAATTGTTATTTTATTTGTCGAAAAATGTCGATATAAAAAAATTGACTTTTTCTATATATGTTGTTAAAATAAATATGGAGGTTTAAAATATGAAGAAAATTTTTATTATTTTATTAATGGCTTTGTTATCATTTATATATTTTAATAAAAAAATTCAAATCGATAGCAAAACTATGGAAATTGAAAATATTGAAGTTAATTTGAAAGAAAACAATATATTAAAGCAATTGATGACTAAAACAATTAATAGATATTTAAATAAGGATGATACTTTTAGAAATATTTCAGCAATAAAAGAATTAAAAGATTTTGACAATAATGATTATATTTTGTATGAATTTTTACCAACTGGTTATTTAGTTTATAATTGTTCTAATGGTGACGCCATTGAGATAGGGGCATACAGCAATTCGCCTTATTTAGGATTAAATGGGAAATTATTATATTGCTGTCTAAGTGGCTATTATATAAAAAATGGTAATGATATTAAAGATGTTTTCACAAATAGCATAATAGAAAATAATGAAATAACAGTTCTGAAAAGAGTGTCTGCCGATATTTATAAAAAAGGATTAGATAAAGTTAATTATCAAGTTTTAGACAGTATCAGTCAAAACATTCTAAATGATGAAATAATTGTTAAAAGTAGCGGAAGTGGAAGCGGGCTAATATCTGAAACAGGTAGTGCGGATAAAGAGGTAGGTAACTCGTGGTATTTTAAAAAAAACACTACTGAATTTGCATCAGATCATTCATTCTATACTAGTGGCTGTTGTGGGTATGTTGCACTAGGACTATTACTAGTATACCATGAATTGTTTAGCACAAAAGGATATTTTTCAGGATTAGAAGCTAATAATTACATTAATATCGCTAATGGAAATCCAAATGATAAGAGTATTGTCCCTGTTATTAATAATACTTTAATTGGTTATTTGGTAAACATACATGGTACTTCTAATCAAACGGCATCAGCTTTAAAACAAATAGGTAGTTCATTTACTTTAGGGAAAAATATTAATTGCAGTCATAAAGCACCACTTTTATATAGCAAAAACAAAGTAAAATCTTTAATAGATAATAATAACCCAGTAATTTTGTGTGGTGATATATATGATGGAACGACCAAAATTTGGCATGATGTGGTAATTTATGGTTATTATAATAATGGTAAATATTTAGTACACTATGGTTGGAGAAATCGTTCACAAATAATTCTATCAGATTATTCAACGACATTTATATATTATATTGAAGATAATTCAACACATAGACATAATGGTTATTATAGTTATTTGGGATTAAAATATTGTGCATGTGGAGCTAGATCATGAAAATAAGAAAGATCATTATAATAAGTTCAATAATAATCATAGTAATTAGTTTAATATTTCTTGACCCCTTACATTATCTTAAAAATGTTCCATTGTCAGAGGGAATATACAAACCTGAAAAAGTTGTCCTTTTTGAAGACCAACAAATTGCAATAAATTCATTAACAATTGTAGATTTAACTAATGTAAATATAAAGTTTGTATATAATGGAGAAGAATTGGATTTATATGGTGAGGTCGCGCTTGGACATCAAGGATTTTTACATATATTTTTTCCAATAGAAGACGGCAACGGATATTCATTAAAGGGCTACAGAAGAACAAGGTCATTGGGATTCACCAATTTAAAAAGCGATAAAATAGTTAATTGCGTACTTTTTATTGAAAAATCAAATACAAGTGAAAAAATTGTGGAATTGAAATTTAAACGCAATAACTAAAGATATATTATTAATTTGTTTTTAAGAATTAGCAAAAATGTCATTTGGTATCTACTTTTATAGTATATATCCAAATCCTATTAGATTAGTGAAAATACTATTATTGTTGCCTCCCTTTTTAGGAAGATATAAACGAAACTATAAAAAATGGTAGATAAAAAGAAACTAATATTTAGAAAAGATAATAGAAAATCACAATTGAAAAACTAATGTTTGATTTTGATATGAACGACTCAGAAAATAAAAAAATATTAAATTTCCAAGAGATGAAGGTTTTATTAAACGATTGATTAAAATAAATCAGGATATTGGGAAATCATAAAATAATAAAAATGAGGGTAAATGCACCCTCATTTTATTTATAACATAAATTTTTATAATATAAACTTGAACATTATTAAAACATCCTCATAATTATCAGCATGAAATAAAACACGGTCTGTTCCTAACAATTTACAGCCAGGAAAGAAAGAACAACTATATGCATCAGTATGCTTTTTATATTGTATTTCAATATCAAAAGATTTTGGCATTGTTAACACATTATGTTTCAAATTCTTTTTTAGGGATGTTTGAACTGTTTCTTCAATTTCATTATTAGTTAAATTAGGGTGTTTGCTTATTACAGCACCATATGCTCCTTCTTTTGTAATAACTGTTTCAATATTGTCATTCATCGCTTTTACTTGTTCCGTTAGATTTTTATCACCACTTAAGAAAGCTACGGGAACTTTTAAAGAAGCCGCATATAAAGCATTAATAGTAAATTCACTAGCAATTATTCCGTTTATTTTAACATGATGAATTCTTGTATTCATAGTATGAGACAAAGAGTTACCAGGAGATCTAGAAGCACTATGGTATCCTACAAACATAACGGCATCAAAACTTTCATCAAGACCTGCCATCATAGAACACGTACATCCTTGCCATCCACGATGGACTTTCACATATTCAGGAAGTTCATTTAAAATAAGATTACGGGCACTATCATGGGCATCTTTGACTAATATTTCTGTTGCTCCAGCATTATGTGCACCAATACAAGCTCTTTTAACTTCCTCAGTCATTTGTTTCTGAAAATAACGGTAATCAGGATGATTAGGATTTGTTTCATCCCAATGGACAATGCCATTAACACCTTCAATATCTGCACTTATATAAACTTTCATAAAATTCCTCCATTTACTCATATTATACAACATTTGTTATTAAAATGAAATATTTATTTATTTTTTAAGGTTATTATGCTATAATATAAATAATCAAATTAAAGGAGAGAAAAGATGGAGAACAATAACTCAAAAGAAAATATTAATATAGAAGAACAAAAAGATACTGAGGTAGTTACTGAGGAAGTTATAGAGGTGAATGAGGAAGATCAACAAGGAGAAAAGGTTGAAGAAGCCTATACTGGTAAAAGTGCCAAGATTTCAACAAAATATGATTTTAAGACAATGAAATATTTTCATGTTTATAATAACGTTCATCGTCGTAAAAGAAACATTCAGTATCTTGTTTTGGCGTTGATATCATTAGCTTTGACTGGCTATATCGTTTATGATTCAATAACAAAGACAACTGCTAAAAATGAAGAAATCACTATTAGTATGTTTTTTATACCAGCAATTATGGTTCTTTTTGCTATATATATTATCTATCAAGCTTTTACAATTGAAGCAAGTTTGGATAGACGTCTTAGAACATTATTTATGAAACAAAAAGTTTCAGAATTGTTTTTTGAAGTTAGAGAAGATAAAATTATAATTACACCGGTTTTGAAACCTGAGGATACTTTTTCATATGACTGGATTCAAGTGACATCAATCGCTGAAATACCACAATATTATTTCTTTTATAGTGGTAAATCACCAATGTTTATAATTGAAAAAAATCCTAATGCAATAATTGAAGGTTCTTATGAAACAATCGAAGAAATTATCAAGGAGCAAATAGCTAAGAAACCGTATCAACGTATTGATAAAGAGATTATTAAAAAACCGATTACTTTTGTTCATCCGGACTTTGATATTAATGACGTAGAGTTTGTTGAGAGTGAAGTTGTAGAAGATGAAACATCGGAAGAAGTTATAGATGAAGTAAAGACTACTGAAGAAAAAACCGAAAATGATAGTCAAAACTAAATTTTGTTATACTAAAGAAAATCTTGAAGCTTATTTTCGTTTTCACTTGAAAAGAAAAGATAAAATTAAATGGATTTATTATGGAGCTTCATTATTTTTTATTATCACTGGCTTAGTTTTAGCTTTCTTTTATGAAAAATACTTATATGGTTTAATTATGTTAGGAGCAGCAATAATAATGTTTTTGTTGTTTCCATATCAAGTATACAAAACGGCCAAAAAGACCGCAAGTTCAAGATATAAACGTGACCCACAAGATATTATTTTTAGTGAAAATGAAATAAGTCATTTAATTGGTAAACAAAAACAAATTTATAAATGGAATCAAGTAATCGAAGTTGATGAAACTCCATTATATATTTATTTTTATATTTCTAAAGAAAGCGCAGTAATTGTTGATAAAGAAACCGTTAGTGAAGATGAATATAATAATTTAAAAGCGATGATTCAAGCAAAAAAACTTAAACATTATTATTATAAAAGGCCATAATAAAAATCGGAAATAAACTTCCGATTTTTTGTTTTCTATAAAATATCCATTTTTGATAACTTGATATATTTTGGGCCTGTATAGCCAATTATATTCAGACGTTCCTTAGAAATAATTAAGGTTTTTAATGCCTCATTAATATTACCACTAAAAGATATACCGCTAATTGGCTGTGATTTAACTCCATCAAAGTAATTGGCTAGACGGATTTCTCCTCCGATATATCCAGTATACATATCGATTTGAATCCCAGAAAGAGCAAATATTTCTAAATGAGGTAAAGCCTTCATATTTTTTATTGATGTTTTTCCACGTTTTGCCCAAATGGTTGGAAGATTACCACAAGGTAAAGTTTTTAAATAATATGCATATCTGTTTGAACCGTAATAATTTACAATTTTTCCATTCTTAATTATCTCTGTGGCATTTAGTAGCACACCATCTCCATCAAAGGCATCATTCTTGCTATTAGTAGTTAGGGTAATGTTTAATAAATCTTTTTTTGCTCCTTCTTGGATAGTATCTCCAATTCTTTTAGGAGTTGATTCAGTATAAATATTGTTATATGAATAATCATCAATTAAATTCCAAAAAAAGGCGGCAACATCTTCATTTTTTATAATGACATCAATTTTATTAATATCAAATTTATTCGTTGCATAATATCTTTGTTCAACTTCTTTTAATGCCTCAGCTGCATCTTGTTTCATTGTTTCGAACTCAGCAGTTTGATATTTATACATTTTATACAATTCAACTTTTTGGTTTTCACCATCAAATGATGGAATAGCTTCAACCATTATTTTACTAAGGACTTTTGTTAAATTGACATTTCTTGAATTTATAACATGAATTTTATTTGTTTCATAGAATATCTCTAAAGAATTAAACCTGCAATTTGGGTAAGATGGAGTAAAAAAAGAATGAGCAATTTTATTTATTATTTCTAAAATAGACATAGTATTTGCTTTTTCTTTCCATACTTTTCTTTTATCACCTTGAACAATTTCATAATATTCATTTTTTACAAAAGAAGCGGCATAGATTGTTTCATCAACTATTAGCTCAAGTTCTTTTTTTGATATAATATGTGATAAAGTGAAAGAACTAGAACCGCGATATTTCACATCATTATCTATAAAATCATGGTAAATAGTAATAACATATTCAAAAGTATTTGTTGATCTTGTGGTTTCTAAATTTTGCATAACAAAAAAGGCTTCAGTTGTCTCTTGGCATCTTTCAGTAATTAACCAATCATTGATTGCTGGTTTGCTATTTAATAGTTTTATGAGTTTTTTGATCATCCTATTTTCACCCTTGCCTTCAAATAGGGTCCACCATCACTTACGCGAACCCATTCTTTATAACCTTTGCCACAACTACCACTGCCAGTAACGACAAAATCTTTGGAAACGGCTGTAATAGATTTCAATAAATCAATAACATTGCCACTCATTACAACAGGTGAAATAATTTTTCCTGTAAATTCTCCATTGACAATTTCTTTGCCATAAAGGGCGGTACATTGAATACCCCAATTTTTTGGGTCTTCCATGCCATTGTTTGTTGTGGAAATGTAATAACCATATTCGATACTTTTAATCATATCATCTAGGGAATCTTTGCCTTTTTCAAAGAAAGTGTTAGTCATTCTCGTATATGATTTGCGTTTATATGATTGCCTTCTACCATTACCAGTTGGGATGGTACCAAGTTCACAAGCACTAAGACTATCAGAAATACCCCTTTTTAAAATGCCCTTTTCAATGATTTTAGTATCCTGGGCTAAAACTCCATCATCATCAAAGAAGTAGGATGCCACACTGTATGCTGCTTTTGCACCATCATGCATAGATATTAGTTTTGATGCAACTGGCTTATTAATATATTCTTTGGCAAGCGCTCTGTCTTTAACAAACATATCCATCTCTACCCCATGACCAAAAGCTTCATGAGCAATTAAACCAGTAATTCCTGGGTCAGTTATGACATTATATATACCAGGAGTTGGTAGTACCGCACCAAGTAGTTCATTGGCTAGTTTTCCAGTATTTACAATAGACTGTTCTAACTTTGTGAAAAGATCTTCTAAATTGTTACTTCCAAAACCATCATATGCATATTTTGTTTGATTGTCTTTACGGACTAAAATGAAATTACGAACGGTTGTCCAAGTATAATATTGTTCCAAATCTTTTTGTGTAGATAAGAACATCTTAGAAACTTCTAAGTTTTCAATCCCTATTCGGCAATTAACAATATTGGAAGTTTCTTTTAAACTTGTATTAATCATTTGTTTACAATTATCAATTATTTCTTCACAGGAGTAAATTTTACCTATATGTTTTCTTTGAAATTTTTTAACAATCAAATCTTCTTGGATAATAGAGATATTTTCTTTTGGTATCGAAAAATTAAAACTTGTTAAAGCATTAATATTTTCAATAATCACATTCAAATTTTTTTCATTAATATCATTAGTAGAATATTCACTATAAATACCATTGTGAAAAACTTTGATGACAAAACCACATTCAGTACTACTGCTTGGAACAACAGAAGTTGAAAATTTATCAACACTAATACTTTGCCCACTAACATCGGTTGCTAAAATGCTGACATAAGCATAATTTTTGTTTAATAATTCAATTAACTTTTTTAAAATTTCTTTTTTCTTTTTTAAATATTTAGAGAAAAATCCTTTCATTTCATCACCTCAACACATTATTATAACATTTTTTTAAATTGATGTACAAGAATAATCATTAAGTAAAATGAAAATTCAATGAGTTATTTACTTTTTCAGTGATTTACTATATAATAATAACAATGGAGAATTAGTTATGGATATAAAAATAGTTAATTTAAAAACTAAAAAAATTGAAGAAAACAAAAAAATAGATAAAATAAAAGTTTACAAAATTTTAGAAAAATATTTTTTTGATATCTTAGGCCTTACAATTATAGATACAGATTATTGTTTAGAAAAAGATCAGAAAAATATTGTTGAAGTATTGGCACTTGATGAGGATTATCGTTTAGTGATTGTTGAATATCGTTTCGGTAAATTTTCTAGAACAATAGGGCAAGCATTAATGCAAATGGATTATATTAATAATAATCAAAGTCAAATACAAATGCTTGTTGTTGAAAAAATGGGTAGTGAGCATGTCCATGAAATCAATTATAAACCGCGTTTAATCGTTTTAAGTGAATCGTTTAATAGTTATGATTTTAATGCTATTAATAAACTTCCTTATACAATTGAGGCAATTACATATAGTTTTATTGGCGACAATCTTGTTCTTGTAAAACAATATCAAAGTAGATCAATTGACCATTTTTCATTTTCTTTTAAATTCACAACTAATAGTATGAGATATCTATATGATGAATTAAATGATTTTGTTTTATCACTTGGCGATGAGGTTATTGAGTATGGTTATAATAACATTTTAAGTTATCGCAAAATAAGGAATTTTATGTATGTTGTTTTAAAAGATAAAATTCAAGTTTATATTGGTAAAAAAGAATATATTATTAATAACAATAGAGATTTAGAAAAAATCAAACCATTAATCGAAAAGGTATATGATGCACACTAAAGATAAATATGTGAAAGATTTAGAAGTATTATATGAAGATAATCATCTATTAGTTGTAGTGAAACCAATTGACGTTTTAAGTCAAAAAGATCATACAAAAGATTTAGATATGACAGAAATTGTTGCTTCATACTTAAAACATAAATATAATAAACCGGGCAACGTTTATGTGGGTTTAGTTCATCGTTTAGACCGAAGGGTTGGAGGGGTTATGGTTTTCGCAAAAACTAGTAAAGCTGCTAGCCGTTTAAGTGAAGCCATAAGAAACCATAATTTTACAAAAACATATATTGCTAAGGTTGAGGGATTACTTTATAAAGATGATAGTATAAATATTTTATTAGATAAAGATGAAAAAAACTTTAGGGCTGTTGTTTCAGAAAAAGGTAAAGAGTCTTTGCTTAATTATCGTGTTATTAAAAATACTTTAAAAGATACATATTTATATGTTGATTTGATAACTGGGCGTTATAATCAAATAAGAGTTAGTTTTGCCCATATTAATCATCCTTTAGTAAATGATGCAAAATATGGTGCCGTAGAAATAACTGGTGACTTGGGATTATGGTGTTATAAGATAGCGATAAACCATCCAGTTACTAAAAAATATATAGAGTTTGTAAAAGAACCAAATGGAAGTATTTGGCTTGATTAAACATAGAAAATAAAAAAGCTACATTATGTAGCTTTTTACTATTCTGCTTTCTTCTCTAAACGTTTATTGAATTTCTCAACACGTCCAGCGACAGAAATAAATTTTTGCTGTCCAGTATAAAATGGATGACATTTTGAACAAGTATCGATACGTACTTCTTTTAAAACAGAACCACTTTCAAAAGTGTTGTTGCAAGAAGTACAAGTAACTGTTACTTTGTTATACTTTGGATGAATTTTTGCTTTCATAGTTTTCTCCTTCCGCCATAGTAGTGAATACTATAGTAAGTTTACTGATATATTATACAATAAATTTATTTAATTGTCAAGGCAAGTTTTATTAATTTAGTATCATAAAAGCAATATTTAAATAAGTTGCAAATAATAGCCAAAGCATATATGGGAGTAAGAGATAAAAAGATTTTTTGTAATTATCGAAGAATATCCATAATAGAAAAATAACTAATAAATCTAGAACAATTATAATAATTAAAGATCCAACCATTGAATGATACCGAAAGAAGACAATAGTCCAAAGGAAATTAACGAATAGTTGTAAATAATAAAGAACGCTCGTTTTATTCATCATCTCATTTGTATTTGGTTGATTGTAAAACAAGCAAAAAGCAATCGCCATTAAAGCATACATTATTGGCCAAATTACTCCAAACAGCCATGATGGAGGGGAAAGGGGAGGTTGTATTAGTGATGCATAATACTCTTTAACATTACCAGCAATTAAAAAACTAACTACCCCAATAGCCTCAGCAATTAAAATATTTAAACCAACTTCAAAAATGTTTTCTTTTTTCATATTATCCCTCTAAATTATAATATGCTTTTTAAAAATATTTATACTTAGATTTAATTACATAATAAATATTTGCTTTTTAACTGTATTTTTTATTACAAAAAAATGCAAAAAAAACTTTGAAAATTTAATAAAACATAGTATAATATATATACCGCTAGGAGGGTGTATTTATGGATTTGCAATTAAAGGATGGATGGATTGAAGTTATCAGTGGAAATATGTATGCTGGAAAAACTGAAGAATTACTTAGACGCATTAGACGTATTGAATATGCTAAGAAAACCATTATTGTCTTTAAACCACAAATTGATAATCGCTACAGCACGGATGAAGTAGTATCCCATAATAATGATCGTATTAAGTCTATTATTATTAAAAAATCGCAAGATATTATGAAATACATGAATCCATTACCTTATGCTGTTGCCATTGACGAAGTACAGTTTCTAGATAAAAACATTGTAGATATTTGTGAGGAACTTTCTGACAATGGTGTCAGAGTAATTCTTGCAGGATTAGACCGCGATTTCAAAGGTGAACCATTTGGTGTAATGCCAGAGTTATTAGCACGGGCAGAGTATGTGACGAAATTACATGCTATATGTCAAATATGTGGAGCACCAGCAACAAGAACTCAAAGGTTAATAAATGGTAAGCCTGCCAAGTACCTAGATCCTATTGTTCTTGTTGGTGCAAAAGAGCAATATGAAGCTAGGTGTCGACATTGCCATATTGTCGATGGTAAGCCAGACTATGTCCACTGATCATAAGTATATGCTTATGGCTTTGCAGGAAGCTTATAAAGCTTATACTTTAGGAGAAGTCCCTATAGGTTGTGTTATTGTCGTTGGGGATAAAGTTATTTCCAAGGCTCATAACCTAAGACATACAAAAAAATGTAGTACATATCACGCTGAAATTCTAGCCATTGAAAAAGCTTGTAAAAAGCTAGGACGTTGGATTTTAGATGATGCAACAATTTATGTCACTTTAGAACCATGCATAATGTGTGCTGGGGCTATTGTTCAATCACGATTCAAACGTTTAGTGTTTGGGGTTGAACAAAAAAGGTATGGTTGTGTCAGTAGTTTAATGAGACTATTTGATGATTTCCAGTTTAATCATAAAGTAATTGTTGATAAAGGCCATTGTATTGAAGAAATTGAAAACTTGCTTTCCAAGTTTTTTATGGAACTTAGAGAAAAAGGCGATTTCAAATGTTGTATTCAAAATAATATTGCTAAAAAAGATTAAAAATGATATAATATATAGAGAACTCAGTTTTGGTACCTATATCCAATATTAAGCAGTGAACCAGGTCAGGTCGTAATTGAAGCAGCCTTAAGCTTGTCTTAGTATGTGGGTATGGGGACTTAAATTGAGTTCTTTTTTTTGCATTTTTTTAAATAATATGATATAATGTAAACAGTTACAGGAGTTGAAAAAATGAAAAAATTATTTTTATGTATAGTGTTTTTTGCCCTTTGTTTAGTAGGATGTAGTCAAAAAGAATATACTGTTAATTTTTATGATGAAGATGGAACATTATTATCAACTGATATAGTGAAAGAAAGGAAAGATGCCACAGCGCCAACTCCTCCTTTAAAAGAAGAAAAAGAATTTATTGGGTGGTCTGTTGGTTTTACTAGCATTGATGCGGATTTAGATGTTTACGCTCAGTATGCTAATAAGACTTATTTAATAACATATCTTGATTGGGATAATCAGGAACTATATTCTCAAAGATTAGAAAAAAATCAAGATGGTAATATTGACCTTGTTCCAGAACGAACTGGATATGTATTTACTGGATGGTCAGAAGATCTTACTTCAATTACTGAAGATATTACGGTTATTGCAATATACGAGACAATTAAATTCACAGTAACTTATTTGGATTATGATGGTAGTGAAATAGACACTAAGCAAGTAGAAAAAAACCAAAGTGGTGTTCCTGGTTCTAATCCAAATAGAACTGGATATAGATTCATTGGATGGTCAGAAGATCTTACTTCAATTACTGAAGATATTACAGTTAATGCTTTGTATGAAATCATTACTTATACAATCACTTATCTAGAAACAGGTTTGAATATTAATGAACATCCAGAATTGAATAATCAAACATATGATGTCACTAAAATTGTTTTTCTTCCGGATATTGAACGAACTGGATATAATTTTTTGGGTTGGTATGAATCCGCTGTCTCTACTCAAAAGATTGTTTCTTTAAGTGCTGGATCAACAGGCAATAAAACTTTTTATGCTCGTTATGAAAAAATAGAAGAAAAACAGCCAATTGTCATGCCACAAGGTACTTTTTATTTTCTGGCTGTCAAAAACATACCACATTCAAGTGGCAATGGAACATATGTATATCAACCAGACTTTACAGGAAGTAATGCTCCAAGTACTAGTGTTTTAGCTTATACTTGGGCATCAAGTGATACATCAGTCGTAACAGTATCTACTTATTCAACACTTGCAGCGGCTTCAAGTGGTTATGCGATTATTAGTGCTACGTTAATAGCAGATACTACAAAAGTAGGATATTTGCTTGTTAAGGTTACACCGGATGGAATTTTTTATTCAACAGTCGAGGAAGCAAATAAAGAAACTACTTACACAGTAAACTTTGTGGATTATGCTGGTGTTAATATAAATACTCAAACGATTAAAGAAGGGGCAACAGCAACCCTGCCTACTCCGCCATTACGTGCTGGATATGTGTTTGTTGGATGGGATAAGCAACATTATAATATTCAAGAAGATACTACAATCAAAGCAACCTATAAAGAAGGTAGTGCTGATTATATTGGCAAATATGTTTCCTTCTTAGGAGATAGTATATCAACATATAAAAATTATGTTCCAGAAGGATATTCATGTTTTTATCCATATCCAACAGCTAGTATTGGAGATGTAAATCAAACATGGTGGATGCAACTTGTCAATAATTCCGGGATGAAACTACTTAAAAATAATTCATGGTCAGGAAGTTGTGTCAGTTCTGGAACAGGAGTTAGTTCTGCGGTCAATGATTCGCGTTTAATAGAGCTTGTAAAGGGAAATCAAAAGCCAGATGTTATTGTTATTTTTATGGGAGCAAATGACTGCGGAAGTATTTATGTTAATAAGACAACATTTGATGCGTCTTATAAAATAATGTTAGATAAAATAGCAATATTATGCCCAGATGCTGAAATTATTTTATGTACTTTAGCACCATCAGGACTATATTCTGCTGATGCAAGAGAAGAATATAATGTAATTATTCGAAAATATGCAACCGATTATAGTCTAAAAGTAATTAATTTTGAAAGTATGTATTCTCAAAGTGAGTATACAAGTTATGTATGCGATAGTATTCATCCTAATAGAAATGGCATGAATGCTTATGCAAAGAAAGCCTTGGAGGATTTGTTAGGATAGAATGAGTAGCAAAGTTAAATTAGGAATTGATTTTTTAGATGACTATTTGGAAATATTTAAAGATAAAAGAGTTGGACTTATAACTAATCCAACAGGCATAAATAGTGATTTTATTTCATCAATTGATTTGTTTAAAAGTAAGACTAATTTAGTATCAATGTTTTCTTGTGAACATGGGGTTAGAGCAAATAATCAAGCTGGACAAAAGTTTGCTAGTTATATTGATGAAAAGACAAATGTAATAGTACATAGCCTATATGGCAAAAGTAAAAAACCATCTATTGAAATGATGGAAGAGCTTGATATTGTGGCTGTTGATATTTTAGATGTAGGTTCTCGATTTTATACATTTATTTATACAATGGCCTATACGATGATTGCTTGTAAGGAACACAATAAGCAAATGGTTGTTTTTGATAGACCAAACCCTTGCAATGCTAGCACAGTTGAAGGAACTATCCTTGATCTAAAATATCGTTCATTTATTGGATACTTTCCAATTGTTCAACGTCATGGTATGACTATTGGAGAAATAGCAAAATTATTTAATGAAGAATATGGTATTAATTGTGATTTAACTATCATCAAAATGCAAGGATATAAAAGAGAAATGTATTATGATGATACAGGATTATTATGGGTAATGCCTTCCCCTAATTTTCCGACCGTTGAGACAGCTATCACATATAACACTACATGCATATTTGAGGGAACAAATATTGAAGAAGGAAGAGGCACAACTGCACCATTTCAGTTAGTTGGTGCTCCCTATATCGATCCTTATCTATATGCTGATAAACTAAATAGTCTAAATTTACCAGCCGTTTATTTTCGTCCTGCATACTTTACGCCTAGTTTTTCAAAATATCCAAGTATTGGATGCAGTGGAGTTGAAGTGCATGTTTTAGATCGTAATAAATATGAAGCTGTAAAAGTGGGTTTTGCAATGCTTGATGTTGCAAGAAAATTATATCCAACATATTTTGCAGTAACTCCTCCTTACAAAGAAGGAATGCATACAATGCTTGCTTATAATATTGCTGTTGAAAGTATTATTAATGGTGATATGAGTTTGGAAGAGCAATTTGCTTTGATAAAAAAAGACACAGAAGAATTTAAAAAAGTAAGACAAAAATATTTATTATATTAGGTGAAGAAAAATGAAAAAAACAATTTATTTATTATTTATAGTTATTTGTGGTATATTGCTAATTGGTTGTGGTCCAAATGAATGTCAAGGCGAAGAGTGTGAAGAACCTTGTATAGGTGAAGAATGTGAAGAACCATGTACGGGTGATGAATGTACTGTTATCGAAAAACCAGAATATGAAGAAATAATTGTTACATATTTTGATACAACTATTCCGGATATAGTAGATAGTAATATCACTTTACCGACTAGTTATACATATGAAGATGATTGTATAGTTGACATTGTTTGGTCGTCCAGTAATGCTAGAACATTAAGTAGCAAAGGAGTATATAGAAGTAATGCTTTAGATGAACAAATTACTCTATCAGCAACTATTACTAGCTTAGATTTTGATGAAGAATATAGTTATACAAAAGCCGTATCAACTACTGGTTTAATGACTAAGGAAGAATATTTGGAAATAATATCAGTTTATATACCTGATTATGTATATAATGATATTACTTTGGTAAAAAGAGATTTAACATTCGCCTCTAAAAATTGGTTTGGAAATATTACATATAATTCTTCTGATGAAGATGTTTTAACAAGCCAAGGAGTATATTGTAATCAAAATGCAAATGATACAAAAGTAATTTTCTCATATACGATTGAATTAAATGGAATCGTTGTTACTGGTCAAAAAGAAGTAACAGTTGAAGGAAAAAAAGAATTATATTACGCTGAATTAGCAAAAGAATGGTTGAGTGATTATTTTACCAAACTTGGTCGTGTTATGGAAAGTATAGATTTGCCATCAACAGATGATAATGATAGAGTTCGTTTTACTTGGGCTTCATCAAATCTTGATGTTTTATCAAATGAAGGAGTACTTGTAACATTTGCTAGCAATCTAAATACCAAGCTAACAGTTACCATTACAATGGGTGATACAGTTGAGACATGGGAAACAACTGTGTATACACATAATGAAGAAGAAGCATTCGCTTTTCTTATTAATAAACTTCATTATGATGTAATCAATCAAGGAGTAACCAAAGTATTTGATCATAATGCTACTAACGCTGGTTATTTACCATTCTATGTTCAGGATGTCGTTTTGTCTGATGCTATCATATCTACTTCTAGTGATGATAGTAATAAAACATATGCTGTAGCTACCGCTAACGCTAATGTAAATGGTTTAAGAATTACTACGGGTCTTCTTCCTGTTGGTCGTCCAGGAAGACCAAAAACCGCTAAAGTGTCAACGGATTTTATTACTGTTCATGACACAGGTGATTCGGTAATGTCAGCTGCGCAGTGGAATAATTATGTTGTAAACAGCGATACACGTCAAGTTTCATGGAATTTTACCGTAGATGATGTGAGCATTTATCAACATGTCCCACTAAGTGAAGTAGCCTATCATGCCGGAGATGGAAGCAATGCTTTTAAACTTATTGATACGGGTATAAAATATGCCGGAGTTAATCCAACAATTACTTTAGGAAATGATCATTATTTATATATCAATGGTCAAAAGTCATCAATTGCTACTCCAAAAGTAACTAGCACAAGTAGTACATATTACGGTTCTTATGCCAATGCAATTACGCCTGCTGGTTTATACACTTGTAAAGGTGGTAATGGAAATTATTATATTGATAATGTTTATGCTTCAACATATTCTCAAGCATCAGGGATTTTATATGTTTGTAGTAGTGGTGGTAATCGTAATAGTGTTGGTATTGAATCATGTATTAATAAAGGCGTTGACTATAATCAAGTTATGCGTAATACAGCTAACCTAGTAGCTCATCTATTAGTGTATTATGATCTTGATACGACAAGGGTGCTTCAACATCGTAATTTTTCTGGTAAATTATGCCCACAAGTAATGATTCAAAATGATACATGGAAATATTTCATGAATATGGTTGAAGCCGAATACTATATTTTAAAATATATGCCAAATATAAAACTAGAATATACTAGTAATAATCCAAGCATTTTATCAAATTCAGGAAAAATATTAAAAATGGTAACTGAAAAAACGACAGTTAGTTATGATGTGAAAATAACATTTAATGGTAAAACTGAAACATTCACAAAAGAAACAGTTATTATGCCAGTATAGTTTATAGCTAGTCGTAGAACGCATATTTTAAGGGGCTATAAAGAGATAGTTAGAAAAAGAATTATTTCTTTTGGGAATCTCAAATATTAATAAAAAAATCGGGTATTTAAACCAAGTTAATGGTTTTACCCGATTTTTTGATATTGACTAGTTCTCTCAAATGGGAGACTTTTTCATAGCTAAAATATAAAATTATAACAAATATAAACTATATGGAATAGTATATTGTTTGTCCCATTTAAAACACTTAAACTAGGTTGAAAAGATCTAAAATTTTAATTATGAAGTAAAATTTGTCGATATCTGTATGTCGAAAAAAATTGAAATTATATATAGTAAATGATAAAATAGAGTTAATAAAAAACACTTTTGAATAATATTCTATTTTATGGAATAAAAATTAAAGTAGTGTTTTTTGACTTATTTCCACATATTATAAAGTAGTGTAGCATCGGATATAAAATAGGTGATGTATCAAACCCGTTGATTTTTGGAATGTACATCGCAAAAATTAAAAATCTTAGTAGATATGATTTAGTTGCAAAATAGTATGATATAATAAAGTAAAGGGGGATTTGTCAGTGAAAAAAACAAAAAAATTATTTATACTGTGGGTGATGCTTATTGTGAGCTTATGGTTTTTTGCGGGGTGTAGAGGTGAAAATTACAACGCGGAGGTATATGATACAGCGATTGAGTGGATGACATCAGATTACATTGCAGAGAATACCACTCGTAATTCTAGCATAACCGAAAGCGAATCTGCCCCAATAACTATCACAAACATAATTGCTATACAAAGCGATTTCAATAATGCTTTTATAGAATTTCCTCCGGAAGTGGATTTTGAAAAAGAGATGCTTATCATCTATTTTTTTACTGGCGACATTATTATTAATCAGGTTACAGGTGATCGAATTTTTTCTTATAAAATAAAAAGCATAAATATCGCAAATGAAAAATTAAATATTGTTTTTACAAAAAAAACACTAGTGAGTGGTCCTACTGGCTCGCCTCCAACTCAAGAGTGTTTGGTTGTTAAGATGGATAAGACACACGTTACGGCAACAAACATAGAGATTATTTACGAATAAAAAATACAAATTCAAGGAGTAGATTATGAAAAAGTCAAAAAATTTTAGAATTATTGTTACTTTTTGTAGTAGCAATAATGGTAGTAATGCTAGTGGATGTTTTTGTGCAAGACATATACGTGTATAAGGAGGTTTCCCCATGGGTAAAAAACTGATAGGAATACTATTAACGGCAGTAATGCTATTCGGAGTTTTCGGGCTTGTGGGGTGTGGCAACGTTAGGTTAGATGCTTACAAAGTAATTAAGTCGAAGGAACTGCAGGAATACGCCGATGCAAAGGGTGAGGACAATTATTGCGCGGACGGTTGGCAGTCGATCTGTAAAGCAGTTACGGATGGCAAAAAAGCGATTGACGAAGCAACAACAAAGCCAGCGGTTGATGTGGCGGTAATGATGGCAAAGGAGAAAATTATGGGAGTTGATGCTTTAGAGGAAAAAATCATTTGGAACGGTACCATTGCCTACATTATCGATAATGAAACAATTATTATAACTATCGATAAGAATTTCAACGCAAAGCAATTTACGGCTAATGACTTCAAGATGCTTGATATTGTCGACGAGTCTTTTGCGTGGCTAACAAAAACGGCATACGACGAGCACGTTAAAACAGGAACTTTTCCTGAAGGATTTAGGCATATCATCATATTTAAAGTCGTTGATAAAGGGCCGCAAAATTTAATTGATGCAATAAGACTAATTGAGAAAATAAATTTTGTGCATAGCGTTGGACCTAATAGTTTAGACAGCCCTGACGACTGACCTATAGTTATTAGGATAAAACGAAACAAATAGTCGCCTTAGCTATAACTGGTATTCAAGCAATGAAAACGTCGCAACCGTATCATCATATGGGACCGTACTTGCAAAGGATGTTGATAGTGATATAACCATAAAAATCATGGTAATATTAAAAACAGATCCAAGCAAAGTATTTGTTAGAGAATTCACAATACTAAAAGAAACAAATACAGATGAAATAGTAGTTGAAATATATATGACAATTGAGGCTAGGGTTAAAACATCAATTAATTTAAATGGAGTAGCAATACCATCAAATATAATGCAGCATTATAACTGGAGTTCATTTCATGAACCATATGTGAGTGTTGATATATTTGGACAAGTTTTAGCTAATAATAGTGGCATAGGAGAAACAGCAATAGTATTAGGTAGTTATAAGTATAATCCTAAATGGTTAATAGTAGTTTATATAAATATTATATAGCTAATGGTATATATTAAAGTAGATAAAATAGAAGAAAAAAATGTATTATTTAAAATTTTAAGACTAGATTGAAAAATCTGGTCTTTTTCAATTGTTTTATGTATATCCAAAAAAGTCTATTTCTTAAAAGAACTTTGTTAATAAAAAGCCTTAATAATTGTTTTTATGAAAGATAACACTAAAGAATTGATGCTCTGCAAAAAGCCTGTAATTTTATTGCATTTTTTATATACAAGTGATATAATGATATATACGTTTTTAAAAATCACAAGAGGAAACATTTATGGAAATTAAAAATCTTACCAAGACTTATAAAACCCAATATGAACTTGTCAAGGCTTTAAACAATATGAGTCTTGTCTTCCCTCAAAAAGGGTTGATATTTATTGTTGGTGTTAGTGGATCTGGAAAATCAACATTAATGAATATGCTGTCAGGTGTGGACACACCTACATCAGGAGAAGTTATTGTTGGCAATAGATCATTGTTTTCTGAAAATCGTCAAATGTAGGCAGGATATAGGAATTCATATGTTGGCTTGATTTTTCAAGATTACAATTTAATTGAAGATATTAATGTTTATCAAAATATTTGTTTGCCATTGACCTTTTTAGGTCATACTGATTTTTCTATTATTGATGAAGTAATAAAAAAAGTTGATATTGAAGATATCAAACATTCAAAAGTGACAGAAATATCATCTGGACAAATGCAGCGTGTAGCAATTGCTAGAGCTTTGGTTAAAAATTCAGCGATGATTTTAGCTGATGAACCAACTGGTAATCTTGATTCCAAAAATACTAAAATTGTAATGGATTTATTAAAAGAAATTAGTAAAGATCGTTTAGTAGTAGTTATTACTCATGATGACGAAGCTGCTAATGAATATGGTGATCGTACTATACAAATTGAAGATGGTACTATATTAGAAGATATATGTAAGAATCCAAGCATTAATGAGTATGATAAGTCACTTGAAAAAAGTACTGATTTTATTAAACCTAAAGTTACGTTTAAACAACAACTTGATTTTACCTTTGGTTTTATTCGTAATAGTTTTTCAAGAAGTTTAGCGATTTTTATAATATTAATCTTAATACCTTTAATTGGTAGTCTTTTATGTGGTTATGCTTTTTTTGACGTATCAACGAGTTTTAAAAAATATCAGACGAAATATGGCAGTAATTATGTAACTTTTTCTAGTGAAATCAATGGATCAGCAGTGTATTATAAATTAGATGATTATATGGAAATATTTAATAAATATGGAGAAGATAATGTTTTTGAATTGTATTCAATATATGTTCCTATAGCAAATAATACTAGTGATATTGATACTTTTTACCAACCTGTCATCAAAAATCTAATTATTGATGATACTGATAGGGTCAAATATTATGATGGGGATGCACCACAAAAGGCGAATGAAATTGCCATAACTGATTATTTAGTAGATAGTTATTATTATTATACTGACAATCTCATTGATGTGGGGGATAGATTATCAATTGGTGGTAAATCGTATGACATCACTGGGATTATTAAAACTAATTTTTCAGATTATATTAATGCTGATTTCTCAGATACATTTGTTCGTTTAGCGTTTGAAGAAAATTTAGTATTTTATAATTCTATTTTTACAACGAGTTCTGGCTATGTAAAGATTCATAATGAATCAACTTATTTTGTCGAGCAAATGACATATACAATCTCACCATCTGTTAGTGATTATACAGTTCCTGTTAGAAAAACGGCATATATTACTGTTCGTAATGTTAAAGCTGGTGTTCCTAGTTATTCATATGGATTATCATCAGATACACCTAACAAAACGGTAGCGGCACTATCTCAATCATTGTGGGAAAGTTATATGGAACTTGCACCCAGGCACATTGGAAGGGTTAATTCTTCCTCATTTATATGTACCTCTACTTCTCGATACTCTATTAGTGTTAGAGTTGGCTATATTTACCAAAGGGGGTCATATAATTTATATGGAACTGAAGGAGAATTAGTTTTAAGTGATAGTGCTTATCAAAATTATATTGCTAAACAAGAAGGTTCTCGCTTTCTTATAAGTTCATCATCATCAGTATATAGAGAAGTTTTGTATAATGAAAATATTACTAACCCATCGTTTACTTATGCCAAGGCCACTTGGGTACGTGCTGAAAGTTCTAAATATATTATGTATGAATTCTTAATAACATTGATTATTGTAATGCTAGTTTTTTCATATCTTATAAATAATATGACATTAAATATTGAAAAGAAAAAAATAGGTATAAAGTTCTCTTTTGGTATTAGCAAAATGGATATCGTTGTTCCTTATATTTTGGAAGTAGTTTTATATATTATAACAGGAATAGTTTTATCACTTATAACCTTGAAATTGGTTGTCCCATTAATAATGACCGGTTTAGTTTATAATTCACCACAAGAACTTTTGGAATATGAATTTTTCTATATTGCCAATAGCAATATTCTTGTGTGGGATATTGTTATATATTCGATAATGTTAGTAAGTTTATTTATTATGATATTGTCGATTTGTCGAAAGAGTCCTATTGAGATTATCAAGGATTTATAGGTGAGTATAATGATAAAAATTAAAGGACTAAATAAAAGCTATATTCGCGGAAAAGAAATTATACCAAATTTAGATATCGAATTTGCTGATACTGGATTAACGGTCATTGCTGGTAAAAGTGGTTGTGGAAAAACAACACTACTAAATATTGTTGGAGCAATGGATTTAGATTATAATGGAGAAGTTGTTGTCGATGGAATAGACTTACATAAAATGTCATATGGACAAATCGTAGACTATCGTAATTTTAGTACAGCATTTGTTTTTCAAAAAAATTCTTTGTTTGAATTTTTAACAGTAGAAGAAAATTTGAAGTTATGTATGAATATTCAAAACAATCATGCTAATATCAATGATGCTTTGGAAAAGGTTGGATTAAAGGGATTTGCTCATAAAAAAGTTAAAGCATTATCGGGTGGTGAGAAACAGCGTGTCGCCATTGCGAGAGCATTAATTAAAAATTGTAAAATCATTTTTGCAGATGAACCAACAAGCGCATTAGATACCAAAAATGGACATAAAATATTTCAACTTTTCAAAGAAATATCAAAAGATAAATTAGTTATTATTGTCACTCATGATGTAAAAAAGGCAGAACTTTATGCTGATAGAGTTGTCAGATTTGTCGATGGTAGTGTTGTTGAGGATCATATTATTAATGATGTTAAAGAAGAAGCACGTATTTTACCGGTTAGAAAAACCAAAAAATTTGCTTTGGTGCCGATATTTTTTCATTCATTAAAAAAGGGATTAGCAATTAATTTATTTATAATGTTATTAATGATTGCTGCTTTAACAATTACTAATTTAGCAATTGAACAAGCTATTGTAAAAGCGGAATATGATTATTTTGGTACTGATAACCAAACTGATTTTAATATTGATAGGGCAATTCAAACGCAAATTAGCAATAACATTGATTTGTTTAATGTCGTCAAAAGAGAAAATGTTGATGATGCATATCATTATATTAAAACGGCAGATATAAATAATAGTGTTCTAAATGAAGCGGATTCATTAATATTGTCACAGTATTTAAAAGATTATAGTGCATATTATGGCGCAAAGGATGCAAGTTATAAATATTTATCAATTGAGGGTATATCTACTAGAGCAAAATACTCGCGTTCAGGTATCGGAGGTTTTACACGATATTGGTATGGAATAGTTGATTCACCATATACTTATTATTTGTATGATGAAAATTGCCAATATAATATTCTTGATGGTGGAAGAGTTCCCGAGGAAGTTAATGAAGTAATGGTTACAGATGTTGTTGCTTATCAGTATCTAGCCAATGAAATACATAGTATTTCAAGGAAACCAGGCGATCCTATACCACCGGTTGTATTAGAAAAAATGTTAGATGTTGAACTGACAATTTATGACACATATGGTGTTTATGTAGTTGATTCAGTAGAAAAATATAATATTGGTGATCCCAAGACTTTTAAGGTGACTGGAGTAATTAACACTGGTCTATTATCATATTATACATATGATGCAAATCAAAAAAAATATATATTTAATAATTCATTAAAAACTCAAGATAATAATCGTAATTCAATTTTTATGAATTCTTTAAAAAGTCAACCATTTGGATATGTTGTAATGATGGAAGATTTGAAAGGTTCTAGTGAAAAACAGTTTTATTATAATAATTATAATATTGAAAATATAACTTTTTCTACTAAAACAACTACTTATCAATCATCTAATATTCCTATGAAAGCTTTTCTTGGAGCTTATGATTATACAACTAATCCAGTAGAAATGTATGATCGTGAAAAAAATAAAATAAAGGGTACACATGAGCAATATTTATTTGAAGGTTATGTAGATAATATAAAGTTAGATATCAATAATAGAATTTTGTATAAAACAACTACAAAAGATAATTTAGTGGATAACGAAATTATTTTAACGCCTTCGCTGGCTAAAGAGCTGTATCCAGAGTTATTATTTGATACAACTGCACAAATTAGAAATAGTTTTGAAATTATTGCTAATCAAGAGATCAAAATAAATATTAAAACAATAGAAGGTAATAAAGATATTACGGTGAAAATTGTTGGAATAGCAAAGGATAATACCGAAGCTAAATTTTATGTTAGTGAAGAAATATTTTCAAATATTTATTCGTTTAGTACCAATTTTGTATCGGCATACACTCTCAATTTATTAGGAACTACGGTAAATGAAAGAAAAACATTGATGGAAAATTTATTTAATTTAGGTTATTCATTAGTACCGATTGATACAATGCCAAGTTCATATTTGGAATTTGTTGAAGGAAAAGGGGAAACTTTAGCCGAAGTAAACTATGAAGGGTTGATATCATTATATCCTATGGCGACAATTGAAGCAAAAGATAGTGATTACTATTTTGTAAACGAAGGAGTAATATTTGGCGCAGTTGATGATGCCAATAATCCAACTATTGTTTATATGCAAAGCAGCATGATAAAAAGAATTGTGTTAGATGAATCTTTTTATACATCGCTTGGTAACTTGTCATTGTATTACTTGTATTCAATGTATTATACTAATGATGGAACAAATACTGGTAATTATATTTTAGAAATTTTAAGTAGTATGTATCTATTTTTACTTGGTATGGCTGTTTTGATATCAGTTGGTTTTATCTATTTAAAAGAAAGTCGAGAAAAAGATACGATAGTTAAATTGTCAATGCTTGGTGTAAGACCAAGACATATGTATTTAATTCATTTAATAACATATACTTTTATGACAATTATTATTTGTGGGGGAACTATTTTATTGACGAACATTTTTGTCAATGTAATAAATAAGATGTTTGCGTATGAGGTTGTTAATAAAGTTGGAGATACTACTTTTTTATCAATCGTTCATCGTTATCGTTTGTTATTCACAGAATTATCCTATCAATATGCAATTTCTATTTCTGTTTCTTTGTTCGTGATTTTTATAATTAGTACTATTTTAGTGACGAGAATTTGTCGTAAATAATAAATTAATTATCAATAAAGAAATATATATAAATTATAAAACTGAGTATTATGATAAAAATGTCATAAACTCAGTTTTTATTTTTTAATGATTATAGTAAAAAATATATAAAAATGGTATAATATATATGGTTTTCTAAGATAATATCTAAAAACATAAAAATGGAAAGGAGTTATAATATAAAAAATAGTATTTTATATTATACAAATAAAAATGAAGAATAATGAATTATTAAAAAAGTATGCTTCTTTAGCAGTTAAGGTGGGAGTGAACGTTCAACCTAATCAGTTTGTAGTTATTAATGCATCAGTGGAATGTAAAGAATTTGTTAGAATGTTAGTAAAAAGCAGTTATGAGGCAAAGGCTGGCAATGTAATGGTTAACTGGTCTGATGATATTATTAGCAAGGAATATTATTTGAATGTCAGTGATGAAGTTTTGAAAGATGTTCCAGATTTTGTTATATCAAGATTTCAGTATTATATAGATAAAGGAGCATGTTTTATTAATGTTTCTGCGCCAACTCCAGGCTTAATGAAAGATGTTGATTCTAAAAAACTGGGTATAGCTAGTAAGGCTAATCAAGAGAAAACAGCCTTTTTTAGAAATCATACAATGAGCAATGGCTCACAGTGGTTAGTTGTTTCTTACCCAACAATAGCTTGGGCAAGGAAAGTATTTCCGGACACAAGGAGTGATGAAGAATCATATAATAGTTTACTTGAAGCTATTTTAGAGGCATGTCGTGTAGGGGTTGATAATAATCCAAACGAAGACTGGCAAAAACATATGGATACATTAGCAAAACACAATAAATTATTAAATGATTATTACTTTAAAAATTTACATTTTAAAAATAGTTTAGGGACAAACTTAGTTGTAGAACTAGTCGAAGGTCATATTTGGGGAGGAGGCGGTGAGTATTCGCAAAAAGGAATATATTTTTCTCCGAATATTCCTACTGAAGAAACTTTCACAATGCCACATAGTCAAGGTGTTAATGGAAAAGTCGTGGCTACCAAGCCGCTTAATTATCAAGGAAAGTTAGTTGAAGACTTCTATTTGGTTTTTAAAGATGGAGCAGTTGTTGAGTATGGGGCACAAAAAGAACAGGAGACTTTAAAGGAACTGCTTGAGATGGACGAGGGAAGTAAACGTTTAGGTGAAGTTGCGCTTATATCTCATGACTCACCAATTTCTAATAAAAATCTTTTATTCTATAATACTTTATTTGATGAAAATGCCTCATGCCATTTAGCATTAGGATGTGCCTATACAATGAACATCAAAGATAGTAAGACGTTATCAATGGAAGAGATGCAGAAGAAAGGTTTTAATAAATCCATTGTTCATGTAGATTTTATGTTTGGAAGTAGTGATATGAAAATAGTTGGAAAGTGTTATGATGGTAAAGAAGTAGTTGTATTTGATAAAGGAAATTTTGTTTTTTAATGAATAATCAAACACATAATAAACTATCAAATAACAAGTTATTTAATAGCATGGGTATAAAAGGGTTGGTTTTAATAGCAGCACTATTGTGGGGGTTGTCCTTCTCAATATTAAAGGATGCCATTACAAGCCTCCCCATTTTTTGGCTTTTAAGTTTAAGATTTACTATAGGGATAATATTCTTTGGATTATTGATTATTAAAAGACTAAAATTTCTTAATAGAAAAAATATCATAGCTGGAATTTGTATGGGGAGCTGTTTGTTTGGAGCATATATTTTTCAAACGATAGGCCTTGATTCTACAACACCAGGAAAAAATGCTTTTCTAACAACAATTTATTGTGTATTAGTTCCGTTCATATGTTTTATTTTATATCGGACAAAACTTAGTAAATATCATATTATGGGTGCCATTTTATGTTTGATTGGAATTGCTTTTATTTCGATTGATGAGTTCAATGTTAATATTGGAGATATTTTAAGTTTAATAGGTGGCTTGTTTTTTGCTTTTCATATTATTGTAAGTACAAAAGTGACTAAAAATGAAGATCCATTATTATGTGTTTTTGTACAAATGATTGTTATTGCTATACTTTGTTATATCACTTCTTTGATTATTGAAAGAGATAGGATTACTTTTGATATTCAAATAAAAGGATGGCTACAATTATTATTTTTAGGAATTGGTCCATCTGCATTATGCCTGGCATTCCAAGGGGTTGGTAATAAATATTTAGAACCAACCACAGTGTCAATTATCCTTAGCACAGAAGCGGTCTTCGGAGTTGTTTTTTCAATAATCCTAGGACATGAAGATCTAACGTTTTTTTCTATTATTGGGTTTGTTCTTGTATTTATGGCAATTATTGTTACAGAAACAAAACTTTCATTTCTATTTCAAAACAAAACTTCCAATAAAAAAATCAAACAAGATGAACAAGAGATACCGAAGGAATAAATAGTATTTAAAAATAAACATAGATGAATATTTTAACTGAATTATGTAAGGTAATGTAAATATTAATGAAAACGATATTTACCTATCGCCTTTTCATTATAAAAAGAGTATAATACATATGATAAAATGTTTAATAAACAGGAGTAGAAAATATGATAAAAACAAAAATAGTTTGTACAATTGGTCCAGTTAGTGATACGGCTGAAATGATTGGGAAAATGATTGATGCAGGTATGAATGTTGCTAGGCTTAACTTTTCGCATGGCGAATATAACGATCATAGCAAAAAAATCCGCACTATTAAAAATGTAAGTCGAAAAAAGAACAAGAGTGTTTCGATTATGTTAGATACTAAGGGACCAGAAATTCGTACAGGAATGTTTGAAAATGAGAAAGCTCAATTTGATATTGGCGATATTGTAAGAATTGTCAGAGAAGATGTATTAGGAAATAATCACCAATTTACATTATTATGCAAGGAAGTCTTTGATGATATAACGGTGGGAAGTCGTTTATTAATTGATGATGGTAAAATGCGTATGAAAGTCATTAGTGTTGAAAAAGATGGTTTTACTTGTGAACTTTTAACCCATGGTTTTATAAAAAATAGAAAAGGCGTTAACATTCCTGATGTTAAATTAAGTATGCCTTTTTTAAGTGAAAAGGATAAAGAAGATATTAAGTTTGGAATTGATGAAGATGTTGATTTCCTGTCCCTATCATTTGTTAGAAGACCTGAGGATGTTTTTGAAGTTCGTGAACTACTAAAAAAACTTGGAAAACCTAATATGCCAATTATGGCCAAAATTGAAAGTAAAGAAGCTATTGCTTGCCTTGAAGATATCATTAAAGCAAGTGATGCGGTTATGGTTGCTAGAGGCGATCTAGCCGTTGAAACAGAACCAGAAATGGTTCCATTATATCAAAAAAGAATTATTTCTTTATGCAATCAACTTGGAAAACCAGTTGTTACAGCGACACATATGCTTGATTCTATGTGCAGTAATCCAACACCAACTAGAGCTGAGGCAAGTGATGTTGCTAATGCCATC
The DNA here is from genome assembly GCA_031553555.1 of Bacilli bacterium. Lineage (GTDB taxonomy): Bacteria > Bacillota_I > Bacilli_A > ML615J-28 > CAG-698 > CAKOMG01. The sequence continues at coordinate 59,544 of JAVBLL010000009.1, forward strand.
TTAGATGGAACTGATGCGGTTATGTTAAGTGGAGAGAGCGCATCTGGAGAATATCCAATAGAATCCATTGAGATGCTTGTTAAAATATCTAAATCAATTGAAGATATAATACCTTACCGTAATCGTTTGAATAAAGCTATTGAAAAACGTCAAAGAACAATTACTGATGCTATTTGTATTTCAGTTGTTGAATGTACAATGAATATGGATAATGTTAGTGCAATTCTTGCTTTCACGGAAACGGGTGGAACAGCTAAAAGAATTAGCAAATATCGTCCGAATGTTCCGGTTATTGCTTGTACAGAATCATATGATGTATGTGCATCATTGAGTTATTATTGGGGTATTATTCCGTGCATCGTTGAAAATATTCGTAATATAGCTGCATATGATGGCGTTGCTCAAGAAATTGCTAGACGAAATAAATTACCACTTCATTCTAAAATTATTATCACTTCAGGTATGGGTGGCACAATTGGTGGTACTAATACTATTCGTGTTATTGAAGTAGAATATTAAACCTTGAAAAAGGTTTATTTTTTTATGGAAAAATTAGCCATAATGTTGTATAATATATCAAGAGGTAAAAATAATGAAAAAATGGTTGATTTCTTTGGTTATTATATTAAGCATAGTTTTTATGTATGGCTGTGATGGTGAAACCGAAAAACCACCAAAACCAATTGACGGAGGGACAGAAGAGCCTATAGTTGATGATAAATATTATGACTATGCAACAGAAGTACTATTGATTGATGATAAAAATAATTATATTGAACTACTTAATTGTCCAATAACAGAAATTAGTGAAGATGTTAAGGTGTTTAAACTTAATAATGAAACTTTAGAAAATAGTAGTATTGATAAGTTATTAATTGGTATGAATAATGTTTATGTGAGAGCAAAGAATAATAAAATAGAACAAATAATTATTGATGGTGATCCAGTATTTTCTAGAATTCGTGTGGCAATTCGAAATTCCATTGCCAATATTGCCGATATAAATACTTTATATCATACATCAATAACGATTAGAATTCCAGATGCTACAGTTATTAAAACATATGATGGCAAAACAAAATATGAAACAACGGCTAATACAACCTTAACTTTCACTACAGATGGCGAAAAAGTTTGTTATTGGACGGGAAATGTCTTGACGAAGTTTGATAGTCGAGTAATTATTGAAGGTCGCAACGAAGAAATGTCAGTAACTTCAATTAGCCGTGGTGTAGGCATACCATCATATGCTGGTAATTTAGAATTGTCAGTAGTAGGGGGGAAATTACTTCTTACTAATGATATTGAAATGGAAGATTATTTGTTGAAAGTTGTTCCATCAGAAATGCCATCAAGTTGGAATATGGAAGCTTTAAAAGCCCAAGCAATTTCTGCTCGTACTTATGCATATCGAGAAATTATAAATCGTAAATTCCCTGAATATGGATATGTTGTTGATGATAGCGAAAGTAGTCAAGTTTATAATAATCAAAATAAAGCTGCTAGATCAACTCAAGCAATTCAAGAAACAGTTGGTGAGACAATGTTTAATAATGGCGAAGTTATTGTTGCATATTATTATTCTGGGACATCTGGTTTAACAGGAAATGGTAATGAGGTTTGGATTGAAGATCATGTAATTGATGAAATACCTTATTTAATAGGTCGAAATTTAACTTCAATGACTGTTGATACTAGCGATGAAAATAGTGTACTAAGTTTCTTTAAACAAATAAAAATGACCTCACCGGGTGGTAAAAGTAGTAATCACCGATGGGCAACAGGTTTTACAAAAAAACAACTACAAACTACACTTAACGCTAATTTACCAAATATGACAAAAACTTATCCAACTGCCTATCCACAGTTAATTGATGGAGAATGGAAAGTCCAAGCTTTCCCAGCTGATATTGGTGAAATTCAAAATATTTTTGTTTCTGAAAGAGGAACAAGTGGAGTTGTTGTTAGTCTAACAATTGAAGCTGCTAATGTAACCTTTAAAATTATTAATCAATATAATATTCGTTTTACTATTCGTCCAAAAGATGCAGGAACAACTGTTACTACATCATCAGCAACTTCAGATAAAACATCTTATTCTAATAGTAGTACAAATGATTCCATATTAAAATCAGGATATTTTGCGTTAGAATGGGTGGGAAATACATTGTATTTTTATGGTGGTGGTAGTGGCCATGGTGTTGGAATGTGTCAATATAGTGCTAATTATTATGCTGCTGAAGGATATACTGCAAAGCAAATACTTAATACTTTTTATACAAATATTACTTTTGAGAATACCTCAACAACATATGATCCAAAAAATGACTTCTCAAAATATTTTGTATAATAAACACGTAGTTTGTCAATAATAGTATTGTAAGTAGAGCAAACAATTAAGATAATCTATTTACATAGATGAATTCATTATCTGTGAATACAAAAGTCTTTCGCAAGAAAAACAAAAGTATTTACTCTTGAATGTTTTATTCAACAAAATCCCAAGGTATTCCTTGGGATTTTTGTTACTTATTTCCAAGTTATAAAATATAAAATATTTTTGTATATAAATTTTATTAACGGTTATAATATATATGTAAGTGATAATTTAGCTGATTAAAACTTACCGAATTCATAAAATAACCTTTTTAGGGGAAAATACAAACTAATAAAATAGCTAAATAAAAAGTTTGTATGGGAGTGTTTCTAGATAACCTTCCGTAATGAATTCACAGAATAATTAAATATTCAAATTGTTCTTGGCCTAGCTAATTAAGGATAATGATGGAGATAGTCAAGGCTTATGCTGAGACAATAATCAATACTGAAAGTTTATACTGGAAGCATTATTTATGAATTCATCACTGAATATTAATTGATTCAAACAAACCCTAGGGAATATCCTTAGGGTTTTTAAATTCAAAATATTAATTGTATGAAAAGTATAATAAAGGATATAATAACATTATGAATAAAAATATTTAGCTTGATAACTTTTTATTCTAGTGAACACGTTCTAGAGTATGTTCATAATACTAAAGCCTGAAGCGTTGACTTTAGGTTTTTTATTTTTTTCTTTTAATATTTATCAAATCATGTTATAATATATAATAATTGTTGAGGAGGGCATTATGAACTGTGTAGCATATAATCTTCGCCGTATTAGACTAGCATCAAAAAATAGATTAAAATATTTTGCCCTTATATTAGATGAAAACCCCAAAATTGTGCGTCAATGGGAAAGCGGAAGAAAGATTCCAAGTGAAGAAGAAACATTAAAAATAGTTTCCAAATTATCTTTGGATTACGAGGATTTTACAACCAAAATAAATGAAACTATTAATTTAAAAGAAAGAAAAGTATATGGCACTGATTATCCTTTTTTAAAGTATTCTGTAATTGATTATAAATCTCATTATGAAAATTTCGTTTCAGGAATCATAGATTTATTATTTGTAATTCTATTAATTATCTTTTGGATAGCTGGAGGATTACCAATTAGTGCGAATACCGAAGGATTTTTGGATGTTCTTCAAATGATTTTTGTCATTGAAATATTAGTATTACCTTTTATGTTTATCGTTTTGCCACTTTTAAAGTTTTATTTTAATCGCACTTATATAGCTATTTTAGAATCAAATCTAAAAGAAGAATTGCAAGATGAGGCTTGTGCTATTATTTATGGATGTCTTCAAAAAAGTATTAATAAATCGATTGCCCCGCATGCATTTACTATTTTTTCAGAAATAATTGTTGGATTATTTTGTTTATTATATATGATTCAATCAAAAGAAATTTCTTGGATGTTGATAAGTCTGGCCACTTTGGCGTTTATAGCCATTATTTATTCATTATATTGTTTACGTTATTGTTTTGGAAAAAAACAAAATAAAGTTTTGAAGAAAGGGAATTAATTATGAAAACAAACAAACAAAAAAAAGTATTAGCTATTAATGATATTTCTTGCGTCGGTAGGTGTTCACTTACGGTATCATTACCAATTATCTCTGCTGCAGGAATTGAATGTTCAATTTTGCCAACGGCTATATTATCAACTCACACAGGTGGCTTTCAAGGTTTTACTTTTAAAAACTGTTCTGATGATATAATACCGATTTCTCAACACTGGAAATCATTAGGTTTAAATTTTGATACAATTTACACAGGTTTTTTAGGATCAATTGATCAAATTGATTTGGTTGCTAAAGTAATTGATGATTTTAAAACAGAAGATAATTTAGTAGTTGTTGATCCGACAATGGCGGATAATGGAGTATTATATAGTATCTTTGATATGAATTTTGCTTCTAATATGAAAAAATTGTGTTTAAAGGCTGATGTGGTTATTCCAAACATTACAGAAGCATGTTTATTAACGGGAGTTGAATATCAAGAAAAGGGACATACTAAAGAATATTTAATGAAAATATTTCAAAGTTTCAAAGATATGGGAATTAAATATATTGTTTTAACTGGAGCGTCTTTAAATGATAATGAAATTGGGGCTGCTACTTTTAATGCCAATACAAATGAGATGACATATTATTCTCGCAAAACCATACCCGGGTATTATCATGGTACAGGAGATGTATTTGGCAGTGTTTTAGTAAGTGCCATAACGAAAAATAAATCTTTAAATGAAAGTGCAAAACTTGCTGTTGATTATACAGTTGAATCTATTTTAACAACAATCAAATATGACAATATTGATTTAAAATATGGCGTGAATTTTGAAGAAGTTATTCCGTTAATTGTTAATGAACTTAATAAATAAAATTAGTTAATAAAAAAGTTAGATGGGCTCATTTGAGTTTATCTAACTTTTTGTTTCTTAATATTAATAAAGTAAATATTTCACCCTTGTAACTCCAAAAGTCAGTGCATCTTTAGAAAATAATTCTAATTGTTTATCCAAAGTATAAGTGCGAAGAGAAATGTAGTTGCAACCGGTTAGTAAGTTTAAACTGCTGAGAGTTGAAAAATTTGATGGATACATTGTTCTAACAATCTCTAACATTACAAGTCCGGTTTTCACTGGTTCAAATTTATCTTTATCAGTGACATGAACTTGCACACCACCACATAATTGATTGATATTTTTAGAAGCAATGGGGGTGAAATAGGTTGGTCTAAAATATACACCTTCTAAACCATAATTATTTAAGGCATTAGCATATTCGAATGCATTGATATAAGGAGCTCCTATTAATTCAAAAGGCAAGGTAGTTCCACGACCTTCACTTAAATTAGTTCCTTCAAATATACAAGTTCCGCTATATACTAGGGCAGTTTGCGTGGTTGGCATATTTGGAGAAGGAATAACCCAAGGAAGATTAGTATCTTCATAGTACATATCTCTAGTCCAACCGTCCATCTTAATAACGGTTAAATCACAATTAATATTAAACTCGGTGTTAAAGTACATGGCTAGTTCCCCAATTGTCATTCCATGACGCTGAACAATCGGATAGAGACCAATGAATGATGAGTAGGTAGTATCTAAAATATTCCCCTCATACTTATCTCCTCCAACAGGGTTTGGTCTATCAAAAACAACAAATGGTTTATTATATTGTTTACACGCTTCCATAGCATAGGCCATAGTGTAAACATATGTATAAAAACGAGCACCAACATCTTGAATATCAATTGCCATAATTTCAATTTTATCCATCATAGCTTTGGTTGGCCTTTGAGTTGAACCATATAAACTATAAATCGGTAGGGATGTAATATAGTCGGTTTCTCCACCAATAGAATCCCCTGCGGTATAGTTTCCTCTTATGCCGTGTTCTGGAGCAAAAAGGGCAACTAAATTTATTTTTCCATATAATACATCGATTGAACTTTCAAAACTACTATTAATACCTGTTTGATTTGTAATTAAACCAACTTTTTTATTATCAAAAACGGATAAATAGTTATCAATAGAATCAATGCCTAATTTTACAACTATTTTTTCTTTATCATCACATATTTCGCATTCATAACAAGTCTCACATTGTTCACAAATTTTGCATTCTTCACACTCATTGCCATTATCACAACCACTTAAATAGATAAAACTTACTAATAAAAGTATAACAATAAACCATTTACGAAATGTCATATAGACCTCCTTATTTTTTGTGGCAGCCAAGAATTTTTAAACCTTTAGTATAGTTCTTTAAATCAGATATTAGATTATTAGATTCAAGTGAATCAAGTATACCAACTATCTCAATATGGAAATAGTATTCAAAGGGAATGTCCTGAACTGGTCTAGACTGAATTTTTTCCATGCTGAAATTATAACTACTAATTGTATTAATTACTTTTGATAACGAACCGACTTCATTAGGCAAGGTGAACGATAAATTAAATCTATTTCCAACAGTCTCTAGTTGTTTTGTTAGAACAATAAATCTAGTTATATTATTATTACTAGTACTGATATTTGGGGAAATAACTTCTAAATCATATAGTTTTGCCGTTTCCATAGAAGCAATCGCTGCTTTAGTTTTATCTTGAGATTCATAAATAAATTTAGCTGCCAAGGCAGTGTTAGGGTATTCATGGATATTAAAGCCCCTCTGCTTTAGAAATTTACCAGATTGTTCAATTGCCTGATGATGTGAATAGATATCAGTAATATCATTTATATTAGTTCCCTTTAGTCCTAATAGATTTTGTTCAACTTGCAAATCATATATTTGATTGAAATGCAAATCATATTTAGCTAATAAATCAAGAACTTCTCCAACAACGCCAGTATATGAGTTTTCAAAAGGAAGAACTCCATAATCAACAATATTATTTTTTACAGCTAGAAAAACTTCTTCAAAGGTTGAGAAGGATTTTAAAGTGCTACTTGCAAATAAATGTTTTGCCGTTAAATACGAAAATGCCCCCTCAGTTCCTTGATAACCGATAATATAATTATTAAGAATTTGCTTTTGATAATCCTTTGAAATCCCCATTGTATCTTTTAAAAATTGTTTATAAAAAGGGATTAGTTCAATATTTTCTATTTTCAAAGTATTTTTTTCAATTACTTCATTTTCCCGGCTTTCATCAAAAACAGGAATTTTATTTGCTTCCTTGTAAAGCGCCACATCTTTAACAATCATCATCCTTTGTTCAAAAAGAGTGGCCATCTTTGTGTCAATATCATCAATTAAGTTACGTAAGTCTTTTAAATCTTTCATTTTATACCATCCTATATATTCTTTATTGTACCATATAAGTTAAAAAAAATAAATATTAATTTATGGTATTATGAATTTTGGATTGTAAAAAGAGAAAATTTGTGGTATTATATGCATAAGTAAAAATCAGGAGCATATATGGAAAACAATAGAAAAATACTAAATAATATCATCGATTTTTTAAAAGAACATATTACCTTGTCATGGGTAAGAAAAGTATCTGTTGTTGCTATATATTTCTTAACAATGTTTGTCTTTGTTGATTTAATTCGTAATATATTTTCTGACAGTCTTACTACATACGATTCTAGAGTAATTTATAGTATATTACTAAATGTTATTCTTGATTTCATTTTAATGGCAATTAGTGGAATTTTATTATTTAAAGAATTAAAAATAGATTTTTATGAAACTAAAAAATTTAATGCTGGTAAGATATGGGCTTTTGTAGGTATCGGAGTAGGGTGTGTATACGGCGGTAATTTGCTTGGTTCATGGCTTTCAACTTGTTTTACTGATGCTGTTGATTCCATAAACCAGATGACAATAAATCAAATGGCTAAAAGTCAATATGGTTGGTTGTTGATTTTTGCAGTTGTAATCTTTGGTCCTATTTTAGAGGAGTTAGTATTTCGTAAGGCTCTTACATCATCACTTAGAGATTTAAAAATTCCTAATTATATAACATGGGTAGTTGTAGCCATCCTTTTTGGTTTTATACATGTATCATCAGGAGACTATGCAATGATTTTCCCTTATGTTTTTATGGGACTGGCTCTTGGAATAATTGAATATTATAGCAATAGTATTTATCCACCGATTATTGTTCATATTTTAATAAATGGTATAGCCACTTTATTGATGTTTTTAATATAGGTATTATGTAAGGAGTAGTATATGAAAATTCATGTTGAAATAGATAATGGATATGATATTGTTATTGGGAATAATATATTAGAAAATCTTACTGATTATTGTAAGTTACCTAGTAAAGTACTCATTATTACTGATGATAATATACCACTTGTTTATCAAAATATCTTATCAAAAAATATTAAATCATGTTATACATATTCAATTGCTCCAGGAGAGAAAAGTAAAACTTTACAAGTTTATGAGAATATTTTACATGTTATGCTTGAAGAGGAGTTTTCACGTAAGGATATGGTCATTGCTTTAGGTGGAGGTGTTGTTGGTGATTTAGCAGGATTTGTTGCTGCTACATATAAAAGGGGATGCCGTTTTATTAATATCCCCACTTCAACCTTATCAATGGTTGATAGCTCTATTGGGGGCAAGGTTGCGGTGAATTTAGATAATATTAAAAATATTATCGGCACATTTTATCAGCCTGAACTTGTCTTAATTGACTTAGATACTTTAAATAGTTTACCTAAACGTCAGTATTACAATGGTTTAGTTGAGGCTTTAAAGATGGGGTTAATAATGGATCCAGCTTTAGTTAAAATGTTTGATGATATTGCTAACAATCTAGATAAAATTATATATCATTCTTTAATGGCAAAAAAGCAAATTGTTGAAGCGGATGTTAGAGAAGAAGGAATAAGAAAGATTTTAAATTTTGGTCATACAATAGGTCACGGAATTGAAAGTGTTAATTTGGGTGAAATCTTTCATGGTGAAGCCGTGGCATATGGTATGGTTTTAATGATTGAAAATGAGAAATTAAAAAATGAAGTATTACAAATTTTGTATACAATGAATATCATTCCTAAGTATGATAAAATTGAAGAAGTATATAAGGCATTAATGCAAGATAAAAAAAGAAATGATAATAACATTTCTATTATTAAGGTATCAGAGATTGGAAAATGGAAAATGGAAGAGATAGCAATAGAAAAGTTATATCTTATTTTGAAAGGAGCGAAATAGATGTCATCAATAATTGGTAAAAATTTAAAGCTTTCTTTATTTGGCGAATCCCATGGTGGAATGGTTGGAGTGGTCATTGATGGCTTAAAGGCTGGATTAAAGTTAGATAGTGAGTATATTGAAAAAGAACTGGATAAAAGAAGATCACATAATGAGTTATCAACTGCTAGAAAAGAAGCCGATAAAGTGGAATTCATAAGTGGCTATTTTAATGGTTTTACTACAGGCACTCCGCTGACATTGATAATATTTAATCAAGATACTTCATCAAGTGATTATAAACCTAACTTGCTTCGTCCAGGACATGCCGATTATACGGCTTTTCTTAAATATGATGGCTACCAAGATTATCGTGGTGGTGGTCACTTCTCTGGTAGAATGACAGCGCCACTTGTTGCTGCTGGAGCCATTTTTAAACAAATATTAGAAAACAAAGGCATTTTAATTGCTACCCATATTAAACAAATATATGATGTTATTGATATTGATTTTTCTATTAATAAAATAGAACTTGAAAAACAGATTCGTTATGTAAATAACTTGCAATTTGCAGCAATATCTCCAATAATGGCGGAAGCTATGCAAAATACTATTAAAAAAGCTAAGGAAGATTTAGATTCAGTTGGTGGTATTTTAGAAACTGTCGTTATGAATATGGAAGGCGGAATTGGTGAACCTTTCTTTGATTCTGTTGAATCAGTACTATCGTCTTTGGTCTTTTCAATACCAGGAGTTAAAGGAGTAGAATTTGGTCGAGGATTTGATTTCGCTGCTATTCTTGGAAGTAAGGCTAATGATGCTTTTGTTTACCAAGAAGGAGAAGGAATTAAGACTTCATCAAATAATAATGGTGGTATAAATGGTGGGATTACTAATGGTATGCCAATCTTAATGAGAACCGTTGTTAAACCAACACCGAGTATCGCTAAAGAGCAAAACACGGTTGATTTACTTAAAAATAAAAATACTACAATTAAAGTAAAAGGGCGTCATGATCCTTGTATTGTTCATAGAGCTAGGGTCGTTGTTGATAGTATGGTTGCCTTTGGACTTCTAGATTTATATTGTTCACGATATGGTTATATGTGGATGGAGTAATATGCGTTTTGGTTTAATTGGTAAACATTTAGGTCATTCATATTCCAAAATCATTCATGAACAATTAATCGATGAAACATATGATTTATGTTCAGTTAACGAAAAAGAACTTGATGAATTATTACGAAGTCGGTCTTTTAAAGGAATAAATGTGACAATTCCTTATAAGGAAACAGTTATTCCTTATTTAGATTTTATTGATGATAAAGCAAGAAGAATAGGTGCTGTTAATACTATTGTCAATAAGAATAATAAACTATATGGATATAATACTGATTATGATGGTTTTTATCAGATGGTTAACAATCATATTGTTTGCAATCATAATGTTAATGATAATTCATATATAAAAAATAAAGTTTGTGTTATACTTGGTAATGGCGGAGCTAGTAAAGCTGTCAAATGTGTTTTAGAAGATATGAATGCTAAGATAATTTACAAAGTCAGTATCCAAAAAGAAAAGTATGATGATGAAACCATTAAAAAAGAAAATATCATAAATTATGAAGAATTAGATAAACTACAAGTAATTGATGTCATAGTTAATACTACCCCAGTTGGCATGTATCCGAATATGGCGGGTATTATTATTGATTTACAAAAATTCAAAAATTTATCTGTTGTTTTTGATGTTGTGTATAATCCGATTAGGACATTTTTTGCTCAAAAAGCGGAACAGTTAGGTATTCCTTATTACACCGGTCTTGAGATGTTAGTTGTTCAAGCAATTTACGCTCATCAATATTTTCATAATAAAATAGTTAATAATGATGTGGTATCAAATATCATTAGAAATATTAAACAGCAAGTTCTAAATATAGTTTTAATTGGTATGCCAGGAAGTGGCAAATCAACAATTGCTAGTGAGCTCGGAACTAAACTTAATATGGAAGTTATTGATTGTGATATCCTAATTGAAGAAAAAACTAATAAAAAAATCGCTGATATTTTCAAAGAAGATGGTGAACAAACTTTTAGAAAAATAGAAAATAGCGTTGTAAATGATGTTAGTCTTGTTCATCAAAAAATAATTTCAACAGGTGGTGGAGTTATTTTAGATGAAAATAATATGAAGCTACTTAAAGCTAATGGAATAATTATTTTTATTGACCGCCAAATCAATAAAATAGTATATGATAATGTCATTAGACCATTATCTTTAAATAAAGAAGAATTGATAAAAAGATATAATGAACGAATTGATAAATATCATAATTATGCTGATCTTATTGTTCAAAACAATAATGATATATTAGATGTTGTTGAAGAAATTATATTATATTGGCAAAAGTTACAATAATTGGAGGCAAATATGAAAGCATGTATATATCCTGGCAGATGTCATGGAGAGGTATATATTCCATCATCTAAAAGCATGAGTCATCGTGCTCTAATTTGTGCTGGTTTAAGCCAAGGACAAAGTATTATTTCACCTCTTGAAATGAGTGAGGATATTAAAGCGACCATTAGAGGGCTTGAGGCTATGGGGGCTAGTATTAAAATAGATGGTTATAAAGTAATAGTTGATGGTATAAAGAATTTAAATAATCAAGACTCACCAAAGCCTAAACATTTATTTTTTGATGCTAACGAATCAGGCTCAACTCTACGTTTCTTTATTCCTTTACTATCGTTATTTAATCAAAAAATGCAAATATTTGGTACAGAGAAATTATTATCAAGGCCTCTTGATATATATAAAGAAATATTTGATGATGGGTTCATAATTGATAAAAAAAGTATCACAATAACTAAGAAACTTAAAGCGGGAATTTGGAATATACCTGGAAATGTTTCTAGTCAATTTGTAACAGGATTATTATTTTCATTGCCACTAGTTAATGGGGATTCAGTTATTAATATTATTCCGCCTTTTGAGTCATATTCCTATATTGATTTAACATTAGCTGTTTTAGAACATTATGGAATTGAGGTAACTAAAAAATCACAATTTGAATATTATATTAAAGGTAATCAAGAGTATCAAGCAAATGATTATACAATTGAAGGTGATTATTCACAAGCAGCCTTCTTTATGGCACTTGGCACAATAAATGATAGTATTACTTTAAAAAACTTATCTCTTGATAGTAAGCAAGGTGATAAGGAAATTGTTGATATTATTAATAAAATGGATGGGGACGTTACACCTATTGATGGTGGATATATCGTTAAGAAGGCAGTACTTGATTCATCAATTATTGATCTCAAGAATTGTCCAGACCTTGGACCTATTCTAATGGTTATGGCGAGTACTATAGACAAAAGAACAAGTTTTAAAAATATTCAAAGATTAAGAATGAAAGAATCAGACCGATTAGACGCAATGAGAAGTGAATTAGCAAAATATAGCATCAAGATGATAATCAAAGAAAATGATATGAAGATTGATGGTAGAGCTTTTGACAACAAACAAATAATAAATCACCAAATAATTAATTGTCACAATGATCATCGCATATGTATGGCTATGGCTATTTTAGGAACGATTGCACCAACACCAATGGTCTTAGAAGGAATTGAATGTATTAATAAATCATATCCGCGTTTTTTTGATGATTTACAAAAACTAGGCATAAAGGTAGATATATATGAATGAGAATATTGAACTATATAAAAACACCGCTGAGAATCTATTTAGTAAAAAGATTTTAATTGTAGGACTGGGCTTAATTGGTGGTAGTTATGCTGCAAGGCTTAGTAGTTTTGGTCTCATCCCTTCAGCCATAGACATCGACCAAGAAAGTCTACAATATGCTAGCGAAAAAGGATATATTAAAGAAGATGGCAAAACAGCTATTGAAAAAATCAGCAATGCTAATTTAATTATTTTAGGTCTTTATCCTTCACTAGTTGTAAAATGGATAGAAGAAAATCAAAAATATTTTCTAGCTAATACAATTATTACGGACGTGACGGGAATAAAAAAACCGATTGTTGAAGAGGTGAATAATATTTTAAGGACTGATTGTGAATTTATTGCTAGCCATCCAATGGCAGGACGTGAGGTCAGTGGAGTTAGAAATGCTCACCCAGACTTATTTTTAAAAGCTAATTTCATTATTACACCTTATAACAATACTCCTAAGGCGATAGAATTATTAAATCAGTTAGGAAATGTTTTAGGTTGTAAACATATTGAAATTTTATCAATTGATTCCCATGATGAAATTATTGGTTTTTTATCACAACTTCCTCATGCCATTGCCATTGCTTTAATGAACTCTCATGAAGCTAGCAATTATATTAAATATACAGGAGATTCTTTTCGTGATTTAACAAGAATCGCAAAAATTAATGAATCATTATGGAGTGAACTATTCCTCATGAATAAAGAATATTTAATTATGGAAATTGATAATTTTATTAAAGCATTAGAAGTTATAAAACAAGATGTCAGTTCTAATGATAAAACACATTTGGAAATGATGATGATTGAGGCAACAAGTAAAAGAAAGTTGTTTGATAAAACCAACTAGAGGTAAAAAATGAAAAAGGCAGCAACATTTATGAAAGTATCTTTTTTTCAATTTAAAGAAGATTATAGCAAAATATTTGGTGATTCAAATATCAAAAATATCGATATTGCTTATGATAATATTAATATTCCAAAACGGGCTACTTTAGGGTCTGCTGGTTATGATTTTATCTCTCCATTTACTTTCTCATTAAAGCCTCATGAAATAATTAAAATACCATCAGGCATTAGAGTACAAATGAAACCAGGATGGGTTCTCCAATTATATCCCCGCAGTAGTTTAGGATTTAAATATCAAATGATGTTAGGAAATACTGTAGGTATCATTGATAGTGATTATTTTAATAGTCCAAATGAAGGTCATATTATTATTCAAATAGTTAATAGTAATCCAACCGAAACATTAGACATAAAAGCAGGACAAGCCTTTATTCAAGGACTATTTTTAGAATATGGAATTACAACCGATGATAATGCTGTTGATATACGTCAAGGTGGCTTTGGGAGTACTAATAAGAATTATAATAAAATAAGTAATAATTAATGGAGGCATTATGAGTACAGTAACAGTTGATGAATTCATAAAATCTTTTTATATGAAAGATGGATATTACCATACCACTGCATTAGAATTATTGGGAGAAGATGATATAAATGAAGAAAACTTTTCCAAGGCAGTACTTTCAATGCTAGATGATGATGAAGTTATGTTTACATATGATGATAGTAATAGCGATAATTCTGAAGCCATGTTGTTTTACAAAAATAATAATAGGTTGATTTATGAATATATTTTCAAAGAAAATGAAAAATTTGATTTTAATTTATCATATATTACTTGGACATATCCTGATTTTATAGACTTAACATTTAAAGAATTAAATATATTTGTAAGTAAACTAAAAGAATATATTTTTGATAATAATATTCCTTTAGAAATCAAAATGAATAAAACACAAAAAAGGGTTCTTGAAAATCCAAGAAGTGATGATGAATATCCTGAATTAAATGATAAACAAGTAAAAAGGATAAAGATACTGGCAAATTTCGGTATATCTATTTTTATAGCATTAATTTTATTTTTATCAGTATTAGTAGGATATTTAATGAATAATTTAAACTATACTTTAATAGGTTTTTCATCTGGATTAATCATCATGGGAATTTATTATGCAATAGGTATAAAACTAAAGTGGAGACATGTATATTGTATGTTACAAAAGTCAAATCGTCATAAAATGACTCCTAATGATATTAATTGGCATTCAATATCAAAAATAGACTTAATAGGTTTCCCGATAACTTTTCTGATTCTTGGACTTATTATTGGAGTTGCCGCCTTCCTTATATAACCATATTAAAGATTGGCTTGATCAATTAGATTATTTTATTAAAATGAATAGAAAGGGTATTTTGGCAATCATAGGTTCTATAACTCATAAACAAGCATTAGAAAAAGCTACAAAATGTTATCTAGATTATAATGAAAACAAAAAAGCGAATTGAGTTTAATTGAAAAAGAATATATTGAAAATGTTAAGAAGATAGATAGAATATTGTATAACAATAAAGATTAAAATTTATAGATACATTAATATAGGTTATAGAAACGAAAATTGTGTTTGAAAATTTTCGTTTCTTTTTTCTTTTCTTTCATTGGTAAAAATGATATAATATGAATATAATAAATGAAGGTAAAGGAGGTATTTGAAATGAATGATTTTATAAAGGATTTTCAAAAAGATTTACTGACTTTAGATGATAACTCTTTGAGAATAAAGATTTTAAATGCCCATCCTTATGATATAGCACAAGCACTCCTTGAACTGGAAGAAGATGAAAAACAAAAAATATATATTTTGTTAAGTAAAGCCGAACTTGCTGACATACTAGCCTATATGGAAGTAGAAGATACGGTTGAATTATTTGAAGATATGTCGATTGATGATTCAGCGCAAATTATTTCTGAGATGGAAACTGATGATGCTGCTGATATTATGCTAGCATTAGATGATGATGAGCGTGAAAAAGTAATTAAAAGTATTAATAAAGAAGTGGCAACTGAAATTGCTGAATTTACTAAATATGATGAAAACATAGCCGCATCTATCATGAATAATAATTATTTAAGTATTAATATAAATGCAACTGTACCAACTGCCATGAAGAAGTTAGTTAAAGAATCTTCAGAACAAGAAATGATTGATGTTTTATTTATTGTAAATGATAGGGATGAATTAGTTGGTATAATAGATTTAAAAAAATTGATTATTGCTCGTAAAGATGAATATATAAAAGATATAATGAACGAGAACTTTAAATATGTTGAAGTATCAACTTCGATAGATGAGGCTGTGTTTGTATTAAAAGAATATAATTTACTGGCTTTGCCTGTTGTTGAGAATAAGATATTAAAAGGTATTATTACGATAGATGATGCAATCGATTATATCGAAGAAGAAGTTAGTGATGATTATGATAAATTAGCAGGTTTAAGTGGTGACAGTAGTACAACATTAAAATCAGCATTAAAATCGAGACTTCCATGGTTATGTATTCTATTAGTCTTGAGTTTTATCGTTTCAACGATATTAGGACTTTTTGAAGAAATTATTGCTGTTGCTACGGTTATGGTATTTTTTCAAACATTAATTTTAGATATGGGGGGGAATGCTGGAACACAGTCTCTAGCTACTTCGATTATTAGTATTTCTCAATCAGGATTTAAAGATGATAAAGCGATACGAAAATATATTATGAAAGAACTTAGAGCTGGATTTTTTAATGGTATTATTTTAGGAGCTTGCGCTTTTGTTATAACTTTAGTGTTTATGTTATTGAAAGATACGCCGGGAAATCATACAATGATTTCTTTGGTAATTGGTATTTCAATGATAGCTGGAATTACTATTTCCAATTTTGTTGGTTCTTTAGTTCCCATGCTTTTTTATCGTTTAAAAATTGATCCAGCTGTTGCTAGTGGGCCTTTCATTACAACAGTTAATGATATTTTGGGAGTTATTATTTATTACTCTTTGGCTTATTTTATTTTGATCCAAGGAGGTTTCCTATGATTAAAAACGCGAAAAATGAAATCCTTACAAAATATGAAGTTATTAGATTGAATGCAGATGATGTGACGAAAATGTTGCTATCAATGTCATTTGAAGAACGCAAGGAGTTTTATAAAGAATTTAATGATGAAGAACTAGCGGAAATTTTTGATAAACTAGAAAATGAGGATGCTGCCTTTTTCATTTTAGAAATGAATGAAAGTAAGGCTTTTAATGTCATTGAGAAAATGGAATTTGATGAGGCGGCTGGTTTAATTAATGAACTTGAAGAAGAAGACCGCGAAAACTATCTAGATAAGTTAGATCAAGTGTTAGTTGAAAAATTAGAAAATTTAAAAGCTGATTTTTTGGAACTTCATCCAAAGGATGTGGCTAATAAATTAGAAAGTATGTCAGTTGAACAAAGGGAAACTTTTTATAATTTTTTTACTGCTGAAGAACTATCTAATTTCTTTGAACATCTAGATGAAGAAGATGCAGCTTTATTTATTACAGAATTAAGTGACAATAAGGCCTCTGATATCATTGAAAATATGGATGTAGATGATGCAGCTGACTTAATAAATGAACTTGAAGAAAAAGCTAAAGCAAGTTATTTAGGGTTAATGGATGAGGAAACAAAGCAAGAACTTTCTTTATTAGCTGAATATGATGAAGATAGTGCTGGATCAATTATGGATACTAACTATATTGATTTAGATGCGAATATGGATGTTAAAGAAGCAATGAAAAAATTAGTTACTTCGGCACCCAATGTTAGTGTTATTTCAACATTGTTTGTCACTGAAAATGGCAAGCTTTATGGTACGCTTGATTTGAAAAAATTAATTGTTACAAAGGCTCCATGTCTTGTTAAAAACATTGTTAATACTAATTATAAATATGCTTATACAAATACTAATATAGATGATATTGTAAAAATGGTTGATGATTATGATATTTATGCTTTGCCCATTTTAGATAATGATCAATTAGTTGGTGTAGTAACGATTGATGATGCTTTGAAAGCTTTAGTTGATCAAAGAAAAGAAGACTATAATCAACTAGCAGGTATTAGTGGCGAACATGATATAGAAGAGACAGTTCTTCAAAAAATGAAAAAGCGTATGCCATGGCTAATTGCTTTATGTGTATTAGATATTTTAGTATGTTTAGTTGTTTCAGCTTTTGATCATGTTATAGAAACTATAACAATATTAATATTATTTGAACCAGTTATTTTAGCTTTAGCTGGTAATATTGGTACTCAAAGTTTAGCGGTTTGTGTTAGAAGTATTTCCAATAATGAATTAGATACTTCTAAGAAACGTATATCACATATTCTAAAAGAATTTAGAAATGGATTAGTTAGTGGATTACTAATTGGTGTGATTATAATAATTGTTGCTTTTTTGTATATAACGATAATAAACAAAAATTCTCAAATTGACCCACTTAAGATTTCATTAATTGTAGGCGCTTCTGTCATTATTGCGACATCGCTATCTAGTATGTTTGGTTGTTTGATACCAATATTCTTTGATTCACTTCATGTCGATCCAGCAGCCGCAAGTGGTCCGTTTATTACAACTATTAATGATATTATTGCTTTGGCCATTTACTTTGGCTTAGCAGCTTTATTTTTGATTGGTACATAAAATGAAAATTGGTAGTGTTGATATTTCTGGGAAGTTATTTTTAGCCCCTATGGCTGGATATACAAATGCTGTGTATCGAAATATATGCAAGAATTTTGGGGCTTCAATGACCTTTACAGAAATGATAAGTGACAAAGGTCTTTTATATGAAAATGATAAAACTTGGGATATGTGTTATATAAATGAATATGAAAAGCCAGTTGCTTTGCAGTTGTTTGGTTCAAATATTGATGAAATGGCTAAAGCTGCAATATTAATTGATAGCAAAAGTAATTGTGATATTATTGATATTAATATGGGATGTCCAGTTAAGAAAGTTGTTAAAGCTGGAAGTGGTTCAGCAATGCTTCAAAATGTTAGTCATCTAGAACAATTAGTTAAAGCCGTTGTTTCGGCGGTAAATAAGCCCGTTACTGTGAAGATTAGAATCGGCTGGGATCATAGTAGTATTAACTGTGTAGAAGTAGCAAGGGCTATTGAGAGGGCTGGTGCTAGTGCCATTATTGTTCATGGTCGCACTAAAACAGATTTCTATAGCGGTAATGTCAATTATGAAGCCATTAAGCAAGTTAAAGAAACTGTTAAAATACCTGTCATTGGAAATGGTGATATCAAAAGTATTGAAGACTTACAAAAGATGATAGATACCGGTGTAGATGCTTTTATGATTGGTCGAGCAAGTCTAGGTAATCCATGGATATTTAAAGAACTTGATTGTTATTTAAAAAATATTCCATATTGTAAGCCAAGTGATGAAGAAAGAATTAATATTTTAAAAGAGCATACAAAAGATTTAATTTCTTTAAAAGGCGAGAAAATTGCGATTTTAGAAATGAGGTCTTTAGCGGCTTGGTACGTTAAAGGTATGGCAAATAATAAAGAATTTAAACAAAAACTAGTTAATATTAAAACAAAAACAGAGTTTGATATGATTATTAAAGAATGTTTTGAATAAGTAAAAAAGAAATAGGTGAAGAAATGAAATATGATTTTGATAAAATAGTAAATAGAGAAAATACTAATTGCTTGAAGTATGATTTTAAAAAAGAAAGAGGATATAACCAAGATGTCATGCCTCTTTGGATTGCTGATATGGATTTCAAGACGGCTGATGAAATTATCGAAGGTGTCAATAAAGCTATAAGCCATGGTATTTATGGGTATAGCGAAGTTAAAAATGATTACTTTAATATAGTTCATAATTGGATGTTAAAATACTTTTCTTTTGATATTAAAGAGGAATGGTTGGTAAAAACTCCGGGAGTCGTTTATGCACTTTGTTGTGCTGTTAAAGCATATGCAAAAGAAAAAGAAGGTGTAATGGTACAACAACCAATTTATGGTCCTTTTAAAAATGCGATTATTGATAATGGTAGACGACTAGTTAACTGCCCTCTTATCTATAAAAATTATCGTTATACTATTGACTTCGAAGCGTTTGAACAATCCATTATTGAAGAAAAAGTGAAATTATTTCTATTTTGTAATCCTCACAATCCTGTTGGACGTGTGTGGAATAAAGAAGAGTTAATGAAAATAGGAGAAATATGCTATAGGCATAATGTTATTATTGTATCTGATGAAATACATCAAGATTTCATTTACCCAGGTTACCAACACCATTCTATTGCTAACTTGGACCCTCGCTTCTTAGAAATCACGGTTACTTGCACTGGACCAACTAAAACATTTAATTTGGCCGGAATTCAAGTTTCAAACATCATTATTCAAAATGAAGAACTAAGAAATAAATTTGTAAAAGAAATTGCGAAAACAGGAGTCACTAGTATGAATATTGCAGGGTTAACTGCGGTTATGTATGCATATAAATATGGTGAAGAATGGTTAGAACAACTTAAGAGTTATTTATATGATAACTTATGTTTTATTCGTAAATTTATTAATGAACATCTTCATAACATCGTTATGATTGAGCCAGATGGAACATATCTAGTTTGGCTTGATTGTTCTGGTTTGGGTTTATCTGATTCTGAACTAGAAGATTTTATTAGAAATAAAGCCAAATTATGGCTTAATAGAGGCGAATTATTCGGTGAAGAAAGTCGTCAATTTCAAAGAATTAACATAGCTTGTCCACGAGCAGTTTTGAAAAAAGCATTAGAGCGTTTGCAAACAGCAGTGGAAAGTTTAGAAAAGTAATAATAATTAACTAAAGTTATTAAATAATAAATATTATTAATAACTTTAGTTGTTTGAATAAGGAGAAAATAATGCCAATATATGAAAACATTGATTCTTTAATTGGCAAAACGCCAATTATTAAAATATCTAAATATTGTCAGAAAAAAAATCTTGCTGAAAATATATATGCCAAGATTGAATATTTCAATCCAACTGGTAGTGTTAAAGACCGCATAGCCAAAGCAATGATCGATGATGCTGAAAAAAAAGGTCTACTAAGACCTAATAGTGTCATTATAGAACCAACTAGTGGTAATACTGGAATTGGTCTAGCGGCTATTGCTGCGTGTAGGGGTTACCGTATCATACTAACAATGCCTGAATCAATGAGTATCGAAAGAAGACAACTTCTTAAAGCATATGGTGCAGAAATTGTTTTAACTAATGCCAAACTTGGTATGAAGGGAGCAATCGCTAAGGCTGAAGACTTGGCTATAGAACTAACAAATAGTTTTATACCAAGCCAGTTTGCAAATCCTAGTAATGCTGATTGCCATTATCAGACAACAGGCCAAGAAATATGGAATGATATGAATGGTGATATTGATGTTTTTATAGCTGGAGTTGGAACTGGTGGAACGATAACTGGAGTTGGGAAATATTTAAAGTCTCAAAATAAGCAAGTAAAAATAATAGGTATTGAACCAGCCGGCTCACCTATATTAACAAAAAATATCTCAGGTTCTCATGGACTTCAAGGTATTGGCGCAGGGTTTGTGCCTGAAGTATTAGACTTATCTATTTGTGATGAAATTATAACGATTACAGAAGAAGAAGCATACAATGCTAGTAGAATGCTTGCGAAAACTGAAGGGCTATTAGTTGGTATTTCATCTGGTGCTGCTTTAGCCGCGATTGATAAGTTAAGTGATAGTTTAAAAGATAAAAAAATAGTTGTGTTATTACCGGATACTGGTATGAGATATTTATCAACACCGCTATTTCAAAATGATAATTAAAGTTGCTAAGGCAACTTTTTTAATATTTGTTAATTATTTTAACTTGTAGTTAATCTCATATTTACTAATACTAGGTGGACATAGTCTTTTTTTTATAATATAATGATAATGTAAATGCATTTATTATAATGAAAGGAAGAAAAAATGAATATTAAAATAGGTGAAAAAATTAAATTTTTAAGAAAACAAAATAAGATTACTCAAGAACAATTGGCTGAAATATTCAATGTTTCAGCAGCTGCAGTTTGTAAATGGGAAACAGGTGAAACATATCCAGATATTACCTTATTATTTTCGATAGCACACTACTTTCATATAAGTATTGATGAATTAATGGGGTACGATGAAAGTGTAATAGAAAAAGAGATTCTGTCTATTATTGAAAAATATAATGAAATTCCTAATCATGAAAAATATAATGGTAAATGTCAACTATTGATAGATGCAAGGCGTAAGTATCCACATGATTTTCGTATAATGCAAAAATATATGTTCGACTTAGCTGGAGGTTTAGCAGATAACCAAATAGAAGTTTTGACTAAAAATAGTGATGAACTTCTTGAAATATGTAATACAATTTTAAATGGTTGTATTGATGAAAAAATTAGACTTGATGCTTTAACATTGAAAGCAAAAATAATGCATGCAAAAGGGAAAACTAAAGAAGCTTTAGAAATCTTAGACTCTTTCCCATCATTTTACCATTCTTCCAATCAAAGAAAGGAACAATTGTTTGATAAACATACAAATGAATATTACTATGAATTGAATGTTAACTTATATGAATTGGCTAGTTTTCTTTCAGATAAATTAGCAAAGTCAATAATCTATAATTCAAAATTATCTATTGAAGAAAAACTTTTTGAAATAGGTAAAGTTGGGGACTTATTTAAAAGAATGGATAATGATGCTGCAGTGACAACTTTTAATATAATGGAAATGGTATTTTGGGGAAGAATATGTAACCACCCATTATCATATATGAAATATGAAAACGAGGTTTTGATGATTTATATAATGAACTATTTTTCATCTGCAAAAAAACTGGATTTATTAATGAAAAATGATCCAGTTTTAAAAGAACATTTCATTTATATTAAAGGTGAATACGATAGTTTATTAGAGTCTATTATTAAAGTTAAAGAACAATATCATCCAGAATTATTAAACAACTTTGAATATTTGGAAATGAAAAAGAAATTATAATAGTTTATTTGAGATTGAGTATTTCCTATACTCAATCTTTTTACCCATTCTCAATATAATAATATTTATATTAGATATGGTTTGTGATATAATATAGATTAGACAATATAACTAATTTCTTTAATAATAGATAAAAAATATTGGGAGACAAAAATATGGAAAATTCAGTTAAAAAAAATCCTCAAATAAGTAGAGCACAAAAAATCGTTTTTAGGATATTATTAGGCGTTTATGGGGTGGCATGGACAATATTAGGGATTATTTTATTAATTTGGGGAATTAATCGTGGCGATAGATTTAAAGATTTTTCAGGAGAAAAAGGGCTCCTTATTTTGATTATTGTTGCCATTATATGTGGTCTTTCATTAGTATACTTAATGTTTATAAAAAACAAATGGGTAAAATATGCTATTTCATATGCTTTAACTATTTTGTTTGCTATTTCTTTTTTTATATTAATGATTGCATCTCATATTCATTTCATCAGCATATACACAAAAGAAAAATGGATAGAATATCCTCAATATCGTGATAACATGCTAGAGGATTTAAAAGAAAATTATGAACTAATTGGAATGGATGAAGATGGGGTGATTATGTTATTAGGAAATCCTGATACAAGAAATAAAACTATCTTTGCATATTACGTGCGTAAAGAGTATAAAGATAGGGTTTATATCGAGATTAAATTTGAAGATGGAAAAGTGATTTTTGCAATATATCGTAATATGCTCTAATTAATATAAGGAAATGGTATGAATAAAAATATAAAAAACAGCATAATTACCTTGTTATCAGTAGCCATTATAATATTATCATTCCTATTAACTATTATGATGATAAAAGCAAATGAAAACAAATTTGAAAATATAGAAGTTGAGCGAAAGTATTTAATTGATATTAATAATCTCCCAGAAAATATTGGAAACTCAGATACTTTAGAAATAGTTCAAACATATATCAGTTTTTCTCCTGAAATGAGGGTTCGAAAAACAAATGATTTATATTATTTTTTCACAATGAAACTTCCAAAAGATGAAATTGGTCTTGCTCGTGAAGAAATAGAATTTATGATTACATTAGAACAATATGAAGAGCTTTTAAAAAAGCAAGTTGGTAATACAATTTATAAAACGCGTTACCAATATCAAGAAAATGGTATTAAAATAGATGTGGATATTTATTCTCACGAATTAAATGGTCTTGCAGTCGCTGAAGTAGAATTTGCAAATGTAAATAAATCTAAGAGTTTTACTCCACCAAGTTGGTTTGGATTAGAAGTGACTTCAGATTTAAGATATAAAAATGCTAATTTAGCACATTATGGTATGCCTACATCTTAGTTGCAAATAAAATGAATTAAAAATGGTGAGTAATTCCCAATTATACCTGCTGGTATTAAACTCATATGAGTACGATAAGATATTGTTTGATATAAAAGAAAAAAATATTTAGGAGATATTTATGGAAATTAAAATAAGAAAACTTGAACCTGATTTACTAGAAGATTATTTGTTTTTTTGTGAGAATACAGCACATAGTGATTATCCTGATTTTGCTCGCTGTTATTGTGTTAGTTTCTATAGTGAATCATTATCATTAAAAAATATAATTGAAGACTTCACTGATCCAGAGGTTAGACGTAAGTATGCAATAAAAATGATTAACGAGGGAAATCTTCAAGGTTATCTTGCGTTTGATGGTACAAGAGTTGTTGGTTGGTGTAACTCAAATGATAGAGCGGACTGTATTTCCTGCTGGGGACTTAATGAATATAGAAGAGATATTGTGCTGGATATGAAAGCAAAATCAGTATTTTGTTTTGCTATTGATCCGAATATGCGAGGAAAAGATATTGCTACAGCCCTATTAAAACGCATATGTGATGATGCTATAAAAGAAGGGTATGATTGTATTGAAGCCTACCCTGAAAAAGCAGGAGATAATATGTATTATAATTTTCGTGGACCGATAGGTTTATATGATAAATTAGGATTTAGCATTTATAAAGATATGGGTAACCGTTTGATAGTAAGGAAAATGTTGAAATAAGATATTTTTTAATTTTTAAAAGAAAACAATGTATAATAATTATAAAATATAATATAAGGAGTATAAAATAATGAAATCTTTTTTGTCTAAGATATTTAGCAAACAAAAATCTAATAAGCAAGAGTTAAATAATAAAATACAAGAAGTACTAGCAAAATATAAAAAGATATCAATGAGACCTTGTTTTAAAATAAGTGTTGATGAGGGAATTCCCAAACATCTAGATAGTTCTATTGCTGGCGTTTTTTATTTACCGGAAGGAAAAAGCATCCCAATAGATAGTACGGGTAAACAAATGTTTATGTTTATTCAATTAAATCTAGAAGGAACAGATTTGCCTAATCTTCCAAATAAAGGAATACTTCAGGTTTTTATTCAAGATACGATATGTGAAACGGAATACGAGGTTCGATATTATAAAGAAGTTAATGAAAGTTACCAAAAAGATATCGTTCCAATTTCTGGTGAATGGGCAGATTACCCCATAAAATTAAAGTTGACTAAGAGTGAAAGTTATCCAGATTATATTGAAGATGATATTTTGATGCCTTTATATGATGAAGTATTTGATGTGTTTTCTTCTAAAGTATATAATCAGATTGAAAAAGAAATTTATAATTTAACATTAGATGCAAATTATGGCGGCTATGGAAGTTCGACCCAAGGAAAAGAATTTGATTATGAAAAGAATGAAGTTCTTTTAACGGTTTCTGATACGATTTCTCCGTACGCGGTTTATATAGGTGCTGGTGGGATTTTATGGGTAGAGATAGGTAAAGAAGATTTAGCTAATGGAGATTTTGAAAAAGCAATTGTTGATTGGGATTGTACTTAATTGTAAACTAATATAAAATGAAAATATAAATTATTTATATGAGTTTTTGAGAAGACGGCAAAATGATTTAAGAATTGGCTAGATATGAAATTATTGATATTATAATTTCAATTTAGGTATATCTAATATATAGGAATGACTATCGGTCGTATCATTTAATACTTTTAGACTAGGTTGTAAAGACCTGGTCTTTTTAGTTGTAATAATCCAAATAATGTAGTATAATTATTATGAGTTTAGATGTTAAAATATATATTAATGATTTAAATATATAGAATCTAATGAAATAATTTACCAAAACAATTATTGAAAAACTTGATTCAATAGAGCTTAATAAATATATTGATAAGTTAATAAAATATCAAAAAAAGGAGCATAGGATACAACTTCAGATTTAATATCTTAGGTTTTATATTATATAATAATAAAAATGAATAATAAATTTAAAAAAACAATACTTAAAAAATACATAATATGTATTTTATTATTAATGAGTTTAATTATTTGTGGATGTAATCAAGAACCAGTATTACCACATGAACATACTTTAGGCGTATGGAAATATCATGATGATGTATTGTGTAAAGAAGAATATGTTGCTGATAAAATATGTGAAACATGTAATGAAATTTTAGAAGAACAAATACTTACTAAAAATCATGATTTATATGAAGTTAAATCTTCTAATGAATGTGCAGAAAGGTATCAAGTGTATACAAGATGTAATAATTGCACCTATGAGACTGTGAAAACTGTAAAAGGTCCAGGTCATATATACGGGGATTATATAATAACCAGAGAGCCAACAAAATCGCTTTGTGGTCTTAAACAAAGAAGTTGTACAAATTGTGAATATGTTGAGGAACCAATTGAATTTACAGACAATACTTTTTCATATCATGGTAAATTATCAGTTAAAGGAGCAGATTTAATAGATAGTTATAAGAATAAATTTCAACTTATTGGTCTTAGTACTCACGGATTACAATGGTTTGGCCATTATGTGAATTATGATACTTTTAAAGCAATAAAGGATGAATTTGGTATTAATGTTATACGTCTTGCATTGTATACTTCAGAAAATGGGTACTGCACAGGAACGGACCTTCGAAAACAAAATATGTACAATGCAGTTGTAAATGGAATTAAAATTGCAACATCTTTAGATATGTATGTAATAGTTGATTGGCATATGGTTGGGGCAGAATCTGTTGATGATAAAAATCCATTAACATATGTCAATGAAGCAAAGGAATTTTTTGGAGAAATTTCAAAAAAATTTGCTGACAATGAAAATATTTTATATGAAATTATGAATGAACCTAATGGAGCAACAACATGGCAGAATTGTAAGGATTACGCTAATCAAGTAATACCGGCTATTAGAGAAAATACCGATGCTATTGTTCTAGTTGGTAATCCCAAATGGACAGCTGACTTGAATTCGGTTGTAAAAGATCCATTAGTTGGTTATACAAATATTATGTATACATATCATTTTTATGCAGCAGATCATAAAAGTACTAACCAAGTTACAAATGCCTATAGTATGGGTATACCGGTATTTATTAGTGAGCATGGTGGAATGTATTCTGATGGAAATAGAACAATTGATTATGCATCAATAAAAAATTGGTATAAGATTTTAGATGACCGTAATATTAGTTATGTGGCTTGGAATATATCAAATAGTAATGGCACAGCTTCAATTTTGAAAAGTAGCAATCATGATTTATCGAACTTCTCAGACAGTGGTCTCAAAGTTTGGGGACGTTGGTATAAGATATGGACAAGAACAAAAGCCAAACTTACTGTTTATGGAAGTGTAGATGAAGCTACAGAAAAATAAGGCTTTTATATAAAGAACTAATCAAAAATAACTGAATGATGAAAAGTGAACTTTTTAATCTAGTAGTATCATTTCTTTTTCACCTTTATTCATAATCCATAAATCAAGTATAAGAATATTGTAACCTAAAAAACAAAAAACATTTGAGTGACTGTTAGTACCAAATTGGCCATCCCATTCATGATTCTTAGATTAGATTGAAAAATCTAATCTTTTTTGATATAATAAGTATACTAAGGTTAATGGTAGGAATTGGAGGATTATTTATGAAATGTCCAAATTGTTTTAAAAGAATCGGTAATTTTTTTACTTATTGCCATAATTGTGGATTTAATATAAAAAAATTCAATTCTGATGGAAATGCAATGTTTGAATATGCACTTAAATTAATTAAAAATGGAGATTATAAAGAGTCAGTTCTATGGCTTAAAAATGCATCTAAAATCGGTAATTCAATGGCGATGTATGAATATGGTAGGTTATTTATAGATGGATTAGGAGTAAAGAAAGATAATGATAGTGTTATTTATTGTATGAAAAAATCTGCTGAACTTGGAAATGAAGATGCCCTGTTGTTTTTGATAGATTGTTATATTTATGGAAAATATGGTTTAAGTACAAACAATAAAAAAGGATTTGAATTATATCAAAATTTGTCTGATGAAACAAAAGAAAAATATAGTGATTTACTTGTAAACATCGGATATGAAAATGAAGCCGAAGGCGAAGTCTATGAAACAAGTGCTATAGGAGAAATCATTGGTAATGAAGGAAATTTAAATACTATTGAATTTAATTTTATTTCCAAAAATACTCAGATAGAAAACAACCCTTTTGATGAAGAGCAAAGTAATCTAAAAAAATTTTACAAAAAAATGGATGCTCTATTGTTTAAATATAGTTCTAATTGTGAAACCGAAGAATTTGTTAATTTTTATGACAGAGATGAATGGCAAAATGAAATGTCAAAAAGAAAGGCAAATATTTATTATAATAACGAGATAAACAGAATTAATGAAACTATTAAAAAACCATATATTGGGAGAATGGTTATTAAATTTAATGAAAAAGAACAGCAAGATATATATGTAGGTGAGCAATTAATCGAAGATGTTGATAGAAATATTATTGTTCATTCATGGTTTAGTGAACTTGGTAATAAAATTTATGATGATATTAATACATCTTGGTTTATTAAAGGCAAATCAATTAATTTAAAACTTAAAAGAAATATAATCATTGAAAATAAAAAATTATTAAATGTATTTGAAACCTTTAATTCATTGTCAGGTGTAACAAGCAATAAAATTATTGCTGATTCATATTTATTGAAAATTATTGAAAAAAAGCATTATGATGGTAAAATTTCTGATATTGTTTCCTCAATTCAGCATAACCAAAATCAAATTATTACATCTGATTTTAATCATAATATGATAATGCAAGGTTGTGCAGGATGTGGTAAAACAATGATACTTTTTCATAGGATTAAGTATATGCTCGGTAATAACATACGCGATAGTAGAAGCATTTGTATTATTACCCCTAGTGAAAATTTTAATAGTTTTATCCAACCATTATTAGATGATTTAAATATTAGAAGTATTAATGTATATTCTGTTAGTAGTTACTATATAAATGTTTTGGATAACTATCAATCCGACAATCGATGGAAAACTCTTTTTCGTGAAGGAAACAGTATTGGTTCAAAACCGTTAATAATTGAAGATGATTCAACTTTGCCAAATAATGTTGTTGAATATTATTATTCGTCTGAATTTTTTGAGAAAGTTAACTCTTTGGAAAAAGTAACAATAAAATCAATCATAAAAAGTGAATTTAATACTTTAAATAAAAAAGACAATAATGGATATATTGACATAATAAATGCATTGCTTGGACGAAATGAAAAAATGCTTTTGCCTAAATATGAAAGAAGAATGGGTGTTATTCATAAGTGTGAATTATATGCTTTATGTTTATTTTATTTTAAAAGATGTGGTAAATATAAATATCAAAAAGAAAATTATGTTTCTACGGAAATATATCCGAAATTTTCTTTTAAGTTTGATTTAATGATGATTGATGAAGCTCAAGATATTTCTTTATTTGAATATAAATTAATAAATTCATTAGGGGATGGAAATCCCGTTTTTAATCTATTTGGTGATGTAAAACAAATGATAAGTAATTTTGGCATAGCATCATGGGATAATCTAATTTCAAATTTAGGTAATTTTGATATTTATGAATACAATAAAAATTATAGAAACTCATCTGAAATTATCGATTTCGTTAACAAAGAATGTAAAACACAGATGGAAAACATAGGCTATGAAAGTTTTCAAGTTATTAATTTACGAAAATTTGAATTACTAGATAAGTTTACTAACGACTTAAGCGTTAGAAAGGCAATTATATGTTCTATAAAAAATAAACAAAATTATCTGGATAATTATCCATTAATTGCAAGCAATGTTTATTCAACTATTGAAGTCAAAGGCATGGAATTCGATAGTGTTTACGTTGAACCAGATGACATGTCAAACAATGAAAAATATATAGCACTTACACGCGCACTAATTAAATTAGTGATTTTAATATAATTTTTTGTTTGATTTATTATATTTATTGTTGCAATTTTGGAGAGCGATGATAAGATTCAAATCGGTCGCCCCAGTTAAGAATCGTAAGGTTGAGTAGAAATACTTGACCTTTTTTATTTTGCAAATAGACATATAATATTGTTCATTAATTAAAAATGAAAATATATGATTAATAATTATATTAAAATGCTTGACTTTATAGTTATTGTTAGGTATAATAATGGTAGGAAAGTGGGAAAATACGAAAAGGAGAATTTTATGATTATTGAATTAAGAAAGAAATCACAGATTACTTTATCAAAAGAAATCGTAAGAGAATTAGATTTACATGAAGGAGATAAGTTTGAAGTTTTTATTGAGAATGGCAAAATTATTCTAGAACCGGTTGTGGTATACCCCAAAGAATTTATTATGCAAATTGAAAATGAAATAAAAGTTTTAAAAGAAGATTCAAACTTTAAATATAATTCATTTGACAATATTGATGATTTAATGAAGGATTTAAAAATTAAAAGGTAAATAGTATGTATAAGATAGCATATACAGAACGTTTTCTAAAGTCATTTAATAAACTAACTAAAAACGAACAAGAATTGTTTAGAAATAAAATGGATATATTTATTCAAAATAACCTTCACCAATCTTTAAGAACTAAGAAGATTCAAGGGGGAAAAGATTTATATGAGTCTAGCATTAATATGGATATAAGGATTATTTGGTTTTATGAAAATTATGAGATAATTGTGTTAATCGATATTGGGCATCATAATATTTTAAATAGGTATTAACTGAACTGCACCCCAATTATTGGATACACATAAAAACATTTTTATTGTAATGGAACTTAACATCAAGTACTTTATCTGAAAAGATGGTAATGGTAATTGTAAGATTTTCATAGAAATTACTGTTTAATGAGGCGGCAAAACAAAAGACAAAAGATATAACGTTTCAGATTTGCTTAGCAACAACTGATAATTATTTTCATAGTCAAAATATTAAAATATAATTAATATAAATGACACAAATTAGATAATCAATTATGGTATGTTAATAGAAAAATAGATTTTTATTACCAGCAAACTTTAATTCTCAAAAATAGCATATAATGAAAAATAAATACAAAAAAGAAATGTTTCATTTTCATACTCAACCATAAATAGAACAATATTAAGATTTATGGATATGAAAATTTTAAAAATTAATGATACACCACAGAAGGTGCGTAATTATTCATATGGAGTTATTAAAAGACGATATATAATTAAAACAATATTTAAGAAAGGATTCAAATATGTCGTTGTATATATATCAAACCTTGCTATCACAGTTTAATCAATTACATGTTTGTAGTGATTTTATATGATTACTAAAAGTAAATTAATATATGAATATTATCCTTCTAAATTCATACTAGATAGTGCTCCGCTTATAATTTCAGAGCAAGTGAAAACCAAAATAGATGATTATTGGAAAGATATAACATTAGAACAAAAAAAATATACGAACGGAATTATTCTTACAATTGATAAAATAGATAACTTAAATAATCCAAATATATTTAGTATTAAAAAAACAAGTTTTAGTCATTATTTATTTTGTCGTCAAAATAAAGATAATAACGAAAGTATTTGTAGGTCAATTGCTGCAAATATACTTCTCTTAACAAGCGATAATTTTTATGTATTGTGTAAAATGTCTAACACAACATCCCTTGCTGGTAAAATAAAATTCATTGGTGGCGCTGTTTCTATTGATGATATTGATGATTCAAACACAATCGATTTATATGGTTGTATTTCAAGGGAAGTTAAGGAAGAGATTAATGAGGATTTATCTAACAATCTTATATTTGCTGGTGTTATTCCCAAGTTTTTTGTTACTCGCCCTAATCTAACGTCACTTAATGTTTTGTTTATTAGTAATCTCAGTATTACTAGCATTGATTTGAAAAATCGATTTAACCAATATAAAAATAATCTAGTAGATTCTGAACTTAGTAAACTGGTTTTGGTGAAAAAAGATGTTTCTGAAATAAATGATTTTTTGCTTAAAAATAATGATAGTTTACTTGAATATATAGGTGATATAATGAGAATATTAATGGGAACACTTGAGCCTCTGAATTTAGAGTTAAGTATCTAATAAAAAATAAGTTAAACTGAAATCAGTTCAACTTATTTTTTTAATTATATTTTATAATATTTATTAATATAAAATTTATTTAATGTTTGTTCTATTTTTCGACAAAATATATTAATGTACTTATACTATAATATATATAACTTTTAATTATTGAATTAATGTTCTTTAATGTTAGATGTCGATTTAAAAAAGGGGGGGATTGGTATGAGGGTAATATAATAAATTATAAACTTTTTATAAATTAAAAAGGATATTTTATTAGTTATTTGAAATAGAATCTTATTTTATAACAATAAAGTATAATTGGATTTTTGAAAAATAATTTGGCTCGTATTAATGGAAAAATCGAAAAGTTAAATGAAAGAACTTAAATTAGTCTTGAAAATCAATTTTTTTATTTTAATGAAAGGGGAAATAAAAAATGAAAAAACTTAGTTTAGTTTTTATGTTATCAATTTTTTTCTTATTAGGCTTTGCGCGTCTTAATACCGATGTTGTGACAGTTTCAGCAGCGGGAAATCCAAATTTACATCAACTATATTTAACAAACAATAATTGTTACAAGGCTGGACAATATATGACTCCTACTGGTATTATGGTGCATTCTACTGGAGCAAATAATCCCAATTTGAGGCGTTATTTGGCACCTAATGATGGCCTACTTGGAGTGAACACAGGGGGGAATCACTGGAATCAAGCAACTCCTGATGGACAATCAAAATGTGTACATGCTTTTATTGGTAAGCTTGCAGATGGTACGATTGCTACTTATCAAACACTTCCATGGAATATGAGAGGATGGCATGCTGGTGGGACGGCAAATAATACACATATTGGTTTTGAAATATGTGAAGATGGTCTGACAGATAGTGTTTATTTCAACAAGGTTTATCAAGAAGCCGTTGAATTAAGTGCCTATCTATGTACTTTGTATAACCTTAATCCGCTGACAGATATCATTGGACATTATGAAGGATATCAACTTGGAATTGCTTCCAATCACGCAGATCCAGGCAATTGGTTTCCGTTACATGGAAAGTCAATGAGTACTTTCCGCACGGATGTTTATAATCTACTTAATCCTCCGGTTGTTACAATGTATTATGTTCAAGTCGGAGCGTACTCAGTTAAGGCGAATGCTGATGCGATGCTTGTGCAAGTAAAGGCGGCAGGCTTTGATGGATTCATTAAAGTTTATAATTCACTATATTGTGTTCAGGTTGGAGCTTTTTCAGTTAAAGCAAATGCTGAAGCATTGTTAGCTCAAGTCCAAACAGCGGGCTTTAGTGCCTTTATCAGAACCGAAACTATATAAATTGCATTTTAAAGATTTTATAAGTAAGATATATAAAGTTAAGATTGGGGATGATAATCAGATATATTGCCTCACTTAGGACAGTTTGAAATAAACCTCTAAAGTAAACATTTAAATAAAAAGCCTATTACGGTTTAATTTAAGTAAGAACTTTTAGAGGTTTTTTATAATAGCTAAATATGATAAAAAAATCAATAAATATTTCGGGAAGTTTAGATTATTAAAAGATATAATTCTTGATATCAAAGCAAAGTATTTTTTAAATAAATAGCTATTGATTTTGATGAAAAAAATTCATTTATATGTTATAATTACCTCATAAAGATTTTTAAGAATAATAGAATTATGTTTAAATAAAGAAGATTAATAAATAATATTATAACTTAGAAATATTAAAAGAATATCGTTTATATGGAGGTATAAAATATGAAAAAAATCCTACATTTTTTCCTTATTATAGTATTGTTTTTGCTATTGCCATTTGCCCTTACTGCTTGTGGTGAAGCGAAGGCGTTACTTTTCAATATTATTGATGATGGTGAAGCATATGAGGTATGTCTAAAACCGGAGGTTAAATTAAATAAAGTTAAAATCGTTATACCGTCAACATACGAAGATAAACCCGTAACGAAAATTGCTAGCCAGGGTTTTTCTGAAAATAAGATAATGAGCGTGGAAATACCTAATACTATAATTGAAATCGACTATTATGCATTCTATAATTGTACAAATCTTGAAAGTATAGTCTTCAAAGAAGGCAGCAAACTTACTACTATTGGTGAAGGCGCGTTTACTGGTTGTTCCAATATTAAAACCATAACATTTCCTTCAAGTGTAACACACATTGGTCGCTGGGCATTCAGCAGTTGTGTAAATCTTGAAAGTGCAATCTTTACAAGTGATAGTAGTCTTCAAGATTTCAGTGATGATATTTTTTCAGATTGTACAAATTTAAAAGAAATTGAATTACCTGTTAATCTTAAAACCATTGGTGATAATGCTTTTGCAAGTTGCATAAGCCTTAAAAATATAGAAATCCCCTTAGGTGTGACTAGTATTGGTCGCTGGGCTTTTGATAGTTGTGAATCTTTAGAAAGCATAGAAATTCCTGCAAGTGTAATTGACATTAATAGAGCTGCATTTAGCAGATGTGATAAACTTGAAAATGTGACATTTGCCAATAACAGTCAACTTGGTGTTATTAGTGAAGATATGTTTTATTATTCTTCTAATCTTAAAAATATAGAAATTCCTTTAGGAGTTACAGGCATTGATTCCAATGCTTTTCAGGGATGCACAAGTCTTAATAATGTAGTAATTCCATCTAGTGTAATATATATTGGTTCCAATGCATTTGCAGGTTGTTTAAATATTTCAAGTATAACAATACCAAAAAGCATAGAAAAAATTTATTCCAATGCATTTGGCTATTGGACTTCCTCACAAAAAATTTATGTTATAGGACAGATTTCACAAGAACAAGCGGACATAACATTTTGGAATAGTGATTGGGGATTAAAAGGAAACTGGAGAGAAAACTGCAATGCCAAAATCATTTATAATTAATTCAAAAATTTAACAAATATAATTATAAGGGTAGTGTCATAAATACAAAATGATAAAAATGAAATATTGACTGTATTAAACAATAATTAAATTTCTTAGATATAAATGACTTACTATTAATAGTAGGTCGTTTTTATATTTTGGATAGCATAACTAGATATAAATTATTACAAAATTTGTTAATACAATTAGCCTCGAATTATATTTAATAAATGAAAAAAGATTAGGAAAACAGAATGCTTTTTGATATAATATAATTTGTAGATAGGAATTAATTATGGAAAAAGAAAAAACTTATAAAAGAAGAGTAAGATATAGCGGAACTCATCCCAAAAGATATAGTGAAAAATATAAAGAAATGCAACCTGACAAATACCCTGAAATAATTGAAAAAGTTATAAGTAAAGGCAGTACCCCTGTAGGAATGCATCTTTCCATTTGTGTTAAAGAGATTTTGGATTTTTTTGATATCCAAGAAGGTCAAATTGGCTTAGATTGTACTTTGGGATATGGTGGTCATACTTTAGAAATGTTGAAGTGTTTGAAAACAGGCCATATGCATGCTATTGATCTTGATACTATAGAAATGCAAAAGACGAAAAATCGATTAAAAAATTTAGGATATGATGAAAGTATTCTAAAAATTAGGCAATTGAATTTTTCAAATATTGATTCTTTTTTAAATGAAGGAATATCATTTGATTTTGTTTTAGCTGATCTTGGAGTATCATCAATGCAAATTGATAATCCAGAACGAGGATTTTCATATAAAAAACACGGACCTTTAGATTTAAGGCTGGACTCTAAGAGTGGAATGCCAGCATCTGAGGTATTAGAATATGTTTCCTTTGAAGAACTTAAAAACATGTTAATTGATAATTCTGATGAGCCATATGCTGAAGAAATCACAAAAGCGATATTTTCTTCGAAGAAAAAAGGCATTATTATTGATACTACTACGGTTTTAAAAAAAATAATTGAGGAAAGGCTTCGATTATTAAAAGTTAATAAGGAAGATATAAAAAAATCTTGTCAAAGAGTATTTCAAGCATTAAGAATAAAAGTTAACGATGAATTCAATTCTCTATCTTTATTCCTTGAAAAATTACCAAATGTTTTAAAGACAAATGGTAAAGTTGCTATTCTTGCGTTTCACTCAGGAGAAGATCGTTTAGTGAAAAAAGCTTTTAAAAAAGGTCTATTAGATGGGGTGTACTCTGATATCGCAAATGAAGTAATTAGACCTTCACTTGATGAATGTAGTATTAATAGTCGAGCAAGGTCAACAAAGATGCGCTGGGCCATTAAATCATAATAGTTGATAAATAAAATGAACATTAACGAATAGTAAGATATAGTATTGTAGAAAGGTTTTAAAATGGAGGAAATATAGATGAAAGAAAAAGATAGATTTGTTAGAGTTTATAAACAGCGCATGTTTAATCTAGTTAATATTGCTACAGAAATATGGATTGATCGAGAAACAGGTGTGAATTATATTTTTCATATGGATGGCAGTTCTGGGGGGCTAACTCCTTTACTTGATGAAGAAGGCAAAGTAGTAGTTACAAAAAACATCAAGATTGAAGATTAATTTATAATACTATGTTTTCATATAAATAATTGATGGTTGCTTGTCTAAAAATTAAGAAATATTGTATAATGATATAAATGTAAGTAGGCTATGTCTTTAGCATCCTTTTTCTATTGACTATAAAATCGGGAAAGGATATAATTATATTGAAAACATTATGTAGAATGAAGGAGTATAATATTATGGTTTTAAATAGTCTTAAGAAAAAGATTGGTTTCACATTGTTTTTTTTATTTTTAAGTTTATTTGGATCAGCATGTAGTGGATCAAATAATATAAATTCTCTTCCACTAATAAACTTTGGAGAGGATATAATAGTATCTGATAAGAAACTATATTCATATAAAATTGAAGTAGAAGAAACAAGAATTATAACTATTAATTTGCTGGCTGATCCAGAT
The DNA here is from genome assembly GCA_031553555.1 of Bacilli bacterium. Classification (GTDB taxonomy): domain Bacteria; phylum Bacillota_I; class Bacilli_A; order ML615J-28; family CAG-698; genus CAKOMG01. The sequence continues at coordinate 96,641 of JAVBLL010000009.1, forward strand.
AGAGTTATCGGAGTTGGCATTTATAATGAAAAGGGTAAAGAAATATTTAAAGTTGAAAGGTTATATCATATAAATATTGAAGAGATAGTTATAGCAGAGGGTATATATAAACTAGAAATATATGTTACTAAAAAGCCCGATAATTATGATGGCAATAATAAAGCAAAAGGGTGGTTAATAATTGACGTTATAGAAAATGTAATGGATATTGAGCTAGATAATAAAATTAGTTTTGCAAACAATCAAACATCATATTTATTTTTTACGCCAGAAAAAAATGGTTTATATGCTTTAAAAGGAAATAATATTCCACTTCCATTTACATGTATTGGTAATAAATGGGCTATTGATAATGATGCCGGTTTAACTCGTTATGTATATTTGGAAGGAAAGCAAACACACGCAATTAGAGTTCATAGTAATTACGGAGATACTTTAACTATAAGTGAATATAATCCGATATTATTTGAAAATAATGAAATGATTTGTACAGCATCTAATATTTATGCTTTTACTGTTTCTGAAACTACTCTGTATAAATTTACTAAAAATGATGAAAAGAATGGAACCGATTATCAACCCAATGCTCATTTGTGTATATATAGTTTAGATGAAAGAGTTTTAGATAGTTGGGTAGATGAAGCATATTTATTTTTAGAAGCTGGAAAAGAATATTACATTAAAATATATGATGATAGTTATTACAATTCATATGGAAATACAAATACCAAAATTTCCTTTGAAAAAGCAATTTTAGATAACAAGTTAATAAATAATTTCCCATTAGCAATAAAAGTAGATTCGTTCATTTATTATAATTTTTCGGTTGATAAAAGCGATTATTATTCCTTTAGTTCAAATGGTTCTTGCTATAGTTTTTCTGTATTTGTTTATTATGAAATGAACTCATTAACAGTTTCTGGGGGCACACATGATAGTAAAAAAAGTGTTTATTTAGAAAAAGATAAAAGCTATATTTTGCGTCTTGGAGCATCTGATTATTGTCATAGTGATGATGATTATTCAGTGACTATTAACCTTAAAAAAGGTAAATAGTAAAAATTGTTCAAAAATTCAATTGTTAATATATTCTTAATCATTCTATAAACTAATAAAACCAAGTTAAGCAGAATTTTCAATTTTGACTTGGTTTTTTATTTTTACTAATGTATAATATGTTTGAAGTCTTATTATAATAATTTAATGAAAGGAAAAATATGAATAACTATATAAAAGCAATTGAAAAGAGAATATCAGTAAGAAGTTACAAAGATGAAATATTAGATGCCACAGAAGCATCGGTTGTGCAAATGGCAATTGATGAATGTAATAAAGATTCTGATTTAAATATATCATTGATCTTAGATGCAAATGAAGCATTTAGAAGCTTTAGAAAAACATATGGTTTATTTAAAGGTGTTAGGAGTATTATCGTTTTAAAAGGTAAAAAAGATGATAAAAATCTATTTGAGAAAGCTGGTTATTATGGAGAAAAACTAGTTTTAATGGCAACAACTATTAATTTAGGGACATGTTTTGTTGCGGGTACATATAATAAAAAAAGTAAAATATTTAATTTAAATAATGATGAAGAATTAGTTTGTCTGATTACTATCGGCAAACCTTCAGAAAAAATTCCATTTATGAATAAATTGATTACTAAAGCAATGCATCGAAAAAGCAAAGAAGCGAAAGATTTTTATGAAAGTAATATAATCGTTCCCGGTTGGTTTATATCATCTATAGAGGCGGTAAAGAGAGCACCATCCGCTATTAATAGTCAAAAAGTTCGATTTAGATATAGCGATAATGAGGTTAAAGTTTTTGTCCCTTTAACTGCAGCAACTGATATGATAGATTTGGGAATTGCGAAACTTCATTTTGAGGTTTTATGTAATCGAAAGTTCGTTTTAGGAAATAATGCAAAGTTAAATTGACAATAAATAGGAGTTAATATAATGGATTATAAAAAAAATAAAATTATTATAGGATGTATGCGCTTTGCCAATATGAGCTATGATGAAGTAGAAAAGTTCATTTTGGAATCTATAAACCAAGGTATATATATGTTTGATCATGCTGATATTTATGGTGGTGGTAAATCAGAAATATTATTTGGCGAGGTTTTAAAAAAACATCCACAGCTTAGACAACAAATTATCATCCAAACAAAATGTGGAATCAGAAAAGGATTTTATGATTTATCCAAAGAATATATAATTGAGTCGGTTGAAAAATCTTTAAAAAGACTTAATATAGATTATATCGATATTTTATTGCTTCATCGTCCGGATGCTTTAGTTGAACCGGCTTCGGTTAATGAGGCCTTCAATTATTTGTACGATAAAGGCATGGTGAAAACCTTTGGAGTATCTAACCATAACACTTTACAAATTGCCCTTCTAAATAAATATTTAGATCATAAAATTGAAATTAATCAATTACAACTTAGTCTGACAAACTCCTCAATGATCGATTCAGGATTGAATGTTAATATGTTAAATGAACTAGCGATTAATCGTGATGATTCTATTTTGGATTACTGTCGTTTAAATGATATTACTATTCAAGCTTGGTCGCCTGTACAATATGGTTTCTTTGATGGTACCTTTATTAATAATGAAAAATATCCAAAATTAAATGAAATATTGAATAATTTAGCAAGCAAGTATAATGTAGAACCTAATGCGATTGCTGTTGCGTGGATTAGTAGACATCCAAGTAATATACAAACAGTCATAGGTACAACAAAGGTAGAGAGAATGAAAGAATTTGTTAAATCGCAATCAATTATGCTTTCAAAAGAAGAATGGTACCAGTTATATTGTTCAGTTGGTAAAGAGCTTCCTTAAATTATGTTTTAAGACCATTTAATAATTGCTATTGTTAAGTGGTTTTTGCTTTTCTATAAAATAATCAACTCATTTTAGAAGATTATTAAGATTTGGTATATACTTCCAAAGGATTGTTATTTAATATGAATTATGATATAATAATATGACAAAATTTTATTTTTTATTTAGTACAAATTATTTATTGAGAGGAGAATATATAATGATAAAAATGTACACAGCTCGTACTGCGGAAATTGATGAAATAAATGAAGCCGTTAGTGAGATTAAAAGTCAAATTAATTTTAAAGCTTTGAAAAAAAATTCAGGAGGAATTATTTTTTGCCATATCGACTTTGTTGAAAGTGGAATGGTGGAGGCTCTTTGCAAAGAACTTCCGTTCAACGTTATTGGAATGACTTCAATGGCAGGTGCAGATGAACATGGGTATGGTCTTTATGATTTGACCCTTACGGTATTAACAAGTGATGAAGTATCATTTGAAGTTGGCATGACTAATAGTATTAATAACAACAATTACAAAGCGGAAATTAATCAGCTATATAAACAAGTGCGTGGAAAAGTCAATACTGATCCAGAAATGATTGTGACTTTTATGCCTTATATGCGGGAAGTATCTGGGTATGAAGTTGTAGAAGCAATGGACGAGTCGTGTGGCGGTATACCAATATGGGGATCGATTACTAATAATATAGATTTCAACTATGAAATGGTTCAAACTATATGTAATGGAAAATATCTATCTAACGGTGTTGCGATGATGTTACTGAATGGACCAGTGGATCCCAAGTTTATTGTTTCATCCATTCCAGAACGTAATATTGCTAATAACCGTGCCATTATCACTAGAAGTGAAGGAGCAATATTATATGAAGTAAATGATATGCCCATTTTAGAATATCTAGCAAAAATTGGTCTGATTATAACGAAGGAAAACATCACGACTACCCCACTTATGGTTTATTATAGTGAAAATGAAGATCCAGTTGCCCTAGGATTTTATACATTATTCGAAGATGGTTCAGTTTTGACTGGTGGAAGTATGCCAGTAGGTACATCATTTGCGGTTGGTAGTATAGATGCCCAAGGAATATTTGAATCGGCTGAAGATGGATTAAAAGAAATAGTAAATATAAAAGATCGTCAAGCAACTTTACTGCTTCCTTGTGTAACTAGATATATTATGTTATCGCCGAACCAAGAAAGTGAACTTAGATTAATCGAAGAAAAACTAGTTAAAACAGGTAATCCATTTATGATGGGATATTCAGGTGGCGAAATTTGCCCTATGCTTGGAGCGGATGGAAAACTTCATAATCGTTTCCACAATTATACATTTTGTGCTGTGGTTTTATAAATCTACGAATGTATATATTAAAAATATAGTAAAGATTTAAAACATTCATATTAAAACGAGTCAATTCATTATTTTATTGATTTTTAGATGAAAATAGTTTACGAACAAGGAGGAAGATTGAATGGACCAAAATTTTGATAATACCCATTTAGATATTGATATGCAGTCCAAGATAATACTACTTGAACGTGAGATTCGAAAACTTAACCGTGAAGTTTCCCATTTAAAAAATGCAATATCCCAAGAAAAAACCGCTTATACTACGGTTTTAAATCAACAAAAGGCTAGTACATTTATACAAAGAGAAAGAGAACGTTATTTGGCTTTGTTACTTGCAAATTCACCAAGTATTATTTTGTTTTTAAGTCAAACAGGACGCGTTGAATTTTGCACAGAATATTTCGTTGCAAAAGCAGGTTTCAAAAATGCTAAGGATGTGTATGGACATACTTTGTCAGAAGTCCTTTCGCCTTTCTTAGATACTTCATCAAATGAAAAATTATTAGATGTGAGCCAAGAAGTTATTCATATTAATGAACCTAGGTCTTTTGATGTAACTTTTTGTTTTAGAAAGGATGATGTCAAAGAATACTTTGCAGGACTTTTGGTTCCAATGCGTGATGAGCAGCAAAACAGTAATGGTATAATGCTGATGTTCCATGATGTGACGGACCTAAAACAATCACGTGAAGAAGCACTAGCCGCCAGTCAAGCGAAAAGTTCTTTTCTTTCCAATATGTCTCATGAAATTAGGACGCCAATGAATGCGATTATCGGAATGACAGCAATTGGAAAAAAGGAAAAAACAATTGAACGCAAGAATTATGCATTTGAAAAAATTGAAAGCGCCTCAACTCATTTACTTGGGGTTATAAATGATGTTTTAGATATTTCCAAAATTGAATCTGGCAAAATGGAATTGTCCCATATTAACTTTAGTTTTACTAATATGCTTGAGCGAGTCACTAATGTTATACTTCCAAAAATAAAGGAAAAACAACAACGATTTTTAGTTGAAATTGATTCCAATATTCCTAGTATGCTATATGGAGATGACCAACGTTTGGCGCAAGTATTTACTAATATTTTATCAAATGCCATGAAATTTACACCAGATGCTGGGGATATTAAACTTGTGGTAAAATTAATAGATTTACAAAATAACAAATGTTCTATTCAAGTATCAATAAAAGATTCTGGAATTGGCATGTCTAAGCAAGAACAAGGAAAATTGTTTAACACGTTTCAGCAGGCTCAAGCGGGAACTGCTCGAAAATATGGTGGCAGTGGCTTAGGTTTAGTTATTTCAAAAAGAATCTTAGAATTAATGTCTGGAGAGATTTGGGTGGAATCTGAACCAGGACAAGGTTCATGCTTTTACTTCACTGCTATTTTGGGGATTTCTAAGCAACAATCGGAAATTATAGATAAAATAAAACAAACTGAACCGGAACAAATGGATGGAAGTAAAGAAGTTGATTTCTCTAGAAGTACAATACTTATTGTTGATGATGTTGATATCAATTTAGAAATTGCCGTTGTCTTACTTGAACCGACTAATATAAAAACTGAGATTGCAAAAAGCGGTAGGGAAGCAGTGGAGAAATTTACTTCCAGCCCAGATAAATATGATTTAATTCTTATGGATGTGCAAATGCCAGAAATCGATGGACTAGAGGCAACTAGAATGATTAGAGAACAAAATAGCCATAAAGCTAAGACAATACCTATTGTTGCAATGACAGCAAATGTCTTTAAAGAAGATATTGAAAAGTGTATTCAATCTGGTATGAATTCTCATTTAGGAAAACCGATAGATATAAGAGAGCTCATAAAAGTATTATCTAATTATCTTAAATCATAAAAAATAATATATTATTAAATGGATAAGATTTTATTTGAAATATAGTGGCGAACAATATAAAGCATATTGTTCGCCACTTTTTTATTTAACAAAATTACAAATTATTAATATCATTTGTATTAACAAATTTACCAATTTGTGGTATAATATCTTTCAAGGAGAATGTAGTATATGAGAACTAAATCGATGAAGGTAATAAATAATGAATTATATATTGGTAAATATAAAGCAAGTGAATTAGCAAATAAATTTCAAACTCCTCTTTATGTTTACGATGAAATGCATATTCGTTATAAATTAGATATATTTAAAGAACATTTTAAAAGTAAAAAATATCAATGTGATGTTGTCTATGCAACTAAAGCATTTCTATGTCCTTATTTGATTAATATTATTAATGAATATGGAATGGGACTAGATAGTGTCAGTGAAGGAGATTTATATTTAATTAAAAAAGCTAATTTTCCTTTATCAAAAGTTGTTTTACATGGTAATAATAAAGATAATTCAGAAATTAATTTCGCAATCAATAATAATGTTGGATATATTGTTGCTGATCATATCGATGAAATAATAGAGATTGAAAAAGTAGCGAAGGAAAAGAATAAAAAAGTACAAATACTTTTGCGTGTTAATCCAGGGATTAGCGCTCACACTCATGAATATATTCAAACATCTCTGCTTAGTAGCAAATTTGGTGAATCTATATTTGATGAGAAAAGAATTGACGAAATTGTTAGAATATGTTCTAAGAGTGAACATCTTGATTTATTAGGATTTCACTGCCATATTGGCTCAAGTATTCAAGATCCTAACTCCTTTAAACAAAGCACAAAAACAATGTTAGAGTTTGTATATAATGTTCAAAAAAGAAATAATTATAATTTCAAAGTTATTAATTTTGGTGGTGGCTTTGGAATTAAGTATATTGAAAGTGATCCGGAATTTGATCTTGCAAAAATGCTTAATTCAATTATTAAAACAGTTGATAGTTTTATTGAAAAACATAATTGGAAACTAGAAAGAATAATGATTGAGCCAGGTCGCAGTGTTGTTGGAGATGCTGGATCTACTTTATATGGTGTTGGGGCAATGAAATCCACATATGGAGGCAAAAAATATGTCTTTGTTGATGGTGGTTTAACTGATAATATAAGGCCAGCACTTTATCAAGCAAAGTACACAGTCGATGTTTGTAACAGGATGGTTTCAAAAAATAAAACATTGGTTGACGTGGTGGGGCCATGTTGTGAATCAAGTGATATTGTAGTTGCTGATTATCAGTTAGGTGAAGTTCAAAAAGGCGATACGTTAATAGCTTATTGCACTGGTGCTTATGGTTATTCTATGAGCATGAATTACAATGGTCATGTTCGTGGAGCTGTTATCTTTGTCAATGCTGATATCATTCATTTAGGTGTTAGACGAGAAGATTACGATGATTTGGCTAAAACTTTTCCAGCCGTTTCTAATAAGCGGATGTTTGATTGCCATAGTGATATGCTATATGATTTATGGACAAATAAAACAAAAGGAATTAATAATCGTTTTAAAGATTATCATGTTTATCAATTAAATAGTAGTGTTATTAAAGGTGGCTTGTTTACGATGTATTCACCAAATGATTTTGATTTGATTGAAGCATGTAAAATAGGAATAGACGAGTTAAAAATGAATTATTTACCGGAGTTCAAAGTTATTCTTGGGCTTGAAGGACTTCGTAACTTGAAGAAAGTTGAAGATATTGATATATTATATAATATGGGCTTTCGTCATGCGATGGTTACTTGGAATGAAGAAAATAAATATGCAACTGGAGCTAAGTCTAATCCTGAACGTGGCATTACCGATGAAGGTAAAAGATTATTAGCACGAATGCAAGATTTAGGAATGATAATTGATTTAGCGCATTTAAATGAAAAAAGTTTTTATGAAGCGTTGGACATTGTTAACAAAAATATTATTTATTCCCACGGTAATTGTAAGAGTTTATGTGAACATATACGTAATGTGACTGATGACCAAATGAAAGCTCTAAAAAAAATTGATGGATTACTTGGTTTAACATTAGCTGATAATTTCATTGACGAAGATAAAGAAAATAGAACAATGGCAAGATTTATGGAACATGTTAAACATGCAATTGAAATTATGGGAATTGATAATGTTTGTTTTGGGTTTGATTTCATGGATTATTTAGATGAATTTGCTAATTCTAATTTAGAGGATGTTAAGGATGCCACTTTTGCATATCGCATTATTGAGTCCTTAGAATCGCTTGGTTTAAATGAGGATGCAATTGATAAAATATGTTATAGCAATTTTATTAGTCGTTATCAAAGCAAAATTATTGATTTAAAAAATAGAGGATAAATATGAAAAAAGAAATAGATTTATTAATAAATGGGGCAATAGCTGATGGGGCATTTCCTGGTGCTAATTTAGGAATCGTAATAAATGATAAAGCAAAAGTTAAAAGTTATGGAAACAAAGCTTTGTTTCCTTCAAAAGAAGAAAACAATTTAAATACTTTATATGATATGGCATCTTGCTCTAAAGTAATTGCGACAACTACTTCAATTATGATTTTATTAGAACAGGGGAAACTAAGACTATATGATAATGTTGATGTTTATTTGACTGAATTTCAAAATAAAGAAATTAACATTTGGGATTTATTAACTCATTCAAGTGGTTTACCTGCCGATGTGGCTAGAAGTCATTTTCTTAGTAAGTCAGAATTATATGAAAAAATAATGACTGCTGAGACCATTTATCCTAAGAATACTAAAATTGTATATTCAGATATTGGCTTTATTTTACTAGGAATGGTTATTGAAAAAATAAGCGGAATGACTTTAGATAAATTCACTAAAAAATATATTTTTGAACCACTGGAAATGTTTAATACAGGGTATTGCCCTCAAGATATAAATCAATGTGCTCCTACTGAAGACAGAGGAGACAAAATCGATAGAGGATATGTTCATGATGAAAAAGCTAAAACAATGGGTGGAGTAGCCGGGCATGCTGGTTTATTTTCAACAATCGAAGACGTTTGTCATTTTCTTCAAATGATTCTTAATGATGGAATATACAATGGCAAAAGAGTGCTTTCTAAACAAAGTGTAAATTTATTATTTATCCCACAAGTTGAAGTGAAAAATGGGGTTATATTAGACAATGAAAGACGCGCTCTTGGTTGGATTGTTAAGGGTAGTTATCCTTGCAGTGGTGATTTGGCTAGCATAAATACCATTATGCATACAGGATTTACAGGAACTCATGTTGTCATAGATAAAGATAATAAAGTGGCGTATTGTTTATTATCTAACCGTGTACATCCAACAAGAGCAAATAATAAAATAATTGCTTTTAGAGCAAAATTGGGAAATTATATAATTTCTCATTTAGAAAATTTATAAAAGGAGACTATAATTATGAAAACATTTATGGCTATTGGCGGTCATGTTGGTGATATGGAACTTACTTGTGGCTGCGTTTTGGCTGCTGAATCTTTAAAAGGAAATAAAATTATTACTGTGGCATTAACAGCTGGTGAAAGAGGTAATCCCCCACATTTGACACAAAAAGATTATCGCGTTCAAAAAGTAGAAGAAGCAAATACGTTTGCGAAGATGTTAGGTGGGGAAGCAATTGTTTTAGACTATCCTGATGGAGAACTTCCGGATACAAAAGAACTTAGAGTTGAAGTCGCTAATTTAATTCGTAAATACCGTCCAGATGTAATTTTTACACATTGGAAAAATAGTATGCACAAAGATCATAGTGCTTGTTCAAGAATCGTTGTTGATGCTCAGTTTTTTGCTGGTATTGATGTTGGCGATTTAGTGAAAGGTGAAAGAAAATATGCACCTATTTATTTCTGTGAAAACTGGGAAGATAAGGTTGGTTTTGATCCATATATTTTAGTAAATTGTAGTGAAGGTTATGATTTATGGACACAGGCTATTTCAAAACATTGGTTTATTATGAATAGCAGTTCATTCAAATATTATGATTATTATACTCATTTATCATATACTCGTGGATGTTTAGCAAGATGCAAACATGCTCAAGCCTTTGATGTTGTTGACCATGCGAAATTTAGTGTTCGTCAAAATGGTTTTGAATAAGGAAAAAATTATGAAAAAAATTAAATGTATTGAACGTGAAGGTTTTGTGACATATTATGGCACTGATAAATGTGTTTTAGTGCCAGAAACTATTATTGAAAAAAAATTAGAAACTCGTGGTGTCTGGTTTTCAACAGTTGGAAATATCGACATTCAGCCATGTGATAATGTTAGTGATTTTAAAAAACAAATGGATAAAGTATTAGATAAATGTCAAGAGTATCATTTGAATACAGTCATTTTTCAAGTCAGACCTACATGTGATGCATTATATAGTTCGGATATTAATCCTTGGAGTAATGTATTAAATAATGAACATACTGAAGATGTTAATCCTGGATTTGATTTATTTGGCTATTTTGTTGATGAAGCTAATAAACGCGATATCGAAGTCCATGCATGGATGAATCCATATCGTGTTAGAGGAAGCAAGTTAAGTGACCTTTCCTTAACAAAAGAGGAGTTTTTAGAAAAATATTTGAGTCCTAAAAACTTTGCTCGCAAGCATCCCGAATGTGTTATCGCGGCATCTGATACAAAGTTAATTTTGGACCCATCAAGTGATGTAGTTCAAAAATATTTAGAAGACACTGTTTTAGAAATTGCTAGTAAATATAATATTAAGGCAATTCATATTGATGATTATTTTTATCCATATGAACCAATTGCTGATCCAGATGAAGAAGAAAAACGTCTGAAGAAATATCCAGATTTGAGTATTAATGATTTTAGAAGACAAAATGTTAATGATATGATTTATAAAATTTATCAAGTCCTTCAATCATTACCAAAGAAAGTTGAGTTTGGAATCAGTCCATTTAGTATTTATCGCACTAATAGTAAATGGTTTAAAGATGCTTCAAAAGAAGGCGGTTGTGACTTTGGTTCTAACAACCATCATACATGTTTAGAAGGATATGAAAGCTTATATGCTGATGTTTATATGTGGATGGAAAAAGGTTGGATTGATTATGTTGTTCCTCAAATTTATTTTGCGTTTGATAATTTTAAAAAATTAGAAGATGGCAGGGAAATGGATATTGTTAAATACGCGGACTTAATTGAATGGTGGGACTGGGCTTCCAAAAAGACTAATGTTAAATGTTATATTGGTCAAGCAATGTACCGCTATAATGACAAAGGCAATTGGAGTAATCCAGAAGAAATGATTGACCAAATAAAATTCAATTCATTGTATGAGAAAATAGATGGCTCAATTATGTTTACATATAAAAACTTTGTGGAAAACAAATATCCTTCGCTTATTGAAGCAAGGGAATTATTGAAAAAAATATGGACGAAAGACAGCAAACCATTATAAAAAATATTGATAATTATCAAGACTTTTTGCTTTTTATAAATGAAAAGAAAAATACAAAAAGCAAAATATTAGTACATGCTTGTTGTGCTCCATGTAGTACAGAAGTATTAGAAGTTTTAAAAAATACTCTTGAAATAGTAGTTTATTATTATAATCCCAATGTATACCCTGAAGAGGAGTATTATAAAAGATTGAATGAATTTAAAAAACTACCAAATGATTATCATGTACTTGAAAATGGTTATGTACCAAAGATGTTTGAAGAAGCAATTGCTGGTCTTGAACAATTAGGTGAAAAAAGTCTAAGGTGCTATAAATGTTATGAAATGCGTTTGGAAGAAACAGCGCGAATGGCATCATCTATGGACTTTGATTATTTTACAACAACTTTATCCATTAGTCCTCATAAGGATTCTAGGTGGATAAATGAAATAGGATTAAAATTAAGCGAAAAATATAATATTAATTATTTATATTCTGATTTTAAAAAAAATGATGGATATAAAAAATCAATATTATTATCCAGACAGTTTGATTTGTACCGTCAAGAATACTGCGGATGTAAGTATTCTAAAAATGAAAAAAATAAATAAGCAAACAACTAAAGTTAAACAACTAAAGTTAAACAACTAAAGTTGTTTATATATAAAAAAAGAAAAGAGGATGAAATTATGAGTGAAAAAAGAATTGATACTTTATGTGTGCAAGCGGGTTATAAACCAAAAAATGGTTATCCAAGAGTCATGCCAATTGTTCAAAATACAACTTATTATTATGATACAGCTGAACAGTTAGCAGATATATTTAATTTGACGGATCCTGGATATATGTACTCTCGTATTAGTAATCCTACTGTGTCTTATTTCGAAGAAAAGTTAACAGCTTTAGAAAAAGGTATTTGCAGCGTAGCTTGCTCAAGTGGTCAATCAGCTTCATTAATAACATTATTAAATGTTTGTCAAGCGGGGGATAATGTAGTCTGTTCATCAGCTATATATGGAGGAACTTACAATTTATTTAACTCCACTTTACGCAGATATAATATTGATGTTCGTTTTATTGATCCAGATTCAACAGAAGAAGAGTTTGATAAATTGATTGATGGTAAAACAAAAATTATTTTTGGAGAGACGATTGCTAATCCATCTATCGTTGTTTTAGATTTTGAAAAAATCGTTAGAATTGCAAGGCGTCATAATATTTTATCAGTTGTTGATAATACTTTAGCCACTCCGGCTTTAATTAGACCGGCAGAATATGGAATTAATATTATTGTTCATTCAACTACTAAATACTTAGATGGTCATGCTATTGCCCTTGGCGGTGCTATTGTTGATTGTGGTAATTTTGTTTTCAAAGGAAACCCTCGTTATCCAGATTTCAACAATCCTGATGAAAGTTATCATGGCATGATTTATGCTGATACTAATGCCCCATTTGGTATAAAAGCCCGAGTACAAATGATGAGAGATTTAGGAGCAATTATGACACCTCATAACGCTTTTCTGACAAATGTTGGTTGTGAAACCCTAGCGTTAAGAATGGAAAGACATAGTGAGAATGCTAAGAAAGTTGCCTTATATTTACAAACAGAAAAAAACATAGAATGGGTAAAATATCCTTCGCTTCCGGATTTTAAATATTATGATTTAGCCAAAAAATATTTGCCAAATGGCTGTGGCGGAATGCTTAGTTTTGGTATTAAGGGTGGAAGAAAAGCTGCTAGTGAGTTTATTAAAAATTTACAAATGATTGCTCTTGTTACCCACGTAGCCGATGTCAGAAGCTGTGTACTTCATCCAGCGACAACAACGCATAGACAGTTATCAGAGAAAGCTTTAGAACAGGCGGGTATTTCTGAAGGTTTGGTTAGATTGTCTGTTGGTATTGAAAATGCCGATGATATAATTGCTGATTTAAAACAAGCTTTAGCAAGTATAAAGGGTTAATATTATGCCTATTGTTATTAACAAAGACATACCGGCTTTTGAAAGATTACGTGAAGAAAATCTTTTTGTCATGGATTCTTCCCGTGCCAATACCCAAGACATTAGACCTATTGAAATTGCCATTCTTAATTTGATGCCGACTAAAATCGAAACAGAAACGCAACTTTTAAGGTTATTATCTAATACACCTTTGCAAGTAAATATTACTTTAATTAATACTGCTACTCATGCTAGCAAAAACACTTCTCAAGAACATCTTGATCGCTTTTATAAAAATTTCAGTGATATAAAAAATCAAAAATATGATGGACTGATTATAACTGGCGCTCCGGTTGAGCAGTTAGAATTCACAGAAGTTAATTACTGGAATGAATTGGTTGAGATAATGGATTATGCTGAAAAAAATGTTACTAATACTATTTATATATGTTGGGGAGCTCAGGCGGCCTTATATCATCACTATGGAATAAATAAAAATAATCTGCAAGAAAAAATATTCGGGGTTTTTCCTCATCGAAAACTTGTCGTATATGAAACATTATTGAATGGAATTGATGATTTATTTTATGTACCACATTCAAGACATACAGCTATAAATGATGAAGATATTCTAAAAAATGAAGCTTTAATTCCTCTTGCTGGAAGTGAAGAAGCAGGTATATCAATTATCAAATCAAAAGATAATTCCAAGATATTTATTACTGGGCATGTTGAGTATGATAAGTATACCCTAAAGGCTGAATATGATCGTGATATTGCAAAAGGACTTCCAATAAAAGAACCAAAGAATTATTTTATGGATGATGATGTTTGTGTGAAATGGCGCAGCACTGGTAATATTTTATTTGCTAACTGGCTTAATTATTATGTATATCAAGTGACTCCATATGACCTAAATAAGAAAGTTATTATGAAAGATATAAATATAAAAAAAGATATATAATTAAAAACCTTGCATCTTTATTGAAAGATAAAATGCAAGGTTTTTTGTTATATATCTTTATCTATTTTAATTACATATAGGAAATAATCATTTACAAAAAATATGATTACTTATGCAATTATATTTTTTGTTTGGTCGAAATACAGAAAAATGTGCAGTTTGCACAAAATAATTCTTGAAACAATATCCAATTTATGGTACAATAGTAAGATAGAAGTAGTCTCGTTTTTATTATTAGGGAGACTAGAAAGGAATATTATGTATCAGGTATTTCCGACTTTAAAAAAACAAATAATGTTTGATGGTGAATTGTTATTAGAAGGCAAGGTTAAAGTATCCGCGAATAGTGGACAAGCTGTCTTATGGGCCCTTGATGGTATAATGGATTATACGATTAGTCAAGATGATAATAGTCTTATTTATTTATTTGAAAAGAAAGAATTACCAGAGCAACATTATGAAATTGATGTATCTGTTGATAAAATAGTTATTTGGTCTAGTAGTAATTCGGGTTATTATTATGCTATCAAAACTTTAGAGCAAATGCTAAATGGAACAAATAAATTATTATGTTGTCATATTGAAGATGGACCCGATTTAAAAGTTCGTGGATTTATGCATGATATAAGTCGCAATAAAGTTCCTAAAATAGAAACTATAAAATATATTATTGACATTATGAGTGATTTAAAAATGAATCATTTGGAACTATACGTTGAAGGCTTTAGTTTTGAATATAAATCCTTCCCTCAATATTTAGAAAAAGAATCCTACATTACGGTTTTAGAATATCAAGAATTAGAAAGATATGCTAATCAACGTTTCATCGATTTCGTACCTAATCAAAACGGGTTCGGACATATGGCCGATTGGTTAGCTAAAGATGAATTCAAATCACTAGCGGAAGCACCAAATGGAATTCATTTATGGGGAACTCACCGTGCGTCATCTACTTTAAATGCACTAGATGAAGGTTCAATTGAATTAGTGAAAAAGATGTATAAAGATATGCTCCCAATAAGTAACTCAAAATATTTTAATATGAATTTTGATGAGCCTTTTGAACTTGGTAAAGATAGAACAAAAGAAGCTTGTGAAAAATATGGTGAAGCCAATGTTTATTTAGATTATGTTGATAAAGCCTATCAGGAAATAAAAAAATACAATAAAATTCCGCTTATATGGGGAGATGTTCTTATTAGACATGATGACGTTTTTGAACGCATTCCTAAAGATATGGTTTTTGTTGATTGGGGATATGAAGCTGAATATCCTTTCAACACAAATCTTGCAAAATTAAAAAAAGCTGGCATCAAATTTATGGCGGCTCCAGCCTCAACTACATGGTGTAGTTTGTTAGGTAGAACATATGACTGGTTTGAGAACATTTATAATGCCGTTTGGAATACTTGGAAGTTAGGCGGAGAAGGTGTTTTATTAACAGATTGGGGAGATGTTGGTCACTTGCAACATTTGACCGCAACCCTTGCTCCACTTGTTTTTTGTGGGATGTTAAGTTACCGTGTTGAGAATGGCGCTTTTAAAAAATTGAAAACGTATTTGAATAGATATATTTTTAAAGATGACAAAGGCATAATGGCAGACATTGTCATGGATGCTGGTACATATTACAAATATGAACCACATTATACTGGAAATGGTACTGTGACATTTTATTCTATGGTATGGGCTTTAAATTCTTTTAAAGAAGAGAATCCAATTAATTACTTTAAAACAAAAATGAAATATAATTTATTAAATTATGAGCAGTTTAAATTGCTCGATGATTTTTTTGAACAAAAGAAGAAAGAATTAACATTGTGTAATGTTGAAACTATATTTAAAGATGAGGTAATAAATTCTATTGAAATCTTGCAAATGATTGCTAAAGTTAGTCTAAGTTATCAAGAAAGTATAGCTTTGGACATACGCCTAGATTTACTTAATAAAGCCATTGAATCAACGGATGGTTTGATTCAAGAGTTATCTAGAATATGGCTAGTTCGCAATAAATTTAGTGGTTTAAATAAAAGTATTGAGAATTTGAAAAAGATGAAACGCTTTGCTCAACTGAGCAAAGATTATTATCAAGGAGGATATAATGAAAAGAAGAATAACTAGTAAAGATATTAAAAAAGGGATCTGGGGACTAGTTTTAATAACTGTTGTTGTTTTATTAATGATAGTAATTATTAATAGTTTTAGTAGAGGAAATATTAACTCTAATAATACGGCATTAAATAATATTAATTATAGCGGTGAATACCGTACTTATTTAGAAGAACAAGTATTAATTAAGAAGTATGTTAGTGATGGAACAAGCACTTTAGAAGAAAAAGTTGCTGCGGAATTTATTGTTCAATATGGTTTAATTGATAGTGCTTGTGAAACAAAAAAAGAGGAAATTCAGGCGTTATATGTTAACAACACAGAAGAACATATTAAAAAAACTTATAATAAGACTGTAGAAGAATACTTGCAACCATTTGATCAATTGAAAAGTGACTTAATAGCAGCAGCAGATGCTGAAAAAGCAGAGATTGATGAAAATGCAAGTTATACAGAAGATGAAAAAGTTGTAAAAAAGGCAGCAGTAGATGCGCAACTTGCTTTGGATATTAAAGCACAAGTTGATGACGAGATTGATGCTCAGTTGAAACAATATGCTGTGGATTTGGAAGTTGAGTTAGAAGACGCTGATGCCAAAGCTTTGTCAGACAAAGAAGCTCTTACATATGCTGATATTATTGCTATATTAGCCCTTCAAGCATTGGGTGGTCGTACATTAAGCCAAGCTCTAAATGATATAGATTTTTCACCTGGTAACTATCAATATGATAACTTAACTAGTCTTAACCATTCAATTACAGCGGATTTTGATAAAGATGCCTCTGATGCATTGAATTCTAATCCAACAGGATCAGTTGCTAATGATACATATACTGGTTATTCTTTCACAAACCAAAGTGATAGTGAAGATGTTCATAACTATATTTATAGTGGAAAATCAGGAAGTTTAGTTTATAATGTTAAAGTTACTGAATCTGGTTTTTATAATATCGTTGTTGAATATATTCCAGCAACATCTGCAGTTACAGGTTTTAATGAAGAAAGTGGCGGAGCCGTAATTGAAAGAAAAATTATGATAGATAATAAGGTCCCATATGCAGATTTTGAAAATATATCTTTTTCAAGAATGTGGGGAGATGGTGGAAAGAAATTAATTGATGCGGTTGGTAATGAAATCAAACCAAAACAAATTGAAATTCCATCTAGTACATATACATATCTTCGTGATTCTATTGGTTATATTACCGAACCATATTTGGTTTATTTTGAAAAAGGCGATCATACAATCACAATTGAATCAATTCGTGAGAATATGGGAATTGCTGATGTGTATGTAGCTACAAAAGAAATGTATATTTCATATGCTGACTATAAAGCAGAATATGCTGATGCAAAAGTTATATCTGATAAAATCGCTTATCAAGTACAAGGTGAAGGTGGAACTTCCCTAATTTATCAAGATAAAGAAGTTATCGGGAATTTTGATAGTTTGGTAATTAGATCTTCATCAACTATTTTTGGTGTTTCGGATCGTGTAAGTGCCTATAACTCTTCCATCAAGGATGGTAAAGAGCAAAAAGCATCCCCAGTAAAATTAATCCTAAATAGTATAGGTGGTTCGAAATGGAAAAGTGCTGGAGATTGGATTAGTTGGACGGTTGATGTTAAGGAAAGCGGCCTATATGAAATTTCTTTAAGAGCAAAACAAAACATTTCACGTGGTTTGTTCTCAACTAGAAAATTATCCATTGATGGTAAAATTCCTTTTAATGAAGCACAAAATTGTAAATTTGTATACAAGAGCAATTGGAGCATAGTATCCCTTGGTGATGCTAATGGTGATGTATATAGCTTTTATTTAGAAGCTGGTAAACATACAATCACAATGGAAGTATCTCTTGGTGATTATGCTGGTGAAATTGAAAGAGTTCAAGGCGTAATTGATGATTTGAATGCCTTATATCGTAAGATTATTCAAAGAACAGGTATAAGCCCAGACCCATATATTGATTATTTTAAAAGTACATCAGGAAAAAATTTCATAGCGCAAGCTAAAGTTGTTTTTCAAGAATCAATAAAAACATTAAATGAAGTCTCGGCCAATATCACTAAAATCTCTGGTGAAAAGAGTAGCGAGACCTCAATGCTTGAAACTATGGCTGTTCAATTAGATACTTTTATAAAAGACTACCGAAAAATTCAAAAAAGTTTAAGCAACTTTAGTAATAATATTTCTTCTCTTGGAACATGGATTATTACTGTTAGTGAACAATCTTTATCAATTGACTATTTATTGGTACATTCATCTGATTACAAACTTCCAAGAGCTAATCCTAATTTCTTTGGTGGAACATGGTTTAGTATTAAAGGATTTGTTATGTCATTCTTCTTTGATTATGAAAGTGTCGGTATGACTGAGACACGATCTGATTGGGAGACTGTTGAAGTATGGTTATGTACAAGTGAGAGTCAAGGTCGTGAACAAGCAAATGCCATAAGTAGTATGATTTATAATGCTAGTAATGAGGCTGAGAATGATCCAACCCATATTTTAAATGGAATAAATATTGTTTTAAAAGTTGTATCACCAGATGTTTTATTAACAGCAACTTTGGCTGGAAAAGGTCCGGATGTAGCTATTAATATTGGTAACGGTACACCAGTTAATTATGCATTACGTGGTGCTACTTATGATATTTCACAGTTTACAACTGAAGCGTTAGAACAGTATTATGGTAATAACAAAGCAGTTCAAAGTTTCCAAGAAATTGCTTTAGATGGAGATCTTACGATTAATGGTGGAACAAGAAGGTTCCAATCTAGTGCGATGACACCATATTATTTTGAGAATGGTTATTATGCTTTACCATACACTCAAAGTTTCTTGATGCTATTCTATCGTACTGATATGTTTGATGAATATGGTTGGGATATACCAAAGACTTGGAAAGATGTAATTAATTTAGTTCCAGAATTACAAATAATGAACTTCCAATTCTACTTGCCATTAAATCAAAGTGGGGCAATAAGTACAGTTAACTCGATTTTCGCTTCTTATTTATACCAAAACGTAGAAGACACAACACAGGCTTTTTATCGTAAACAACTAAATGAATATGGTGAAGAATATCTTGAGTCTAATTTTGATTCTGAAGAAGCAAAACAAGCTTTTGAATTTTGGTGTGGCTTCTATGCTGATTATAAATTCCCATTGGCTGCTAGTTTCGTTAATAGATTTAGAAGCGGTGAAACACCAATTGGAATAGTTGGTTATGATATGTATAATACTTTAGCAGTTTCTGCTCCGGAAATTAGGGGAAAATGGAGTTTTGCCGTTTTACCTGGTACACAAAAAGTAGACGTAGATGGCAACAAATATATTGATAATTCTGGAGCCGCTAGTGGAACAGCATTAGCCATGATGGCGACTACTGACCATCCATATGAGTCATGGGCTTTTATGGAATGGTTTACACGTGCTGATACACAAACAGATTATGCTCGTGAAATAGAAGCAATTTTGGGATCTGCTGCTCGTCATAATACGGCAAATGTTGAGGCGTTTACAAGACTGGCTTGGACAACTCAAGAAATTAAAGTTTTACTTGAACAATGGAAATATACTGTTGGTGTTCCTGAAGTTGCTGGTGGTTATTATACAGGCCGTAATCTAGAAAATGCTTTCCGTTGGGTAGTTAATAATAATGCTAACCCACGTGCGACTCTTAGTGATTATATATTAACAATCAATAGTGAGATTGATAGAAAACGTGAAGAGTTTGGCTTGGCTACATCAAAAAAAGCCTCAACAAGGAATAAATAGGAGGATTCAATGGAAAATACAGTTCAAAAAGAAAACTGGTTTAAACGCAAACTTCGTGAATTTCGCGAGTGGCGCAAAGAAACAGGAATTAAAATAGATCGTTGGAGTCGTAAAAAACCATTAAGACGTAAATTATATTTAAATAGAACGCTGTATCTAATGATGGCTCCTTATGTATTATTGTTTATTACATTCACCGTTGTTCCGGTAGTAATGAGCTTCGTGTTAAGTTTTACATATTTTAATATGTTAGAATTTCCGCGTTTTGTTGGTTTGCAAAATTATATAACTTTATTTTTAGATGATGAGATTTTTATTACGGCCATCAAAAATACTTTAATAATTGCTATAATATGTGGACCAGGTGGATATATATTGGCATTTATAATGGCGTGGTTGATTAATGAAATACCAGGTAAACTTAGAGCGATTATCACTTTGGTTTTTTATGCCCCATCACTATCAGGAAGTGCGATTACCATTTGGACAATCATCTTCTCGAGTGATATATATGGTTTTGCCAATTCGTTTTTGATAAAATGGGGATTCACCACCCAACCGATTCTATGGCTGAGTACTCCTAAATACATCCTACCAATTGTTATCGCTGTTCAGTTATGGATGAGCCTTGGTGTGAACTTCTTAGCATTGATTGCGGGACTAAAAGGTGTAGATAAAACATTATATGAAGCTGGTGCAGTGGATGGAATTAAAAATCGTTGGCAAGAATTATGGTATATAACCTTGCCACAATTAAAACCACAGTTAATGTTTAGTGCGGTTATTCAAATTTCTTCTGCTCTAGGCGTTGGTGCATATACGACAGCTTTGGCTGGTTTCCCATCGGTTGGTTATGCTGGTCATACGATTGTCAATCATTTAACCGATTATGGTAGTCTACGTTTTGAAATGGGCTATGCTTCGGCTATTGCCACATTGTTGTTTTTATCAGCCATTGGGTTGAATAAGTTGATTCAAAAAATTTTGAGGAGGTTGGGTGATTAATATGGGAAAAAAATCTCAAGAAGAAATTAATGAACGTAAAGCTCGCCGTCTCGAATCTAGACCATTTTCTGAAATCAGTGATTTAAAAGTGCAAATGCGTTCAAAGAAAAAGAAAAGAATTAATCGTTCTTTGGGCGGTGATATTGCTTTATTTGTTTTCTTGGCATTGTTTGGAACCTTTAGTGTACTGCCTTTAATTCTAACGATATCAAATGCATTCAAGCCACTGGATGAAATCTTTTTATTCCCTCCGAAGTTTTTTGTTAGAAATCCTACTTTTAGTAATTTTTCTGATTTGATAAATTCTTTGGGAAATTCACTTGTTCCATTTTCACGTTATTTCTTTAATACGATAATGGTGACAATAGTTGGAACATTTGGGCATGTAATTTTGGCTTCAATGTGTGCTTATCCACTGGCAAAATTCAAAGTGCCAGGCGGGAAATTAATATTTGGATTAGTTGTTTACTCATTGATGTTTCCATCATCAGTTACTGCTATACCTAATTATATAGTATTAAATGGCTTAGGATTAATTGATACTTATTGGTCAATTATGTTACCAGCATTTGCTTACTCTATGGGTCTATTTTTAATGAAACAGTTTATGTCTACAGTTTCAACAGAATTAATAGAAGCCGCTAAAATTGATGGAGCAGGTGATTTTAAAATTTATCGCTCTATAGTTATGCCACTTGTAAAACCAGCATGGGTAACATTAATTATCTTATTATTCCAAAGCTTATGGTCAACATATGGTTCGACTACAATTTATCGTGAAGATTATAAAATGGTTAGCTATGCCTTAAACCAAATTGCTACTGCGGGAGCAGCTAGGCAAGGTACTTTGGCTGCTGTAAGTTTAGTTATGATTATCGTTCCAATAGTTGTTTTCATTATTTCTCAATCACAAGTTATGGAAACTATGGCACATTCAGGAATGAAATAGGAGGGTAAAATGAATAAAAATATTAGAAAAAAATATAAAAAACCTTTATTTATTTTAACTTTAGTTTTCATTGTATGTTATTGTTTTGTAAATGTTGGGGCAGCTAGTGGCTATACTTATAATAGAAAAGGCCAACCAATATACTCAACTGTAGGATATAATCCTATAGATAAATCAATAACGTATGCTGATTTAAATGTTCAAAAAGATTTAGGAGCAACATCAACCACTCCTAATCCAGAAGATTTATTTGTTTATAATGGTGTTGATGAAAAAACAGTTTATATAAGTGATTCCAGTTTGAATTTAATTATTGTTTTAAATGAAAACCTAAATAAATTATATCAATTTTCAAGTGTGTTTGTCGACCCAGATTTATTGCAATATACAAATGTTTATGCTATTAAATCAGAGGGCGCCATTATGTTTCAAGATCTTGAAACATTAGAAGCAAAAAAATTAGCTATGGAAGAAAGTGGCTCCAAATTTGAAATAAAGCTTAAGAATCCGAAAGCAGTATATCGCGCATATATCCCTAATGTTGAAAAGGAATATTTATATATTGCAGATACTGGTAATAATCAAGTAATAATTTGTGATGTCGATGATTTTGATCCAGTGACAAATAAATTCACGGCTTGCCAAATAATTACAAAACCTACGGAAGAATTAGCAACATCAGTTATTTTTTCGCCTAAAAAGGTTATTGCTTCTGAACCAGGACGTGTATATGTAATTGCAGATAATATTACTGAAGGTATAATGGAATTTTCTTATGAAGGAACATTTAATCGTTATATTGGTACTAATAAAGTTACTTTAACGCCTTGGGAAATATTTTGGAGAAATTTATCTTCTGAAGAACAACTTGAAAAACAAGTTACAATTTATAATACAACATTTACTAGTATGGCTATTAGTGATGCAATGATTTATTCAACTTCTTATGCAATTAAAAACAAGTCTGGTGATACAGACAGTTTAGTAATGTTGAAAAAGATAAACCCAGTGGGCAGTGACGTTTTACGTCGTAATGGTTATCAACCACCACAAGGTGATGTTATGTATGCTTATTCAAGAAGTATGGTTTCAGCTGATTTTGGACCATCAACATTTGTTGGGGTTACAGTTAATGAATATGGAATTTATTCAGCTTTAGATAGTAAACGTGGACGTATTTTTACTTATGATAATGAAGGTAATTTATTATACATATCTGGGGAAATGGGAACACAAATTGACAAGCTAGGAACTCCTTCAGCGATTCAGTATTTAGGAGATGATTTATTAGTTCTTGATATTTTGAATCAGTCAATTAAGTTATACCAACCTACAGAAATTGGATCAATTATTAATCAAGCTGTTTATCAAGAATATATTGGTCGAGTGAGCCGTGAAGGTATCGTTCCGGTGTTTAATCCTAATACAGGAACTTGGTGGATTGATAAAACAGATACATTAATTGTTGGAAAGAATTTAGAAACAAAAATAATCGATGGCTATTGGTGGATTGGTGATACTAATACTAATATTGCTGAAGAGGCGCTAGCTGCTGCTGATTATTGGGAAAAGGTAATAACTTTGAATGCCAATTATGAATATGCATATATAGGCATTGGCCATAAATATATGAAAGATAAAAATTACAAGTTAGCTATGGAAAATTACAAACTTGGCTTTGATATGTTAAACTATGGTAAATCATTTAAACTATATCGTGATGGTTTAATAAAAGATAATATTAATGCTATCGGCATAGTTTTATTGGTTTTAATTGGTGGAGTAATTGCTAGAAAAGTATATAAAAGAGTTAAAAAAGGTCGCCCTGTAGAAGAGGAGGATTTTGCATAATGAAACAATTCTTTATTAATATATGGAACCATATAAAATCATTTTGTATATCTGCAGGTAAATTAATTGCCTTTTCGGCTGTTTGGTTATGGTCAAATATTAAACCAGGATTAGCCTTCTTTTATAGAGAGTGTATTAAGTTTCCAACGTACATAATTTTTCATCCTTTAAAAGGTTTTGAAGAGTTTAAAAGATATAAACGTGGTAAAATGAGTGTTGCTTTAATATTGATGTTCTTAACAATTTTATTCAACATTTTAAGTTTTCAATATAATGGATTTTTGACTAATCCAAATGACATCAAAGACCTTAATTCTATTGCACAAATTGCGTATATTGTTGGTCTTGTAATTGTCGTAACTATCGGTAACTGGTCAGTGACTACTTTATTTTCTGGTAAAGGAACCATGAAAGAAATTTTCATGATGATTTGCTATTGTCTATTTCCTTTTATGATATCAAAAGTATTTGGCTTGTTTTTAAGCAATGTCTTAACAACAAACGAACTTGCAATTTATTCTTTAGTTAATACCCTTGGAGTATTCATAATGGTTTTCATGTTTTTCTTTGGAATTATAAGTATTCATGAATATGGTTTAGTACAATGCTTATTGACAATCTTATTTACAATTATTGCCGTTGTTATAGTATTATTTGCTTGTTTGTTGTTTTTTGATTTATTTCAAAGAATGTATGGCTTTATATATACTATATATCAAGAACTAACCCTTAGAAATATTATAGGAGGATAAGGATATGAAGAGTAGACGATTTTTTAAGAAAATTTTATCTTTAAAATACCTTATTTCCTTTCTAATAGTAATAGTGATTACGGTGTTTGTTTTGTTGTATTTTGTTGGTGGTTTAAAAACATCGACTGTTGAGATTGATAATAAAGAATTCACTTATGAGGGATTTGTTGATTATAGTAAAAAAACTGATAGTGAGATAAGTACTAATTTAAAAATTGCTGAAACAAGCACATATATAATGTTCATTGATGAAAAAACAACTATTATATCATTAGTTGAAAAAAGTTCATTCGTTATGCCAATAGGCATAGATGAAACTGTAGCTAGAAATAATCCAAATAATTATAGTATAAAATATACTACAGCTACTGAAAAGGATCCTTCGAATCTTATCTTATCATATTGTTTGAATAATGATTATAATAATTCGGTACAGGCATATGAGTCTTATAAAAATAGTGTATTTTATCACAATGAGTTAACTGGTAAAGATGAACAACATTATATGTTGAAATATCTGAATAAAGCGACAGATGGAGCGCAAGGAGTACAGATTCTATATACTATGGGTGACTTTGGTGCTCAGGCAACTTTTCTTCCAAGAAGATTTTACGCAACAGTTTACAAACCGGCCAGTGTTAAGTATAAAACAGAGGCGGAGTGGACAAAAGCGGTAGAAGATTGGGAACAAAATTATATGGTTACTGTTGGTAATTTATATAACACCTTTGAAGAACGTTTTCGTGGTAATGTGGACATAGGACAAACATATACAGAGTCATCGGGAGCAACATCTGCTCAAAAGCGTTATTCTGGAACAGTGACAATTTATGATGAAGAGGCTAATACATACTTTAGAGAAGTAATCATTCCAGGTTTAGAAGAAGATGGAATATCTTATAATTTACCGGAACCAGAATTAGATAAAAATGGTGATTTAGTTGTTAAAATGGATTCTATTGGTAATGTATATTGGACATATAGGAATGTCCCTGTAGAATTGCTTGATTATCAATCAGAGTATTATCAAAAATATTTTAATAACGAAAATTCTCCATGTACAAATAATCCCTTTTACTTATCTTCTCATTACTCATATTTGAAAGGCTGTTTTCAGTCTGCTCTTGCTGATGGTAATAAAATACCATATTCATATTATTTTACAAGTGATGCTGGTTTTCCAGCTTTGATTGCTCCAAAAGTATATAAAATGCTTTATTCAAATGATGAGGCATTGAGTAATATTACTGATGGTGTCCCTATAAGATATGATGCTGGTGGTAGTGAATATACAGTATACTCGAGTGGCTTTGTAGCTAGAGATGAAAATGGTAATTTCATTTATGATGATCAAGGATGTGTAGTGCGTCAGACATATAACAACGATGTATTGGATAAGGACAACGAGGTATTTGCATCTGAGAGTAAGCGTCTAGGGGTCTTTCAAGTATGTTTGGAGTTTTTATTAGATGAAGATGGACTTGAAGTAACTGTATTAAAAGAAGGTTTGAAAGATTCATCTAATGTTACTGAAGATGATCATGAATATGAGAAAATTAATGGTAGATATCAAATTCTAAGTCTTACTATTTTACCTAATTTCACTAGTTTTAATGAACTAGATCATGGGCAAATCATTATACCTGATGGTAGTGGCGCCTATATGAATTTTGTTATGGATAATGGTGGATATGGAAAAACACTACGAACTTACACTAATACTTATTACGGTGTTGATAAGGCTAATGTTTATGGAACGTTGTCTGAAACCCCAGGTAATTTAATGTTAGGAATGTATGCTATTGTTAATACGACTTCTGGTAAAGAAGGCGGGATACTTAGTGTTATTGAAAAAGGTACAGGTCAAACAATGTTAACGGCTACAACTAGTGGTAATGCCGATAATTCCGGTGCTAATAAAGTTTATTATAAAGCTGATGTTCGTAATACTGAGGCGGTTAGAGCAGGTACTGCAGCGGTTGTTAGTATTTTTTATAAGCATGATAAACAATTATGCGCAAATGATTTACAATATAAATATATTTTCTTAGATGCTTCTGAGAATAATTATTCGGCTGTTGCAAAACGTTACCAAAAATATTTGATTGAAAGAGATGAATTAGAATTTAAGGATAATACAGATACGACGCTTGTAAATTTGAATATTTTAGGATCATTTGAAAAATATTCGATGTTCTTAGGCATTCGTTACATGTCTCCGGCATCACTAACGACTTTTGATCAAGCACAAGAAATTATTGATGAATTAAAATCTGGTGGAGTTGATAATATTAGTGCAACTTATACTGGATGGACATCTGAAAATCTTGAATATTCGGTTGGTGGTTCATTGAAGGTTGAAAAAAAGCTAGGTGGAAAATCTTCAATGCAAGACTTCTATAATTATTGTGAACGAAATGGGGTTTCATTTTACCCGGAAATGTATATTGCCACTACACACGATTATGATTATATATATGGTCAAAACAAATATACAACAAAAAGTGTTGGTAATCTTCCAGCTATTCATTATTCATATGATCCGGCTACTAAGAGACAAGATAAAAAATTGAGTTCAACTAGTTATATTTCGCCGGCATATTTTAAAGATATTACTAACAAGTTGCTGGATAAATTTAATAAGCTTAATATTTGGAATAGCGATTCATCTGAATTCAAGAGTGGATATTCCTTAACTGATATTGGTAATTCATATGCTGGAAATTATGCTTCTGGAAAGCAAATATATCAGTATGAATCTATGTTATATCAATTGGAGACGTTAAAGACGCTTGATGAAAGTGCTAATTTAAAAATATCAGCACCGTATGATTATGCATTTAAATATGTTGAGATTGCGGTTAATATACCTTCAACAGCAACTATGTAT
The DNA here is from genome assembly GCA_031553555.1 of Bacilli bacterium. GTDB lineage: Bacteria > Bacillota_I > Bacilli_A > ML615J-28 > CAG-698 > CAKOMG01. The sequence continues at coordinate 124,403 of JAVBLL010000009.1, forward strand.
AATGCTCTTGATGTTTACATTCCATTTTATCAATTAGTTGTTAGTGGACTTTTTGACTATACAACTGAAGAAATAAATGGTTTGGATAGTAGAAATTCAAATTGGTATTTAATGAAGGCTATTGAGACTGGTTCTAATTTAAATTATGTAGTTTCATATGAAGATCCAAAAGTATTATTAGAAACTGATTATACTTATTATTATGGAGCGTATTATCAAAATGTTAAGAACCAAATAATTAGTTATACTAATGAATTAAATGCTTTAGGAATTCATGAATGTATTTTAACTTCTCATGAAGTTATTGAAAAGGGAATTGTAAAAGTTGTATATACTAATAAAAAAACAAAGGCGGAAAAAATCATTTACATTAATACGGAAAATTCGTATAATGCAACATATGATATCGCAGGCTACGGCTATGATGTTAGATAGGAGGGGACAATGAGAAAAACCAGAAAGAAGATTTGGGGAATTGTTTTTTTGATTCCGATTTTAATTGGATTTGTTTATTTTTTCCTAGTTCCAGTAATATTGATGTGTAGCTATAGTTTCTCATTTGTTGAGGATAGCGGGAGCAATAGCTGGGTTAATTTTGATAACTATAAGTATATTTTCAAATATGCATCTGTTAATGTATATGGCGTAGCGACTTCTTTTGGACAATTTCTAACTGATTCAGTTATTTCTATTATAACAGATATTCCAATCATTTTAATCTTTAGTATGATTATGGCGGTTGTTCTAAATTCTAAGTTTAAGGGAAGAGCAGTTGCGAGAGCGATATTCTTTGTACCAGTAATTTTTAATTCACGTGCTATTGATATCGCTGTTGCATCATATAATACTTTAGCAAATATGACAGCCAATTCCACAAGTGATTTACTTTCCCAAATGTTCAGTTTCGAACAATTTATGTTGAATGCTCAAATTCCCAAATGGTTAGTAACCTTTTTAGGTAGTGCTTCAACAAGAATATATGAAATTGTTTCATATTCAGGGGTGCAAATACTAATTTTCTTATCAGCAATTCAGTCGGTGCCTAAACATTTGTATGAAGCTGCGAAAATGGAAGGTTGTAGTCAGTATGAAATGTTTTGGAAAATTACATTTCCAATGGTTTCACCAATGCTACTAGCCTCTGCCGTATACACGGTCGTTGATTCATTCTTGCGTTCACCAATGTTAAGAATTTTGGGTGTATATAGTAATTCTAAAAAGACGACTTTTGATTCTGGAATTATTCTAGGAATTTTGTCTGAAAATGGAAAATATCAATTGAGTAATTATGGTATTTCAGCAGCTATGGCAGTTATATTTACCTTGGTTGTCATTGCCCTAATGGGTTTAATTCTAGCAATATTACGTGGGGTGGTGTTCTATTATGATGAATAAAAAGAAAAATATTCAAAACATAGAAGAAATAAGTGCTGAAGAGGCACTTGCTAATAGCATTGCTGAACGTGATGATACAAATACAAAATTGTGTGCACAAAGAGCATATGAACAATATTGTATTGAAGAAGGAGTTCTAACAGATGAGGAAATGTTAGCGATAAAGCAAGCCGAAATGCTAGCTTTAGAAGAAGAGACAGTTAAAGAGGATTTACAAAGAAGATTACGTGAATTCAAGTTAATGTTTACTGATCCTATAAAAAGAAAAGTTGGAAGCAAACGAGTAATGGAAATTTTGGGAATCATTTTCAGAACTTTCATTTTAATTGGATTATGCTTTATCATTTTATTGCCAATAATTGAAAAAATTTCTTATGCTCTTAGAGCCCCAAGCGATATTCAAAATCCTCAAGTAATTTGGATACCAGAAACTTGGAGCGTTATAAATATACAAATTGCTTTCAGATATTTAACTATGATGAAAGATGCTAGTTATGCAGGCATACCATTGATTTATACATTGTCGACTTATATCAATTCGATATTATTGTCAGGAATATCCATGGTATTACAAGTAATGTCAACAGCAATAGTTGGTTATTCGTTTGCTCGTTTGAAATTTAGAGGTAATAATATACTTTTCTTTGCAATATTACTGACCTTGATTGTCCCCAATGAATCACTGCAGATTTCTCGTGAGTTGTTTTTCACAAATTTCTCTTTCTTTGGTATCCATTTAATAAAAAATAGTTTTGCTATCTTTATTATGTCGGCCCTTGGAATGGGTGTGAAATCGGCAATCTTTGTATATTTATTTAGACAATTCTTTAGAGGTATTCCAATTGAACTTGAAGAGTCGGCTGAAATTGATGGCGCTGGCGTTATTAGAACATTTTGGAGCATTATGCTACCAAATGCTCGTGGAGCAATTGTGACGGTAGGTTTGTTTGCTTTTGTATGGCAATATAATGATTACTATTGGGCAATTTTATTTAAATATCATGACTCCCAAGTTATGCCATTATTAAGTACAGCTTTAGCAAGTAGTGCCGAAACCTTGAATGCCGTTATTGCGACATATTTTAGAGATTTAATAGTACAATTTGGTGATGGAATTGCAAGTAATGCAATGTTTTATGGGCTGGTTTTAAATACCTCGGCGTTACTTATGATGTTGCCATTATTAGTTGGATATTTCTTTGTTCAAAGATTGTTTGTTGAATCTATTGAACGTACTGGTATTACAGGTATGTAAAAGTAAAAAAGCATATTTCAATCATTTTTTGATTGCGATATGCTTTTTATTTTAATCTAATTAAACAAATGGTATCATAAAAATCAAAAATAAATTTGCAAATTATATTGAAATCGCTATCTTTTTTAGTTATAATAATTTTAAAGGAGGAGATTCAATGAAAAAAATTTTAATGCAAACTAGTTTTTGTTTTATTTTTCTTACACTTTTATTAGTGGTTTTGGGCGGCAGCAACATTGTTCAAGCGCACCAAGAAGGTTTAAATGTAACTTATGAGTCGTGTAGTAATGTCACTAACTTAAGGTAAAAGTATAAATAAAAACAGATAAATATACAAAATGGATACCTTGTATACTTATCTGTTTTTATTACTTGTTGTAAGTCCTTGCATTTAAGGCGCACTAAAAAACTGTTAATATATTATATTTTTTAAATATTAATAGCTATATCTATATGACACCCTAGAATTATTAATAACTGTTTTTCTTTTAAACTGTCTAAATGGTCTTATTGGTACAATGAACCGTTTCATCAGTTTTTTCATTTCCTCTATTAGTTCTTTCTTGTCTTTTGATAATATTATTTTTATAAAATATTCTTTAAATATTCCTATCGCCATGTTAACGTTAATGCTCATTTCATGTTTATATCTTCTTTCATCAATTTCTATTTCATTGGCAAGTAGCATAATTATGTTATAAACCCATATACTACAATAAATATCTTGTCTAATCAATCTTTCTCTTTTTCCACTAAACTCTTCAAATTTCATTCTTTGCTTTAATGTATTATATGCTGTCTCTATATTCCATCTTAAATGATATAAATATTTTAATTCATCTATATTAAATTCATTTTCTGGAATATTGGTAACTAGCGTTTCTATCAGATTTTCTCCTACAATAAACCTACAAATTCTTAATTTATAATATCCACTAAGAAGTTTATATCTTAGAACTTTATCTTTAATGTATTTTGCTGTTTGATGTGTGTTGCGGTTTATTTCGTATGTTTTATCTTCACCAATCTTTGTTTGCTCTACATATGATCTTAATATTTTATCAGTTAATCTTATTATAAATTTTTGATTATTATCTATCATTTGAGTGACAAAAGAATATGAAAAATAATTCCTATCAAATATTACAATTGTTTTATCACGTTTTGATAATATTTCATTTTTAGATTCTAAATGCTTACTTGCCAAGTCTAGTTCACTATGTCTGAATCTTCCAATTTTAGTATCAAGTATAATTTTATTTAAACAATCATATAGAAGCGATAGTTTTCCACTAACTGCTTGAATCTCTGTTTTAGCATGTGCGTTTTTACCAAATATCAATTCATTTTCATTACTTGTTGGAAGGACTATATCACTTCCATCTACTGCCATTATATAATAACCTTTCAAACTTTTTAAACTTTGTTTTTCATAATAGTAAATATCAGATATATAATCTTGCTGTATTTTTAGAATTGCTAGTGGATCTATTTTCATTCTTGCTTTATAGAATGCTATTGACGATGTAGTTATGTTAGTATTTAGTGAATTATAAAAATGCATAATTTCTTTTTTTTGTGACAGTCCTCTATTGGATAACATTTGTAAGAATAGTTGTTTTAATGTTATTTTTCTTTTTCTTGTGAATGATTGTTTTTGGTCTCCTTTTATATCTTCTAAATATGTACTATCTATTTCTGATAAATAATCTTCTAGATATTTTAGTGGGTGTTGTTTCATACAGTTATGCTCCCTTCTTAATATTATTATAACATAATAGTGAATTCTATCTAAATCATAAAATATTATATTTGTCAATTCCTTAAGTTAGTGACATTG
>JAVBLL010000030.1:0-9147 GCA_031553555.1 Bacilli bacterium
TAAATATATTGAAGGTTTTTATAACAAAAAAAGACCTCACTCTCATAATGGTGGGTTATCTCCTAATAATAAAGAAATTTTATATTTTAACAATTTATAGTACTCTTATCTTTTTATGTCTTTTATATTGACTATGATTCAGTTACTAGTCTATTTAATAATTATGTCTTTTTTAATTACTAATATAATTAATAAATTTTTCTGCTTCTTCAATATAAAGAATTATTATGTTTGACAGTTTTATAATTGATGGTAGTTTTTTTGATTTTGCATTCTTTATATATTTAAGAAAGTAATAGTTGATATAAAGAAGCCAATTGTTATGACTATCATTGATACTATTATTCAATATTTTTCATATTCGCCTCCTTCATTAATGAACTTTCAGTTCTTCGTTTATTGTGATATCTAATACGGGCCCTGTATTAAATAATACACCTTAAGTATAACACGGAGATATAAAAAAACATCTGTCAAAAGTTGACAGATGAAAATCGAATAAAGTATGATATAATATAATGTTATGCTTCTTTTTTAAAAAATATAAAAATTAATTGCTATTACTAGATTCGTCTAGTTCATCTAATGAAAAAGATAATTGAATGAATTCAGGTTTACTCTTAAATGCATTTAAGTAATTGTAATTTTTTTCGGTATTTTCACATAAAACTATCACTTCTTGGATATCTTCATAAGTTCCCCAAATTCTATCTCCAATATATTGACCATCAGAATTATATAATTTTATATAAACTTTATATTTTCCATTACTTTCTATAAGATAAAAATCATATAATCCCATTTCTTTTATTTCTTTAAAATATTTTTCAATTCTTGTCATTATGATACCTCCAAATTAATAAACTCATTTTTCTTTGGCTTTTTTAAGATAAGCCGCTTTTCTTTTAATAAAATAGTAAATTCATATTCAGTTAAAATAATATTAGAGGTTTTGTTGAAGAGATTAATTTTACTATTTATTAATTTTCTGTATTTATATTGTATAAATCTATCTTTTTCTACATAAAAAACTTTTTTTATCATAAATAAAACTCCTTACTTAACATCAATAACTATTTATAATTATTGATATATATTAATATGCATGTCCATTCCTTACAGTATATTAATTTATTTGTTTTTCATTCATTTATTTTATAAAAATTTTTTTATTTTTTTATTCCAAAAATTACGCTAACTATTAATATTATTATTGCCATATATTATAAAAAATAATCTCCATATATTTTTATTAAAAAAATTTGGTAATATTAAAATAAAAAAGAGTATTATAACCTAATGAAGGTTTAGTACCCTTTTTATAATTTTTAATAATTAATATATACTAAATAAAGTCCATTTGCAGGAGCAAGTTTTGGAGCAAGTTTTCTATCTTTGGCTTTTAATATTTCCTCTAGTTGCTCTTTTGTTTTGTTGTTATTACCAACCTCAATTAACATAGCAATTATAATTCTAATCATATTATGCAAAAAGCCATTTCCTATAAAAGTAATTCTAAGTTCAGTGCCAGTTTGTTCGAAACGAATATCTTCAATTATTCTAGTGGTATTTTCAAGTTTATGATTTTTTGTGAATGACTTGAAATCATGTTCACCAATGAAAATTCTAGCAGCTTCTTCCATTAAGGAAAAATCAAGTTTATGGCGATAATAGTATTTGTAATTAATATATATAGGATTATATTCTCCAATATCAATGACATATAAATATTCTTTAGTTTTTGCAGAATATCGTGCATGAAAATCATCAGATACATGTTCTATTTTTGATATATAAATATCTTTTGGAAGTCTTGAATTAATAGCGTTTTGCATATTCCATTCTGTCATGACAATATCCGCATTAAAATGAAATACTTGACCATATGCATGAACACCAGTATCTGTTCTTCCTGCTGGATATATTTTAGTAGTTGTTTTAGTAATAATGTACAAAACTTTCTCAATTTCTTCTTGGATTGTTGAAACATTTTCTTGTATTTGAAAACCACAATATTTAGTACCATCATACATAACAGTTGCCTTATAACGCATATTTAGATACCCCACATAATTTTGGCGGTTATAATTGCCCCAATAAAAGTTAAGACAAAAATATAAGATACATAATCCACCCATCTATATTTTAGAATATGGATAGTTGTTCTTGGAGCCCCAGGGATATATCCTCTGGCTTCCATAGCAAATGCTAGTTCCATAGAACGATTATATGCAATGACAAACATGGGCACTAATAAAGAAATTATTTGAACTATTTTATTTTTTAGTTTCCCTTCATTAAAATCAACGCCTCTTGAAGCTTGTGCCTTTAAGATTTTTTGTGATTCTAATAATAAAGTGGGAATTGAACGTAAGGCTATTGATATCATCGTCGCCATTATACTAATTGATTTTCTCATAAACTTAAATGGTGCAAATAATCCCTCGATACCATTATTTAAATCTGTTGGTTTAGTTGTTAAAGTAAGGAGGGCTGATAAACTTAGTAGATTCATCATTCTAAGCAGTATTCTAGCTGATGAAATAACCGCTTCTTCGTGAAGAGCAATGTTATACTTTGCAATTGATGGAGTGATATGAATAATGGTTTGAATGTAGAAAATTAAAATTAAACAAATAATAAACGAAATTACACGATATTTTTTAATATATCTACCACTGAAAAAATATAAAAACAAAATGGCAATTATTAATATCAAACTTAAAATTGTAAAATCAAACTGTTGATCTAAAGTAATATTACCTATAGTTACAATATTCCCTTGATTATTAAAAGCAACTTGAAAAAACATTGAGAAAACTAAAAGCATGGCAATCATTTTAAAACTATTTAGAAATTTTTTAATTGGAATTCTTGAACTCAAAACAATAATAAATATAAATAAAATACACCCTAACAAAACATAAACATTTTTTATTAGAAAAATGCCAATCATCATCGCAAACAAAACTATTAGTTTAGTTCTAGGGTCAAGACGGTGAATCCATGAATCAACATTATAATACTGCCCAAAAACAATTTTATTCATTTTCTTCACCTGCCTTTTTCTTTATTTCCAAAAAGGCTTCATCAATATTATATTGATATTCATTTAAACCTAAATTAAGTTTGTTATTTAAATCTCTAAGTAAGGTCATAATTGTTGGATATCCTAAATGACATTTTTCAATAATATCCTGTTTTTGAAAAAGTTCGGTTTTAGGTCCATCATATTCTAAAACACCATGCCTTAGAACAATAACCCTTTTGGCATATTCAGCGACGACATCCATATCATGAGTAATAATAATAATTGATTTATGAAATTCTTTATTAAGTTTCTCAAGTAAATTTAATAAGTCTTTTTTAGCTAATGGATCTAGACCTACTGTTGGTTCATCAAGCACTAAAATATCTGGGTCAGATGCTAATATTCCAGCAATGGCAACCTTACGCATTTGTCCACCACTTAAAGCAAATGGACTTTTATCAAGTAAATCAGTAATTCCCATAAGATTGGCAATTTCTTCTACTTTTTCTTTTATCGTTTCAGGATTATGATGAAAGTTCTTTGGACCAAAACTAATATCTTTTAAAACAGTTTCTTCAAATATTTGATATTCTGGAAACTGAAAAACTAAACCTGTATGTTTACGAATAGGATGAAGTTTAAACCTCGGTTTAAAAGAACTTGCTAGGACTTTTCGATATTTTCGACTTTGTTCATCTTTTGGAAAATTTTTTGTTATATTATATTTTTTATTATTATCATCTATTATTATTACCCCTGAAGTAGGGAATAATAAAGCATTAAATAGCTGGACTAAAGTTGATTTACCACTACCAGTATGACCCACTAGTGCAATAAACTCATCTTGAGAGTTTATATTTAAATTTATGTTTTTTAAAGTAAACTCAACTGTTTGCTTACGACTTTTGGGGACATAGTAAGCAAAGCTTACTTCTGATAGGTTAATTCCCATAAAGCATTTATTATCCTTTCTTTGTTATTTATATTGCTGTTATTAATTTTTTCAATAATTTTCATACTATCTAAAATATCAAGATTGCTTTCTTTTAATAAATCAACATTATTAAAAACGTCCTCTGGGGTGCCATCCATAACAATAACACCATTATTCATAACGAGAACTCTATCTGCTAATTGGGCCTCATTTAAATTGTGAGTTATTGAAATAATCGTTTTTTCTTTTTTTAATGTTTTAACAACTTCCATTACTTCTCTAATTCCTTGAGGATCAAGCATTGATGTTGCTTCGTCAAATATAATCAACTCAGGATTCATTGCTAAAATACCCGCTATAGCTACACGTTGTTTTTCACCGCCACTAAGTTGTTCCGGGTTACGGTCTAAAAAATTATGCATAGAAACTTTTTTAGAATATTCATCAATTAATTCAAGCATTTTATCTTTTTCAATATTACGATTTTCTAAACCAAAAGCCATATCGTCAATTACCGTTACACCTACAAACTGGCTATCTGGATTTTGAAAGACAATTCCAATCATGTGACGTAAATCATCAATCGTTTCTTCGCTTAAAATAATATCATTTATTTTAATGGTTCCACGCCTTGCTTTAAGTAATCCTGCAATAAGTTTTGCAAGGGTTGATTTACCACTGCCATTATGTCCAAGAATACAAACATATTCACCTTTTTCAATATTAAGACTAACTCCATTTACTGCTCTATTTTCTTTATTATAACGATAATAGACATCTTTTATTTCAATTAAACTCATATTTACTCCTATACGATAATATCAATATCGCTATTATTTATGACTTTGATAATAATCCCATTTGTGCAAACAATCGGTAAAGTTGATTGGTTGTTTATAACCATATGCATACAATCATGGTGTTTGCAGTTGGCATTTGTCATTTTTATTTCATATCCTTTAATCATAAAGTTATTATCAATTTCAATGTTTTTTGTGTTTGTTATTGTCTTTAATAAACTTTCATTTTTATAAATTAATATATCACTATTTTTACTTGCTTTTATAACATAATCATATTCTTTATTTTCATCTAAATCAAGTTCTTCAATAATTTGATTATTAATCATAATCATCACTTTAGCATTTTCTAAATCGATGTTTCGATATGGGAGATAAAAAACAATAAAAAAAACTAAAATAATCAATCCAACAATACTAATTATTAAATAGTCCCATTTCTTCATAATTACCTCTATTTTTATGTTAATATATTTTACCATTATTTATTAGTTTTTGCAATATTTATATACTTTAAACACAATATGTAAAAGATATTTTTTTAAAAAGAAAAGCCAAGTAATAATACTTGGCAAAAAAACATTTTATAATTAATTATTATACATATTACTTAAAGTAATTTCTCCTGAGTTTATCTCTATAACTTCCGTTTCGCTTTTTAAAACCAAACAGCCTAAATCATTGATATCAATTACAATATATTCATTATTTTTGTAAGTAATCGTTTTATGAAGTAAATAATTGTTTTGACGACATACTTCAAGAAAATTAAAATTATTTTCTATAAACATATTATATAAATTATCAAATTCTTCGATCATTTGTTTTTTTAATATTTTTATATCAAATGAATGATTAAATTCTTTGGTTAATGAAGTTGCTTTGTTTATCAAATCTTCTGAGAATTTTATTTGATTGACATTAATGCCAATTCCAATAATTAAAGCTTCAACACTCTCAGTAATTATTGACTCTAGTAATATACCTGCAATTTTATGATTATTAATTAAAATATCATTTGGCCATTTAATTGATATATCAATATTGTCTTGGTTATCTTTAGTGATATATTTTTGTATAACATTATATACAGCAACTCCTGTCATAAGGGGTAGTAGTCCAATATTAGATATATCAATATTAGATTTCAAAAGAATCGACATCATTATATTTTCAGATTTATCACTTAGCCATATGTGGCCACTTCTTCCTTTTCCCTCGGTTTGAAAATCACAACTTATTACTGTAAATTCATCTATTTTGTTATAGTTTTCTTTTAGATAGCTGTTAGTTGAGGTAATCGTGTCGTAATGAATTAGTTTATATTTATTATAATTCATAATAATATGCTCCTATTCTTTATCGTCGTCTGAGCTTATTATTTTTTCAAGTTTAAGGCTTGTAATTGCGGCTATAATGCATTTTGCTATATCAAATGCAATATAAGGCACAACACATATTGTGATGGCAGAAAGGAAAGTTACATCCATATAAAACATGAAAAATAAAACACCAAAACAATATATTACAATTAGGGCTATTATAGAGTAAATGATATTATTAATGAGCGGTTTTTTTGTTTTGATTAACTTTTTAAAAAGAAATACAAAGATAGTTGCTATAATAAAACCAATTACAAACCCAAAAGTTGGCGTAATTGAGGATGTTCCTCCAGAAAACACTGGGAGGCCAATTACTCCTATCACCAAATATACTATTAATATTATTAAACTATCTAAAAAGGGAAGTAATAAAAGAATAATCATTATGATTAATATTTGCAAAGTGAACGCAATATTTGCAGTAGGAATAGCAATATAAGCAGAAACAACTAGTAAGGATAACATGAAGGCATCCAGTACTAGTTGTTTTGTTGTTATTTTCTTCATGTAAGTTATTTAACTAAAAACATATTTATTAATAGTCCAGCTGCAACAGCCGAACCAATTACTCCGGCAACATTAGGTCCCATTGCACTCATTAACAAGAAGTTTGTAGGGTCAGCTCTCATACCTTCTTTATGAACTACACGAGCAGCCATAGGTACAGCTGATACACCAGCTGCTCCAATCATTGGATTAATCTTGCCTTTTGTTATAACTTTCATTAATTTACCAATTAAAACTCCAGCAGCCGTTGCGGTAGCGAAGGCAACAATTCCTAAACCAAAAATCATTAATGTTTCGACAGTTAAGAATTTATCAGCAGAAGCTGTTGCACCAACACACATGCCTAGTAATATAGTAACGATATATAATAAAGAATTGCTTGCTGTTTCAACAAGTTTTGGTACTACACCAGATTCTTTAATCAAATTACCAAACATAAGCATACCTATAAGTGGTGCACATGATGGTATAAGTAAAACAACGATTAAAGTAACAACTATTGGGAAAAGAATTTTTTCAACTTTTTTAACTTGACGGATGTCATCCATTCTAATTAAACGTTCTTGTTTTGTTGTAAGTAAACGAATAATTGGTGGTTGAATAAAGGGAACTAATGCCATATAACTATAAGCAGCAATAGAAATTGCTGGTAATAAATTATGTGCTAAAGTTTTAGTAGTATAAATTGCAGTTGGTCCGTCAGCACCACCAATAATACCAATTGATGCTGCCTCTGGTCCTGTGAACCCTAAAGCTAAAGCGCCAACAAAAGTAATAAAGATTCCGACTTGCGCTGCTGCTCCAAGTAACATACTACTAGGTTTAGCAATTAATGGCCCAAAGTCAGTAGTTGCCCCAATTCCTAAGAATATTAAACATGGATATATTCCCGTTTTTACACCTAGATATAAAAATCCTAACAGTCCTGATTCTTCAGTAACAGGATCTGTATGAATCCATTGCCCAGGAAGGTTCACTAGTAAAACTCCAAAAGCAATAGGAATTAATAGATATGGCTCAGCCCCTTTGAAAATAGCCAAATAAAGTAATAAACAAGCTATTCCAAGCATAATCAAATTTTTCCAATATCCTTCGCCATCATAGAAAACAAAACCAAAAACAATGCTAAGTATTAAGAAAACAATAGCAATAACTCCCCAAATAATTTTAAAAGCTTTTGAATTTTTCTTAAACAACAAGGCCACAGCTAAACAAACATATCCTATTATAGTAAGTAAGCTGACAAACCAATAATCTCCATTAAAGAAATTGGTTAGACCCATTGATTCAAAAAAATCTTTTATGATATTCCAAATCATAATAATTACCCAACAACAATTAATAATTGTTGATTAACTACCACTTGACCTTTACTAACTGCTACTTGTTTAACAATACCATCCGCTGTAGAAACAACTTCGTTTTCTAGTTTCATAGCTTCAAGAATAGCAATAACTTGACCTCTTTTTATTTGTTGTCCCACTTGTACTTTTACTTCCAATATAGTTCCAGCAACAGGGGCTTTGACCTCAACACCAGTTCCACTTCCAGCAGATGCAGTTTTTACAGGCGTTTGAATAGATCCGCTTGTTTCGGTTACACTTTCCAATTCAACTTCATAAACTTTGCCATTCACTTTAACTTTATAAATTTTCATTTTATTTCTCCCTTACTTAATCTCTTTGATTGATGTCACCCTGACATCTTTGTTTTTGGTCTCTTCAACATAATCAGCTGTAGCAATCAAAGCTGCTACCATCATATCTTCATCTTGAATATCATCAATTGATAATTTCTTTTCTTCAATAAAACCACCAGTATTAGTTGCTAGAACTGGTTCTTCTTTGAAATTAATTTTAGACATAGCCCAAAGCACTAATACTAAAAAGGCTAAAATCGCAAAAACTATAAGTATCGCAATAATAGAAAACAATAAGCCATCTAAAATATTCATATCTTGATTCTTCACTTCTAAAAAAAACATTTCATCACCTATCCTATATATAAATTAATTTCAATGATTTCATCGGTTCTATCTCTTTCAGTCAAGAACTTGACTGCTTTGGCTTCAAATAAAGCACATGTAAGAACATCTTCATCACTTTTAACTAAGTCTTTGTATTTCTCTTTTAATGACTCAAATTGAGGTTCAATCTTATCAGCTGGGCGATATGTTATTACTTCATCATCACCTATTATTTGCTTTCTGATTTTTTCATCAACTAGAGCTGGACTTTTACCATAAAAACCATGTAAATATTCTTTGATTTCTTTTGGTACCATCTTATATCTTTCACCGTTGATAACATTCATTACCGCTTGAGTTCCTACCATTTGCGATAATGGGGTTACTAGGGGAGGATATCCTAATTCTTTTCTTACTTTTGGTACTTCATTTAAAACTTCTTCATATCTATCCATTGCATTTTGTTGTTTTAACTGGCTCATTAAATTTGATAACATTCCCCCAGGTACTTGGTACTTAAGGATACT
>JAVBLL010000029.1:0-2942 GCA_031553555.1 Bacilli bacterium
TAAATATATTGAAGGTTTTTATAACAAAAAAAGACCTCACTCTCATAATGGTGGGTTATCTCCTAATAATAAAGAAATTTTATATTTTAACAATTTATAGTACTCTTATCTTTTTATGTCTTTTATATTGACTATGATTCAACTAACCTTAACAAATTTCACGTTTATTACATCTTTTTTTTCATCTATATATTTCTTATAAAATAATGATAAATTTTTGTTTGCTTTCCATTCACCTGTGGCCCATTTATTTATCCCCTCATAGTCATGAAAAATTGTTATAGTATCAAAACCATTCTTCCATGCCCAATCAACAGCATTAAAAACAGCAATTATTTCACCCGCAACATTGCGGAGATCAATATACTTTTTGTTATTACCATTACTACTAAGTTCTTGATAAATATTATTAGGAGCAAAAATGCAAACTCCCGAACTATACATTTCTCTTTTTTCATCAAAGCTCCCATCAGTAAAAGCAACAACTTCACCATTTTGAATTCTAGGATTTATATCATTTTTAAGAACTATATCTTCATCATTTATAAAAGCTAACGCTTCTGCCTCAGATTCAAAAGATTTAAATTCTGGCGAGGAAAAACCTTTTATTGCTTCTTGACATTCATTCCATGAGAGAAAAACACCTGTCTGGATACCTTTTTTTACAGCATAAAATTTTTGTTTAGTTGCCATTTTTTTCTACCCCTTATAATATTTTTGATAAAAATATTATACCACATTTTATATAGAAATAAAAGTAAAACTATCCAAATGGATAGTTTAATTTTTTATAATTCAATTTGTGCAAATCTAAATTGTATATTTATAACTTGTGATTTTACCCCATCTATTTTTTTAGCGGGTTCAATAACTATTTTCTTTATAAGTGCATTAACCATTTCAATAGTTAATTCTTTAAAGCCCATAAACTCATTAAATTTTTTTCTTAAAAGTTCAATGTTCTTTTCTTCATCTTTTTCACTTTCAAGAAGCTTATTTATTTCATTCAACTTGATATTTAATGATTTTTGTTCTTGCTGATGCTGCTTCAATAATTCCTGACAAGTACTATCATCAATTAATCCCTCAATATTATCATTATAGATTTTAGACGTTAACTTAATTAAACTACCTAATCGTTTTTCAATTTTGATTTTTTCTTCTTTGTTTTTAACTGATTGATCATTTGATTTTGTTTTTTGACAATAACTTTGGAATAGTTTCTCATCACGCACCATATTCATATACTTTTGTATTCTTTCAGTCACAACATTTTTAAGATTGTCATAACCGATAAAAATATAATTAGGGCATTCTTCAGGATTTGTAAAGTGATGAATGCATTTGTATAGTTGTTCTTCTACTATCTTACCACTTACTCTTTTTCTGGTAGTAGAAGCAAAGCATAAACGATGACCACATACACCACAAAATACAATACTTTTAAAAATATTGTCATGGGTCTTATTACTTAATCGCCTTTTTGCAGCAAGCAACTCTTGAACTCTTTGAAAATCTTCTCTTGTTATAATGGCTTCATGAGTATCTTTAACTATAATATGTTTTTCTAAAGGGACTTTAGTTATTTTTTTAGTTTTATAATTTTCAACTTCATACTTACGGTTTTCCATATCGCCCATATAAACTATATTCTTTAAAATATTGTTTACTGAATATGAACACCAATTTGTTTTGTTTATATACTTTTCAAATCTAGTATCTCCATTATTTAGTTTATGTACAGAAGGGGTAATGACTTCTTCTTTAGAAAGGATTTTCCTGATAGCAGCAATTCCTTTACCTTCTAATGCAAGCTGATATATTCTTCTAACAGTAATAGCTGCTTCTTCATCTATTACTAGTTGGTTTTTATTATTGGGATTTTGCTTATAACCATATGGAGTTTGACCTGATAGATACAGTCCCTGCAAAGCTTTTTGTCTTTTAGCGGTTTTGATTTTTCTAGATAAATCCTTACTAAACATATCATTAAGGATATTTCTAAAAGGAGCAATATCACTTTCTCCTTTATCAGTATCAACATTATCATTAAGAGCAATGTAGCGTATTTTTCTAGTTTGAAAGTATATTTCTGTATAATATCCAGTTTGCAGATAATCTCTTCCCAAACGTGATAAATCTTTAGTAATAACAAGATTTATTTTTTTATTATCAATATCATTAAGTAGTCTTTGAAATGATGGTCGATCGAAATTTAAACCCGTGTATCCATCATCTACATAAGTATCATAAATTTGGAATCCTTGTTCTTTACAATAGTTTTCAAGCATTAATTTTTGAGTTTGTATGCTCGAAGAATCCATAGATTCTCCAGTTGCATTATGCGCACCATCATCAGATGACAAGCGACAATAGATTCCAGCTCTATATGTTTGTGCTAAAAACATAATAATCCCTCCTATCTTTAATTAAAATTATATCCCATTATTATTTTCATTCCACCACGATCTCGTGTAGTAACTCCTATGGCAATATCAAATCCTAGATAATCATATTTGATTTGACCTGTTATGATTTTATCTCGTTCACTATATTTGATTTTGCCATCTATAAATCCCATTTCTTTTAATCTCTCTTTAATGCGACTACTTATTAGTAATCGTCCTTCAACCAATTTTATAACTTCATTAATAAATTCTTCTTTTTTCTCTTCTTTCATTTTCTTCCCTTTCTAAATTTTTTTCTTTATTAATTATTAAATTTATAATTATACTTTGTAGATCAGTTTCATTTTCAAATATCTCGTTTACCTCATATTTCATATACTTATCACTCCTTAAGTGATTTAAGTATATAAAAGACTTAAGACGCTATGTGTAATGTCACTAACTTAAGGTAAAAGTATAAATAAAAACAGATAAATATACAAAATGGATACCTTGTATACTTATCTGTTTTTATTACTTGTTGTAAGTCCTTGC
>JAVBLL010000033.1:0-3140 GCA_031553555.1 Bacilli bacterium
ATCTGTTATTAATCTGGCGATTATATTATAGCATAAGGACATTTATTATTTATATATAAAGGGGCTGTCAAAAACTATGCTGATGTCAGTATAATTTTTGACAGCCCTATTTTTCAGTATAAATTTATACAGCCCCAATATTATTTATAAACAATAATATTGTTTTTTTAATTGATTAATAAAAATATTTATTATTATTTATGTAAGCATTTTATAATTGAAAAATTAAGTTTATTATGGTAATATATAAACGTCGTATAAAAATCGTTTGCATTTTATATACTAACAAAAAAATTTAATAATAAAGGAAGTAGAACAATGTCAGAACAAATCAAACAAATGTGTAAGGTTGCCATTGGTGCTAGTCATGGGTGTGCTCCTATTCCTCAAGAAGGGAAATGGACATATTCCAAAGAAATTAAAGACATTTCTGGACTGACTCATGGTGTTGGATGGTGTGCTCCACAACAAGGCGCATGTAAGTTAACATTGAATGTTAAAAAGGGAATAATTGAAGAAGCATTAATTGAAACATTAGGTTGCTCAGGAATGACGCATTCTGCTGCTATGGCAGGCGAGGCAATTGTGGGTAAGACTCTTCTTGAAGCAGTAAACACAGATCTTGTTTGCGATGCTATTAACACAGCTATGAGAGAACTTTTTCTCCAAATCATTTATGGTCGTACTCAATCAGCATTTTCTGAAGATGGTCTACCAATTGGTGCTGGCTTAGAAGATTTAGGGAAGGGCTTAAGAAGCCAAGTAGGTACAATTTATAGTACTAAAGAAAAAGGACCAAGATATCTTGAATTGACTGAAGGTTATATTACAAAAATAGCTTTAGATAAAAACAGTGAAATCATTGGTTATGAATATTTAAGCATGGGTAAATTTATGGACTTTTTGAAAAAAGGCATTAAAGCCGAAGAAGCTTTAGAAAAATCTAAAGGTACTTATGGACGTTTTGCTGAAGGATCAAAATATATTGATCCTCGTCAAGAATAGGAGGTATTAGTCATGGCATTATTTGAAAGTTATGAGAGAAGAATAAATCAAATTAATAAATGTTTAAATGATAATGGCATTGCTTCTATTGAAGAGGCAAAAGCGATTTGTGATAAAGCTGGTGTTGATGCTTATAATATTACTAAAGAAATTCAACCAATTTGTTTTGAAAATGCTGCATGGGCTTATGTAGTAGGCGCTGCTTTAGCAATAAAAAACAAAGCTAAAAATGCCGCTGATGCCGCAAAATGGATTGGTGTGGGTTTACAATCATTTTGTATTCCAGGAAGCGTTGCTGATGACCGTAAAGTTGGCCTAGGACATGGTAATTTAGGAGCGATGTTATTAACAGAGTCAACAAAATGTTTTGCATTCCTTGCAGGTCATGAATCATTTGCAGCAGCAGAAGGTGCAATTGGAATTGCTAAAACAGCTAATAAAGTTAGAAAAGATCCACTTAGAGTAATTCTTAATGGATTAGGAAAAGATGCTGCTAAAATAATTTCACGTATTAATGGATTCACACATGTTGAAACAGCTTTTGATTATAATACAGGTATCGTAAAAGTAGTTAGCACAACAGCATATTCAGAAGGTGATCGCGCTAAAGTAAAGTGCTATGGTGCTGATGATGTTCGTGAAGGTGTAGCTATAATGCATCTTGAAGGTGTAGATGTATCGATTACAGGTAACTCAACAAATCCTACAAGATTCCAACATCCAGTTGCTGGAACATATAAAAAAGAATGTACAGAACAAAACAAAAAATACTTTTCAGTAGCATCAGGTGGTGGAACTGGAAGAACCCTTCATCCAGATAATATGGCAGCTGGACCTGCATCATATGGTATGACTGATACAATGGGAAGAATGCATTCTGATGCACAGTTTGCTGGTAGCTCATCTGTTCCTGCCCATGTTGAAATGATGGGACTTATTGGTATGGGTAATAATCCAATGGTTGGAGCAACTGTTGCAGTAGCTGTTGCGGTTTCACAAGCGTTAAAATAGTTTATATTAAAAGTTCTTTGAATATAATTTCAAGGGACTTTTTATTTATAAAAATATTTGAATTACAAAAGTATTATTGATAATATTTAGTTGAAATATATAGGAAAAAATCATTAAATAAATGAAACAAAGATTTTTCAATAAACTTTATCTAAATACAAAATTGTTAAAAGCAAAAGTTAACTCTTGCAAAAAAATGAAAAAAATGATACAATAGTAATGATTTTTGCTTTTTAAAAGTAAACATAAAATAAACAAATATTAATAGCCACACCTTCCATGGTGGCTGGAATATAGGAGGAGTATTATGGGAGTAAAAGTAGTTGAAACTGCCTTAAGAGATGGTCACCAGTCATTATTTGCAACAAGGATGACAACTGAAGAAGTATGCCTTGCTTTAGAAGAACTTGATAAAGTTGGATACCATGCCCTAGAAGTATGGGGTGGAGCAACATTCGATGCATGTATTAGTTTCTTGAATGAAGATCCATGGGAAAGATTGCGTCTTATCAAATCAAAATGCAAGAAGACAAAACTACAGATGTTATTTCGTGGCCAAAACATTTTGGGATATAAACACTATGCCGACGATGTTGTTGAGAAGTTTGTTCAGAAATCACTAGAAAATGGTATTGATATTATCAGAGTATTTGATGCGTTAAATGATATTCGTAATTTAAAGAGCGCTGTTGATGCCACAAAGAAATATGGTGGACATTGCCAGATAGCTTTAAGTTATACAACAAGCCCTGTACATACAGTTGAATACTTTGTTGAGTTAGCTAAAGAAATTGAAAAAATGGGTGCTGATTCATTATGTATAAAAGATATGGCAGGAGTAATCTTACCAGAAGATGCATACCAATTAGTATCAAAACTTAAGGCTAATACAAAACTTCCAATAGAACTTCATGGACATTGTACTGGTGGAATAGCAGAGATGGCATATAGAAGAGCAATTGAAGCTGGAATTGATATTATAGATACAGCCTTATCACCATTATCAGGTGGAACAAGTCAACCATGTACAGAAGCATTCCAATATGCTTTAGCTGGAACTAAGTATGACCCTAAACTTAATCTTGATTATTTGAAACAAGCAACAGAAAAGTTGACTAAGGTTA
>JAVBLL010000018.1:0-126661 GCA_031553555.1 Bacilli bacterium
GCAAATTTAAATATAGTTTAAAGGATATTAATCCTTTATTCTTTTTTGCCATTCCTTGGACTAATCACTTATTATAAGTGATTAGTTTTTTACTTCTTTTTACTTCTTTCTAAAAATGAACTTTCCTTATAAATAAAAAAACATCAATAATTGACTAATCTATTATTGATGTTCTCTTAATAAGTAAGTTTATTTGCTAATATATTTATTCATTTCATACATTGCAATACTTGCAGCAATGGGTAAATTCAAACTATCAATTAAATTAGAGTGATTTATTACTACTGTATTCCCAACGTTCAAAAATTCATCAACTAATCCTGTAGCTTCATTTCCAAAAACAAGAGCACATGGTTTTTTGAATTCAATATTTTCAATACTCTTTTTTCCCTTTAACATAAATGGATATAAATTCAAATTACTATTTTCTTTTAAGTATTCTTCAAAAGAATCATAGTACTGAAAATTAATATGAAAAATAGATCCCATTGAAGAACGAATGACTTTAGGATCAAAGATATCCGTTCCTGGCTTAATAATTGCTAAATCTAAAATATTAAATCCCGCCATTGTACGAATGATTGTCCCTAAGTTGCCAGCATTACTAGGATTAACTAATACAATTTGATTTGTTTGATTGTTTATTTTTGTTGAATATTTTGAAAATTCACCAATGACATAACAATTTTCTTTTTGGGATAGAACATTAAAGGCTTTATCGTTTTGTTCAATTGGGATACAATATTTGCTACATTCATCATATATTCGTCTTATTCCATCACTATCAATAGTTTGTGATTGAATAAAAATCCGTTTGACATAGTGATGTTTATATTTTAATAATTCTAGTGTCAATGTAGCTCCTAAGGTATAAGAACAATCTAGATTATGCTTATATCTGTTTACTGACATATTACTCAGCCTTACCTAAATAATGCATTTTAAAAGACAAATCATCAAGAACAATTTTGAATTTATAGCCTAAATAAACATATTCAATAGTTCCATCTTCTTGAACCTGACCACCCATGTCATCAACATAGTACTGCCTTACATAAGCTTTTTTGGCATCAAGAGTATCAAATTTATCTAAATAGTTAAAACTATAATTAATTAAACTAGATGTTTTCTCGGGATCGTAAAGATATGTTTTGCCACGAATAAGCGATTTCAATTCTAAATCGGGTGTAATCTTTGCATTAACGTTTAATGGCAAACTAATAATCAATAATTTGGAAGTATCATCTTCATTAATAACCATTAATGGATAATATAGAAACATTGTTAATGGAAACTTTGTTCTCCATGTATAATATGTCTCGCCATTATATTCAAAACGACGATAGTCTATTGTCATTTTCAGACCATTTTCAAGAGCAATCCAAGCTGTTTCTTCATAAACATAACCATCATCAGGAACAACACTATCATTATATAACTTACCAGAATTATCTACTTTTGTTAAATAAGTAGTAGACGCGCCAATCTTTTCAACTAGTTCTGTTGTCATTTTATCTTTATATTTTTCAAAAATAACACGCAATACTTTACTTAATTGTTCATCGGAATTATTAGAAAAACTTGTATAATAATCTTTATTGATATTTTCACAAGTATATAATATTCCTTCAAAATTCATTTCAAAAAATGGTATTTCTTCATATGGCATATAACTAGCAAAATCATCTCCGATTTTCAAAACTATTTTCTCTTCATTTGGGATAACAGCATTTTCGCAGCCCACTAGTAAAGTACATAATAAAGATAAAATAATAATATACATTTTTTTTCTCATATTAAAAGTCCTTTCCGTTATCATTTAAACCATAATCACTATAAACTTTCCTTTTATATTCTAAAAAACAATTATTCTTGATTGCTTCTCTTGCACCTTCAGTTAATTTAACTAAAAACTGAATATTATGAATGCTCAACAAACGATGACCTAATAACTCATTTGCTTTGAATAAGTGCCTTAAATATGCTCTTGTATAATTTTTACAACAATAACAATCACATTTATTATCTAAAGGAGTAAAATCTTCAGCAAACTCTTTATTCTTAATAATTACCCTTCCATTTGTAGTCATAGCCGTTCCATGTCGTGCAATTCTAGTTGGAAGAACACAATCAAACATATCAATTCCACGTTCAATGGCATCCAATATTGCTCCAGGTGAACCAACCCCCATTAAATAACGAGGTTTGTCATGTGGTAAAACAGGAACAACACAATCTAAAACTTTATTTTGAATTTCTTTGGGTTCGCCAACACTAGTTCCACCAATAGAATAGCCATCAAAAGGCATCTTTACTAATTCCTCAGCACAATAAACTCTTAGTTCATCGTACTCTCCACCTTGAATAATACCAAACAATCCTTGTGAATTATTATCCTTATTTGCATCTAAACATCTATTTGCCCATCTTAAAGTTCTGTCAACAGAATTTTTCATATATTCATAACTACAAGGATATGGTGGGCATTCATCAAAACACATCATAATATCACTGCCTAAACTTCTTTGAATTTCAATAGCTATTTCAGGAGATAAAAATAATTTTGCACCATTTTTATGATGTTTAAAATAAACGCCTTCTTCATGGATATCACGAAGTTTAGCTAAACTGAAAACTTGAAAGCCCCCGGAATCTGTTAGAATTGAACGATCCCAGTTCATAAACTTGTGTAATCCCCCAGCTTTTTCAACTGTCTTATGACCAGGCTGATTCCATAAATGATATGTATTTCCAAGAATAATTTGAGAACCAATTTCATGTAAATCTTCTTTCACTAAAGTCTTTACTGTTCCTTGAGTTCCTACTGCCATAAACACAGGTGTTTCAAAACTCCCATGTGGTGTTGTCACTATTCCAACCCTTGCTTGACATTCCTCACTTTGCTTTTTTAATTGATATTTAATAACCATATAATCCTCTTTAATATAATTATTATAGCATAATAATACATAATTTTCAATTAAAATAATATATAACAAAAATTTGATAATAATTTTATATTATCAAAAGAAGTTTCAGTAAATAAAATATTTACTGAGACTTCTTTTTGGAAAAGAGTTATTTTCTTTTAATTCCATATTCTTTTTTACAAAAAAACATATATATACATGTGGCTAAACAAGTTGAAAAAGGAATAATATAAACAATACTATGCAAATCTAGTATTTGTTCTTCTTTCAAATTAACAAGAGCGAGAATGATATATATACTCAAAATCGTAATCAAAGTCATGATAGTGACTATTAACAAAATAAATATCACTTTACGGGATTTTTGTGAAAACCATAGATTAGCAATCTTTAAAAAAGCAATAAAGCTGCCAATACCTATAGTTCCTATACTAATTATTAATAATAACAATAGAATAGAAAGACCTCTTTTAATGGTGAAAACAAGAATAATGAGAAACACTATGAACCATATAAAACTAAACCATTTATATCTAGTATAAAAATATCGGTCATATTTTTCTTTATTATTTATATCCATATCGCTATAAAATTGTTTCCAAATAATAATATTATAAATGAGCAACACTATACTAGATGCAACAAAAATTAATCCAAAAATTAATGTAATAATATTACTAAATAATAATAAAATCATTCCTAAGATCATACTAGTAAGGCTGATTGTATAAAATAAGGTAAATTTATTTTTTATCTTACTATCATCTATTGGTATTTTTGGCGTTTCATTATCGATATTTGCAGCATTAAGGTTTGATTGCGTATTATTAAATAAATCTTCAATGGTAATATTTAAGACTTTACATAAATCTTTCACAAGTGTTATATCTGGATAACTTAGTCCAGTCTCCCATCTACTCACGGCCTTATCAGAAACATTTAATTTATCGGCTAAATCTTTCTGTGTCATATTTAATTCTTTTCTTTTTTGGTAAATAATATCTTTCATAAATTTAATCACCTCAATAGTATTTTACTTAATTTTATTAAAAATGTCTACCTATAAAAAAGAGATTATAGATTCCTAAAAAATGAGAATCCATAATCTGCTTTATTTATCATATAAAAACATTGAATCACCAAATGAAAAAAAACGATATTTATTATCAATAGCAACTCTGTATGCATTTAAAATAATTTCTCTTGAACTAAATGCACTAACTAACATTACTAAAGTAGATTTAGGTAAATGAAAATTAGTTATTAAAGCATCGACAATTTTAAACTCATAACCAGGATAAATAAAAATATTAGTCTCTTCTGCTACTTCAATAAACTTATTATATTTAGTATATATGGCTTCAAGAGTCCTCATACTTGTAGTACCTACACTAATAATTCGTTTACCATCTTCTTTGGCCTTGTTTAATCTTTTTGCAGTTTGTTCAGTCATTTTAAATAGTTCACTATGCATTTGATGTTTTGTTATTTCATCAACACTGACCGGTCTAAAAGTCCCAAGACCAATGTTTAACGTGACATATTCAATTTGCACTCCTTTGGCTTTTATTTTTGCCAATAAATCCTCAGTGAAATGTAATCCCGCCGTTGGTGCAGCAGAACTCCCATAATCTTTTGCATATATTGTTTGATATCTATTGTTATCTTTTAGCTTTTCATGAATATATGGAGGTAATGGCATTTCCCCTAGTTTGTCCAAATTTTCTAGAAAAATACCTTCATATGCAAATTTGATATGACAAATCCCATCTTCAAATTTGCTAGTTATTTGACCAGTCATAATATTTGAAAAATTAATCACTGTCCCAATATTTATACGGCGTGCTGGTTTTACAAGCGCCTCATAACAATCAGGGCTTACCTCCTTTAGCAATAATAACTCTATTTTGGCGTTAGTATCTGTTTTATAACCAAATAAACGTGAAGGCATAACCTTTGTATCATTCATAACTAAAACATCATTAGGAGTTAAATAGTCGATTATATCAAAAAAATGTTTATGAACAAGTTTTCCTGTTACTTTATTACATACCAACATTTTTGAACTGCTTCGATCTAATAAAGGATTTTGAGCAATTAACTCCTCTGGTAATTCATAATCAAAATCTTTAACTTCCATTACTAATTCCTAAATGAAGATATGCTTTATCTGTCACCATTCTTCCTCTTGGAGTTCTAACAATAAAACCCTCTTGTAATAAGTATGGTTCATAGACATCTTCCAAGGTTGTTATTTCTTGACCAATAGATGAAGCGATGGCACTCAAACCAACTGGTCCTCCTTTGAATCTCTCAATAATCGCTTTCAAAAATTTATGATCCGTTTCATTTAAACCTACTGCATCTATTTCTAATTTCTTTAAAGCAATATTTGTAATATCAAGTTCAATAATTTCTTTATCTTCATTAGCAAACTGAGCAAAGTCACGAACACGTCTAAATAGCCTATTTGCTACACGTGGGGTTCCCCTAGAACGGCGCGCTATTTCACTAGCGGCATCATCATTAATATCATAGCTAAATACTTTTGAAGTCCTTTTGATAATACTAATAAGCTCATTAACTGTGTAATAATTAATTTCATTAATAATACCAAAACGGTCACGCAAAGGACTGGCAATATCACCACATCTAGTTGTCGCCCCAATTAAAGTGAATGGTGGCAAATCAATACGAATAGTTGTCGCTGTTGTATCTTTTCCCACAACAACATTTATAAAAAAGTCTTCCATTGCTGAATATAATACCTCTTCAACAATTTTTGGTAAACGATGAATTTCATCAATAAACAAAACCTCTCCTTCTTCTAAACTAGAAAGGATAGCTGCTAAATCGCCAACTCTTGTTATTGAAGGAGCAGTGACACTACGAAATGAATGCCCAAGTTCATTAGCAATAATGTTAGCTAATGTTGTTTTTCCAAGGCCAGGAGGACCGTATAGCAAAACATGATCCAAAGGCTCATTACGTTTCTTGGCAGTTTGGATAAATATGTTTAATGTCTCTTTTAGATTTTCCTGGCCAACATATTCATTAAGCATCTGTGGACGAAGTCTCGCTTCACTTTCTTCAAATAATAAATCGTCTTGATTCATAATTTCCCTTTCCGTTTAAAAAAGTCTTTTTAAGCTTTGTTTGACTAATTCTTCAATGGATAAATTCTTATTTTCAATTAAGAATTTATCTAATTTTTTTAATTCATCATTTTTATATCCTAATGATTTTAAAGCTTCTTTCACATTATCAAGTTTTGGATCACTAGAAATAGTCAAATTTAGTTTACCACGAAGTTGTAATATAATCATACCACTAACTTTTGCCCCGATTCCTGGGAAACGTTGTAAATATTTAACATCTTCTTTTTCAATAGCATTAACTAATCCTTCTATATCGCCTTTGGCGATTATCGGTAAAGCTATTTTTGGACCAATGCCATTAACAGAAATTAGTTTTAAAAATAAATCTCTCTCATCAGTTAAACGAAAACCATATAAAGTATAAGCATCTTCTTTTACATGAGTATAAATATAAATACTTAATTCCTCACCAACTATAAAAGAATAAGGATTGGCTGTATGAATCATATATCCAATTCCATTATTTTCAATTACTATATAATTAACATAAATTTTGGAAATGGTACCTTTTATATAATCATACATTCAATCCACCTATAATAAATCAATTTGCTTTTTATATTCATTTTCTGTATTTTCTTTTTCTTTCAGATACTTTAATTTTATATCCTTTTTAGATATTTTTAATTGATCCTTTAAGTTATTCTTTGCTTCAATAATTTGAGTTTGCAATTTTGTTTTACAACTATCACAAGATGCTTTTAGTTCTGTCAGTTCCAAAAGATTTCTATTAGCATTATCTTTTTTCAGCTGTTCAATAATATTGTTTTCCTGAATAAAATATTGATTTGTTTTATTTTTTTCCACTGATACAGCATTCAAATTAATATTAGATATATTATTATTATCCACTTCTTCAGTTGTAATTTCCATCATTTTAGCATTATTCTTGCTATTTAAATTATCAATTGCCATATTATATGAAGCCGTAAAAATATTTTTCAAATCCGTACGATAATTTACATGCATAGCATTTATGGAAGAATTAAGTTCTTTAAGACTTCCAAATGTCTGCTCAACTTGATTCAGTAGTTGCTTTAACAAGCCTTTAAAATGATTATTAAATTCAGAAAGTTTTTTATCAAGATTGATTTTATATGATTTTAATAAAAGATCAACCTTTTTTTGGTACTCTTGAACTTGAAAACTTTGAATGATTTCATGCTCTGGAATAATATTTGTGAATGCCTCTAATATCTCTTTTTCATTAGCTAATAAATTATTAACATAATCTTGATAAAGCATAACAATTAATTCCCATGTTATATTTATCATTCCTGAAATATATTGAATGAATTTTCCTGGCATTTTAGAAATATAATCATTATTAACTTCTAAAAGGGCTAAACTATTATTAAATTGAGTTAAATCAAAACGATTGTTTTCGTCAAAATAATTTTGGGTTTTTTTATAAACAATACCCTGATTATTCTTTTTAAAAGTTATGACTTGTTTAAGGGCATCATCTTGCTTATCACACTGAGTTTCATGAAACTTTAATTTGCTTAACAAAACCTCTTTTTCAGCCTTATTAACTTCTTCATACACATCATAATCATATTCATCAAGTTTTGATTGATAAGTTTGTTCTAAAATTTTTTTGTCAATTTTTAAATCTTCTATTTTAATATTATACGTATTCTCTATTTCTAATATATTAACAATACTACTTTTTTTGCTTTCATCAAAGGCAATATCTAATTCTTGTAAATCATTAAAATAATTTAAAATGACCTTTTTTTCATTAATTACGCCATTACGACGAATCTCTCTAATGTTTTTATGAAGAGCATCAATCGCCTTACGATTATTTTCAATTAGTAATTGTTTTTGAAGTTCATCATATTCTTTAATTGTGTTATTTTGAATCTTTTGAACCTCATACTTCTTTTTCTTTTCACAATCAATTACTTTTTGTTTGAAACTCTTTTCTTCTTCATCAAATTTATTTTGCTTATCTTGAATAATTTCAGCTTTTTCTTTTTCAACCTTTTCTATCTTATTATTCATTTCATATAAATCACGACGATATTTATTACGAATGCTTTGAAGAGTCTTTTCTTTCAAAGACATTCTTTTATCAATCTCCGCGGTCTTATCAAAGCTATTATCAAAAGATATTAACCCAGCCTCTAATTCTTTTTCTAAATCAACAATATTCAATTTTAAATTAGCTAGTGCTTTTGTAAAATTTTCATTATGCATTAAATAATCTCGATTTAATTGCTCTAATTTAACTTTATTATTTTGACTATATAATAATCTTTCTTGAATTATTTTTTGGACATCACTAATTCGCTTTTCAGAACTTTCATTCAATTGAACAAAAAATTCCGCCTCAAGATTATTCAATTGTTTTTTTATTTGTTCGTAAAGCATATTATGTCCCCCTCCTAGTATCTAAAACCGCCTCGACCTTTGCCTTTACCTTTTTTAGCTTTTTGTTGTGGCATTCCTTGACCACTTTTCATATTTCTAGCCATTTCATCTTCGCTCATACCCGATACAGATTGCATTTGTTTTTTCATATCGTCAAATTTTTTAGTTAGTGCATTGACCTCTTGATACGTGCGACCAGATCCTTTACTAATACGTTCACGACGTTGCTGACTTTTTGCCACAAGCTCCGGTTTTTTTCTTTCATCGATAGTCATGGACCCAATTATTGCTTCAATATATGAAAACTGTTTATCATCAATATCAATTTTTTTAAGCTGACTACCAAGACCTGGAATTAAACCTAATAGACCTTTTAAGGACCCCATTCTCTTAATCCATTTTAATTGTTTCAAAAAGTCATTATAATTGAATGTTCCTTTTTGAATTTTTTCCATTATTTTACTAGCTTCTTCTTCATCAATATTTTCAGAAGCCTTTTCGATTAAAGAAACAACGTCCCCCATCCCTAAAATACGACCAGCCATGCGGTCAGGATGGAATAATTCAATTTGGTCCAGTTTTTCACCAAGACCCATATATTTAATTGGAACATTTGTAAGATAACGAATCGATAATGCCGCACCACCACGAGTATCGCCATCAAGTTTTGTTAGGATACAACCTGTCAATTTTAGTTTTTCATTAAACGTTGTGATGACATTTATGGCATCTTGTCCCATCATTGCATCAATTGTCAATAATATTTCATCTGGCTTGGCAATTTGAACTATGTCATCAAGTTCCTGCATTAGATTATCATCAATGTGCAAACGCCCTGCCGTATCAATAATAACTAAATCATTATTCATCTTTTTGGCATGCGCAATACCAGCCTTGACAATCTCGGTAACTGATACTTTATTTCCCATTTCAAAAACATCAATTCCTAACTGTTTTCCAACAGTTACTAATTGGTTAATAGCAGCAGGACGATAAATATCGGCAGCAACTAATAATGGTCTCTTTTTATCTTGTTTTCTTAAAAGATTAGCTAACTTACCACAGTGGGTCGTTTTACCTGCTCCTTGTAAACCAACAAGCATAAATACCGATGGACCACCACTAGTACGATAGGTTACCGGAACAGCTTCATCACCCATTAGTCTTTTAAGTTCATCATGGACTACTTTTACAACTTGATCTCCTGGAGTTAAAGATTTCATAATCTTTTCCCCAACAGCTTTTTCCCTTACTTCACTTATAAAACTTTTAACAACTTTATAATTAACGTCAGCTTCCAACAATGAAAGACGAACTTCTTTCATCATTTCATCTATATCATTTTCATTTAACTTGCCGCGTCCAGTAACCCGACGCAAACTCATTTGTATTCTTTCTGATAAACTCTCAAAAGGCATTTTAATTTAAACTCCTTAATTTCTCTATTAGTATTTTTATCTCATCATTTTGAGTTTGGCTATACTCAGCATATATTTGTTCATATTTTTGTTCTTTATTCCATAAATGAAGTTTTTCTTCATAAAGGTCAAGAATATTATATATCTTGTTTAATTGATCAAAAACAGCATTACGACTAACATTATTCATAGCCGCAATTTCTGACAAAGATAAGTCTTCAAAATAATAAGCTTTAAAGTAATCTTGTTGTTTATTTGTTAATAAACTTCCATAATAATCAAACAAACTATTATATCTATTTTTCTTATCAAGCAAATCCATACATTACTCTTCTTCATCTATAATGTCAGCAAACAAACCATATACATAATTTTCAATATCAAAATACTCAATATCTTCAAGTTTCTCACCAAGACATACGAATTTAATTGGTATATTATAGACATTTCTAATCGCCAAAACAATTCCGCCTTTTGCTGTTCCATCAAGTTTTGTTAAAACAACTCCACTCACCTCAGTTGCTTCAAGAAAAGCCTTTGCTTGAACTAAACCATTTTGGCCAGTTGTAGCATCAATTATTAATAAAGTGTCTTGGGGGGCATCTGGAACTTCTCTAGAAATGACCTTCTTCATCTTCTCAAGCTCTTTCATTAAATTAACTTTTGTTTGAAGTCTTCCAGCAGTATCACATAACAAAACATCATAATTTTCTTTTTTAGCAATTTGTATAGCTGAGTATATAACACTTGAAGGATCTGAACCTGCTTCCCCTGTAACAACTTTACATCCAGCCCTATCACCCCATATTTCTAATTGTTCAATTGCTCCTGCTCTAAAAGTATCCCCAGCAGCAATTAACACTCGCTTACCTTCCTTTTTTAGTTTATGAGCAATCTTAGCAATTGTCGTAGTTTTTCCAACTCCATTCACACCAACAAATAAAAACACTGATAAACCTTCTTTATTAAATCGTAAGTTAGAATTAACTATTTCACCTTTTAAATATATATCAAACATTTTGTCAACAATTATTGGTTGCAAGTCACTAGCATTGCTAATATTCTTGACTCGAACATCATCTTTCAATTCATCAATGAATTCAACAACCGTGTCAACTCCGATATCTGCCATAACAAATATTTCTTCTAACTCATCAAACAATTCTTCTGTTATTTGATTATATCCTTTAAAAAGACTATTTAAGCGCGCAAAAGGACCTTTACGCGTTTTCTCCATACCAATACGATATTTTTTAGCGTCTTCTTTTTTTTCTTTATTTTTTTTAAAAATACTAAATAATCCCATTTTTTTCTCTCCGTGGTTTTTTATTTATTATACCACATTTTTCAAAATATTTAAACCTATTTTTAACGAAAAAGAAGCGAAAATTTTATTTTGTATATATATTATAATAAATCATTCATAATTCTGCTTTTTATCATAATAAACAATCATTAAACATATTATTTAAAAGAATAACAGGAGGTATTATATGATTAATGATAAAGATTTTATACAAAATTCATTAGAATTACATTTGTTTTTTGCCCGTATAATGAAAGAACATTCTTTCTTTCTTGAAGCAGGATTTTTAGAAAAAAATAGTGATCTAAAACAAAATGCTGATTATTTTAGATTAGCATTTGAAAAACTATTATCAAAAGTAGTTAACTTATCAGATGGTGTTATTAGTAAAAATGCCATTATGGCAAATGAATTTGTAACAAATTATACTACTGCTGCAGAAAACAAAACTGAAGATTTATCAGGGGTTACATTTAACCATGAGCTGACATCAATGGAAAAAAATCTTCAACCAGGATATAATCTAAATCCTGAATTAGTAAATATTATATCTGGATTGAATGATGAAGCCTTGAGTTTAGTTAACAAAATAATTTACTTTAAAACACAGGTTCTAAATTCTGTCAAATCAGGAAAAGTTTTTACTGCCAATTACCCTTTGCTTATTGACCATATTCTAAGAGAAGCAAAAACATATCATGATTTGATATTGAAATTACAAAAAAGAGAAAATATGAGTTTGCAAGGGATATTGAATACCGAATTATTTTGGAATCAAATTATGGAAGAACATGCTTTATTCATTAGAGGTTTATTAGATCCATCTGAAAATGATTTGATAATGAAAGCTGATGATTTTGCTAATGAATATAAAAATATTAATGAACAAATAACCAAAGTAAATATGAATATTAATGAAATTACTAATCGTAATCTTGCATTAACTAAGCAACTTCAAGAATTTAAAACAGCTGGTACTGTTGGATTAATTGACAATAAAATTCTTTCAATTATTATTCCGCTTTTAGCTGACCATGTTTTGAGGGAAGCCAATCATTATATTAGAATTTTAAATGAAATAAATAGTTATCAATAAAACTTATATTTAATATTAATGCAAACAAAAAGACACTTCATGGAAGTGTCTTTTTGTTTTATTATCTTATTATATAATTCATTAATCTAAACATGTCGTTCTATTCACTTAGTACTTTACCAATATCATCTATACTAGTATAAGTTGTTTTACACTGAGGGTATTGGTCGCAAGCATAAAACTTTTGACCTTTACTTCGTCCACGCTTACTAACCCTTTCAACAATCATTCCTTGTTCACAATTAGGGCATTTTATATTAGTTTGAACTGGTGGTTCAGGTGCTTCTTTCTTAGCAGTGTAATGACATTTTGGAAAATTACTACAAGCAATAAACTCTCCAAATTTTCCATTACGAATTAACAAATTAGAATCGCATTCAGGACAAATTTCCTCAGTCATAATAGGATACAATCTTTCCATATTTTGTTCAGCATTTTCTAAAAGAGGTTTAAATTCACTATAGAATTTTCCTAATTCATCATACCAAATCATTTCACCCTCTGACACGGCATCTAATGCTTCCTCCATGTCAGCTGTGTATTTTATATTTATAATTGAAGAAAAATATTCATTTAATTTATCCGAAGTTAATATACCCTGTTTTGTTGGAATGAAGGCTTTCTTTTCTAACTTAACATATCCTCTATTCTTTAATGTGTCCATTGTTACAGCATATGTTGAAGGTCTACCTATCCCTAGTTCCTCCATTTTTTTAATCAATCTTGCTTCAGAATAACGTAAAGGGGGATTTGTGAATTTTTGTTCTTGTAATAGTGTAGGTGAAGCAATCTCTTCTCCTAACTTGAATTCTGGCAGAGCTTTTTGATCTGCACTTTCATATTTATTATATAATTTCAAATATCCATCAAATAAAATCTTTTCTCCAGATGCTTCAAATAAATAGTTATTATTATCAATAATTAATTTAACATCTTCGACTAAAGCATTGGACATTAAACAACTGAGAGCACGATCATAAATTAATGAATAAACTTTGTATTCATCATTACTCAAATATGACTTTATTTTCTCTGGATGATACATTAAATTAGAAGGTCGTATAGCTTCATGGGCATCTTGAATATTTTTGCTTTTTTTGCTGACTACTTGATATCCACGAAAATATTTTTGACCATATTCATTAATAATATATTGTTTAGCATCCGCGATAAACTCATCACTTAAACGCACACTATCCGTTCTCATATATGTAATTAAACCAATCCGTTCGTTACCAAGTTCAATTCCTTCATATAATTTTTGGGCAATTTGCATTGTCTTTTTAGCGTTAAAATTATATTTGATCGAAGCCTCTTGTTGTAATGTTGAAGTTATAAAAGGTGGCTTTGCTGTTTTTTCTCTTTCTTTAATAATTACATCTTTTACTTTATATATATCTGTCAATTTAGAAACAATTTCTTCAGCTTCTTTTTGACTATGAATATTAATTTTTTCTTGTAGATGATGTTCTAATTTAGCTTTTATTTTTTTAGATTTTTTAGAAAACTCAATAAATATTTCCCAATATTCTTCAGCATTAAACGCTTCTACTTCTTTTTCTCTATCAACAATCAATTTCAAAGCAACTGATTGAACGCGCCCTGCTGATTTTGAACCAATTTTCTTTTGTAATAATTTCGATAAACTAAAACCAATGATACGATCTAAAATACGACGTGATTCTTGTGACTTTACCAAATCCAAATCAATATCCCGACCATTTTCTATGGCTTTTAAAACGGCCGTTTTAGTAACTTCTTGAAATACTATTCTTTCATAAGGTTTATTAGCTAGATTCAAAATTTCATATAAATGCCAACTAATAGCCTCCCCCTCACGATCAGGGTCGGTTGCCAAATAAACTTTGTCACAACCTTTTACTAATGTTTTTAATTCTTTTACCGTTTGATGCTTGTCCTTCATTACTTTATATTGCGGTTGAAAATGATTCTCAATGTCAACACCATAGCCACCGTAACCACGAGTGGTCAAATCACGAATATGTCCCTTACTAGAAGCAACGATATAATCATTGCCTAAATAATTTTCAATTGTTTTTGATTTAAATGGAGATTCAACAATAAATAAATATTTCGCCATATATTACACCTCATCTTTACTCTGACCGCACTAATTATATATTTATTTGACGAATTTGTCAAATAAAAGTAACTTAATTTAAGTTTTATTTTAGTTTATATGAACATTTTCAATTAATACATTATTTTTATATGCATTGATTATATTTTTTATACATATATTTTTCATTATTATCGATGAACAATATTATGCTATAATTGCAAAAAAAGTAAAACTATTTAAAGTCTTACTCAAGAAATATCTTCTAATAACAATTGAATCTAAATACAAAAAACAATACTACCATATATAATATCTAATATAATAAATATTTTTGGCGTATAGATAAAAATTCCTTAGTATCTTTTTCTAAAATACTTTCTAACTCTTTGATATTATAAATATTTTTTCGCATAAAATCACCACCAACATTATAATCTAACATATGAGGTCTTCCTATAACATATGGTTCATTTACTGAAAAATCATTTGGATATAGATTACGTACTGCATAAAGCATATTCCATCCCGTCTTAACTGGTTCAAAAGCTTTTCTATCTAAGATATAAAGCTCTACTCCATTGCATAATTTTTTCTCATGTTTTGATACATGCGGTGTGAAATGTACTGGTCGAAAATAAACTCCATCTAATTTTAAAGCATTTAAAGACTTAGCTAATTGATTTGCATTAATATATGGTGCCCCAATCAACTCAAATGGTTTTGTTGTTCCACGTCCTTCACTAACATTAGTTCCTTCAAAAACACAAGTAGCTAAAAAAGCATAAGATGAATTATTTGTTGGAATATTTTGTGATAAAAACACCCATGGTAATTTTGTATCTTCATAATCCATTGATCTTTGCCAGTTTAACATTGGAATAATTGTTAAAGCACAATCAATATTATATTCCTTGTTAAAAAACCTAGCAAGCTCACCAATAGTTAGACCGTGTCTTTGAACTATTGGATAATACCCAATAAAACTTTTAAATTCTAAATCTAAAATATTACCTTCCACTTTTTCGCCATTTACAGGGTTTGGTCGATCAAGAACAATAAACTCTTTATTAAACTCCTTAGCGCTTCTCATACAATAGGCCATTGTATAAATATATGTATAAAAACGGGCTCCGACATCTTGAATATCGAAAACTATTACATCAATATCTTCAAGCATTTCTTTAGTTGGTCTCCTAGATTCGGTATATAAACTATGAACAATGGCACCACTTTCTTCATCGATATAACTTTCAAATTTTTCTCCCGCCTGAAAATTACCGCGAATTCCGTGTTCAGGCGCAAACAATACTTTCAAGTTTCCCATTTTAGTAAAAATGTCAATAGTTGAACGAAAATCACTATCAATTCCTGAGGGATTGGTAATTAGACCTACACGCTTTCCCATAAACACAGATGAGAATTCTTTAACTCTCTCTACTCCTAATACTACTTTATTCATTAAATACTCCCTTGATTATTTTAATCTATTTGTTTATTAATTTCTTTTTTTATATTATCACGAATTGTGCATAATAACTCATGTTGTTTGTTTAAATGCTCAAAATCAAAAGATGTAGATAATAGAAATTGCAAATTATCTATTAACTCGATTGGACAATATTTTAATTGTTTTAACGAATCATATAATTTTTTATCACCTGTAAAATACTTTTCATTTAATGCATAAATAATTTGAATCATATCTAATATAGTATGCATTACTATCGGGGATGTAAATAAGACATCTTTTCTCTTAACTGCACTTTTATAATGAAAATTATCTAACCAAGTATTAGCTCTAAAGTAAAAACGCTTAATAATTGTTTTTTTCAATAATGAAGGATATTCTTGCAATTTGTCTTTATAATACCCAATAAAATTATCTGTTTCATAAACTGGTACAATAAACGATATCTCACTTAAAAAAATAAAAGTATAATAACCATTAGAGGTCCATGTAGCTGGTATAATCTCGAAATACCCTTCAAAACACTCGTTAATTCGCTTTTCAACGTTTGCAAAGGTTCTAACAACTACCTCAACAGGAATCCCTTGGTAGTGAAAATCCATATTACCACCCCATGGAGTATCATCATATTGTTTTGAGATATATATTGGCTTATCGAAATCCGCAAATGTTTTAACAATATCAAGCCGTTCCTGATATGGCTTAGTATCATCAACAAATAAATAAATATCAATATCTGAATCATCATCTGCTACACCTTTGGCATGAGCACCTGCTAAAGCAATACTACATCGGCCAATTGCAACTGTCTTAAGCATATTGACTATGTCGTTTATTTTATTATCTAGATTTTTATTCAATGTACATTCTCCATTTCTAAATTTAATGATATTTTATAATAATTAAAAATTACCCATTGATTGAGATAACCAGACATAATATCATTTTTTAAACAATATCTTTGATTCATCAAAAACATTAAGTAACGCCTTATAAGTTTTCTCATCATAGAATTCTATTAACCATTCATTGAAATACCAATCAAGAGCATGATGATATTTTTCAGAAATATAATTTGGATAGATCCCATCCATCTCTTTTATTATTTCTTCTGTTTTAATATCAGGATTATATTTCCCGTAATGTATGATATGTTCTTTCGATAACCTTCCCATTGTTTTATTTATATCTTTATCGGAATATCCTAAAACAATTTGAATTATAGGAACACAATACTCAGGAGGTAGATTAAGTAGTTCCATAGTTTCTTGGGGATGGTAGCGATGGATAAAATTTGTCACAAGTGAATCTATTCCCATCGATTTCGCAGCAATAACTGCAGTTTGAGCAGCTCCCATAATATCATACATAGCAATATTGAAATCATATAACGAATTAGCTGGTTGATATTCAGTATATCCAAGTGTTTGAGCAGATTTTATTATTCTTGTATAATCTAAACAATATATCAAACATTTTAATCTTTTACCTCCAGATTCACCACCTGAAATGAAATTTAATGTTTTTGGATCATCAACTATAATTATTGAATAATCAATGAGATTATCAGAATTAGCACATTTCATACTATGTTCAATAATTGTTTCAATGTTTTCATTTGATACTTGTTTCTCATTGAAATCCCAATGGATTGTTCGTAATGATTTTATTATAGTTAATGTTTCATTTCCCACTTTTTTGTTGCTCCTTTTAAATTCCTAATTAGTAATTCATATTTTAATTAATCTTTTTTTAATTATATATACAAATTAATTCTTTCATTATTATATCATAAAAAAATAATAATCTGAAGTAAAAATAGCAAAATTTTCAATTAGTAATTTATATAAAAATGCATATTGTGAAATATGCATTTTATTAATTAGTTATTTTATTAATTATTCTTTGAACAGGTTCAAAACTACGCCTATGGTGAATACATATTCCATATTTTTCAATTGCTGCTAAATGTTTTTTAGTGACATATCCTTTATGATCCTTAAAACCATATTCAGGAAAAACTTCATCTAGTCCTATCATATATTGATCTCTTTCAACTTTCGCGATTATTGAGGCAGCAGCAATTGACGCACTTTTACTATCACCTTTGATAATAGATAAAGATGGAATTTCAATATCTAATGGCATCGCATCACTTAATATATAATCTGCTTTAACCGTTAGTTTTCTAACTGCTTCTTCCATTGCTAGTTTACTTGCTCTATAGACATTTAACTTATCCACTTCTTCAACGCTTTTATAAATAACTGACCATACAAGAGCTTTTTCCTTAATTTCCAAAGCTAATTTTTCACGCATTTTAGACGTCAGTTTTTTAGAATCATTTAATCCTTCAATCACTATGCCGGGTTTTAAAATAACGGCTGCTACAACTAGAGGTCCGGCCATAGGGCCTCTACCAACTTCATCTGTACCGGCTATTAACTTATGACCTTCTTCAATAAGCTGATTTTCATAAATATATAAATCATTCATTTTTCCACACATCTAATGTTATACGACCAATCTTTTGATTGCGATAATCATTGATTATCGCATCGTATACTCTCTCATAATCAATTTCTTTATTTTGAATCAATCCTTTATTAACCGCTATTTTATCTAAAATATTAGTCAAGTCATCATTTTGATTAACTCGACAATAGTTTACCAAATTAGATGCATAATTATTTTTTAAAAAATCAATGAAATAATTGATAACTTCACCTTTTCTAATAACTTCATCTCTAATAGCTCCGGTAAGTGCCAAATTATAGGCAACTATTGGGTCTTCAAACTTTGGCCATAGAACTCCTGGAGTATCCAATAATGCCAAATTATTATTTATTTTAATCCATTGTTGAGCTTTTGTAACTCCTGGTTTGTTACCTACTAAAGTAATTTTTTTACCAACAAGTTTATTAATTAATGTTGATTTACCAACATTAGGAATACCAATCACCATGGCTTTTAATGGCCTGTCTTTCATTCCTCTTTCTTTTTCCTTAGCTAGTTTGTCTTGTAAGACAAGACGGGACATATTAACAATTTTATGAATATTGAATCCTGATATAGAATCTACTAGTAACGCTTCACATTGTTCTTTTTTAAAGTATTCAATAAAACGATTATTCCAATACTCATCAGCCATATTAGCTTTAGTGATAATAACTAATCGTGGTTTATTTTTTAGAATAACATTAATTACAGGATTACGTGATGAAATAGGAATTCTGGCATCTACTAATTCAAATATAATATCAACTAATTTTAGGTTTTCTTCTATTTCTTTTTTTGCTTTGGCCATATGGCCAGGATACCACTGAATCATTATAAACCTACTCTACTTTATTAAAATTGAAAATACCTGTAAAAGTATATTTTACTACTCCCATTAGTTGGGATTCATGAACCAGTCCAAAGGAACGTGAATCTATGCTTAGCGGAACTGAACCCATATACTGGCGATTATCACCAAAAACAACATACCATCCATCAGGGATAATATAACTTCCATTGGGTTGTAAACATTTGTTTTGTAAATCTTGTGATTCATTATTTAATTTACAAATATCCTCTAAACTTAAACCATCCATTTTTAAAACCGCAAAACTATCAATACTTTTTTCACCATTGATATATAGATCAACACCACGATATTCAAAAGATTGTCCAGGAATAGCAATTACTCTTTTTATTAATAATTCTCCATCACTAACATGAGCACTAGAATTTTGAATTGTTGGATCAAAGTCAAAAACAACAATATCGTTGTTTTCAATTTTATTCTTTTTAACAACCAAAACATGCTCATTCTCAGTTAATGTTGGCATCATTGAAGATTGTTGAATTGTTGCTGGAAAGGCGATAAAACCAAAAATGACTTCCACTACTAAAAGAGCAATTAAAATAACTTGCCAGTATTCCGCAACTACCCTAAAAGATTTCTCAATTTTTGACGGATTTCTGCTTTCCTCTTTTTGATTGATATACAAAATTATTGCAGCACCTAGTAATATAAAACATGTAATCAAAATAAAAGCAATCATAAACCATTTATTAAATACATACTTAATGATCGGAATGAAAATAAATAACATACTTATAATAATGGCAAAAACAAATGAGGTAATTAATAATTTCCATGTTAATTTATTTTTCATCATAGATTATCCAGTATATCTTCTAATTGAGTAGGGTTTACTAATACTTCTCTGGCCCTACTTCCAAGATTTTCTGATACAACTCCTAATTCACCAAGTTTTATAATAATATTTTGAATCCGTGGGAAACCACAACCATAAATACGTTGCAAGGAATTTATAGAGGCGGTATTGTTTGTAACAACATAACGTGCTATTTCATAAAACAATTCATCATCAATAGCACTATCACTACCTTCATTTAATGTACGTTTTTTTAAATCATCTTCCGTAAATAAATATTCGTCAACTGTATAATCACTAATTGATTTTACTATCTCTTTCATTTCAGGTGTTGAAACAAAAGCACCTTGGATACGGTTTTCGACACCTGCTTCATCATTATAAAGCATATCACCTAAACCAAGCAGCTTTTCAGCACCACCATGGTCAAGTATTATTTGTGAGTCAACTTGTTGATTAACTTTAAAGGCAATACGAGTAGTAATATTTGTCTTAATTGTTCCTTTTATAATATCCGCTGAAGGTCTTTGAGTAGCCACAATTAAATGAATTCCGGCTGCTCTAGCTTTTTGAGTCAAACGCATAATACTTTCTTCAACTTCACTACCAGAGGATATGATTAAGTCCGCTAATTCATCAATAATGATAACGATATAAGGTATGTGCTTTAATCTTGCATCTTCTTGTGAGCATTCAACATATTCTGTATATTTGCTAACACCAGTTGCTTCAAATAATAAATAACGATTTTCCATTTCATCAACTGCCCATTTTAAAGCCGCATTAGCCAGTTTTGGTTCTGATATGATAGGAGTTGCTAAATGGGGAATACCTCCATAACGAGCAAATTCTACACGCTTTGGGTCAATCATTATTAACTTCACATCATCTGGGTGTGCTTTGTATAATAATGAGCAAATAACGGCATTTATGCATACACTTTTTCCAGATCCAGTTGACCCGGCGACCAATCCATGTGGCATACTTGCTAGATTCAAGTAAACAGGTTTTCCTGAAATATTCATTCCTAAAACCACATTCATAGGATTATTATCATTTAAAAAATTA
This sequence comes from Bacilli bacterium, assembly GCA_031553555.1. GTDB lineage: Bacteria > Bacillota_I > Bacilli_A > ML615J-28 > CAG-698 > CAKOMG01. The sequence goes on from JAVBLL010000018.1 coordinate 21,073, forward strand.
GGGATTGCTAACATATCTCCAAAATATACAATTTCACGTTTTACATTAGGAGCTTCTAAACCAATTGTTGATTTACCAGGAATAGGTGCTTGTATACGAATACTCGTTGCTTCCAAATTTGCCTGTAGATTAATACTAATTCCAGAAACCTTACGTAGGTTCACGCCTGGGTCTAGTGCTATTTCAAACTGGGTAACCGTTGGTCCTTTAGTAAAATTAACTACCCGACCAGCAATATCAAATTCTCTTAATGTTTGATCAATAATATCTCTTTGTTTTTGTGTACTTGACAAATCTTCATCTTGACCTTTTGGCTTACGACGTAAAATACTCAAAGGTGGGGCAACGTAACGGCCCTTTTTGTTATTATGGAGTTTATGCACCGTTGCTTTTTTAGTTTTTTCTTCTTCCATGACGGGTTCATGTTGCTGGGGTTTGGGCACGCTTTGATATGGCTTAGTATATTCAGTCACCACCGGTTTTTTAGGTTCTGGACTAACATATTCTTCCTCTACATATTCTTCTGGTTCGTCATAACCTGCATTGCCATCATTATTGTCTTCTTCTATACTGATTTTTTCAACTTTTAAAACTTCTTCATTGGTTTGTTCTCTTTCATAGTACTCCGGTTTTGAAGGAGCACTAGTAGGAGTTTGACCCATTATATCTTTAGGAATTAAATAATCTTTAAAGTCATCTGGTGTTGAACGCTGAGTTTTTTCGCGAAACGAATCATACTGGCGACCATTATTACCATATTGAACTCCATGATAATAGGAATTATCTTTAGTATTTTTTCCATATATAGATGATATGAAACCTTCCGATTGATACTTCTTATTTGTTTCATTTTCATTATCATTTTTTTCTAATTTTATTTCTTCTCCCTCTATTTGAGGAATGTAAAAATCTTTCTTCGCCATATTCTACTCCTTTGCTGATTGAAGTTCTACTTCAAGTGATTTTATTTCTTTTTCTATTTCTTCATTATTAACACTGAAGATATTTTTACTATATATTTTAGCCGTTTCTTGACCAATAATATCAATTATAACGTTTGTAATTTTATTCATTCCAATATTCATCGAAACATCCATCATAAATTTTTTAATCCAATAAACTGGGTTTACTACATTCAAAGCACTAAACGCCCATTTACTAATACCACCAACATGTAATTTTTTGGATGCCTTAACAATTTTACTATCTTCAACTTTTTTCTTAGCATCTAATAATCTAAAAATTTGTGCTATTTTAAAATTTTTAACTAATCTTAAAATTTTACCATTAAAAACTTCATCAATTCTTTCGGTTATATAAAAACTTAGTTTTAATAACTCTTCAATTGATAATTCATAAATAGGGTAGTTAGAATCAGGATAATATACCTTCGCAATATCAGATATTAGTGCCCAACATATTGTTTTCATAACATCAATTTTTTGAGTAAGTGATAAATCAGATGCTTCTTCATGATACTGATCCTTTGCACCACGAATATATTTTTTTACTTCATCGGTTTTTTCATAATCATCTTCCGTAGCTATTTTTTTATTTTCTTTATCAGCTTGTTTTATTCCTTGTAAAATAACAATCAAATAACTGAAAGCACATATTACAAAACCTATAACAATACCCGTTAGCAACAACATTATACTACCAAAAGATACCTTGGAAAAAAGATTGACAAAAAAATCTCTTATATTAGACCAAAAATTTAAGAACATATATTTCCTCCAAGTATACATATTATAGCACCAAACAATAAATTTTTCAATCTATATTTTTTCCATCTTAAAATATCAATAAAATATTTCATTTGTCTTTATTTAACCATTTGCCTTTTTTGCCGATTTATGATATTATAATACAAGGTGATTTTATGAATTATGATGCTTTAAAAGGTTATTTGATAGCTGTCGATTTAGATGGAACAATTGTTTCTGGATTTGATGATTATGATAAAGTTAGTTTTGAAATTTTAAAACAACTAGCAAAAAACAACTATATTGTTATTGCCACTGGTAGACCCTATCGTTCCAGCAAATATTTTTATGATATACTAAATTTATCAACACCTCTAATTAATTATAATGGTGCTCTTCTTCATCACCCAAAAGATGTTAATTTTGAAAAAAAATTAATATATATTGATAAAGCAAAGTTAATGAGATTTATATCCTCTCTTGAAGGAATCTTAATCAATTGTTTTAGCGAAATTGAAGATGATATTTTTTTATGGAAAAATACAAATGAAATGCTTCCATATCTTCATTTAGATGGCGGGAATTTAAATATTGGAAATTTTGAAGATATTTTGACTAATAATCCAAATGGAGCCATCTTGTTTTCACTTCCTGGAAGTGAAGAAATTCTAGAAAAGACTGTTAACGAGATTTATGGATCTGAAATTTGTATTAGACATTGGTATACAAAGGGCTTTTTGGTATCTGAACTATATAGCCCTATGACATCAAAAGCTAATGCCTTAAAAATCATTTGTGATTATTACAATATTCCTTTAGACAAAACCATTGCTATTGGTGATGGTCATAATGATATTGAGATGCTGGAATTTGTAAAGTATAGTGTGGCTATGAAAAATGCTCATCCAGATTTATTGAAAGTCGCGAATGTAATTACAGAAGATATTGATAACCATGGGGTAGCACTTTTCTTTAATAACTTTATAGATAACCATTAAAAAACACATTTATATCATACAATGATATAAATGTGTTTTACTTTAATTATCCGCCATTGTTTTTGGAACAGACACTTTTGTTGTCCAATATTCATTTTTTATTCTCTTTAGTCCTTCATATGCAAAAGCACTTGATGATTGATGAGAAATAATTGATTTATAACTGAATATACAAGTTCCTTTTACTTCTGGAAGTTTTGTATTATATAAAATTTGATTACTTGCTTCATACTCCTGAGCACCCCAAGAATAATTCTTACCTGATTCAGACATATATAATCCCATGCCACTATATAAGTTGACATCCTTGTATTTTACTACCTTTGCCCACCAATCTATGACATCTGCATAGCCAGCTGTACTGTGTGTGAATCCCCAATAAGTTTGAGGTATAATGTAATCAATCCATTCATTATCAACCCATTTTTTTGAATCGCTAAATAAATATGATTTCCAATGTTCTTGACCACCAGTATTTGAACCTGTTGTGATTGCCGTATTATTTGAATCATAAGTAACTACGCCATTGCCGTTTCTATATATTCCCGTTGGTGAAATACCAAGTTGAACATGACGGTTATTAGTTTTGTTGAATTTTCTCATTTCTGTTGATAATTGATAAATAAAATCATCAACCTGATCACGACGCCATTGTTGCTTATTAGATTCGCTTGTTTTACTATAACCACAACCAGGATTCTTATTGATATAATCAATGTAATCATTTTGATCTGGTTCTGTTAAAACAGCTATATTAGAGCTCATTTGAGCATAGAAATAATCATCAAAATGAATAGCATCACAATTATATTTTTCCATAAATTCTAAGCATACATCTACTACATAATCTTTTACTGCTTGTTTACATGGATTTAAAATTGCACCCTGAGATGTCCCTTGATAATATGTCATAAGAATATTACTAGCATCATATGCTGGATTTAAAGGATAACTACTGAACTCTTGGGCAACATCACTTGGAGTTGCCGTTAATGAATATCCATATGTTTTAATACGATATGGATTCATCCATGCATGAAATTGGATATCACGTTTATGGCATTCTTCAATAAACCATTCTAAATAATCCCATTCATCAAATGAATTATATGTTCCATAATTAGAAGCAATTGGAGCTAGATTTGTTTGATAATATGCATTATTTGTTGTACGAACATGAAAAATTATCGCATTCATATTATAACTTTCAAGAGTGTTAAGAACATTTGTTAAATTATTTTTCATTGTCGCTTGATTAGTACTCGGCGAAAAATCACTAACAAATGATGTGACCCATACTGCCCTAAACTCTTCATCCTTATTAGCATATGCAGATGGAATTTGAACAACTTGATTATTACGATATTTGACAGTTGCGCCATCATAGACGAAATCAATATTAGTAATAGTAGTTGCCTTCCAATTTGCTATCAGACTAATTGAAGTGTTATATTCAAAAATCAGGGGTGAAGTAACTAATTGTTGGTTATAATACCAACCTTTAAATTCATAATTTAATCTAGTAGGTATTGGCAATGTCACACTATCACCATACTCAACAGTAATGGCATCTATGTTATTTCCACCCACACTATTAAAATAAACTTGATATGTAACAACTACTCCCCAGTTAGCATAAATTTCTAAATCTCCAGTCGATTTTGCTGGAATCATCGTAATCGGTGCACCAGTAAAATCACTATTTGAATACCATCCAAGAAAAGTTAACGCACCATTTAAAGTGTTTTTATTTGTAGGTATTGGTAATATAATATCATCATTAGAATATTTATAGGAATTAATAATATCTATATCACACTCAGGATAACCATAAAATTTTTCACCGTATATATTTATATATCCAGCATGATCATTAATTATATATCGATAAAAATCAAGAATTCCATAACTATAACTATTACCATTAAATCGATTATTCTGTGAAGCAATCCATTTTCCAAAACTATTCCATTTTGCTTTGTAACTACTAGAGTTAAAGAAGTAATCATTGTTATCGGCATCTAAATCATTGTTATATAATAAATGATTAGTTCCGCTACTAAAATATCCTCCAACATAGTTTTTCCATTCTCCATCAAATCCAGAAGTCTTCCCCGACCCATGTATGAAATTATTCAATGATTCACTGGCATTAACAAAATTATAAAAATCAACCAAAAATGCTTCTATGCATTCATTTTTACTTTCATACCACCAAGAGCCTTCACAAAGATTATATATGATGTCATATTCAGTATCATAGTTTATTTCTTCATATTCAGCGGTGATTATTACATCTTCAGTAATATTGCTATAGCCTTTATCCCATCCAGTAAAACTATAGCCTTCTCTTGTTGGGTTTGTTGGAGCTGTTGCATTTCTACCTTCAGCAATACTTTGAACAGATAATTCACTACCATCATAATCTATAAATTTTACTATGTAATATATTACAAGGCCTTCTTCTTCATATTCAGCGGTTACTACAGTATCTTCAGTTATATTACTATAGGCTTTATCCCATCCTACAAACTCATAGCCTTCTCTTGTTGGATCAGTTGGAGCTGTTGCACTTTCACCTTCTGCAATACTTTGAACAGACAACTCACTATTATCATAATCTATGAATTTTACTGTGTAATATGCTATAGCATTTTCATTTTCCCATTTGGCTTTTAAAGTTATGTTTTTAGTTATATTTGTTTTATCAAAGTTGAATGGCACATCATTTAAGTACCAATCAATAAACTTAAATCCTTCTTTTATAGGATCATCTGGTTTACTAGCTTTTGTTCCATAATCAACAGTTTGGGAAACTACGTCACTTCCACCATCACTATTAAATGTTACTATTCTTGTAGAACCAGTATCGCATCCACTAATTAAAACTATTCCAATCATTATTACTAAGAGAACTAAGATTCTCTTTACAAATGCTTTATTCATTTTTTTCACCTAATTTATTAATTATACATGTTACTGATGAATTCTTGATAATCATTAAATATATCTTCCAATATCGCAACTGGACCATTTAATCTTACCGACAATTTGATAGTTTCGCTTGTCAATTGTCCAAATTCATTTGTAGCTACAACTTTTAAATATAATATGTATCTATCTTTTGGATAATAGAACATTTTGCTATAACTGCCACCTGTTTCAGGCTCATTATATTCTACTAATATATCCCAATTCTCACCATCATATGACTGATAAACAATATAAGTAGGTTGATTGCCTGCATATAAGCTAATTTCATTAAAATTAATTGTCAACCTATTACCTTTTTTTATTGTCCCAGAAACATCAAGTTTAGTAAATTCACCAATTTCAAAAGGTATAGAAGTTAATGCATTACTTGATGAAATAGTTATTTCATTTCCTAGCATGTTATTTTTTGAAATTGGTACAACTGCATATTTATATGTTTTTGTTATATCAATATTATTATCAATATAATGATTAGTTGCGTTAGCACCATTTCCTACAATATCAATTATTTGTTTGCCATCATTTAAATCTATAGTGCCAGTTGAACGGTAAATAGCATATTTATCACTACTATTTTCCCAAGACAAACTATAAGATGATGAACCTTTGTAAATATCCAAAGAATCAATATTAGATACTGACATATCATATCTCCTAATCTTAGGAGGCAATACTTCCTGAGACAAATAATTGTTTTTCACATATAAAACATCACTATCAGTAGCATATGTCTTTATCGTTTTATATTGATAAATAGAAAATCCCTGAACTTCTTCATATTTTGTATTATACAATAATTGGTTTCTCAATTGCTTAGTCCCCATATGCCATCCTGCATCTGGATAATCATCAACACTAGAATTTTTTTTGTATAATCCAATTCCTGTATAAAGATTTACTTTTTTATATTTTACAACATTAGCCCACCAATCAACCATATCAGCATATGGCATAACAGTATTCTCAAAGGAAGCATATAATTGAGGGATAATATAATCTATCCATTCATTATCTATCCATTTTTTAGTATCACTATATAATGGACTATCATAATGTGAATATCCATTACTGTTTGATGTCAATGGAGATATTAAATTTTGATTACTATCATATTTATATGTAGAAGAATAACTTCCATTACGATATATACCAGATGGAGAAATACCTAATTGAACACAACGACCATTTGCGAGATTATATTCCTTCATTGTTTCACTTAAATCTTCAATGAATTCATCTATTTGTAAACGACGAAATTCTTCATGGGAACAATCACCATAGTTGGCTTTATATTTTGTATAAGTTGATCCATCTTGAACACCAGCAATATAGAAATAGTCATCAAAATGAATAGCATCTATATTATATTTTTTTATTACTTCCATGCAAACATCGACTAAATATTCTCTAACAGCTGGTTCTCCAGGATTTAAAATAGCGCCTTTAGATCCTACTACAATATTCTCTGCCTTAGATGCCGGATTTTTTGGATAACTTGAATATTTTGAAGTGTACGATGAAACTACAGTTGAGTCACCTAATCGATATGGATTCATCCAAGCATGGAACTCTATGCCACGTGCATGGCATTCATTAATAAACCAAGTCAAGTAATCCCATTTTTTAAAATCTGCTGAATTAATGTAATTGGATTTTGGAGCTAATTTTGTATCATATAAAGCATCATTATGTGTTCTAATATGAAATATTATTGAATTCAAATTATAATCTTCCATGACATTTAAAACAGCCAATAGTTCAGTTTTAAAAAGTTCTTCTGTATAAATATATCCTTTAATATCACCAGCATATGCTGAAACCCATACTCCCCTAAACTCTGATGTTTTGGAAACATATGTTGAAGGAATTTTCACTTCTATATTAGTTCCACGATATGTGACATTCCCGCTACCATCATATTTTTCAAGTGAAACTAATTCCGTAGCCGCATTAACTGCATGATTTATATTATCAGTTACAGAAATAATACAAAATGTTAATAATAAAATAAGTATTACCCTATATATTTTCTTTATCATAAATTTCTCCTTTTCTACATTTTTCTTATAATTAATTATACCATAAAAAAAAGAAAAAGACAACCCATTTTCACTCGGCTGCCCTTCCTATTTCTACCATTATTTTTTGTATATTTCTTTAGCAATTTCCTCTTTTAGATTTCTTTCCAAGTCTTTATCCTTTATTAATGGTTTTTTATCTTTTATATCTTTCAAACTATCACCCAATAAATAATATGAAAATTTATAAAAAAAATTACTATTTTCACTAGAATTATTGTTTCAATAATTCTGATATCCTACGGTATTCATAACCCTTATTCATTAAATGATTAATAATTAATTGTTTTTTTTCATAATCAGATATTTGTTTTTGATTAACTTTCTGAAAAATTCGTGAAAAATCCTTTTCTAATGTTTTATCACTTTCATCAATCAAATTTAATTTATTCATTTCTAATACTATTAAATTACTTTTAAATCCACTATTTATTAAACGACTATGTAATAATTGTTTTTGTTTATTAATTGGATAATTTGAAAGTCTATCTTTTTGAATTAATAATATATGATTGATGTTCTCGATTTCTTCTATTTCCAAATAATCTTTTAAAACAGCATTAATAATTTCATGACTAATATGTTTTTCTTTCAATTTGCTTTCAATATATTTTGGCCCTTTATAATTATCTTTGTAATATCTTAGTAATTGTTTTGCAAAATGCTCATCATTAAGATAATTATGTTCCTTCAAATAATTAATAATATAAATAATATCTTGATTATTAATGACAATTTTTCTTTTAAAAATTATTTTTTTTAAATAATCATGAACTTCAAATTCAGAACGGCTTCCAAAACTTAAATATTCTAAAACTTTATTTAATAATTCATCTTTATATATTTCGGTTTTTATTATAGAAAACTTATCTTCTGTGAATTTTTCACCTTTAAAAAGATGATGTTTAATGAGCATTGTTTCACTTATATTATATGTTTCATCATCAATATGGATTTTATAACCTTTGCTATTTTTTCTCTTCTCAACACTAGAAATAATTAATTCTTTCATCATTTATATGAGAAACCTTCCCCATTGACTTCACTTGCTCTAACCACATAATAAAAAGCACTCGGATCACATTCTTGAATAATACCTTTTAATCTATAATATTCTGAAGATGATAATATGCAAATAAGTTTTGTTTTACCTTCTTTTGTATACCCACCAACTACTTGTACCTCTGTAACACCACGGCCAAAATCTTTTAAAATGCGTTCCTTGATTTTTTCACTATTATTAGAAATAATATATACTGCCCTTGAGTTAAAACCACTAAAGACAATTTGATCCATAACAAGCCCACTAATATAAATGAATATTAATGCATATAAAATTAAATGTGGGTCAAAACTTTGTGTGTCACTATGGATTAAGAAGGCGCCAACTAGCACAACTACTCCATCAAACATCCAAAGTGAAACAGAAAAGGGAATGTGGAAGTATTTATACATAATTTGTTGGGGTATTTCGGTCCCTCCAGTTGTTCCACCATTTTTCATAACAATGCCAATACCCAGTCCAATTATTAAAGCTGAAAATAATATTACAAGCATCTTATCATTTATCCATGCCTTATTACCTTCTTTTGGAATTAAATTATAAAGCATATTAAATAGTTTTATAAACACAGGTAGAGACAATGAGCCATATATTGTTTTTATAAAAAATTGTTTTCCTAACAGGAACAATCCTATAATTAATAATATTGCATTAACTAATAAGACTGTAAGGGCTGTATCCCACCCAAATGTATTTTTAAAAATAGTGGCAAGACCGGTTGCCCCGCCGATTACTAAGTTATTTGGATCTAGAAAAAAACTAAATGCAAAAGCAACTAAGATAACCCCTATAGTGATATAAGCATATTCCTTTAGACGATCTTTTGTAAAATATTTTTTAATTTTTGCCATTTTTACCTCACATTATAAGATGATTTTAGATAGGCATTTATAAATTCATCGATATCTCCATCCATAACTTTATTGACGTCAAATACTTCATAATTTGTACGATGATCTTTTATCATAGAATATGGATGAAAAACATAAGAACGAATCTGACTACCAAAACTATTGTCAGCAATATCGCCACTTATATTCTTCATTTTTTTATTTTGTTCTTCAATTTCTAGTTGATAAAGTTTTGATTTTAAAATTGTTAAGGCTCTTTCACGGTTTTGAATTTGACTACGTTCATTTTGACAGGTTACAACCACCCCTGTTTTGATATGGGTGATACGAATTGCTGAATCAGTCGTGTTGACATGCTGACCACCAGCTCCACTAGAACGATATGTATCAATTCTAATATCTTCTGGTTTTATTTCAATATTGAAGTTGTTCTCTACTGATGGCACAACAGTTACCGCACAAAATGATGTATGCCTACGAGCAGTGGAATCAAATGGCGAAATTCTCACTAAACGATGAACTCCTTGTTCGCTTTTTAAATGTCCATAAGCATTTTCACCAGAAATAATAAAACTAACACTTTTTATTCCGGCTTCTTCACCTTCATGATAATCTACAACTTCAATTTTATAATTTTGCTTTTCCGCATAATGCCTATACATACGATATAACATATTGCACCAATCTTGTGATTCTGTGCCTCCTGCCCCAGGATGCATATCAATAATGGCATCCGTATTGTCATATTCTTTAGATAGTAATAATTGAAGCTCAAAATCATTTAGTTCAGTTGATATCTTATAAATTAAATTTTCTAATTCATTTATAATACTATTATCTTCAGTTTTATAAATATCAAAAAAAACTTTCAAGTCATCTAAATCACCTTCTAAATGAGCAAAAGATTCTACTATATCTTTTAAGAATTTCATTTGTTTTAAAATATTTGACGATTGCTTTGGATCATCCCAAAAATCGGGATTTTCCATTAAATTATTATATTTCTTCAAGTCGATGTTTTTTTGTTTTAAATTAGCGGCGCTTTTTAATTCATCCAAACGCACTGAATAATCATTAATGGCTTGGATTATTTCATAGTTTTCCATATGTCCCTCCCATAGAAATAAAAAATACTCAAGATTGCCCGAGTATTTTTATTGATTAATGCCTTCCGCAGCAATTCTTATATTTTTGGCCACTACCACATGGACATGGATCATTTCGACCAACTTTTTCCTCTTTGGCTTTAACGACCGGTTTTCTTTTTACTTCATTATCTTTACCTGAGCTCGCTACCGCATTTTTCACAACTTGTTCACGTTGCAAATTATCCTGAATTTGTGCTCGATTAATATAGCGAGTGACATCATTTTCAATATTGCAAATCATTACTTCAAACTTTTCAAAACCAACTTCTTGATATTCGCGAAGAGGATTGTTTTGTGCATAAGATTGCAATCTAACAGCTTGACGTAATTCACTCATAGCATCAATATGTTCCATCCAATATGTGTCGACCACTCTTAGAAAGATTACTTTCAAAAATTCTTTATATATTTGCTCAGGGAATTTTTCCTTCTTATCTTCTAATAAAAGCATACACTGCGCATTTAAATATTCAACAAGTTCGTAACCTTTTTTGTTTACCATCTCTTCAATATCTAAAACATTAGGTGGAAAATATTTTCCGTTAGTTGACTCAAATAATTTAGCCATGTTTTCGGCACTGGGCACTTTTGTTTCATCAGCATATTGGGCTACCATTCGCTCGCAAGCACCCTTCATCATCTTATGAACAATTGGGGTAATGTCCTCGTAAAATAAAATATCCGCTCTTTGACCATATATTATTTCACGTTGTTTTCTCAATACTTCATCATATTCTAGAACAGCTTTACGACTATCAAAGTTCGAACCTTCAATTTTCTTTTGTGCACTTTCAACAAATCCTGAAAACATCTTACTTTCAAAAGGAGCCTCAGTTCCATCTTTTTGATTAACCATCATGCCTAATACTGTTTTAAAACGTTCACTACCAAAACGTTTCATTAAATCATCTTCAGCAGATAAGTAAAACTTAGTATATCCTGGATCACCTTGACGCCCAGATCGCCCACGTAACTGATTATCAATACGACGCGATTCATGACGTTCAGTACCGATAACAGCAAGGCCTCCAAGTTCAACCACACCTTCACCTAACTTGATATCGGTTCCACGACCAGCCATATTAGTAGCTATCGTTATTGAACCCTTTTGACCAGCATTGGCAACAATGTCTGCTTCTCTTTCATGTTGTTTGGCATTTAACACATTATGCGGAATATGCTTTTTACGTAATAATTCTGAAAGCAACTCACTTGTTTCAATAGAAATAGTTCCTATCAAAACAGGTTGTCCCACTTTGTAACGTTCCTCAATGTCATCAGCAATAGCTTTAAACTTCGCCTTCATTGTCATATACATTGAATCAGGGCAATCAACTCTGACGATTGGCATATTCGTTGGAATTTCAACAACAAACATATTATAAATGTTTCTAAATTCATCCTCTTCCGTTTTAGCTGTTCCTGTCATACCCGCAAGTTTTTTATACATTCTAAAATAATTTTGGAATGTGATTGTTGCTACCGTCTTTGTTTCTTTCTTTATTTCAACATGTTCTTTTGCTTCAATTGCTTGGTGCAAACCTTCACTATACTGACGGCCAATCATCAAACGTCCAGTAAATGGATCGACAATAATAATTGCGCCTTCATGTATAACATAATCAATATCCTTAGCCATTATATAATTAGCTCTTAAAGCATTTTGTATATAATGAAGCAAAGTTACATTTTTAATATCATATAGGTTTTCAAGACTAAAGAATCGTTCTGCTTTTCCCATACCGCCTTCAGTTAAAACAATATGACGAGCTTTTGCGTCAATTTCATATTCATCTTCTTTTAAACCTTTTACAAACATATCCGCATTCTGATACATATTGCCGGTGTTTTTGGCACCACCACTTATAATAAGCGGAGTCCTCGCCTCATCTATTAAGATGGAGTCGACTTCATCGACAATTGCAAAATTCAATTCTCTTTGGACCATTTGCTCTTTGTAAATAACCATGTGATCACGAAGATAATCAAATCCTAATTCATTATTTGTTGAATAAGTAATATCACATGCATATGCCTCTTTCTTTTGTTCACTTGTCAATTCACGAAGATTAAGACCAACTGTTAATCCAAGCCATTGGTGTAACTCACCCATTTCTTTAGCATCACGAGCTGCTAGGTATTCATTCACAGTAACAAGATGCACACCTTTACCAGACAAAGCATTTAAATAAACAACCATTGTTGAAGTAAGGGTTTTTCCTTCACCTGTTTTCATTTCAGAAATATTACCACCATGCATCGCCAAAGCACCCATAATCTGAACATCAAATGGGGTCATCTTCAAAACACGAGTTGATGCTTCCCGAACAGTAGCAAAGGCCTCTATTTGAATATCATCCAGTGTTTCGCCATTTGCTAATCTATCCTTGAATTGTTGCGTTTTGGCTTTTAATTCATCATCTGTATATCGTTTATATTGTTCTGCTAAAGCACTAACTGATTTTGCTAATTTTTCTACGCGTTTGAATTCCTTCCAACCGGCATCAAATAAACCTTTAAACACGTATACTCACATCCTTTCATATATTATATATAATACTATATTTTATCCTTTTTTACAAGTATTATTTGTCGCATAAAAAAAATATCTTAAATAAATTAAGATATCTTTATGTTAATCAAACATTATCTATTATCTATATTTTATATTTTTTTTCAAAAAAACAATAATAAGTATTTTTATTATAATAGTAATTTTTAATAATTTTCGCATCTAACTTCAAAGAAACTTTGAGGATGTGCGCATACCGGACAAATTTGTGGTGCTTTTTTACCAATCACCAAATGTCCACAATTGCGGCATTCCCACATGATTTGTTCGCTTTTTTCAAATACTTTTTGCATTTCAACATTCTTCAATAAAGCACGGTATCTCTCTTCATGAGCTTTTTCAATTTTACCAACTAAACGGAATTTTGCTGCTAAATCCTTAAAGCCTTCCTCTTCAGCTACTTTTGCGAATTCTTCATACATTTCTGTCCATTCATAGTTTTCACCTTCGGCAGCATGTAATAAGTTATGTGCTGTATCTCCTAAAGCGCCAAGTTCTTTAAACCACATCTTAGCATGTTCTTTTTCATTCTCAGCAGTTTCCAAAAAAATGCTAGCTATTTGTTCAAATCCTTCCTTTTTTGCAACACTAGCAAAATAAGTGTATTTGTTCCTAGCTTGTGATTCGCCTGCAAAAGCCGCCATTAAATTTTTTTCTGTTTTTGTACCATTCAATCCCATTGTTTTTTCCTCCTTTATATTTTCATCAACAATTTTTTCAAAGTCAATTGCTCCATGCTTACAAAGCGGACAAATAAAATCACTTGGTAGTGGGTCCCCATCATAAACATATCCACATATACGACAACGATATCCTTTAACAGCTTTTTGGGCTGGTTTTGGTTTAATAAATTTTTGATAGTGATTATACGTAACTGACTCAATCTCAGAAATAACCTCACCATCAGTTACCTTAGCGATAAATAGTGTATGCGTCCCCAAATCACTCATAGAAACAACATCACATGATAAGTAAGCATTTATATATTTAGGTAAATATATAAGCCCATTGACACTCCGCGGAGCATCATGACAACCATCAAATTTATCTATGCTCCGTCCACTTTGCATTCCAAAATGGCTGAAGACTTTGAATGGCGCTTCAATACTTAGCATTGAGGCATTAAATTTACCAGTTTTAACAATAATATCATGAGTATAATTGTTTTTGTTTATGGCAATACACACTTGATTTGGATCAGATGTCACTTGCATTAGCGTATTAATAATACAGGCGTTATCCTTTTTATCATCCCTTGCTGATAATAAATAAAGACCATACCCTATTTTAAACATCACTTTATTATCCATAATTTACCACCTTTCTTATAGATAGTATACCATAATTAATGGATTTGTAAAGTAATATGCTTTATAAATTTATTTTTTATTTTATCTATTTAAGGTATTTTTAAAATAAATAGCAAGCAAATTAATTTTGCTTGCTACACTCTGTTTATTATTATATTTGTTTAGATTCAACAGCTTTATTTCTTCTAAATATTTTATTCCTAAATAGAATAATATTTAAAATAATAAACATTACTATAATTATTCCTAAAACAGCATATGCCGTCCATTCCTTCATTGGAGCCCATGGCGCCATAAGCATTAACGGAAAACCAAAAATAATTGCTATTAAACTTTGATAAACTAGATTATCAGCCGCAGGAGTTTGAAAATCCGGATCAATTTCTCTTAATAAAATCATTCCTGTACTAGCAGTTCCTGTTAACATACCATACATAGCAAAGAATTGCTCTTGCCAATATTCTTTAAATAAAGCTTTTGATATGAACTTAACATAGAAGAAAGTAAGAAAGGCACCAAGGACACCCATAATCAATAAAACATACCAATACTGTACGATTAAGTCAAGACGGATAACGGAAATACCTGCAACAATCATTAAATCAAAAGAAAAACCACTAATACGATCCATCATGAAGCCATTGACGTAGTCCCTCTTCATAATGTTTTTCTTTCTTAAGATACTAATAATTTTTTTAATTAAAGTGGCGAGTAAGACACCAATTAAAAAGTTAAATCCAAAAATTACCATTTTAAAGTTTTTAGGCAAAAAAGAACCAATTCCTAACATTATTAAATACGAAATAAAATAAATAGCTATAACTATACCAATTTGTAAAGTCATTTTATCAATTGAACCATTTAAAGGCACTTCGTTATCGCCTTGCACTTCAGATAAATTGATTCTTTTTATTTGTTCATCTCCAGCCAAATTCAACTGCCCTTTGCGACGCAAAATATTCAAGTAAATGACTCCACCAATACTTGCACTCAAGAAACCTAGAGCTGCTACTGTCAAACCAAAGTCACTACCACCAAGCAGTCCATAACCCTCATATACCCCACCCCATATAAGCGCTTGTCCAGTTCCTTGACCATAACCAAATGGCAATATCAAGCCAGCAGCAGGGATTAAGCCGGTTACAAATGAACAACACAGAATTGTAATACCTAGACCCAAAATTCCTTGAATTAAATAAGTGGCAACAGTTAAAACACCTGAATCAAATATCTCCAAATTTCTCTTTTTTGTGAATTTTTTACTGGAGCTTTTCATCGCCATTGCAATAAAACCGATTCCCAAACAATGATATGTTAATGCCTCTAGTGCATCGTACCCACTGCTGCCAAAAAATTCTAAATTAAAGAAAGTCACTACTCCTTCTTCTCCATTTATATTTCCAATTACAATAACATTATAAACAGATGCTACAACAAGCAATATCAGTCCACCCAAAACAGCTGTTGGAACCAAAGAATTTCTGAGCCATTTAATTGATCGTTTTAAATAATTTGCAATTATCATGCTTAATAAAAGCACAGCTACCAGGGAAATAAATCCCCATACACTAGAGTCCCAAAGTTCTTTCATTGCTATCTCCTAATTTACTATTTTTATAATGATAATATATATTGACATACTTTACAGCATTAAAGCGCTTATCACCTTTAAACTGAAAAATATCATCATCAACATATAAATTTATTTTATTTCTTCCCAAAACGCTCATTGCTGCAATGTTATCCATCATGAACTCTTTTTGAGTATTTGTATAATTAACAACAATTCTATTATTGTATAAATTTAATTTTGCATTTTCTGAAATTATTTCTTTATTTTTATATAAATTAACTTTCGAATAAGTTATTAAATCTTGATATATAAAATTATTAAATTTGTTTAAATCTAAATTGTGAATGAATTTTTCCTGATATTCATACCATTCCTTAACATGTAAAAGTTTGAATGGTTTACCATTTAATTTGAATTCTTTATTCTCATCATATCTGACGGTCAAACCACATTTTTTACAACTAAGTTTATCTAATTTTGAAACGAATTCACTTAAGCCACATTCTGGACAAACATAAATGACTCTCTCCAAATACTCTGCATTATGCTCATGATAATATTTACCTTTTATTTTTGTTTCATCGACATAAATTTTTTCTTTAATATATTCATATAATTCTTCGTTGCTCATTTTTTCGTAAACTTCTGGTTCCAAAACATCACATACATGGCCATACATCTTACCTTTTCTGATAACATCAGACCAACGTGGCTGAACTCCATATCCACCTTCAAAAATGTAAAAGGCAATTGGAACTTTCAACATTTTTGCTAGTTTAGCAATGGCCGGTTTTATTGTTTCTGTTTTTCCGCTAAATGTTCTATTGCCTTCAATAGCAATTTCAACAGAATAACCTTCTTTAACTATTTTAATACAATTCATAACCGCTCTAATATCATTCATAGATTTTTTTATCGGAACAGGAGCCGCTAAATATTCAATTAATCGTGATGGAAACCCATTTGAAAATAAATCTTCACTTGCAACAAAATAAATAGTTCCACTAAAACTCATTCCAGCAAAAAATTGATCAAAGGGGGTCTGGTGGTTTGTAAGAATTAAATATGGTCGGTTTTTTGTATCTTTAAATTTCTTATATTTAAAACCATACTTCCATCTTGCATAAGGCCCTAAAATCAATTTCAATATTTTATTCATTATACGATGACGCAAATGCGTCCATTTTTTGTTTTTCTTTGTTTTTTTAGTTTCCATTTTTGCACCTTTAAATATTTTATACCTCAAATATTAAAACAAGCATAAAATATATTATCTCTGTAGCAATTTTGTATCCTGGCTTGTCTCGGTTGTAACATCAATCTTTAGTTTTTTCAATGTCACAATGTCATCTGGGTGAAGCATAACACTTGAGTGTAGTTGAGAACCTGCAAGTTTCGGTAATTGCTCCAAAGCCCTTTGAGCCATAGCATTTGTTGAACCTGTAATAGCTAAAGTAATTAATACTTCATCCAAATACAAGCGACCACTTGTTTTATGTAATTGATTTTGTTTTAATCTTTGAATTGGTTCAATAATTGTATATGACAATAAAGGCATATCATCTGTTATACGAGCATAATGCTTAATAGCATTAATCAATGCGGCAGCAGATGCTTCAAATAAATGGGTTTTCTTACCAGTAATAATTGTTCCATCTGTTAGCTCCATAGCAACTGATGGCGAATCTGCCGATGCACACTTCTCTAGCGCTGGGCCAACGCAAAGTCGATCATTAACTGTAATATTTAATATTTTCATTATATATTCAATTTTATCAACACTAGCCTTTTGATATTTGCCAAGTTTTTGAAAACACTTAGCATCTAAATAGCGGCGGATAATTTCTTGTTTACTACTTTCATGAGCAGCTTCTGTATCATAAATGCAGAAGCCTGCCATATTGACTCCCATATCTGTTGGTGAATTATATGGACTATAACCATAAATTCTTTTAAACATTGTATTGAGAACTGGAAAAACTTCTAAATCGCGGTTATAACTAACTGCTGATACTCCATACGCTTCTAAGTGATAATAGTCAATCATATTAACATCATTCAAATCAGCAGTTGCAGATTCATAAGCCAAATTGACTGGATCATAAAGCGTCAAATTCCAAACAGGGAAAGTTTCATACTTGGCATAGCCAGCCTTCACTCCTCTAACCTCTTCATGATATAGTTGAGAAACGCATGCCGCCATTTTTCCGCTACCTGGTCCTGGTGCACATACAACAATTATAGGACGTTTTGTTTCAATATAATCATTTTTGCCAAAACCTTCTTCACTTAGAATGAAATCAATATTATGTGGATAACCATCAATAGGATAGTGTAAATATGACTTGACACCTAAGTTAGTCAAGCGACTACGAAATATATCTGTAAGTGGTTGATTATTATATTGTGTGATAACAACACTACCAACGTATAAACCAATGCTTTCAAATTCATCGAGTAAACGCAAGGTATCATTTTCATATGTTATACCGATATCGCTTCTAGTTTTAGAATTTTGAATATCATTAGCATTGATAGCAATAACAATTTCCACTTTAGATTTTAAATTTAATAATACTCTGATTTTCGAATCTATCTCAAATCCTTTTAGGACACGGGAAGCATGATAATCAGCGAAAATTTTACCGCCAAATTCAATATATAGTTTATCATCAAACTGGCTAACTCTTTCAAGAATTTTTTCACTTTGCATTTTTAAATATATTTTATTATCAAAAGATTTTTTCATTTTCGCCCCTTTCCATCCTAAAAAACATAAGTATATTTTACCATATTTTTCAAAAAAAAGCAATTCAAATTAATTACTATTAAAATTATCTTTTTCCGAATAAAATCAAAAAAGAGCCATAGATTATCCTATGACTCTTTTACCAGCATTAATCAAATTGATTATTGTTCCAATGTTACATTGATAGCTCTAACTTTACCGTTATTTGGATCTTTTTCGATATCATATGTTACCTTTTGACCTTCAGTTAAAGTTTTGTAACCAGCAGCAGTAATACCTGAAAAATGCACAAACACGTCAGCAGCGCCATTGTCGTCTGAAATGAATCCGTATCCCTTTTCTGTATTAAACCATTTTACTGTACCCTTATTCATAAAAGTACCTCCTTAAGAAATATTGTAATAAAACCATTTCACTTCCAACAGACAAAGCTATGAACGAACAAAATCAATTTACTACTATCTTAGTATAACATATAAAAATAATTTTGGCAAGAAATAAAATAGAGATTTTTTTATTTTGTTTCAATCACTCCATAATTTCCGTCTTGTCGTAAGTAGACAATACAAGTTTTATGAGTTTTATTGTCTAAATATACATAAAAATCATGCCCAGAGATTTCCATTTCTAAAATTGCTTCTTCTCTATCCATTGTCACTAATTCAAAAGACTTTTCTTTAACTAATCTTTTTATATTTTCAATTGGTTCAATTTTATCAGTGTTCAGTTCAGCATCTTGTAGTAACTGTCCTTTAATACCGGTTCTTCTTTTTATGCTCTTTTCAATTTTAGATTTATGTCTACGCATTTGTGTTTCTAATTTATCTACCGCTAAATCAATAGCGGCCATAATCGTATCAGCTTTAACATCTACACGTAAAGTAATGTTCTTTGTTGGAATTGTCACCTCAACTGATTCATAATTCTCATATACACAACACAAAACTCTTGCTTCCAAATTGTCAGCATTTTTATAATACTGATCAAAACGCGATAGTTTCTTTTGCGCATAATCACGAATACTTTGTGTTGGCTCAAATTTGTTTTTTCCACGTACATTTACTTTCATATTTTATCCTCCTTGAAACCTACAAACAATTTATTATATTATATTTAATAATACTTTGCTTGTTATCTATATTATATCATAATTTTTAAACTTCAACAATTCTTTAGTTATGATTTAAGTTATAATTAAGTATAAATCACAATTTTCACTTAAAAATAATGGCAAATATTCAAAGCATTTTTCAAGTTCACTTTTTTCAAGCCACATATATATAAAAACTTTGTCATATAAAATAAAATCTTTTAATAATAATTTAAATTTTTGAAAGCTTTTAAAATTTTGGCAAGAATTAATGTAGAAAATGTTTAATGTTTCAAACCCAATTTTAATTATTTCATCTTCTTTCTTTTCATTACATGAACTACAATCATAATATTTAAATAAATCAATAAATGTTCTTTTTTCCTTTTTCAAGCAACTCATATGTTTCTCCTGTTTTATTTATATATTATAAATAAATTAATATAATTATTTCTTTTTCAAAAAATACATTTTACTATATCCATAAGAATTGTGTTTTTCCAATTAAACAGATATCCTATTTTTATAGGAAGAAAAGAATTTATGCACAAGACAATAGTCATAATGATTAGATATTTATATTCATTTTAACTCACTTGCTTAATTTGTAGTTTTCATATTTTCTCTTTCCTCAAAATATAATAAAAGCAAGACTCAAATAGAGACTTGCTAAAAACTATAATATATTAATTTATTTATTTAAACCTAGAATTTCTTTTTTCTTAATATTATATTCTTCTTTATCAATTAACCCTGTATCTAATAGTTCCTTAAGCCTTTTAAGATCTTTAGATTTTGATTTAATTGATTCATTACTTTTTTTTGTCTTTCCTTTAAATAAACCAAGTGCTAGAATTGCACCTACTCCACCGACCTTTTTATCTTTTATACCATCAGCAATTTGATGTTGCAAAATAATATTTGAGGTGTCTTGTGATAAATCTTCATATGGCTTAAATTCCATTTTTTTACTGTTATATTTATCCACTAACTCTTTTGACTTCTTAGAGAATTCTATATTTTCTATAGCAACCTGTTCAATTTCAAATCCAAATCTAGACATCCAAGTTCCTACATTTACTGCATCATTTTTTATTTTTTCAACAACTTTATTAGATTGAGCAGGCAAATCTGATATTCTAAATTCTTTTGATAGATTTGTAATAGCAACGTTGAATGATTGAATAAATTCTGATTGCAATTGTCTTCTTACATTTTCATCATCCATTGAATAGTAAGTTGTATTGGGTGGCAAAAATTTTCTTACACAATCTTCGGCATTCTTTATTTTAATAGTAAATGAACCATAGGTATGAATTTCCAAATCACACCCATAATATCTATCATTATATATTATTGGACCTCTAGTTCCAAATTTAATATCTCTGATTTCTCTAAGATTTATATAAGCTATTTTTGTATCACTTGATGAGATTCCACCAAAAGCAAATCGGTCTATAGTTTGGTCTTTAATTGCTTTGGTGCCATCCCCATTAAAAATGGACTTTTCACCATTTTTATATTCATATGAACCTGCTGTTGTAATAACCATTTCTATTGCCCCTTGGTTAATTATAAAAGCTGCTGTATTTTCTGGTACAAAAATTTTTGATCCATTTGTTATAACTCCATCAGTAGCATTTTGATTTGCCCCTTTTCCAGTTACCTTACTTTTTAAAAGTCCAGCAGTTACTATTGTATGCTCATCAAAGTTTCCTGGAACAATTATTTCCTTCCATTGATCTGATAAGGTTCCCTTGAATGATTCCTTAAGTGCTTTTACAATTCCCATAAATATTGCTCCCTTTTTATAATTTTTGCTTATTATCGCAATGATTACACTTTACTACTTCACCCTTAATTCCGGAGAGTTGCGCCATGCACCCATTGCATTTTGATGTTATCATTTTTTTGTTTTTGGATTTTTCTGTTAATACCCCAGTAAATGTGGTTATTGTATCCCTTATTGTTTTAGCTACTTTTGCTACTCCTGGAATCGCATGATTCTCTTCATTTTCTACTTCAAAGCCCTCAATGACTGAATTAATTGATCTTATCCATTTCCCTATTTCTTTTTTTGCTTTAGAAGAAAATTCAAAGGATTCTTGGCAATCATAAAAAAACAACTGCAATTGCAATGAACCATCCTTGCCATTAACTCCCGATAATATTTGGGGTTTACCATTCACTTTTTTCAATTGCTTTAATGGATAATAGATAACATTTTTTACTTTTTTTGTAAATGCTCCTCGATCAATATATATAATATTAAGATTTGTTAGAATGAGTTCATCACATGAATCAGATGCACCTGCGTGTTTTACGTTAATGCTTTGTAAAAGCACTCCTTCATTTGGTTGTAAATTATAATCCATAACTATTATCCTCATTTCATCATTTAAAAATAAATTCTATCTAATTCGTCAATATTTTCAATTCTATTTTACTATAGATTAGGACTCATTGTCAAGGACATAAATAAAAAGGCTATATTTAAAAAACTTAGCCTCTATCTTACTTTATTTCGATGAACAATTTCAGCAATTCCATAATAAATTGGAACTGTAAAATAAACCAAAAAAGCATATTCCCATTTTTTTAACAAAAAACCAATTAAGAAAAAGGCAATCACTGTGATAACTGGATATGGAAATAAGTACATTCCATATGCTCGACTGTTAACTTTGTCCTTATCATTAAGCACATTGTTATTTTTTATTTCTGAACTATTACTAGCATTATCCGTTATCTTGATTTCGTCTGTTTGAAGTAACTCGTCTAATGATACTTGATATAAACGTGATAGTGCAATCAAATTATCTGTGTCAGGAGATGATTCCGCCCTCTCCCACTTTGATATTGCTTGGCGGCTTATCCCAAGCTTATCTGCCAAATCTTCTTGAGAATATCCATTTTTCTTTCTAAGATTGATTAAACGATTTGCAATTTCGATATTCATAAAAATTCCTCCCTTTTATATAATAATACTCTTTTGTGAAATATTTCGCAATCAAATCTACTTTAAAAGAACGCAACTATTGGTTGCATATTAATTTTATGCTTTTTATTGAACTAATCCTTATGAATTCAAACGACTTTAATCATCTTTCAATTATATTTTTTATATTCAATTTTTCTGTGTTGATAAAAATTTTAATATTAGGTATTTCAAAAATTTAGCTTTTTTAAGTTATTTATATTATTATATTTTACTATACAATAATCGTTTTTGCAAATGAAAAAATTATTTATAAATGAAATTATAATTTCTATCTTAGTTTTTTGTCTAAATAAACTAGGACAAGACTATCGTTCAAACACTGATCGATAGTCTTGTCCTAGTTTATATATATTAATCCTCAATTTCATCCAAATAATTTGTAGGGGGCAAACAGGAAAAGTTTTTACAAATATAATAGGTTGTTTTATCATTTAAAAGAGTATATTCATTATTCTCTTTCATTATAATAACGTTTGATATAAATGGTAATTTACTAATGATTTTTTTTGGATTAACTTTTTCTTTTTGAACAATAACAATATGCGGAGGTGGATTTTCATCCAGCAATATGGAAAGTAAAAACATGCTGTTTCCTGTTGGATAATTTTGTGTTTTGGATGACATAAAATCAATATGACTTTTTGCTAAAACATTAAAACTTTCATTTTCTATCAATTGTGATAACCTGACAAAATTATATGCCATAACTGAATTACCACTGGGAATTGCACCATCATACGTTTCCTTTGGATTCATAAAAAGTTCATTATTATTCTTTTTACATAAATAAAAACCGCCATTTTCATCATCAGCGAAATATTCAATTGTCTCATAACAAAGTTTTTGGGCTTTTTCTAAGTATTCTTTATTTAAGGTAGAATTATACATTTCAATTAATGCCATTATGTAAAATGCATAATCGTCTAAAAAGCCATTTTCAGTATGATCTTTATCACGAAAACTTGTATATATTTTACTATCTTTATATAAATTTTTCTCAATAAATTTTTGTGCATCACTAGCTGCTTTTAAATACTTTTCATTTTTACTTACTCTATAAAGTATGGACATTGCAATTATCATCAAGGCATTCCATGATGTGAGAATTTTATCATCAAGATGAAGTATAGCACGTTTTTTTCGATAATCATATAGTTTTTGTAATTGCAAATCAAAATTATCTGACAAATTATTGCTTCTTAAAAGATTAGGAATATTCATACCTTCAAAATTGCCATTTTCTGTTATATCAAA
Organism: Bacilli bacterium; assembly: GCA_031553555.1. Taxonomy (GTDB): domain Bacteria; phylum Bacillota_I; class Bacilli_A; order ML615J-28; family CAG-698; genus CAKOMG01. The sequence goes on from JAVBLL010000018.1 coordinate 45,460, forward strand.
AGCCTTAGCAAATTCTTTTCCTTTTTCATTACCTAAAATATTTATGATTTCATTTAACGTAAATGTATAGTATTTCCCCTCAACACCTTCGATGTCAGCATCCTGCGCACAATAAAATCCTCCATCAGGAGAGGTCATTTCTCGAAGTATATAATCTGCTATTCTTTCACAGGTATCTAAATATATTTTTTCTTCCGATATATTATATATAACAGCATAAGCAATCATCATTAAGGCATTGTCGTATAACATTTTTTCAAAATGAGGCGCTAGAAAAATTTCATCTGTTGAATATCTTGAAAACCCATATCCTATATGATCAAAGATACCACCCTTTCGCATTTGCATAAGAGTTTTCTCAACCATTTTATATATTGACAAATCATTATTCAATTGAGAATATAACATTAGAAAAAGTAAATTATGGGGAGTTGGAAATTTTGGTGCAGCTCCAAATCCACCATTTAAATAATCAAAACTCTGTGAAAATATTTGAACAGCTTTTTCAACGAGTTTTTTTGGTTCGATATTATTATTAATAATATTATCTGCTTTAATATGTTCAATTATTTTTTCTGCTGATTCAAAAAGTTGACTACGCTTGTTATGCCAATGATCTAATAAAAACAGCAATAAATCTTTAAAACTAGGTATTCCATATTTTGATGATAATGGAAAATAAGTCCCTGCAAAAAATGGTTTCTTATCTGCTGTCATAAAAATACTCATAGGCCATCCGCCATTACCAGTAATTGCCTGACAGACTGCCATATATACGCTGTCAATATCCGGACGTTCCTCACGATCAACTTTAATTGAAATAAAATTTTTATTAAGTAAATCCGCCGTTTGTATATCTTCAAAACTCTCATGTGCCATAACATGACACCAATGACATGTGCTATATCCAATACTCAAAAATATTGGTTTATCCTCTAATTTTGCTTTAACGAAGGCTTCTTCACACCACGAAAACCAATTAACAGGATTTTCTGAATGCTGTAATAAATAAGGACTAGTTGTATTTTTTAGATGATTACTCATACTTTCTCCAATTACTTTTATTAAATATAAACAATATTTATTATATCCTATCCACAAATAGATATACTAAAAACAAAAACAATCAAATTATAATAATTTTTAAAGTAACTAAAAAACATTTAGCCGTATCAATTAAAACGGTAGAATGTTAAATGAAAAAATTGACCTCTATTCAATATAAAAGTCAATTCAAACAAGTTTTTTAATAAATCTATTTTAGTATTTTATAATCTGGGCGCCTCTTAAAGCCATTTCTTTTAAAGCATCCTTATGATAAACTTCTGATGGATGGTTTTCCATATCAAATGTTGCAACTAGGTTCTCAAATACATATACTTTATTAGTTAATCTATTAATTTGAAAATACTCTAAAACTGAAAGAATAAAGTTTTTAACACATATATCAGTCACGCAACCACATACATAAATATCTCTATTTTGTAAAGGAACAATTTTAAAAGGATTAAGACATTTAAAACCATCGGTTGTTGTCTTTGGAATAATATAGGCATTATTAATTAATAGTTCATCAACTATTTTGGATTCCTTATTTCCCTTTAAACAATGTTTGGGGAAAAAATTAAATTCTTCATCATTTTCATTATGACAATCAGTATAATGAATCATTGGAATATCTTTTTTGGCAAACTCTCTCATTAGTTTTTCAATAGGTTTTATTAATGCCTCAACATTAGGGCTATATAAAGCTCCTTGATGGGCAAATCCATTATTCATATCGATAATTATTAATAAACTATTATCTTGATTTATGTTCATGATTTCCCTCTTAACAAACTATATTAACTAGTTTGTTCTTAATCACAATAATCTTTTTCACTTCGCTTGTTAAAAAGCTCTGAACCTTGGAGCTAGATAGAGCTAATTTCTTAATCTCATCTTCGCTTGTTCCTTGCTCTATTTCCATCTTATCACGAATCTTCCCATTTACTTGAATTACTAAAGTAATAATATCTTGGATAGTTTTTGCCTCATCATAGGTTGGCCATATATCATATGCCATAGATTTTGTAGTCTTAAATAATATTTGATTAAGTTCTTCAGCAATATGTGGAGCAACTGGATTAAGTAAGCACAGAAATCCTTGAATATATTTTTTGGGAACATTTGGGTTTTTATAACATTCATTTATAAATACCATCATTTGAGAAATAGCCGTATTATATCGTAAATTCTCATAATCTTCTGTAACCTTTTTAACTGTTTGATGATAGACTTTGTCAAGTAACGGATTATCATCAACTAATGTAATAACTTCAGTACATAAACGATATACTCTTTCCAAAAATCTTCTTGGCCCAGCAACACCGTCTGTTGACCATGGCTTAGTGGCCTCAAGAGGTCCCATAAACATTTCATACATTCTCAATGTGTCTGCTCCATATTCTTTTACAATATCATCTGGGTTAATAACATTACCAAGCGATTTGCTCATTTTTTCGCCATCAGTTCCTAAAATCATTCCTTGATTAAATAATTTATGGAAAGGTTCTTTGCATTTTACAATACCACAATCATACAATACTTTATGCCAAAATCTAGAATAAAGCAAATGTAACACAGCATGTTCTGTCCCACCAATATATAAATTAACTGGTAACCATTCATTAATTAAAGATTGAATTTTAGGATCTGATAATTCAAGATACCCATCAGCCTCTTTCAACAGATAGCCTATATAATACCAACAAGAACCCGCCCACTGCGGCATTGTATTAGTATCACGATGTCCTAGCACTCCATCTGCTCTTTTTAGCTTTAACCATTCTTTGGCATTGGCTAGTGGACTTTCGCCAGTACTACTAAGTTCAATACGATCTAAAACTGGAAGTTCCAAAGGCAAATCTTTTTCATCTAAAACACTAATTGTTCCATCATCCCATATAGCAACTGGAAATGGTTCTCCCCAATATCTTTGGCGGCTAAAAATCCAATCACGAAGTTTATAATTAACATCTTTATAACCAAGATTTTTAGCTTCAAGAAATTCAAGCATCTTATTAATGCCATCTTCTTTATTTAAGCCATTTAAAAATCCGGAATTGATATGCACTCCATCCCCAGTCATTGCCCCATCTGACATATCACCATCTAATACTTGGATAACTTCTAAATTGAATTTTTTGGCAAATTCATAATCTCTTTCATCATGTGCTGGGACCGCCATAATGGCTCCGGTTCCATAACTACTTAAAACATAATCAGCAATCCATATCGGGATAAGTTTATCATTTACAGGGTTTATGGCATATGCCCCAATAAAAACGCCAGTCTTATCTTTATTTAAATCTGTACGATCTAAATCACTTTTGCTTTTAGAAAATTCAATATATTTTAAAACTTCTTTACTATATGAAGGAGCCATTATTTTTGTTACAAGTGGGTGTTCCGGTGATAAAACACAATAAGTTGCACCATATAAAGTATCACATCTTGTTGTAAACACTTCAAAAACTTCCGATGACTCCGATATTTTGAAAGTTACTTTAGCGCCAATACTTCTTCCAATCCAATTACGTTGCATTTCTTTAATGGATTCCGGCCAATCAACATCTTCTAAATCTTCAATTAGACGATCGGCATATTTAGTAATTTTTAAAACCCATTGTTTCATTGGTTTTTTAATTACCGGATGATTTCCACGTTCACTAACCATTTTACCATCTTTATTTAAAACTTCTTCATTTGCCAGAACTGTTCCTAAATTTTCACACCAATTAACTTCAATATTTTTTATTTCTGCTAAGCCTCTATTATAAAGTTTTGTGAATATCCATTGAGTCCACTTATAATATTTAGGATCACAAGTAGCAATTTCACGATCCCAATCGTACGATAATCCTAAAAAAGCTAATTGATTTTTAAATATCTGAATATTTTTATTTGTAAATTCGCGTGGATCATTACCTGTTTCAATAGCATACTGTTCAGCCGGTAAACCAAATGCGTCCCACCCCATTGGATGCATAACATTAAATCCTTGCATTCTTTTCATCCTAGACATAATATCCGTTGCTGTATAACCTTCTGGGTGACCAACATGTAATCCTACACCTGAGGGATATGGAAACATATCCAAAGCATAATATTTTGGTTTAGATGATTGAAGTTCTACTTTAAAAATTTTAAATTCTTGCCAATAATGTTGCCATTTTTTTTCTATTTCTATATGATTATAAATCATTTGAATCATCCCTTCTTTCTAATTTTCCATTTTGCTTTAATATTTCATTCACTGTCATTGTATTAAAAATGAAAGTAATAATGTATCCAAGATATATAAATATACCTATATTAAAAAACTCACTAATTATAGCACAAAAAACAAAAGGTGTCATATTATAAATGCTGATTTTTAGCGCATCACCAAAACGCAAAAAATTCAATGTTCGCATTCTTGCAACAAGTCCTAAAATGCATGCCAAAATCATGAGCCATACTATCCAATAAAAAATGTTATAAAAAACATTTATAGCAAATCGAATCGCAAAATAGTTGTCTAATTGATTATCAACTATACTAAATACTGTATTCCAAAATTCAATATTCTCAAAACCATTTGCCCCGTTAATATCTAGTCCATTCAAATTGCTATAGTCGCTATATTGAAATAACCTCATTACGGCACCAGCCATAACAATATCTACAGAATCCTCATTTAAGAATATCACAATACTTTTCAAACTATCAAAACTCGCAGCATTATTTTCACTTATAACAATTTTATATCCACTTAAATTATCATTAACATAAACTGCTTCTGTATTTCCGTCTTTATTTCTCAATTTACCATCTTCTATAAAAAATGGTATTTTCTCTTGAAGGAATGCTGTTTTAATAATATTTTGTGCGTTAGAGCTAAGAGTGGAATTAACTAAAATATTTGTTACTGTTGGGATCATTAAAAAAAGCACAAGCATTAATAAATATAAAAAACTTTTACCAAAAGATTCATGGACATAATTAGCTATTCTTTTTGGTGAAAGCAATCCATTAGTGATTTTTTGCAACATTTTTCCTCCGTTCTTAATAAAAAATTAATTATAATATTATCATATGTTTTTCGAAATTTATAACAATACACATAATAAGCAAAAAAGATATGTGATAATTATAGTTGCTATATTCATTATACAAATAAAACTCAATTTAGGCTTAAATTTAAAACTTTTTTGTGAAATTATTATATATAGTATTTCAATTATACTAATAAACAAACTGACTAATAAAATGGTAAAACTGCAAAAACGAAGGCCATCAATAAACAAAGAATTGCACACCAAAATACTATAAATGAAACGCAAAAAGAAATCCATAATAAAAAGTCCCTTAATTTGTGATATTTTCAAACCACACATTACGGCAAAAAATATAAAAGTAAGCATATTCAATGCAAGCAAAAATATAATTAAAATGCTAATAGTTAAATCAATATTGGCTATGGATAATTCTTTGTTTGATGCATCATAATATATTTTTGATGAATATGCTTTAGTTATTGTTTTATCAATAATGACAACTTCACCATCGTTTAATAACAAAATTAATTTAAATTGTTTAGGAACCAAATCACCAGAAAAATAATATATCATAATGCCATTTTTTTCTTTGCTACTCACTGTAGAGTAACCATCACCTAAAAGTAATGATTCATTATCAGAAAGTTTTTCATAAAAAATGGTTTTATATTCATGATATTCTTCATCAATTCGACTATTATTTTCAATCACCAAATCAAAAAAAACAACTTCTTCATAATTAGACATTTCAATTGTCAATGATGGAGTCAAAAATGAAGAAAAAGACATAATATATAATAGTGGGATAAAAAATAATTTTTTCATTTCCTTGTCCTTTCAAAAAACCCCATGAATAACCATGGGGTTCAACATAATCAATATTATACTGCTGGATATTCCGTCAAATTTGGATATACAATCGTGATTTCTGATTCAGAAGTTTCTATAAATGATAAAGTAATAGTTGAAACAGCATCATCACTTTTTGATACTAATTTAATCTCGATTTTTGAAATGCTTGTACTTGTATAAGTGAATTTCACTTCAAATGATTTTTTCGTTTCACAAATTTTATCAATAGAATCTGAAAATTCTATACTTTGATCATCTTCTTCCTCAGATATAACATATGTAGATAAATCCACTGTTACAGTTGCCACACCATCTTTATCAGCAGTAACTTTTGTATGTTCCCAAAATGATGGACCCAACATTTTTAAAACTGATTCACTATAACGAGCATATGAATAATCATTAATTGTGGTAGTTGCTTCATCACTTGAAACAGCTGCAGTTAATTTAGTATTATCACGTAGCATATAGGCAACTTCCTCTTTTACATAGCATGAAGAAACATTGCCACCGGCATCTAATACAGCCTTAAGAGATTCCAAATCATATTTACCAATTCCATAATTATAAGTCATTTCAAATGTGAAATTTTCGCTTCCTGTAGCAACAATTGAAAATTTTCCGTGTTCAGCATTTTCAAATTTTGTATTAGTTGCTTCCAAATATTCTTCTAATTTTGATAATTTAATAAAATTATCATCTTCTCCATCAGGACCACAACCAACTAAGCAAAATGCAAATAACATTATCATAATAAATAAAACTTTTTTCATAGAGTTCCTCCATCAATAACTATATTATACTATTTTTTATTAGTAAAAACAAGTCTTAATCATTATTTTTTCCAAATATGTTAAAAAAATACTTCATTTCTAAATTATATGAACTTGGATAACCAGTGATATAAGATATATCTTTAAAATAGTAATCAAAATCAAAACTTTCATTATCAAAAACATAAGCACTTAAGTCATTTATACAACTTATTGCTATTTCTTTGGCCTTCTCGAAAAGATCAAAAAAGCTATCGGTAAACTGTGTATCTTTATCAACTGGGTTACACCAAGGTTGATGTTTAAAATTAAATATATCAATTTGTTCCTGTGGTATATTTCTATTATAATATGACAATACTTTTAAATCAAGTTCAGACTTTCCATCATCTTTTTTTGTTAAAAAATAATTAATTAATCCATATGGATCATAAAGTGTTTTATAAAATCTTTTTTGCCATGTAATACTAGCATTAAGATATTTATAGCCATTATTTTTACCATATATATCAGCATAAAGTCGATCAAACGAAACCTTTGAGCGTTTATCTAATTTTTTAAGTTTTAATATTTGACGATTAATTCTAAATTTATTTGATTTTTTATCATAATAATTTTCAATAATATAACAATCCATTGCCCTTTCCAAACGTGTATGAAGCCCACGGTATTGAAGAGTATCTTCATCGTTTATATCATATATTCCCGTATTAAAAAATATATATGGATGTACAATAGAATCCAAATAATAATGGGTAATAAAACCGCATAAATAATTAAAAACATAATAATCCACTTTGGCTATTTCAATTAGTTTTAAAAAGAATTCCTTGGTTTTATATCTATGCATATAATCACCGAAGTTTTGGCTATCTTTTTGTTTTTTATGATTTAAAAAATGATAAAAATAAAATGGGTCTGGACCAGCAGTAGCAAAATCATATACTGCTAAATTATCAATATGTTTTTTTACTTTGGTTTCTAAAGCTGTATAAACAACTTTGCCAAAATGATGATGCATTACTATATCAGGCATCTATATTTCCTCCTTGATACCACACAGGGTAATTTTTCATATTTATTGAGATATTTAAGTTGGGATGAATAAACATTAAATGGTAACAATGAAGTTTTAGTTTTCCAGCTTGGCTACCATATAATATATCGCCAAGCAAAGGATGTCCAAGATGTGACATATGCACTCGTATTTGATGAGTTCTTCCAGTTTGCAGGCGAACTAATAATATTGATGTATCTTCTTTTTCTACTAATGTTTCATAATGAGTTATAGACTTCTTACCATTTGGTCCAACAAAACGTCTAATGTCTGGAGCTGGATATCTATCAATTGGTAAATTAATTGTCCCTTTAGTTGGAGTAATATGCCCTTCAATCTCACATATATATTCTTTTAGTATTTCAACCTCGCTCATAAAATGATGCATTAATCCATTTTTAGCAACAATCATTAAACCAGTAGTATCTAAGTCAAGTCTATTTACTAAATGAATATTAGAATCAATATTATTATTTAAAAAGTAATTTTTAATAATACTAATCATATTATCTTTGGGATGTTTTTTTGACGGTTGTGATGATAAACCATCTGGTTTATTAATAATCAATAGCTGATCATCTTCATAAACAATATCCAACTCTTGAGAATTGATGGCTATTTCATCATTTAATATTTCATTAAAGACCAATACTAATTCATCATTTAAATGTAGTACATAATAATTTTTTTGTTTTTGACCATTAACATAAATATTATCTAAGGTTCTAAGTTTACGTCTTATTCTTCTGGATAAACCTTTTTGTTCTAGATAATCTTTTATAACTATTTCATCTATTTCAACAATATATTTTAATTCCATAATTACCACATCAATATATGTATTATATCATATTTTCAAAATAAATAAAAGGTCTATGGAGCTTTTTGTCTTTTTTATTTCTAAATAAAAACAATACAAAAGATATTCTCTTGTATTGTTTTTGAAATTAATTATAATATCATTCTATGATATATTTCTCTAATAGCATCTTCCATATCATTATTAGCTACTCCAAAAATAATAGCCAACTCATGTGCATCTTGTGCAATCATTTTAATACTAATTCCTTTTTCACCAACTAAAGCGAATATCTTTCCAGAACTACCCGCTTGATTTACCATATTTCTGCCAACAACAGCAACTAAAGCTAAATCATTATCCACAACTACATCTTTAACATTAGAATTTTGTTTTATGTCTGCTAAAATATCATACATTATTTTTTTAGTTTCTTCATAACTAACAATGACACTAAATCTATCAATACTACTCGGAATATGTTCAACAATAACATTATATTTTTCAAATAGCTCAATAATTTGTTTAAGCAAAGTTGTTTTATTTGAACCTACTACTTTTGAAATAGTAAATGATACAAAATTTTTCTTTCCTGATATACCAGTAATTATTTGACTTGTATCAGTACAGTTTTCAATAATTATCGTCCCAGGATTATCTTGTTCATTAGTATTTAATATATTAATTGGGATATTTAATTCTTGAACGGGAAAAACAGTTTCTTCATGTAAGACATTGGCTCCCATATATGCCATCTCACGAAGTTCATCATATGTGATCTCTTTGATTCTTTTTGGTTGTTTAACAATACGGGGATCAGCTACTAATATTCCTGAAACATCAGTCCAATTTTCATATAATGAGGCATTTATGGATTTGGCAACGATTGATCCCGTAATATCACTTCCTCCTCTGGCAAGTAGTTTAATTTCACCATTTGGATATGACCCATAAAAACCAGGTATTAAATATTTTTTGCCTTTTGGACAAGCTTGTTTAATTTTTTCTTCTGTTAATTCATTATTTATTGTTCCATTATAATTAAACTTAATTAAATCAACGGCATCAATAAATTCAAACCCTAAATACTCTGCCATCAATTTTCCTGTATAATATTCACCACGACTAACTAGGAAATCAACGGGTAAAGATTTATTAAAAGATTTTTGAAGTTCTGCTAATTCCTTTTCGATATCATATTTTAAAGATAAATCATTTTTTACTTCAATGAATCGTTCTTTTATCATATTAAAAATGTTATCATATGGAATAGAGTAATTAATATGGGCATGCAATAAGAAAAGTAAATCTGTCATTTTTGTGTCATCTGAACGTCTTTTTCCCATTGCTGAAACAACAACTATTTGACGTGTTTTTTTAGATTCTATTATATTTTTTACTTTTTTAAATTGTGTGGCATTTGATAATGATGATCCTCCAAATTTTGCTACTACTAACATACCACACCTATTTTATTAGACCCTTCTCATGCATAGCAATGGCTATTTGTACAGCATTACCTGCTGCTCCTTTGCGGATATTATCACCGACAACATAAAATAATAACCCATTATCACATGACAAATCGCGACGAATGCGTCCAACATAAACTTTGTCAGTGTCATTTGCCATAACTGATGTTGGATATTGATGGTTTAGTAAGTCATCAACAACAACAATACCAGGGTAAGCAGCTAAAATATCACGAACTTCATTTAAATCAAATGGCTTTTCAAATTCAACCATCGCTGTCACGGCATGACCATTTGAAACAGGAACACGAACACATGTAGCACTAACCTTTAAATTGGGTAAATGAAGCATCTTTCTTGTTTCATAAACCATTTTCATTTCTTCTTTCGTATAACCATTTTCAGTCATAGAATCAATTTCTGGAATACATGTCTTAGATATATCGTGAGGATAAAATTCTGGTTTTTCACCGTTTAGTGTTCTGACTAAATCATTTTTCCCTTTCATACCACTTCCTGATACTGCTTGATATGTTGAAAAGTTAACCCTTTTTAAACCATATTTTTCATCTAGTGCTTTTAATGGAATAATAACTTGGATTGTTGAACAATTTGGATTTGCAATAATACGACTGATTTTAGCATCTTCGATATTAACTTCTGGAACAACTAACGCTTTAGTTGGATCTTGACGCCAACAACTTGAGTTATCAATAACAATAGCACCAGCAGCTTCAGCTATAGGGGCATATTGGCGACTTATGTCACCACCTGCACTAAATAAAGCCAAATCAACATTTTGGAAGCTTTTTTCTGTTAATTCTTCAACAATTATTTTCTTTCCATAATAATCAACAACTGTTCCAGCACTACGACTAGATGCCAGTAACTTCAATTCTTTGATTGGAAAATTATATTCTTTTAAAACTTTTAAAAATGTGCTTCCCACTAAACCAGTGGCACCAACAATAGCAACATTATACATTATTATTTCCTCCTACTTTATTCTTGCATAGAAAATAACTTGATCAAAATCAATATCTTTTCTCAACATTGGTTTTGTAATTATATGGTTATTCTCTCTTTGCAATATTAAATTTTCTTTTAAATTGTAATCTTCTTTTATATGTAAATAAAAATTATATGCACTTGTATCATTTTGAAAAACAAAATCCCCAATAGATGCAAATGTATAGTTTTTATTATTATTTTTAATATCAATAATATCATTTATAATAGCATTAGCTGTTGGATAACGACCTGCCCCTTTACCATAAAATGCTAAATTATCATAATTGGTTGCTTTTACTTCAATTAAATTGTATTCGTCGTTAACACTATTAAATAAACTATTTTTACTAATCATTACTGGTTCAACACTAATATAATCATTAACAAAACTAGCCATATATTTGATATTATAGTTATTCTTAGTTGCAAACTCTAAATCACTTGCTTGACAATTTTTCATACTATAATGATATATTTTGGTTATATCAATGACATGATTAGTAGCAATCATTGACAGAATTGCAATTTTTCGAACCATATCAAGACCATCTAAATCATATGTAGCATTAGCCTCAGCAAACCCTTTTTCACGAGCCAACTGTAATGCCTCATCAAAAGACATTCCTTCTGATAAACGTGTTAGTATATAATTAGTTGTACCATTAATAATTCCTTCAATTGAAATTATTTTATTAGTATTAGCAATATCAATTATATTTTTAATAATTGGAACACCACCACCAACACTGGCTTCAAATGATAAACTAACATTATGTTCTTGCTTCAATTTGGTCAGTTCATTTAAATAAACCGCTATAACTTCTTTATTGGCTGTTACTACATGTTTTTTATGTATTAAACATTCTTTTATATAATGATATGGATCATCAATTCCACCCAATGCTTCAACAACAAGTTCAATATCTGGATCATTGATGATGTCATTTATATCAGTTGTTACAACTGCACTTATCAATTGCTGTTTTGACTTGTCTTTGTCTAATACTTTGGTCACTGTAACATCAAAAAATTGTTTTTGGATGATATCATAGACACCATATCCAATAGTTCCTAAACCTAAAATTGCAATTTTCATAATATTTCAGCTCCTTTATAATCTACTTCAACTTTATATTTTTGCCAACTAATGTCCAGCCCATTTATTATACTATAATCATGTGTGATAATTAATATTGAGGCACCACTACCACTTATTACACATGGTATTTTGCGTTCATAGCACCAATCCATAATATATTCCCCACCTTCAATATGACTAATTCGATATTGTTGGTGGAGCTTATCTTGACACAAATAAAACAAATCGTCAAGATTTCCTTTTTCCATTGCTGTTGCTAACATACTACTTCTACTCATATTGAAAAGAGCATCAGCAAGTTTTATTTCTTTTGGTAGTAAACTGCGCATCTCTTTTGTATTTGTATTAAACGATGGCGCAAGTATTGTAAATTTCAAATTACTATTAACCAAATATTTATAACTTAGAGCTCTATTATCAATTTGGCATGAAGCAACTAATCCACCTAGTATACATGGTGTAACATTATCAGGGTGTCCTTCAAACATTGTTGCCATATCCAAAATATCTTGTGTTGATAGTGGATTATTTAAAAAATAATTTGCCCCTATGATAGCAGCCACAATACAAGCAGCACTACTTCCAAGACCACCACAATTAGGAATGCCAGATATTGATGAAATGGAAACAGGAATTATTGGTTTTTGCAATAAATCAAAGATCCTTTTATAAGTAACTAAAACTAAATTACGCTCATTATTATATTTTTCGTTAAAGCCATGCAAGCTAAATTTTTCACTTTTTTCAAAAGTATATTGATCATATAAACTCAAAGCTAAACCAAAAACGTCAAAACCAGAACCCAAATTAGCCGTAGTTGCTGGTACTTTAATTGTAATCATAACCCATTTTCTCCATCAATTGTTCTAATTTTTTTTCTTTTTCGTCAAATGACCATACCGTTTTTGATAAGTTTTTATATGTTGAAATAACTGATGGTATTTCAATTTTTGCTTTTTCACTAATTGCTTCAATTTGATCCATAGCACCTTCTATTTTTATATCTAATGATTTTGTAACAGTTTCAGGAAATTTATACGGACTTGCTGTTGAAACAATTAATGTTTTTGTGGTGTCTTTAGTATCTTCTTGATAATCACAATAAACCTTATAAGCAACCGCTGTGTGTGGGTCGATTAAATAATTATTTTTTTCAAACATTGTTTTAATAATATTAATTGTTGTTTCACTATCACAAGATCCACCATAAAAATCAGATAATTTCTCTTTAATATTTGTTGATAACTCATATTTACCAATACTGTTTAACTGTTCCATTAATTCCTTTGTTTCTTTGTCAGAGGATAGTAAATATAGTAACCTTTCTAAGTTTGAAGATATTAAAATATCCATAGATGGTGAATTGGTTTTATAAAACTGACGATTCTTGTCATATATCCCATTTTTGAAGAAATCAGTTAATACTTTATTTTCATTAGATGCACAAATGAATTTATTAATTGGTAAACCCATTTTTTTTGAAAGATATGCGGCTAAAATATTTCCAAAATTCCCCGTTGGTACACATACATTAATATATTCACCCATTTGGATTTGTCCGCTTTTCACCATTTCTAGATAACTATATACATAGTATATGACTTGTGGCGCTAAACGACCTATATTAATGGAGTTGGATGAAGACAATTTTGAATATTTTTGAAAAGTCTTTTTAACAAAATTTTGTGTATCATCAAAATTTCCTTCAATAGCAATAACTTCACTTGTTTTGCTTCTAAAACTAAGCATTTGTTTTTCTTGAATCTCACTAACACCATTATTAGGATAGAAAACAATAACTTTCATTCCATCGATTTTTTGAAAGCCGCTTAAAGTAGCTCCTCCAGTATCTCCTGAGGTTGCTGTTAAAATTATTGTATCACCAATAATATTGTTTTTCTTTTTAGCGATTCTTAATAATTCTGGTAAAATAGTTAGAGCCATATCCTTAAAAGCAAGTGTTGGTCCGTGAAACAATTCTAAAATAGAATAATTATCAAAATGTTTAAAATTAACGATATTTTTATTTGTAAATTTTTCATCATAAGCTTTGTATACTGCTTCACTAACCTCTTCTTTAGTATAATCATCTAGTAGAGATTCTAAAATCACACAACTTAATTGCTGATAGTTTAGATTCAACAATTCTGTTAATTTTAACTTTGGAAATTGCTCAAATATATATAATCCACCATCGCTACTCAAACCATTTATTATTGCTTGACTTGATAAAACTCTAGTGTTAGAACGTGTGCTTTTTATCATATTGTTCACCTTTGTTATATTATACTATTTTTCAGACTTTTTTTCAAAACATTTTTACAAGTTTTCTATATCAAACGCTTACTTTATTTTTGAAAAACTATTTACTACAAAAAATCTATGCAAAAAATAACAGGAAAGGCTCAAAAGAGTTTTCCTGTTACTGTCTTTATGATTATTTTTTAAATTCTTCAATAATCTTCTTTATCTTATCATCTGGAGTTGGATCAAAACGTAAGAATTTACGAGAGAAACGACCACTTGCTTGAGTCATAGCTTTTAGTTCCGTATTATACTTGATAATTTCACTTTCAGGAACTTCAGCAGTGATTGTAGTTTTACCACCTTCGATTTCTTCTTGACCTAAAATACGACCACGCCTTTTACTCATATCACCCATTACAGCTCCAACATATTCACTTTTAATCGTAACTTGAACTTCCATAATTGGTTCAAGAATTGTCGGTTTAATAATTTTGCATGCCTCTTGCCATGATAAAGCGGCAGCTAAAACGAATGATAATTCATTGGAATCAACTTGATGATATGATCCATCAGTAAGTGTAGCCTTAACACCAATTACTGGAAACCCAGCTAAAGGACCCTTTTCTAAAGCCTTTTGTAGTCCCTTTTCAACTGCAGGGAAATAGTTTTTTGGAACAGAGCCACCAAAAACTTCTTCATTAAACTCGAAGTCTTTTTCAGATGGTTCAAAACGAATCCAAACATCACCAAATTGTCCAGCCCCACCAGATTGTTTTTTATGACGTCCTTGGACACCATGCTGATCAGTCTTACCTCTAATTGTTTCACGATAAACTACTTTTTGATCTTCTGTATCAACATCAACTTTATACATATTCTTTAATTTTTCAAGAATGTAACCAATATGAGTAATACCTTGACCACCAATTAAGAGTTGAGCTGTTTCAGGATTACGTTTAATCTCAAAAGTTTTATCCTCTTGATTCATTTTTTGTAAAGCTATCGATATTTTTTCCTCATCTTGTTTTTGTCTTGGATGAATAGCAATATATATAGTAGGTGTCGGATATTCTGGTGCTTCAAAAACAACTGGTGATTTCTTATCACAGAATGTATATCCAATTGCTAGTTCGCTCACCTTAGCAACGGCCAATATGTCACCAGCATATCCAGCGTCTACAAGAAGTTGAGTCTTCCCCATCATAGAAAAAATTTGTGGCATTTTAAATTGTACATCAGTATTTGGAATATATACTTCTTGACCTACTTTAATTGTACCAGAATAGATTTTAAAAAAGTTAATTGTACCAACAAACGGGTCAACAATTGTTTTAAAAACATAAGCTGAGAAAGGAGCATCATCTTTTGTCTCGCGAGTAACTTCTTTTTTACTATTTGGATCTTTTCCAACCTTTGCCTTTAAATCATCTGGACTTGGCATATAGTCAACAACTAATCCTAATAATGATTGAATACCTATATTTTTTGAAGCTGCACCACAGAATACTGGATATATTTCACCACTGACAACCCCTGTTCTAAGGCCCTCTTTAACTTCTTCAATAGATAGTTCCTCACCAGAAAAATATTTATCCATTAATTCTTCACTTGTTTCAGCAACCGCCTCACAGATGGCGCCATATAGCTCTTCAACTTTGTCTAATTTGTCCGGATAAATATCCGCATCAACACAAACCCCACCTTTGTAAATGCGGGCCTTCTTTTCAACAACTAAAGCAAAACCATCAAATTGGTCTTGTTTACCTAAAGGATAGCAAAATGGAGCTATGCGCTTGCCAAACTTATCTTTTAACTCATCTATTAAAGCATCGTATTTAATATTTTCTTTATCCATCTTATTAATGAAAATTAACGTTGGAATATTACGTTTTCGTAATTCTTCCCATGCTCTTTCGGTACC
This sequence comes from Bacilli bacterium, assembly GCA_031553555.1. Classification (GTDB taxonomy): domain Bacteria; phylum Bacillota_I; class Bacilli_A; order ML615J-28; family CAG-698; genus CAKOMG01. The sequence goes on from JAVBLL010000018.1 coordinate 61,772, forward strand.
TATTTCAATGCCTTTTGATGCATCAATAACTAAAATAGCACCTTTAATAACGGATAATACATTTTCAATTTCCCCAACAAATTCTTCATTTCCTGGAGTATCTAAAAAATTTAATTTATGGCCATTCCATTCAGCTGGTATTAAACTAGATGATAGGGTAATTTGTTTTGTTTGTTCTTCTAATGTATAGTCACTAACAGTATTCTTTCTTTCAACTTCACCTTTTTTATCTATAGCTCCGCTAATATAAAGTAAAGCTTCAGTTATTGATGTTTTTCCACTTCCTAAATGTCCCATAATAGCAACATTCCTAATCGCCTTTGAATGGTATTCTCTCATATCAATTCCTCCTTGGTTTTGTAAACGATTTCTTGATAATTATACTATATTTTAATAATTTTTGCAAGGTTTTACTTTTACATTTTAATTTATTACTAAACAAAGTTTTATAATTATTTTACTTTATCAAAAAAATGTCCATATGTAATATTAGAAAATGAATTACATTCATCATTTTCTAGCTTGTTTTTCATATAAAGTTCAATTATTGACTTTGTCTCTTGATAATTTTCAATCGTGAAAACAAGCAAGCCTTTATTTATGCCTAATGCTTTTATCTCATTTAATGAATGATATAAATGAAGCCTTTGAGAATTTAATAATCTTAAATTGCAACTATCGTCACGTTGTAATGTGAACTTATATCCAAAACGATCTTTTAAAAAATATTGTTTTTTCAAACATTCTCTACAGTTCTTTTTTGAATATTCACATGCTTTATTAATTAAACAGTGTTTCATAATCATCAATTCATAATAGCCATATAACATCATATATACATTAGGAATAGATTTATAATGCTTTTTGTATGAAACAAACATTTCTTTTACTTCATGCTTACTCATCTCTATGGATAGTCCCACAAGTTCACTTCCTTGTTCATGCCAAAAAGCAACACTATGGGCATTAAAAACATTTAAATAATGGCTAGTTATTAACTGATTTCTTCCTACATATTGATAGTTTTGAACTACTCCTTTAATATCTTTTTCACTTTCAATTCTTGGTTTTACAAAAATAATTGTCTTCTTGCTATTTTGTGCATACTTAAGTAACTGTTCATCTTCAACAAATACTACTTCAATATCACTTTCCAAAGCCGCCATTAACTGTTCTTTTGTATTGATTTGAACAATAATATTAAAATTTTTATCATACTCTTTTCCAACGGGATAGTATATTTCTCCAAATATTCGCTCTGTTTCGTACTTCTTCATACGCTCAATCGTTAATGAATCTAGAGCTCGACGACGTAAATCATTGATTTCTCCAATAGGTAAAAAGATATCGTTAGTGTTATTTTCTATATTTACAAAACGATATACGGTTTGATTAGTTTTTTGTATTTGTTCTAATAGGCGCTTAGCCATAGATTCATTTTGCGCTTCTTGAACAATATTATTACTATATTCAATTATTTGAGCATCTTGACATTTAATCATTAATGCGAGATGGCCATTTTCTATGAATAAAGAGCCTTCTATATCTATAATTTTTTTAGAATAATTCTTTAATTTTTTAATAAGTTTATCTGAACTAGTAAGTAAAACATCTGCACCTACATCCGCTTTTTTATGTGTCATTATTTGAATAGTCATTTCTGGATGAGCTATATTTATATTTTCGTTTCCATCCCACATTTCTGAAATAGTAATCCCATCTTCTTCTTTGGAAGTAATTCTAATACTGTCATTTACATGTAATTCACTAATCAATTGAATATAACATTTTCTTCCATTGACTCGAATAACTTTCCCGATTGTTTGACCAATATGATTACTTGTCTTTGTATTCGTAAACATGGAATTATTTTCATTAAACATAAATCCCTTAGTGAATTGTCTATTAAACATCAAAGACATCTCATCAATTGATTGGTTAATATTAAAATATTTGTTTGTATCTAGACTATCAAGCATGTTCTTATAAGCACTAGTGACACTAGCAACATATTCAGGTTTCTTCATTCGCCCTTCAATTTTAAAAGATTCAATACCTATTTCAATTAGTTGTTTTAAATATGGAAGTGTTAATAAATCTTTAGGGCTTAACCAATATTCTGGCTTACTATCCTCATTGAGAGTATATGGTAAACGACAAGGTTGTGCACATCTTCCACGGTTACCGCTACGCTTGCCGATAAAAGATGACATATAGCAATTTCCGGAATAACTCATACATAACGCCCCATGGACAAATACTTCTACTTCAATATCAACTTTATTTTTAATTTCCTTAATTATTTCATATGAACATTCTCTAGCTAATACGACTCTTTTGAATCCTAAACTTGCTAGAAATTTTGCCTGATTTAGAGAATGAATATTCATTTGCGTGGAAGCATGTAAAGCAAGAAAAGGATACTTTTGCTTGATTAATTTTGCTAAACCGATATCTTGAATAATTATAGCATCTATATAATTATTATACAAAAAAGCAATTAATTCTAAAGCTTCTTCCATCTCGCTATCTTTTATCAATGTATTAACTGTTGCATATACTTTCACATCTAATAAATGCGCATATTTTATTATTTCAACAATATTTTCATTAGAAAAATTTTCAGCACTAGCTCTAGCACCAAATGCATAACCGCCTAAATAAATTGCATCAGCCCCATTATGTATAGCCGCCATAGCGGCTTCTTTGCTTCCTGCTGGAGATAGTAGTTCTGTTTTCATATTTCACCATTTATAATTATTCATATAATATTATACCATAATAGATATATTTAAAAAAGAAAAATATAGGAGATTAAATATTAAAATTCAAAAGAAAAAAAGTAATTTTATCAAAAACAAATAATTAGGCTAATTTGGCAATATAAAAGCCATATTTTATTTCCATTCTTAAGGATTTAAAATATGGCTATTTTCATTAGAATTTATGATAGATACTGTTTTATTTATACTAATTTTCAGCTATATTTAAAATTTATAATATATTTCAAATCTTAGTGGGAAACTACAAAACTATTTCTATCTTAAGAATGAATTTTCATCTCGTCATAAATAAACTATATCATTGTTCATTAATTATCAAATATAAGTACCACATCATATAATATTGCTGTATATTGAATAGTGGTTGCATTCATTCGAACCGGAAAAACATAGAAAGTAAGCATGTCATTGTATGGATACTACGTATAATTAAGATGTTCTGATTGTCTCAACAGGATGTTTGGAAGCAATTTTATAAACCGGCAAGAAACTAGATATAAAGGCCGTAACCACACTAATAATAAACATAATAATAAATTGTCTTATTGTAAGATTCAAAATGCTCAAGCCAAGCTGGAGAGCAATTTGTTTATTAATAATATTACATGCAACAACTGCAACTGTGAAAGCTATCACAAAACTTATACATGCAATAATGAAACTTTCACTGAAGAATATACTGAAAACATCTTTGCTTCTGGCACCAACTGCTCTCAAAATACCAATTTCACGCTTTTTATAACTAATACTTGTGGAAATAAAATTCAATAGTAATAGGGCAGAAAAAATTGCAAAGCCAATGCCGATATATAAAAATATTTTGGCCAATCTTTCTATCATTGAGTTAATATTATTTAACGATGAGGTAACCGCATTTTGCAATGTATATTTTATATTATCATTTTCCTCATAAGAAAATTTTATTAATTCCATATCTTGAGCCTTATTCTGCTTAAAATCCGTAATGATATAAGCTATATTCCCTGTTTCACCAAACATAGTTTTATATTGACCTTTATTAAATATTAGAACTGGAGATCCATAGATATCTGGAATATTTACTAAGCCAACTATTTTCATTGGATAATCAACCATTTCATAACCATAATAATCTTTTGTGATTACTCGCTGATTTGTTTTAAAAATAAAATCTATGGATGCACCAAATTGATTTTTAATATCTTCAAGAATCTTTTCTAACATTATTTCATTATTTACTTCATTATGAGATTTTCCAAAGATTGTTGTATCCTCGGGAATCATATTCATATATGCTTCTAATAAACTAGAAGATTCCAAAAAATAATCCAAAGAAATATGTGCTTCCTCTTCAGTATAACCGTGGGAAATATATCTATTTATCAATAAATTCGTCATTTGTATACTATGCAATGATTCATTATATCGACTTTCAAAATAATCATAAGTTGACAAAGAAATATCAATATGTATATTTTCAGAAATTTTATAATTAGTATAATTAATAAAATCATTAAAATCTATCAATATTTCATTAGAATCTAATGTCGTCTTGTTTTTGTCAAAAAAATATGAATTATCATCCTTTTTATTAAAAAACCCGAGATAATCTATATAATAAATAGAATCATTGTTTTCATAAAAACTCTCATTTTTAGCATAAGAATAGACAATGTCTTGTTGTTTTTCTTGATAGTCATTGTTAAAGAAGCAAAGTGTATGATAGCTAAAAGATTTTACGGCTTCCAACTCAGAATATAATAAATATTCATCAATACTACTTGGATAAGCAATTTTGAACTTTTCATATCTGAAACCATTAAAATTTGTATCGATAATAGCTGTAATTTTAAAATTTTGATTATCGATGTTCAAAATTTTTCCAACCATATCACTTATATTATTAATTTCAACCTTATTTCCCGTATTATAATCACGATATTTATAATCCACAAAAGACTCCGCCATATAACTAGTTATGGCAATTTCATTTTCATTAGCTGGATATGTCCCAGTTATACTATATCCTTTGGTTGTTATTGTAGCCGCATCACTAATTATATATCCACTATATTGGTAAACATAATATTGATAATTTGGATAATTAAATAAATTTCCTATGGAACTGCTATTAAATGAATATACTTTATCAAATTTATAATTACTAAATTTCGACTCAATTTCCACAACATCTTCATCATTCATTCTGGTGTTTTCGAAATATTTATAATCTGAATCTAGATAATGATTTATTCCTTTTGAAAAAGTTGCATAATTAATATTTTGTTCAATAATTGAATTATAAGCAGTTAAATATTTATCATAAGCCCCCAAAGTATCAACGAGACCAAATAAAGCAAAAGCAATGGCGGATAATAATATGGTCATTACCAGTCTTACCGGCTTTATTTTCAATCCACTAGCACCCATTCTCACGGAATGGCGGAATGGCAAGGCTGATTTAATCATTTTAAAATCTTTTGCATTATATTCTTTAATATCCAGATTTTTTAATTCCGTTTTTTCAAAAGAATCCTTATTGCCTTCCTCATCAATGCGGGACTGTTTTCTGAAATCGCGATTAGATTTTGAGCTTTTTGATATTATTAAATCGTTATCATCATTATCTAAAAATTGTAAGATTTTGTTTTTTTCAGTTTCTGTCAGTTTCTTTCCCTTTTTTACATGCAAAATCGTATTATCAATAACACTGATATTATCAGTTACAGAAACAGACTGAGCAGTATATTTCTTGATATCGCTAAGAATTTTTCCATCAGCAAATTCAATTACACGATCACCATAAAATTCTGCATACTCTCTATCATGAGAAATAATAATAACAAGTTTTTCTTTTGATAATTTTTGTAAAGTTTCAAAAACCTGTCTTCCTGTATTAGAATCCAGCGCACCCGTTGGTTCATCGGCCATGATAATTTCCGGATCTTTAATTAGCGCCCTGGCAATAGCAACTCGTTGTTTTTGACCACCTGATAATTCCATAGGCTTTCGATTTGCATATCCCACTAAATCAACTTGGTCTAAGATATTATCGATTTCCTCTTGATTCGCTTTTTTGCCTTGAAGTTCAAGCGCTAAAGCTATGTTTTGTCCAACTGTAAATTCATTTAAAATATTATACTCTTGAAAAACAAATCCTATAAAAGTATTACGATAACTATCAAAATCTGATTGATTAAAATCTTTAGATGATCTTCCTTTAACTATCACTGCACCGCTTGTTATACTATCTAGGCCACCCATTAAATTGAGTAGTGTTGATTTTCCAGACCCTGATCTACCCAATATAAATACCATTCCTCTTTCTTCAAACGTAATGCTCACATTGTCTAAGGCAATAACAGGTTTTCCTTTTTTTGGTTTATAAATTTTTGTTAGATTTTTTACTTCTAGCATATATCCTCCCTAATGCTAATATCCTGCATTATTTCATACTAGTAATAATTTATATAGGTGATGCTTTAATAAATAAATTTGTATTATGTTGTTCTTGTATTATTAACTATTATTAATATTCTAACATTGCTATAATTATTTGTCAATAAAAAAAGAATCAGTCACCTGATTCTAAAACATCAATATTTATTTCTTCAAAATATATAAAATACCAATAGTACGTGGTCCACAATGTGAAGCAATCACACAACTAGCGTGCGTCACTAATATTTTTATACCTTCAACCTTACCACTCACTTGTTCCATTAAATATTTTTCGTCTTCTTCAGCCAAGCAATGTGTAATAGTCATATAATCATTATCAATATTATCATGGTCTTTTTCAAAATTAGCCAACATAACATTTAAAGCTTTTAAAAAACCAATTGGTTTTTTTGTAACCAACATTTCACCATCAGCAACTTGAATAATTGGTTTTAATCTTAAAGTTGTTCCTACAAGCCGGGCTGTTCCGCTGCACCTTCCACCCATATGCAAATATTTTAATGTATTAATAGCAAACTGAACGCGGACTAGTGGTACTATTGCCCTTACTTTTTCAGCTATTTCTTTAGCACTATTTCCTTCCGCTCTAAATTTACATGCCTTTAATACTAATAACCCTGTACCTGCACTCAAATTTTTGCTATCTACAACATAAACATTTTCAAATTCTGAAGCTGCTAACATCGAGGCGTTATAGCTACTTGAAAAACCTGAGCCCAATCCAATTAAAATTATGTCATATTCAGAAGTATATTTTTGAAAAATTTCTTTATATGATTCAGGAGATACAGCTGCAGTTTTGGGAAGTTCTTTATACTTTTCAACTAAATCAAATAATGATTTTTTAATTACTGGATCATCATCGCTATATTGCTTATCGCCAATACTAATTGTAAAATGTATTAATTGAATATTTTCTTTTTCAATGATTTCGGGATTTAAATCACAACTCCCATCACTAATAATCATAACTTTCTTTTTGTTCATATTATTCCCCTTTAATAAAATTATTCAAATCCTTTTCATATTGCATTAGATCTTGTTCATCATTATACAATATTTCTAAACAATACAACTCTTTATAAAAAGCTAATTTGTGAAAAAGTGATTTAAAGTCAATTGTGCCACTTCCCATTGGAGCATGACTATCTTTTGTCCCATCATTATCGCTAATATGTAGATGCCATAAATAATCATTTAAGACGTCAAAGTATTCCATAGCGTTGTATTCGCTAACATGTGCATGTCCAAAATCAAAAATGAATTTTAAATTATCTCGTTTTGTTTTAATAATAATATCCTTTATTTCTAATGGACTATAGCCAATTTCATTATCTCCAGGCATATTTTCAATCATTATATTAGCCGGATATGCATAATCACATAATACACCTAGTGTCGCAATACTTTTCTCAATTAAAGCATTGCGGTCACGAACTTCACCATTCACTTTTTGATAACCTAAATGAAGAGTTAACTTCTTAACTTTAAATAATTTGCTGTAGTCGATAGCCCTTTTAAATCGATCTAAGACCATTTCATATTCCTTAATTGAACAAAGATCATTTAATGGTCCATGAGGCAAATGTAGAACCACCTCGATATTATATTTCATTAAATTCAAAACATTTTTTTGATATATGGATATTTCCTCATCTGTTTTATTATAAGGATAGAATATTTCAATTGCCTGAAATAAGTTTTTTTGAAACAACACATCATAGCTTTTGAATTCTTCAGTATTTCTATTCGGGTTAATTGTGAAACATTTTTTTATCATATAAATCCCTAAATATTCGGTGTCCACTGCTCATCATTTTGACAAGCATCTCTTACAGCCTGAATTAAATAATCTCTAAATAAAATTCCTGTTTCTGTTTGATTTTGACCTTTTAAAAATGGATATGTTGATTTATCAAAAACATAATCAATAGTTGCCACTTTTACAAGCTCAGCACTATTTTTTTCCACTCCATTAATATATAAAGAATTGTTAGTTATAGTTACATTACCACTATAAATTATGTCTGAGCCATTGCAAGCTTTAATAGCATCACTAACAGTCAATTCACATGTCTTAACAAAATTATCAAAAGGCATCAAAAGCCACATTCTACCAACGGTTATTGAATCGCCCTTATTAATAGGAAAGGCATTTGCCCTAATCCCACCATAATTGACCATACCAATTTCCATGTCGGAGTAAGTGTAAATAACATTTGCCGCCCACTTTGCGCCATCCATTCTAGATACATTAGTACCAGCAATACCTAATACTTCATCCGAAACAATTGACACTTCAGCATTGAATTTGTCGATAATATTATCAATTTCACTATTTGAAGATATTAAGTTTTTCGAAACCTTGATATTTTCCGCTGAAACTTCAATTACCTTCTTTAGATTATTGTTATATTTCAAAGTAATTTTTCCAATATGACTTCCGGATGAACCACTTTGTAAATATGGTAAGTAATCACCATCTTGTCTCATAGTTTCTCCGGCATACTGTAAATGAGTATGAGCATTAAAAACTGCATCAATTTTTTCATCTCCACTCAAATCAGCAATTTGTTGATTCATGGAAACTGTGTCATCATGAGCAGCAAGAAGAACAATATCGCAATTCTTTACATTTCTTAATTCTTTTGCGTATGTTTTAACAATCGGAACTATATATCTGAATTCATATGGTTCAATAAACTTCGTTGCTATTGAACTTGTTAAACTACTGCCAATAACACCAATAATGCCAATTTTTAAATTTCCTCTTTCAATAATAGTATATGGTTCACACCAATCTACAGGTTCAGATGTTGCTTTATTATATATGTTTGCACAAATTAATGGAAATTTTGCTTTCACATCCATTTTGTCACTATTATATTTAGCGATGATATCACTTCCCCAATCAAATTCATGATTGCCTATGGTCATTGAATCAAAACCAATTTCATTCATAATTTCTACAACAACTCCACCCATCGTCATATTCGACAATGCACTACCTTGAAACATATCCCCAGAAGAAATTATTAATGTGTGTTTTGGATCTTTTTCTTTTTCTTTTATTAAATAATTACCTATGACACTAAGGCCACCCTGATCATTTATTACTGAACCATGGAAGTCATTTAAGGAAAAAATTGTATATGTTGAAAACTCTCCTATTTCATCATCACAACCAATCATTGCAATAGATAGCAGCATTAATATTATATAAGCAAATACTTTTTTCATTATTAATTCGTCCTCCATCACTTCTATACATTTTATTCTTTTTCAAATAATTCAATATCAACATAATAATATTTATCATTTTGGGGATCAATAAACACATTAATTTCTCGATTAATATAAGTAATAGCCGCATTTCTAGCATATACTCTATCACTCACATAAAATTTTTCTTCCTTAGTCTCTTCATCAATATATACACAGGTCACTTTGAACGGATGTTTATTAAAACGTCCTTCCCTACTGCTTTCATCAACATATAATATTTTAGCAGTTACTTTTTGACCATTCTTTTTCATATATCTCACAGCAATTTTATTATTTATTATAATTAATATGCTAATAAGTCCTCCAAAAAATAACATACATCCAACAATTAGTCCTAACCATATTGAAAAGTGCTCGCCACTATCATAAACGAATTTTGATGAATCTTTTGGGTTAACATAAATTACGATTTCCTGAGCTAAAAAAAAATTAGCAGAATAATAACCAAGTTCAGCATAGTAAATTTCTTCGTTATACATATATCTAATAATAATTGCTACAGTGGTATTTTCGTCAATTATTTCTAAATCTTGATATTCCTTTAATATTTGTTGATAATCTTCAAATAACGAAAAATATTCATCTTTATTATCCTCTGTTGCAATAGGGGGACTAACAATATCATGAATATATGCAATTGTTTCAATTCCATTATTTTTTTCAACGCTTAGATTAATTAGAAAATAACCAGTTAATAAAAGTAATATTAATCCAATTATTATTAAAAGGATGGGAACTGCTTTTTTATTGATACTATTTAAACCTTTCATATATTACTATCTCCTATTTTTGTAAATAATTAATCATTATGATTTCTACGAGCATCAAATTTTTTTCTTGAATTTGTATCTAAAATCTTTTTACGTAAACGAATATTACGTGGTGTTATTTCAACAAGTTCATCTTCATTAATATATTCTAGACACATTTCTAAACTCATTTTGCGAGGACGTTTCAAAACAACTGTAGTATCTTTTGATGAACTTCTTTGATTACTCATTTGTTTTGCTTTTACAACATTTACCGCTAAATCTTCTTCTTTACTACATTCCCCAACAATTTGGCCTTCATAAACAGCTTCATTTGGTTCTGTAAACATAATTCCACGATCCTCAATTTGTCCAATTCCATAAGTTGTGGCTTTTCCTTCTTGAATAGCAACCAGTACGCCAAGCTTACGTTCACCTGTTGCAATGTTTTCTAATGGTCGATACTCTAAAAAGTAATGGCTTATGCTACCATATCCTTTGGTTGCAGTCATAAAATCCGTTGATAAACCGATTAATCCACGAGAAGGAATCGTGTATATTAAACGCGTTTGCGTATTTCCACTTTCCATATTTTCCATGATTGCCCCTCGGCTACCAAGTAATTCAATTACATTACCAATCATATCATTAGGAGTATCAATTTGAGCAAATTCATATGGCTCGTTTTTAACTCCATCAATTTCCTTTACGATAACTTCAGGGCGTGCTACTTGAAATTCATAACCTTCTCGACGCATATTTTCAATCAAAATACCCAAATGCAATTCTCCACGTCCAGAAACTACCCATTCTTCACCAGCACCAACACGACGAACTTTTAAGCTTACGTCTTTTTGAATTTCACGATATAAACGTTCATCAATCTTTGTTGAAGTGACAAATTTACCTTCTTTTCCAGAAAATGGTGAATCGTTTGTTGAAAAATTCATTTGCACTGTTGGTTCACTAATATGAATTAATGGTAATGCTTCTTCATGACCAATACTGCACACTGTCTCACCAACATATATATCTGGCAAACCCGCCATGGCTACTATATCACCAGCACCTGCTTCATTAACTTCTGTTTTATTTAGACCTAAAAAACTATATATTTTTTGAATTCTAAATTGTTTATTAGTACCATCAGCACGCAAGCAGTTAACAACTTCGCCACTTTTCATAACACCTCGGCGAATACGGCCTATTGCCATACGGCCAACATAATCATTATAGTCCAATAGTGATCCTTGGAATTGCAGTCCTTCTCCAGCATTGGAAGCTGGGGCAGGAATTTCTTGAATTATTAAATCAAATAAAGGCTTCATAGACTCCTGTTGACTGGATAATTCACTAGACAAACTACAAGTACCATGTAATGCACTAACATAGGCAACCTTAAAATCAGCCTGATTGTCAGATGCCCCAAGTTCAATAAACAAATCCAAAACTTCGTCAACTACTTCATTAACACGTGCACTATCTTTATCAACTTTATTAATAACAACAATTGGTTTCAAATTGCATTCAAGAGATTTTTTTAAAACAAATCTTGTTTGGGGCATTGCTCCTTCATAAGCATCAACTACTAAGATTACCCCATCTACCATTGTCATAATACGTTCAACTTCTCCACTGAAATCAGCATGACCAGGGGTATCGAGAATATTGATTTTATAGCCATTATAACTAATAGCCGTATTTTTTGCTAAAATGGTAATTCCTCTTTCCCTTTCTAAATCATTTGAATCCATTACTCTATCACCAGCATCATCACGATTTGATATTGTCTCAGACTTTTTTAATAGTTGATCCACTAAAGTTGTCTTTCCATGATCAACATGGGCAATAATGGCGATATTTCTAATATTGTTATTCATTTTTTATTTACCAATTAAATTTAATTTATTAAAATCTAATTTCTTTCATATTTAATTTTTTATATAATTCTTTTTCATGTGAAACAACAATTATTGTTCCGGGGTAAGCACTTAGGGCTTGATATAAGGCCTCCTTAGCGTTTTTATCTAAGTGATTAGTAGGTTCATCAAGAATTAAGAGATTGGAACTCTCTAGTGATAACAAAGCAAAACGACATTTTGTTTGTTCACCACCACTTAATTCTTTCATTGACTTTATAACCAAATCACCAATAATTGCATATTGAGCAAGTAAATCACGAATACTTTTATTGTCCATTTTTGGATAAAAAGTGCGAATATATTCAATTGCTGTAATATCAGGAATATTTATTTCTTGACAAAAATAGGCTACATCATTATAAGTAGACATTTTAAAGTTACCAGCCAATGGCGGAACTTGTCCGAGCAAAGTCTTCAACAAAGTTGTTTTACCAATACCATTTTTACCAATAATCATATATTTTTCGCCAAAAGCAATATCCAAACTAATATTTTCTAATATTGGTGATGTATATCCAATAGTTAAATTTTTTGTTTGAATAGCTTTTAGATTAAAAGATTTTGTGAACGGAAACTGAAAATGAATTTTTTTTTCATTTTGCGGTTTATCTAGAACTACCATCTTTTCAAGTTGCTTTCTTCGACTTTGTGCTTGTTTAGTTGTTGAAGCTCTAACGATGTTTTTAGCAATATATTCTTCTGTACGCTTAATTTCTTTTTGCTGTTTACTATACTCTTTTTGATATGTTTCCATATTCATCGTTCGCATTTGAAGATAATTAGTATAATTCCCTTTATATTTCGTCATTTTCTTATTTTCAATTGAAACAATAATATTACAACATGAATCTAAAAAATCAGCATTATGACTAATAACTAAAAAACTATTTGGATAATTAACTAAAAATTTACTTAACCATTCAATATGTTGGACATCAAGAAAGTTAGTTGGTTCATCAAGTAATAAAACATCTTTTTCTTCAAGTAACATTTTACCTAAAAAAACTTTGGCTCTTTGACCACCACTAAGTTCATTCAATAAACAATCCTCTTCAATTATAATGCCTAAACCATTTATAACATTATTAATCTTCGATTTTATTGCATAAAATTCTTGAGAGTCTAATTCTTCTTGAATATTATATGCCTTATTTAGTATTTTATCATATTGACTAGCATCAATAAATGCTAGTGATTCATAAAGTCTTTGCATTTCCGCTTCTCTTTTAAAAAGATTTGCATAAACGTCATATAAATAATCATAAATAGTTTGCTTATCATCAACAACCAAATGTTGATCTAAATATGTTATTTTTTTGGTATGATCCCAAACAATGCTCCCCATATCAGGAGTCAACTTCCCAGATAGCAGATTCATAAATGTAGTTTTGCCAGCCCCATTTAAACCAACAATGCCAACATGCTCACCATCAAAAATACGTAAATTGAGATCATTAAACAATTCATTGTCTGTATAAGCGAAGCGCAAGTTATTTATTTCTAAAATACTCATAGATAACTGACCCTCCTAAATAGTAATTATAACATAAAATATGGTTTTTTTCAAGTTTTTGTATGTACTTTTAAAACAATTTATGATAAAATATATCTCGGATGTTCCTTGCTAAACCATCCAAATAAAAAACAAGGAGGAAAAATGAAAACAAATATTCGCTCAATTGTACGAATAGGAATTATTGCTGGAATGTATATTGTCTTAACAATTATCAATCCATTTTCTTATGATAGCATTCAATTTAGAATATCAGAGATTTTGATGCTTTTATGCTTTTTTAGAAAAGATTATTCCATTGCTTTAATAATCGGCTGTTTTATATCTAATATCTTCAGCCCGATTGCACTAGATATGCTCTTTGGTACTCTTGCAACTGCTATTGCAGCCTTATGTATTATGTATAGTAAAAACATTTATTTAAGCATTATTTATCCAATTATTTTCAATGGATTAATTGTTGCTTTTGAATTATACATAACAATTCAAGAACCTTTCTTATTCAGTTTATTGACTGTTTCATTAGGCGAAGCTGTCGTAATGATAATCGGACTAATAATTTTTGTTCCATTAAGAAAGAATTCCCAATTTATGAATATTATTCAAGCAAACCAAAATTTATTAGAATAACAAAAAGTACTGCATTAGTTAACTATAAACTACTACAGTACTTTTTTGATTGATCTTGGTCTTAATTAAGCTATTCGCAAATAATGATTTTATTTTATCTTTTAATATTCTCCCTATTAATTATAAACCTAGTTCAACAACAAATTTTGAGCCTTTTTCTTCAAAGCTTTCTAGTAAAATTTTGCCATTTAATTTATCAACAATTTTCTTCGTAATCGCTAAACCTAAACCCGTGCTTTTTGTATTACGAGATTGACTGCCTGTAAAGAACTGATTAAATATTTGCGTTTGATTCTCTTTTGATATGCCGATACCAGTATCAATTATTTCAAATACTAGTTGTTCTTTTTTACTTAAATTAATTGTGATATTGCCATTATTAAGATTGTACTTAATGGCATTAGATATTAAATTCATCCATATCAAATAAGTGAGTTGTTCATTTCCGGTTATCTCAACCTCTTCTAAATTGACATCTAGATTTATATTTTTATCTTGCCATTCTTTTTGCATTAACAAAACAACTTTACGAATTTGCATATCGACTCTAAAAACATCTTCCTTTCTAATTATATTAGTGGATTCAAGTAAAGATATTTCTAGCATTTGTTTACACAAGTCATTTAAACGAACGGCTTCTTCAAGAATAATTTCTGAATATTCTTTTATTTCCTTGTTACTTAGTTTTTGATGCACCATTAAATCAGAAAAGCCAATAATAGAACTAATCGGAGTTTTTAACTCATGGGAAACATTCTTAATAAATTCTTTGTTTAAATATTCATTTGCTTTTAGTTCTTTAGTCATACGATTGAATTCTGTTGTTAAATCGCTAATCTCATCATGTCCCTTAACACTTAGTTCAACATCATAATTTCCTTTTGATACTTCCTTTAATGAGGTATTGAGATTAGCAATACGCTTTACTAACATTTTTCTAGTCAATAAATAATAAACAGCAAATCCGCCAAAAATAGAAATGATAACAATAGGAAAAGGCGTTCTTCTCATAAAGTCCATATTCAACCATAAATGATTAAGGAGAATAAATACTAACATGCAAATAGCTGTTGCACATACAAATGATAATATTGATATAAGAAATAGTTTTAAAGATAATTTTTTCATTTTAATATCACCTTATAACCTAATCCCCTGACAGCAATTATTTCAAATGCATCAGTGTTTAATTTTTCTCTAATTTTGTTAATATGAACATCAACAGTACGATCAATACTTAAAGAATCATAACCCCATATTTCATTTAATAAATCCTCCCTGCTATAGATTCTACCAGGAGTAGCGATTAATTTATATAATAACAGGAATTCTTTTTTTGCTAGAACAATTTCTTCATCGCCTTTATAAATTGCTAATTTATTATAATCTAAAACTATATTTTTATGTTTTAATGTCTTGGCATTAACAATATTGTATCTTCTTAAAAGGGCATTAATTCTAATAATCAACTCATCAAAATTAATAGGTTTTGTTAGATAATCATCTGCTCCGCCTTCAAAACTCAATTTCTTATCAGCAATCGTATCTAATGCTGTAAGGATAATGATTGGAAAATCATTTTTTAATAATCGAATTTCTGAAATTAATTGATTTCCATTTATATAGGGCATCATTATGTCACTAATTAATAAATCGAATTTCTCATTTTGAAATACATGTAATGCTTCTTTACCATCACTACATTCAATGACATTGAACCCTGCCAAATCTAAATGCTTACATAATAAAGTTCGTAAATGAGCATCATCTTCAACTAATAATATTTTAAACATAATTTTCCCTCCAATTCAAGTTTATTATTCCGTTCTTAGAGCTAATACCGGATCCTTTTTTGCAGCTATTCGACTTGGGAATAAACCAGCAATAAAAGTTAATGCCATACTTAATACAATCAAAATAATAGCATGTGTTATGGAAAGTTTGGCAATATTAGAAACTCCCACTAAACTACTGACAATCGCATTAATCGGCAAACTTAATAACAATGCCAAAATAATTCCAATAATTCCCGATGTGAAACCAATAATAATCGTTTCAGCATTAAATAAACGAGATATGTCTTTTTTTCTAGCTCCAATAGCTCTCAAAATACCAATTTCTTTAGTTCTTTCAATGACGGATACGTACGTAATAATACCAATCATAATAGATGAAACAACTAGTGATATTCCGGCAAATGCTGATAATATAATAGTAATTGTATTAATTAAAGTACTTGTCATACTAGAAATTGTTTCAGCCATATCAGTATAGACAATTTGTTCACTTTCAGCCTTATTAGTATTATAACTATCTAAATATTCTTTTATTGTTTCTTTTGTTGAAAAGTCTTTAGGATATATTTGAATACCCGTTGGTGATGTATCCGCACCAATTTCCAACATAACACTTTCATAAGTGACCATAGCATTAAACACATCCCCAGTCAATACATTTTTTGTATTGCCATAAGTTTTTTGCGCTGAAACAATATTAGAGCTTTGAGCATCCTCAAGCATCATATCCGTTAAAGCCTTTGTATACACAATTCCAGTTGATAATAACTCAGTACTCGCTGATTCATTAACTCGCATAATCGCCGTTATTTTTAAAGTAATGCTATTTTCATCATTATAAAGATTGGCGTAATCATTTCTTTCACTATAAACACCTTCATTACTTACAGCATAATACGTATTATTAGGCATTACTTTTAATTCTCTACCAATTAAATCATCAAAACTATATGTTTCATTGATATTAATCCCCAGTTGATTTAAAACATTTATATCTATGTGGTTTGATTTATCAACTACTAAAGCAACCTCATAGGCGCTACTTGGGAAATTACCATATAAATAATCATATTGTGAAGCAATAAAACTTTCATTATTCGGCATTTCACTTAAAATAGAACTATTTCTAGAA
Source organism: Bacilli bacterium (assembly GCA_031553555.1). Taxonomy (GTDB): domain Bacteria; phylum Bacillota_I; class Bacilli_A; order ML615J-28; family CAG-698; genus CAKOMG01. The sequence continues at coordinate 79,023 of JAVBLL010000018.1, forward strand.
GAGGACTGCGATGTCTGTAATTTTATATATGATCCCGTATCTGTTTTAACCAAAACGTTTAAACCTATTCCATATGAATAAGTGATAGAATTATATAAACTGGAATCCATATTATTTAAATAAGCAATATACTCATTAGTAAATAGGTTGGTATGCTGAACACGGTTAGCACTTGAATCATATGAATATAATTCTTTTTTATCCGTAAAAGCTGTACCATTATTAGTACTATTATTGTTTAACATTCCGTCCATTCTATTTGCCGTGGTTGTTTTGGAAATAGTAAGCGGAAAACCTGCTAAAGTATCACTTTGCATTGTTTGTATATAACTAGACATACCATTTGAAATTGATAAAACTAAAGCTATTCCTAAAATCCCAATACTTCCAGCAATGGCAGTAATAACCGTTCGAGCTTTTTTGGTCATTAAATTCTTAAAACTATGTCTAATGGCGGTTACAAAAGACATCGAGGTTTTTTTATTTGTCAGTTTTTCTTTTGTTTCAACTTTTTCATCTTTTAATATTAATTTATTAGAATCATCAGCAACTTCACCATCAATTAACCTGATTATGCGATCACTATAAGCTTCTGCCAATTTTTCATTATGAGTTACCATAACAACTAAATGATTTTCACTTATCTTCTTCAATATTTCCATAATCTGAACACTTATTTTTGTATCAAGAGCACCTGTTGGTTCATCACATAGTAGGATTCTTGGATTATTCACTAAAGCTCTAGCAATAGCGACACGTTGCATTTGACCACCTGACAATTGATTTGGTCGCTTATAAAATTGACTTTCAAGCCCAACACTCATCAAAGCTTGTTTAGCCCTTTCGTTTCTTTCCGTGATTCCCACTCCCGATAAAGTCATAGCAATTGAAACATTTTCCAAAACACTCAAATGTGATATCAAATTATAGTTTTGAAAAACAATCCCAATTTCTTTGTTCCTATAACTATCCCATTCACCATCACTAAAATCTTTAGTGCTTTTTCCATCAATTAGTAAGTCCCCGCTAGTATACTTATCTAAACCACCAATAATATTTAACAAAGTAGTCTTCCCACAACCAGATGGTCCAAGAACAGACACAAATTCATTTTCTCTAAAATCTAGATTAATTCCACGTAGTGCAGGTACTTTTTCATTTCCTACAACATAATCTTTTTTGATGTTAATTAATTTCAGCATTTTATTTATCTCCTTCTAACAACTACCATTATATAGTTGAATTGTTAAGTGGAAATAAAGTTTGTTTGCTTTATGTTTAACGTTAAGTTTAGTTTAAGATTTCTTAAGTTATCTATTGCTCTCCATTAATATTTCAATATCCAAATATTTTTCTTGAAAATGAACTGCTTTTAATATTTCTTCTTTTGTGAATTTTTTATTTGATACAACCAGTTTATTCTCAATGTCGTTTTTACGATTAATAATAGCAATTACTTTTCCTTCGAATTTTGTAATTGGTTCTTTTATTCCTAAAACATAAGCGTCTTGCTCTTCACCGTCAATTGCCAAAGCATGAGGAATATAACCATAGTTTGATTCATATATTAAATCTTTATACTGAGGATGCCTACTACCTAGTGGTCTATCAATAATGACCTTAACAATTTCACCTAGCATTATTCTATTTAGATTTTTATTATCCAATTCTTCCATAATATTTCTCTCATCTTTTAATTAGTCATATAATATATCTCAAATTATTATATCAATAAATTAAACAAAATACAATAATTACTAATATAAAACTATTGTATATTATTTATAAAATAAAAAGCCGAAACTATGATTAAAACTAATCAACTATTCGACTTTATGCTTTACAATATTAAAATATTTTGTTTTTCATAGAAAACTATTAAAAATTTTTTTGCCTCTTACACTCTATATCTATCAGGATTAAAAGTAAATGCTTCTATTCTCTCCACATAATATATGCATCTTCTTTAGATATCTCATAATAGTTTTCTTTGAATTCTACTATTTTAAAACCAAAGTTTTCATACATTTTTAAAGCAGGGTTTTTTGTATTAACTTCTAACTTTATTTTTTCAAGCCTCAATTGTTTTGCAGTATCTAACATTTTTTGCATCATAGCTTTTCCAATTCCATTTTGACGATATTCTTCTTTAACACCTAATGTTGCAATTTTACAGTAATTAGGTACTTTATAGTTAATATTATACATACCACAATACCCTGCTAATTTCCCTTTATAAAATGCTTTATAATAATATCCTTCAAGATTATTTAAACCCTCTTTAAACCAATCAATTGGCCATGGATCATCTTTAAAGATATCTAAATTCATTTGATATACAATATCTAAATCATTACTATCCATTTTTTCAATTATTATTTTATCTTCCATTATGTTACCTCTTAATAAATATAATCTTATTAAAACTATTTTTTTAAATCTAAATTGAAACAGATTAAACGGTATATTGCTTTTCACAGAAAATTATTAAAAACATATCAACATGTTAAAGCTATTAAATTTGATTATATAATGTAAGTTTATCAATAATTTATTATGCCATCTTGAGCCAGCATTTTTCCTTCAAAAAAACAATGATGTCTTCATTAATATCTTCATAATAATCAATTAGTAACTTTTTATATTCAGGCACTAATTCAGCTGGTACGACAATAATCCCCTGTCCATGACTTATTAAATGGTGATTTGCAAATACTACTGCTGTTCTTTTATTCCCGTCTAGAAATAGCTGACGTTTCATTACATATAGTAGTAATGTAATTGTTTCATCAATAATACTAAAATCACTATTTATCATTCCACCCAATTCTTCTTTAATCATAGTTTCAATAGGCATCGGAGGAATATAAGTTGAGCCACCGATGGATACAGGTACTGTTCTTAGCTTCCCAGCTACATATGAAAATCCGTCTTCAATTATTTGATTAATTTGACATAAAATAGCATAATTTGTTGGATAAGAAATCACTCCATCAGCAAGAATAAATTCCCAAGCTCTTTTCAAGTTCACGACCTTAGTAACATCTATTGCTGTCATATTTGATACTTTTCCACCATGAATAATAGTTTCAGTATCTGAATATGTAGTTGCAACACCTTCAAGGACAGCTTGCTTATATATCGAATCAACCATATTTCTTCTTGCTAATGCTACATTAATCATCACAGTATCAGATAGAGATATCTCTTCATATAACAAATTATCTAATTCTTTATTTATTTCTTTTATTCTCTTTTTGTATTGCTTAGCCAATTCATTATTCTCTTGAATAACATTAATTAACACATTTGAAAATTCACCTACATATTTACTTTTCTTTATACCTTCAATTCTATGATGTACATAAATATATTGTTTACTATTTTTTTCTCTTATTTCTATGCTTCCATAAATCATTTTTTCTAATCTTGAATTAGTCAATTCTTTTTCATGCAATAAATCAGCTATGTTTTTTTCCATATTAGCCTCCTGTGTGGAACTATTTTATATTATTAGTTTCACATATATTATAACATATAAAATTAAAAATGTGGAACATTTTTGTTGTTTTTGTTCCACACTTTTTAAAAATTTATTTGATTTCTTTATTTTTTCACTTATCCTTTAGCGATAAATAAACCACACACTCAACAACCTTAGTCCAACAAAACATATCTACTGCACATATTTTTTTAATTAAATATCCTTTTTTAATAAATACTTCTAAATCTCTAGCTAAAGTTTCAGCTTCACAAGAAACATAGACTATTTTTGCGGGATTTAACTTTCTACACGCCTCAATAAAAGAAGCTGTTGTACCATTTCTTGATGGATCTAAGATAATTCCATCAATATGCTCTTTTTGAGTAACTAACTTATTAATATAATCAGTTGCATCATCTTCTACTACCCAAACGTTTTTAATATTATTGTTTTTTGTATTTTCAATAGCCGCTTTTACTGATTGTTTATTATTTTCAACTGTCAGTACTTTCTTAATATTTTTACTAGATATAAGACCTATTGTCCCTACCCCTGAATAAGCATCTAAAATAATATCATTAGAATTAAAATCACCATATTCTATTGCTTTCAAATATAGTTTTTCTGCTTGTCTAGGATTTACTTGAAAAAAAGATTTGGAAATTATTTTAAATTTTAATCCACAAATAATATCTTCTATATATCCATTTCCCCATAAGACTCTTTCCTTTTCTCCTAAAACAATACTTGTTTTACGAGGGTTTATATTTTGAATAATGGTTTTGATAGATTTATGATTTTCTTTTAATCTCTTTATAAATTCATTTCTTCCTGGAAACATTTCCTCACTTGTAATAATTACTACCATAATGTCTTTATTTACAAATGACTCTTTAATCAATAAATGACGAAACAGTCCGATTCTTTTATCTTCATCATAAGGCTTGATTCTTAAATCTTTCATAATAGTAATTACAGAACTAACAATTTTGTTTTGTTCATCACTATGCATCAAGCAATAATCAATATTAATAACTTTGTGACTTTTTTCTTCATAAAAACCTGCTAAGATTTTATTATTTTGATATTTAAAACTGACAATCATTTTATTACGATATTGTGTATTATACTCTGTATCTATAACTTCATCTATTTTATGATTAATATTATATTTCTTAAAACATTCATTAATATAGTTGATTTTATATTTTATTGTGTCTTTATATTCTCTATCTAATAATTGGCAGTTCCCACAAGCCTTTGCATATTTACATTCCATGTTACTCACCTTATATCTAGATTAATCTATCAATATTAACTAACAACTATAACTAACTTATTAATAACCTCAATAGTTTGTTTCAAATAATTATTTACATCATTCATATATAACTTTGCAAAATTTGCATTATTATCCGCTAAACATGCTTTAACATTATTTAAATAATTTGTTAATGCTTTAAACTCCAAATCTTCAGCTGATTTTAAAATACCATCAACACAATCAAATCCACATCCGCCAATAATATCTTCTTGAGCTCTTTCCATGAATTCAATCAACTTAGACGCATAAACTTTTTTGGAATATTTTTTTAATGCTGATTCAATATCTATTATGCTAAACTTATTAAACTTTTTTAAATACTCTTCATTTAAATCATAAACTTTTTGTTTTTCATTTTTTTTAATTGATAATTTCTCAAGATAAAGATTTTTCTTTAATAACGATATTAATATACTCATCTCAATTGGTTTACCAATATGAGCATTCATACCGTTTTTTATTGACATTTCAATATCTTCTTTAAAAACATTGGCACTCATGGCAATAATTGCTACATTTAAAGCATCCGATTTTATACTACTTCTAATTGCTTTAGTTGCTTCATAACCATTCATAATGGGCATTTGAATATCCATTAGAATAACATCATAATTATTCTTTAAAAATTTGTCGAATGCTTCTTGTCCATTATAAGCAATGTCTATTTTCATTCCTGTTCCTGTTAACATCTCTTCAACAACCATGCAGTTCAGTTCAACATCATCAACTAATAAACAAGTTTTATTTTTAAAAATATCTATGTAATTTTCTTCAACTTCTTCTATATCAACAACTTCATCAATTGTTCCAAGTTTTAATATGAAAGAAAAACTACTACCCTCGCCTAACTTTGAATTCACTTCAATAGTTCCATTCATTAAATTAATCAATTCTTTGCATATATATATTCCTAAACCAGTCCCACCATACTTCCTTGTAACATCTATACTGGCTTGAGTAAATGGTTTAAATAAATTGTTTAGTTGTTCTTCATTCATACCAATACCATTATCTTTAACTTCAAAATATAATTTTACACTGTCACTTTGTTCTTCAATAATAGAAACGATTAAATCAATCTTTCCATTTTGTGGTGTAAATTTTATCGCATTTGATAAGAAATTTAGTAGTGTTTGAAGAATCCGCATTTGATCACCAAGCAAAGCTTTATGATATTCTGGAACTATGCAATTGAAATTGAGATTTTTTTCATCCAACTTAATTCTAATAACTGGCTCAATTTTATAAATCAAAGATTGTAAAGTGAAATGTTCAATATTTAAGGTTAACTTTCCAGCTTCTATTTTTGATAAATCTAATATATCATTTATCAATCCAAGCAAATGTCTTGATGATTTTTCAATGGTATTAATATTATGTTTTAATTTATCAATATCCATAGTTCTGTTGGAAGTTTGTGCAAGTCCAATAACCGCATTTAAAGGAGTTCGCATTTCATGAGACATTTGTGACAAGAATTCTGATTTTGCACGAGAAGCAATCTCAGCATTTGTCTTAGCTTCGTATAATCCTTTTTCTAAATCTTTTTGCACTGATATGTCTACAAAAGTATCAATCAAGTATTCTTTGTTTTTGATTTTTATCCATGATCCCGTTTTAATAATTGGCGTCGTTTTGCCATCAGGTGTAGTGATTTCTCTTTCAACAACTATTGTTTTTAAATGTTTTTCATTAATATGAGGACACATATTAATATCATGTTTACATAAAACATTATTGCATTTTTGACCAATGACTTGATTTTCTTTTAAACCAAGAAGCTCACAAGCATAATTGTTAATAAGTTTTATAACATTATCTTCCATATCAATAAGTACTACACCAATTTTAATAGAGTTCATTATTTGTGATAATAATTCTTGTTCACGATTTACTTGCTCATGTAGATTATCACTTTCAGTCAAATCCACCATAATGGCGGCTGTACCATACATTTCATTTTTTTCATTGAATAATGGATAAACTATTTGATTGACATTCACTATTCCACCATTTTTATGTCTTAGAACGCCACGACCTTCCCAATAACCATATTTAAATACGGTTGGTTGAATAACTGTCAATGCAAATTCATGAAAATTATTTGCATGAACATCAGCTATATGATTGAATATTGGTTTTTCATTGTTATCATATCCCATCATCTTATATGCTGAAGAGTTTAAATATAATAATTTTCCATCAACATCTGCAATACCCATAAAATTCGTTGAATTTTGAACCATATCTGAACGGTATTTTATTAAGATGTTTTCTTCATTTTGTTTTTGAATCGCAACATTCAAAAAAGCATTATCTGAATAATAAAAAATGTTCATTTTTGCTAGATAATGAATTTCATCATTTGCAAAAAATGATGATTGTTCAATATCTTGTTTATTAGTAATAAATTTAGTAAAATCCAATGAGCAATTAAACAAATCATTAAATTGATTGTATCCCATTTCTTTCTTTATATTCAAAATCGAATTGTTTTTTAATAATACTATTTGCTCACAATCATAATTAATGATGAAATTTAATAGAAAAAGATTATTATCGGTCATATTATGCTCCTTGTTAGTTATTTAAAATCATGATCTTAGTTTTACTACTTTCACATTACTCATATTATACCAAAATATTGTTGAAAAAGGAAGACAATAAACATTCTTCCTTTGTAAATCTAACAATTTTATATTTATTATTTTATGCTTTCTTTATTTTGATATAAACAGAGGAATCTGTTTGTTTTAAAGTATAATATTGGTTTAAGAATTTTTTAAAAAAAGGTAATGCTTGACTACTTGTAGCCCCATAATTTTTCGGATTAAAATCGGTTTTGTTTTTTGTTAATATTTCAATTACATAAGCAAATAAAGCATATCCTTCTTCATCACTTCTTGACTCAATTATGTCATTTATAAGTAGTACTATTTCATAAATTTTATTAACATTCATAGGGGTATTATTTGAATTATTGTTTTTGTTTTCCGTTTTAGTTTTTTTGCTTATAGTTTTTAATGCATCCTTTGCTTTAATAACTGTTGTTACCTCTTTAATGGTTTCTTTTGATTCAATGACAATTGGTTCCTTATTTAGAGCATTAAATATTTCATCAACATTAATAAATTTATGACAAGTATTTTTCAGTGGACTTGGTGTTGTTCCTTTACCAGCCCCAATGACATATTTTCTTTCTTCTTTTAATCTAATAGCTAGTGGCGTAAAATCCGAATCACTTGTTGCCAAACAAAAACAATCATAAAAACCTTTACTTAAAAACTCCATCGCCTCAATTACCATCCGTATATCTGTGGCATTTTTACCAGTGGTGTATGGCGGCTGTAAAATTGGGTTAATTCCTAACTCTAGAAATTCTTTCTTTATTTTAGAATCAAAATTACCATATGCCCTTACAACAACTATATCACCTATTTCATCAAGTTCATTTTTTAAAATTTTGAAATATTTAATCGCAAAATTCTCCGAGTCGATTAATACGACTATACTTTTTCTTTCTTCCATTTTCCCTCCACATTATGTTATATAATATAATGCTAAACCTTATTTTATTATTAATCTAGCAATTTTTAATTTCTATAAACATAAAATTTCTTTTTCGAGACAATCATTTTTTATTTTATTATCTCTCTAACATAATTAATTTTATCATTTTGATAAGCTTAAGTCAATTTTTTTGATAAGATTAATTTTATAGTCACTGTTTTCTTTTTTAAAAAATATACTTTAGAATTTAAAAAGTCGAGCATTATCATAACACTCGACAATATTACTATTTCTTTGTTATACTTGGATGTGTCATGTCAAATGTTTTAATAGAGCCTTGAGCGGTAAAACAAATTTTACCAACTTTACTATCTAAAGAGACAATAATGCCTTCCCCATACATATTATGAATGACGTAATCTCCCACTTTATAAACACTGGCATCTTTTGGTGCATCTATAACTGGAGCCAATATTTTTTCCACTTTGATTGTTTTTGGTTTTGACTGTTCTCTTTCACCAATAAATTCTAACAAAAATTTTGATTGACTATGATTTCTAATATCTCCATAAATTAATCTTTTGTTTGCACAAGTTAAATAAAGTTTATTTCTAGCTCTAGTAATGGCTACATACGCAATTCGTCTTTCTTCTTCTTCATCATTATTATCACCAGAGTTAAAAAAGTTTGGAAAAAGTCCATTTTCAAAAGCTACTAAAAAGACTGTGTCAAACTCTAAGCCTTTTACTGAGTGAACAGTAGAAATAGTAACTCCGTCATTGCTTTGTCTTTGATTTTGAAGTTTATCATCAGATAATATTGCCTCATCAAATGCTTCAATAAGTTTTTCTTCACGAGTAGCTAATTCACCATTATTCTCAATAGTTCTTAAAATACTTTTAAACTCCATTAAGTTTTCTTTTCTTTCCTCTTCATCATCATCGCCTTCAAGAGCATCAAAATAATTTGTTTTATCTAAAAGAATTTCAAAAAACTCATCTAGGGGAGTATCATTTATGAAATCTGATAATTCCTCAATCATTTTTTTGAATTTTTGTAATATGTCATATTTGCTTGGAAGCACAAGTCTCATTGCATCTATACTATCAAAAATTGTCATTTTAAATTCACGTTTATAATCGAGTACTGTTTGCATAGTTTTTAGTCCAATGCCTCTTGCTGGTTCGTTAACAATTCTTTTAAAACTAATGATATCATTATTATTTAGAATAAATTTCAAATAAGCTGTGACATCTTTGATTTCTTTACGCCTCAAATAACTTATACCACCAAAAATGCGATATGGAATTCCATGTTGAATTAGACCAAGTTCAAAATTACGACTGATAACACTTGAGCGATATAAAATAGCAAAATCTTTATACGATTTATTATCATTTTTTATCGCATTTAAAATCTCATTTGCTACATATGTAACTTCATCTCTTTCATCTCTAAGTTGAATTATCGTTATATCATTGTCATACCCTCTAATATCTGAGAATAAATCTTTTGATTGACGATTTTTATTATTGGCAATTAGCTTATTTGCCCCTTTAACAATACATTCTCTAGAACGATAGTTTTGATTCAAGATGATTTGTTTATATTCTGAAAACTCTTTTTTGAAAAGAACCATATTTTCGTAATTTGTGCCACGAAAACTATAAATCGATTGATCATCATCGCCAACAACAAATAAATTTCGGTGCTTAATTGATAATAAATGAAGTATTCGATATTGTATTAAATTAGTATCTTGAAACTCATCAACTAAAATATACTGATATTTATCTCGGTACTTATCTAGTGTTTCAACTGATATTTTAAATATTTCGTATGTTTTAATTAATAAATCCTCAAAATCCAATACATTAAGTTCTTTCATCGTTTCTTCATATTTATTGAAAATTAATCCTTCAATTTGATTGTCTGGTTTCATGTTGAAACATTTATTAAAATTAATCATTTTACGACAATGTTTAGGAGTGAATTTCTTTTTATCTATGTTTGCTTGAGCTAAAACGTCAGTTATTATTTTAAGTTGTTCCTCTTCGTCTATAATGTCAAAGTTTTTTTTATATCCAAGCAAATGAATTTCTTGTCTTAAAATCCTAGCACATAAAGAATGAAATGTTGAAATGGTAAGGTATTTTGTATGTATACCTACTAACCCATTTAATCTTTCCTTCATTTCATTAGTAGCTTTATTTGTAAATGTGATGGCCAAAATATGATAGGCAGGGATTCCTGCCTCTATCATATTAGCTATACGATAAGTCAAAGTTCTCGTTTTTCCACTTCCTGCTCCGGCAAAAACCATTATTGGTCCAGCAAATGTCGTAGCAGCGAGAGTTTGATTCTCATTCAATTCATTAGTAAAGGGCATGTTTTCACCTCACTGAAAAGATTATGATAAATATTATACTATTTTAATGCTGATTTTAATGAAACAATACGATTGAAAGTAAGTTTAGAATTATCACTATCAACTGCATAATAGCCATCTCTAATAAACTGGAATCTATCCAAAGTATTATAAACGCCTGCTTCAACAAATCCTTCATCCGTTTTCCAAGAATCAGGATTGATACGTTCAAGAAAACTAATTTCTTCGTTGTCATCTATAATTAATGGTTCAAATTTATTGAAGACTGCTTTATTTGCTGTAGTTGCTTCAATAAAAGTAATTGTTCCATTTGGTTTTCTTTCATTAAAACCACTACCGCTTAATGTTTGTTCATCATATGCACAAAGCACTTCTATTATATTACCATTATTATCATAAACAACTTCATTAGCTTTAATAAAATATGCATTCATTAAACGCACTTCTAATCCTAACGCCAAACGTTTATAATGTTTATCCGGCTTTTCTAAACAAAAATCTTCTTGTTCAATATAAAGGTGTTTCGAAAAAGCAACTTTGCGTTTTCCAAGACTTTCATTTTCTTGGTTATTAAAAGCTTCAAAATATTCAATTTTGCCTTCTTCATAATTTGTAATAGTTACTTTTAGTGGTTTTGTTACTGCCATAATGCGGTTAACTTTAAGTTTTAAATCTTCTCTAACAAAATGATCAAGCATATCACCTTCAACAGTTGAGTTGATTCTTGATAATCCAGTTGATAATATAAAAGTTTTAATTGCCTCTGGAGTAATACCACGACGTCGCATACCTGCCAAAGTCGGCATACGTGGATCATCATAACCTATGACCTTTTTACTTTCAACAAGTTGTTTTATATATCTTTTACTCATTATTGTGTTAGTAATATTTAAACGTCCAAATTCAATTTGAACTGGTTTATATTTTGTCTTACAAACCTCAATTACCCAATCATATAATACTCTATGATTATCATATTCTAAACTACAAAGGGAATGAGTGATGCCTTCAAAGGCATCCTGAAGTGGGTGAGCATAATCATACATTGGATAAATGCACCACTTATTACCTTGACGATGATGCTTAATATACATAATGCGGTATAAAACAGGATCACGCATATTAATATTAGGATGTGACATATCAATCTTGGCACGTAAAACTTTCTCGCCTTCTTTATATAAACCATTTTTCATGTTTTCAAACAATGTTAAGTTCTCTGAAATGGAACGCTCACGATAAGGAGAGTTTTTTCCAGCCTCAGTTAATGTACCACGGTAGGCACTTGTTTCTGCTTGGGTCAAATCACAAACATACGCTAGTCCATTATTAATAAGTTCCAAAGCTAGTTTATATGTTTCTTCAAAATAATCCGATCCAAAAAACACATTTTCAGGATTATATCCTAACCATTCAATGTCTTTTTTGATTCCTTCAACAAATTCTTCATCTTCTTTAGCTGGATTAGTATCATCAAATCTTAAATTTGTATAACCATTAAAGCTTTTAGCTAGTTCAAAATTTGTTATAATTGCTCTGGCATGTCCAATATGCAAATAAGCATTTGGTTCTGGTGGAAAACGAGTAATTATTTTTTTAACCTTGCCGCTTTCCAAATCGTTTGCCATGATTGTTTTTATAAAATTTGCAATTTCTTCCATATAAATTCCTTTTAAGTTGTTATAACTTCTATTTTTTTAATATTCCTGGCATATGCATAATTTTTAAAAATAGCATATGCTTCTTTTTCACATTTTTCTAAATCTGTATGACTAAAACAAATAATCATCAAAAGAATATTAGTAGTTTCTTCTGTTATCATTGTTCTTTCAGTATCACTTGTTGGAGAACCAAAAGGTGATATATTATCTACATATAAGGGAATATTCGCGACATTAATTAATCCGCGACCAATTCCATAATATTCATCTTCTTCATTTCCAAGTCGAATATGAACATCACCATCAATTTTATCTAAATCTAAAACAGCTGTTGAACGTCCAAGCGATAATGATAAAATATTACCACTGTCAACGACATTATTTATTCGATAAAGCTCATTTCCTTTAACGATTCTTCTGAATAATGATTCAGTGGCTAAACGATAGCGACTTGGGTCTTTACCAAGTTTTTTATATCCATCTCTCGCTTCTTTGATTGTTTTAATACTTAGTACCTCTTCCAAAGTGAAATCAGCCCTAATTTTGGCTTCCAATCGTTTTATCTCATCTTCAACAATAAAACTACCTTCCACCCTGACACTCATAGTGTAGGCTAAAATTGTGAAGGAAGGTAGCTTTGTTGAAAGATCATTTTCAATAATGATTTTTTTCATCATCTAATCTAATTAGCCATAAAAAACGTTATTCTTTTTCAAATTATCAATTTCAATTTTCTTCAAACGAATTGCTTCAATAAGTAATTCGATTTTTTCATTATACTTAGAAATTGTTTTTTGAATTTCTGGAACCTCAGCCACAACTTTGACATAATCATTTACATGACGATCTTCCTTAAGATTATTCATCTTCTTCAAATAAAAGGCAAGTTCGTTTTGTAGACTCTTAAGTTCAGCATTTTTACCTTTTAATAAACGGCGTTCGGCAATCGGATCTAAATTTTTGACTTCCTTTCCAACAATCGCTAATTGGTTTTCACAGTTGCGATATTTTATGGCATAGTCTTTATATTTTCGGACATCGCGGAAGTCGTTTGATAAAGTTTTTTCGCTTTGAGCATATTTTTCATACATACTTTGCAAATCACCTAGTTGTTTTTGATAATCTAGTAATGAATTTTCCAGTTCATGTAATTCTAATGTAGCATCATCAATTTGTTTTTGAATATAAGCTTCTTTTTGAGCCTGTTTTTTGGCTTCAATATTTGCTTGCTTATCAGTATTTGAAACAACAATATGTTCCTCAGGTTTTTGATTGACCGCCTTATCTTCTTGGATGCGAGTTCTTTTTTCTTGAATACTTTCCAAAACTCTTTCTGTTTCTTCTTCAACATATATATATTCATTGATATTTTGTTGGAAAGCCACCGCATCATTGTGATCCATTTTGGCTTTTTCGGTTTCTAAACGGGCTAAAGCCTCTTGTTCACGTTTAATGTACAATTCTTTTAGCTTATTTTCTTCATCAATAATATGTTGATATTGATCTTGAATATTCTTGATGTTTTCAAGATGGCTTTTTTCAAGTTCATCAAGGCCATACTGACGAATATTTTGCAATTTGATTTCTTGAACTTCAATACTATTCATTAAAGAATCTTTTTCTTGCTTGGATGTTTCGGTTTGATTTTCCAAAGCATTCAAAGCAACAATTTGTTCTTTTACTTGATGTATTTCACTTAAACATTGCTTTTCTTCATCTTGTAATTCTTTCTTTGTTTTTTCATATTTTAAACTTTCATTAGATAGTTGCTGCTCTAAATCAAGTTTTAATTGTTCTAGTTTATTCATACTATTAACAAATTCTTCACCAACAAAAGCAAAATATTCACTATTCATAGTTTTAGTATCATCTAATTTGATATTTATATCTTTGTTAATAGTAATACTTGTCAGTTTGGTCATAGCTTGATTAAATGCTTCATCACGTTCTTTAACTAAAGCTTTATACTGTTTTTCATTGAATAATACTTTTTCTTCAATTATTTCACTAGCGGATTTATCATGATTAATTTCTAATTCAAAATTAAGTTTAGATAATTCATCACTATATGTTCCAGCCATTTCTTCACAATCATTGTTATAAATTGTTAATAAATTAGAAACATTACTTGCTTCATTATAACGTTTTTCAAGATCAGCTAGTTTAATAGAAGCATTAGCTTTTAGTTTATCACAATATTTAACTAGTTCTTCTTTAACCGTTGATAATATTTCTGCCTCAATAGCCTTTGTTTCAACAATTTCTGATTTTTCGATTTTTTGAACTAAAATAGCATTAATATCTTTTACTTGTTTTTCAATAAGTTCTGGATTTTTGCCAGATGTTTTTAATATTTTTATAATCTCTAGTTTCTCATCACGAAGCGTTGTCAACATTTTATTGCGCTTTTGAATTTCTTTAATATATTCATTTTGCTCTTTTTTATAATTGGCAACAACATCTTCATAATATGTCCTATAAATATCACGATTAAGTGATGTTTGAGGATTATTTTTTAGTTCATTAACAAACTGTTCAATTGTTGAAATTTGTTGATTCAGACGAGTAATATCAGCATCGCTCTTCATTTGAACAATTTGTGTTTGCAATTTTTCAATTTCTTCTTTATATTGATTTAAATCACTACATAGTTTTTGTTCAACTTGTAAATGACTATTACGTTCACTTAATAATAATTCTTGATAATGAGTACTTTGACTTTGTAATTGAATAATATCAAAACTTGTTTCTTTAGCCGTATTTGAAGAAACTTTATTTTTTAATTGTTCATTTTCAAATTCTAATGCTCCAATTTTTGTTTGTGAATTATCCTTTTCAGTTTGAAGAATGCGTTCTAAATCTTGAATCTTATTTTCAAGAGCGCTAATCTCATCATTTTCAAGCCCTGATTTATCTTGTTCTTGAAAGTTCAAAACTTCTGTTTGTAGAGCTATTATCTCTTTATCCTTATCATCTAACTGTTTTTGATATTCAAGAAGAATTTGGTCAAGCTTTGTAGATTGTTCTTCTATTTGTTTTTCCAAATTTTGATTATTTTCTTTTTGAGATAAAGTAATAATTTGTTCATTTTTCAAAACAATCTCGGCTTCTTGTTCTTTGATAAATTGTTCTTTAAGACTCAATTGTTGTTCTAAAGCCTCATAATCTTGAGTTTTAGAATCAATTGAACTTTGCATAACGGCAATTGCTTCTTCCTTATCTTTAAATAAAGTTTGTTCAGTGGCTTGTTGTTTTTGTTCTAAATCATTATATGCTTGAACTTTATCTTGTAATAAAACTTCATTTTGAGACA
Organism: Bacilli bacterium; assembly: GCA_031553555.1. Classification (GTDB taxonomy): domain Bacteria; phylum Bacillota_I; class Bacilli_A; order ML615J-28; family CAG-698; genus CAKOMG01. The sequence continues at coordinate 94,704 of JAVBLL010000018.1, forward strand.
GTTTGTCTTCTAAGACTTTTATAGCTTCTTCTTTTTCCTTAATTATTTGTTTTAAAACTTGAGCCTCTTTTTCAGCTTTTTCTTTAATAGACGCTAAAATGCTCTCTGTTTCAATTTCTTGTTTTTCTTTTTCTTGTTTTATTAATATTAACTCTTTTTCAGTTTGTTTTAATTTAGTTTCTAAAGCACTGATTTCACCTTTGAAGTTACGAACCTCATTTGATTCTTGCTCTTCTAAAGTTTTCTTAGCTAAGTTGACAGCTTTTTGGGCTTGAGTAGCTGCCTTTTGCGCCTCTTCTGAAGCCTTGCGGGATTCGGTATTTTTTGTTTTTAAAGCAACAATTTCCTTTTGTAAAGCATCAAGTTCATCTTTTAAACTTTGTTCTTTTTGATCATCATTAACTCGTGCTTGCTCTAAAGCATTGTTAACAGCATTAACAAAATCATTTGATAATGCTAAACTATTTTCGTCTAATACTTTCATATGAGCAAATTCTAATGTGAGTAGTGCCGTCAGTTGTTGTTTTGCCTTATCTAAATCCTTTTTTAGTTTACTGTTTTGCGTTTCTAAAGCTTCTGTTTTTAAATCAAAATCACCACTACTAATTTTAGGTCTCTTAACTTCAACTTCTTCTTTATCATCAAGTTCTTTATTTAACGCCGACAATTTTGAACGCAAAGGATCCTGAGTTTGACTTTTAAGTGACTGTTTAGTCATCATATTCTGGTCAAGTTTTTTTTGAGCTGATACTCTTTCACGCATTTTATCTAAGGCACTCATTTCCTTAGTTTCTTTTTTATCATCGTTAATTGTGTCATCAACCTTTTTACTAAACAAGTCCGGTTTTTCACCCTCAGTATTAGTTTCTTCTATATTAGTTTCTGGTAGACCACGTTTTTTAAGCATAGGTTTTTCACCTTCAGGTAATTCTTCAACTGATTTAGCCGAATTATCAGGAGCAGTTCTTTTTTTCAAAACCGGTTTATTTCCTGTTTCATCTGTTGATTTTGAAGTTTCTGGTAAATCACGTTTTTTAAGCATAGGTTTTTCTCCTTTTGGTGATTCTTCTACTTGAACAACACCATTTTTACCCAAACGTTTCATTTCTTCATTTGGTAAGTTAATTTCTTCAACCTGCTTTTTTGCTGGGCTCTTAGCCTTAGCTGTTGTATCTTTTGTTAATTTGTCATCTTTTTTGGCCGCCATTTTTATTCTCCTCCTGAAAGTAATTTATTAATAAGTTCATATATCATCATACCCAAGGTATACGCAACAGCAATAACACTACAAACCCAAGCATTAAATGAAGGAAAACTATAAGTGAATTTACTCTTCTTTTTTGCATTTATATTTGAAAGGGTTCGTTTATTCATTTCGACTGTCATTTTTACTAAATGATCAAGTTTTTTCAAATCAACTGCTGTTTTTGCAATTGGATATGGAGATTTCTTGATTTTCTTTTTACCTACTATTTTTTTATAGTATTTTTCTGTCTTACGAGATTTTTGTTTAAATTCTTTTCTAAGTTCAGCTTTATATTTCCCAAATGTTTTTGTTTCTTTTCTTTGTAATCTTTTCCTAGCGATAATTGTGAACCAATGTACTAAAGCTATTATAAAACTAAGTGTTGATAATCCAGCAATCGCATATGCACCATACAAGAAATAATCAGTTAGTTTGGGAACAAATGGAATAATATTTAAAATGAGTAATACTGGCAAAGCCATACCAATTAATAATAAAATAAATTTCAATATATTGATATTATCTAAATCAATTAATTTAACATTTTCTAAACTCTCTTGAGCCTCTTTAAAAATATTTTCAATCTTCGTATTCGCTTCTTTTTTCCAAGACTTCAAATTCTTTTTAATTACTTTTTTGCGTTTTGAAGTAGAGAATTCCGTTGTTCTCAAAATTGATCCCATTGGATAAGTACGGCGTTTATGATTTATTTTAAAATCCTCAATTGAAAGGATATATTTTTGAAAGACTGCATTATCTTGATATAGAAAAGGATTTTCCAATAAAGCTTGTTGCACACTTTCCGGTTCACCATCATCATGACGAATAATTTTGTTATCATCTGTTGCTTGCAAGCGTCTATTTTCAATAAATTCATTTTTATTATCAAATTGTCCATCAACAATAAACTTACCACTTGCATCAGTGGAATACACTTTTACCTTTGATTTATCAGCCATAACGTAGCCTCCTTTCTAAAAATTTATATTTTAAGGAATCAAGTTCCTATTTATTTTCCAATGACTTAAAATAACCACTTACAGCAATCATCACTGCATTATCAGTACAATAACTCATACTAGGGAAAGTTAATTTTACTCCATCAATACCATTTACTGCCTCTTTCATCTTTTCCCTTAAACCACGATTTGCGGCGACTCCACCGGCAACAATAATGTGGTTAATATTATATTCTTTAGCAGCCTTAATTGTTTTATTAACTAAAACTTCAACTACAGTTTCTTGAAATGAACAAGCCAAATCATTAATAATTATCTCTTCATTTTTCATGCGACATTTATTAATTAAATTTAAGACGGCGGACTTTATTCCTGAAAAACTAAAATTATAATCATCTTTATCATTGTAAACCGGTAAAATATAACGATGCTCTCCTAGATGGGCAGCATCATCTACTGGTTTACCAGCTGGATAAGGGAAATTCATAACTCGTCCGACTTTATCATATGCCTCACCAATTGCATCATCAAAAGTTTGTCCAATCACTTCAAAGTCATAATGCTTTTTCATTATAATTAATTCTGTATGTCCTCCACTTACTACTAGCGCAAGAACTGGAAAATAAAAATCACTTTCAATGTAGTTTGCATATATATGTCCGGTTAAATGATCTACTTCGATATATTTAATATTGTTCGCTAATGCATAACTTTTGGCAGCATTTATCCCAACAAGTAAAGAACCAATCAAACCTGGGCTTACTGTAACCGCCACTAAATCAATGTCAGCAGCTGTCATATGGGCCTTCTCTAGACATTGTTCAAAAACAATTGTGATTTTTTGAATATGTTTGCGACTGGCAACTTCCGGAACGACTCCACCATATTGTGCGAAAACATCAATCTGTGAATATATGATACTAGATAAAACTTTTTTACCATCTTGAACTATAGCCACTGCTGTTTCATCACAACTTGTTTCAACACCCAAAACTATCATTTTATCACCTCAAAAACTCTCATCATCACTAAAGCGTCTTCGCCATCACTATAATAGTTAAGTCTTTCATTGACCACTTCTAATTGATATTTTTCATATAAACTAATTGCTTTTATGTTAGATCTACGAACTTCCAAGGTTAAATTTTCAATGTTACTCATAATACATAAATCAATAACAAAATCCATTAATAAACCACCAAATCCATAACCTTGATATTCTTTATCCACATATAAGTTAATAATTTCAGCATTTTCATTTACCCACATACCTACATATCCATGGATATTTTTATCAATTTCTAAAACCATATATGCTGCATATGGATTAATAGTTAAATCTGCATAAATCATGTCATATCCTAAACTATGACCAAACACTTTTTCTTCACCACATACAATAGTTTCTATATCCTCAATTTTCATTGGACGTAAATTATATTTCATTAAATATCACTGCGCAAATAGTTGGGTTCCAAACAATGAATTTCTGTAACTTTCACTAAATTGTCCTCACTAATATTTAAAGCATTATAATTTATAAATTGCTCATCAATAATAATAGGATTTGAATATTTTAATAAACTTTTGTTAAATTCTTCTAAGCTAACAAAAGATTCTTTTTCCAAATATTGTATTTCCTTATTTTTTATAACAACAACCATGCTATAACAATAATCTTTTTTGGCACGAAATTTAACAGCGTATATGCCATCACTATCTAAGTAACCACTAATTAATAATTCCAGACTACTAATAGTAAACAGCGGGATTCCAAGACACCAACTAAACATTTTTGCTACAGTTAAACTCACACGCAAACCAGTATATGCCCCTGGTCCTATTCCCACAATAATACGGTCAAAGTTTTTCACTTCTAACTTATGCTTTTTAAGACCTATTTCAATAAACCTTAATAGATTATCTGAATGATTGTTTTTTCCTTCTTCTTTTACTTCATAAATTATTTTATTATCATCAATAAAACTAACGATTAGAAAATTAGTTGATGTATCTAAAATTAAACTTTTCATATTTTAACCTCATTAAGAAGTTCATTATAAACATTACCATACGATGAAATGCTAACTACTCTTTGGTTGTCTCCATTATCAATAATATCTATTTCTAAAAATTCTTCAGGCAATAGAGCTTTAACATGTGATGCCCATTCAATGACACAAACGCCATCCATATCAAAATATTCCTCAAGTTCAAAATCAACCAATGGATTTTCAATACGATAAACATCAAGATGATATAAATCCAGTCGACCATTATATATTTTCATTAAAGTGAATGTTGGTGAATTTATAATTTTTGTAATATTCAAACCCGTTGCAATGCCTTTAGTCATAGTTGTTTTACCAGCACCTAAATCTCCATTCATTGCTATAACCATATTAGGTTTCAATAACTTACCAATTTCATGGCCAAGTTTTATCATTTCTTCTGGACTATTAATAATATATTTCTTTTTCATAATTCACTCAAACCTTTAATGCTAATTTACTTACAATTATTATAACATAAATTAGATTTTTTTTCACTATTAATTTAAATTTATATGTTAAATAAAAAAATCAATTTTCTCATAATTATCACTTTACAAATTTATAAACTAAATAAAAATAAAAAATCAAAGATTTATGAAATAAACCTTTGATTTTAATATATTAACTATAATTTTAATTAAACAATTATTTCCTAGATAATAATATTATAAATAGTTAATAATACCTTGAAATATAGCATAAGCAATTTGTTTTTGATAACTTTCTGTTTTTAATAAACTCAATTCTTCATCATTACTTAAAAATCCAACTTCAACAAGACTACCCGGTTTTACTGTGTTATCAATTAAATATTTGCCCTTAATTGCTAGAGCTTTACGATTAGTATTTTTTAAAATACTAATCAGTTGTTCTTGAACATTTTCAGCAAGTAGCTTACATTTTTCATCATTTGCTTTATAAAAAGTTTGGGCGCCTTTTATACTACCACTTGAATATATATTAGCATGAACAGAAATATATAATAAACAATTAGAATTATTAATCAAATTAACTCTCTTTGTGATATCCTCAGTTTTGCGTATTTTTGCGTTAGGACTGGCTAAATCATAATCACCATCTCTAGTTAAATAGACTTTAAAATCGGCATTTTCTAAATATGTTTTCAAGTAAAAACAAATGTTTAAATTGAGTTCCTTTTCATAAAAATCATCCTTTGATATTGCCCCACAATCTTTACCACCATGGCCAGGATCAAGGTAAATACTTTTGTTTTCTTGATTAACTTCTTTAATTATTTCAGCTGTTGAAATAATACAAAAAACGAATACAAGGATAACTATTGAATATATCTTGCTTATTCCTTTTGTCATTATTATCACCTATAAGACATTGTATGCAAAAAATATTTCTATAATGCTATAAAAAATTAAAACCTCAATTTTCTATTTTGAAAATTGAGGTGCAATTATTAATTTCCATAAAATATTTGACATATTGAAACATTCGATTATTATCTAAATAATAGAGTTACGGGCAAAATTTTAATAATGTTTAATTAATAATATCATATTTTTAATTTCCTAAAACATATAACATTACAAATATATTTTGCGATATAAATTTTTTTGACGATATTTATCTTTCCACTTCTTTGTATAACCTATTTCTTCACTATTGGTTGCAAGACGGCATTTTGAACTATTTTTTCTCCATGAATCCCATTTATTATTTAAATATTCAATATATAATGCTTTACTATAAATATCATTAAGTACATTAAGTATATCTTGAAATAATTTTTCTTGACCTATGATACCATAATTATTATATTTTGTGATTAATGATAGTTTTGGCTTTACACTGTAATGAAAATTTGCGATTGTTTCTTGAGATGTCTCATAATAACAAAAAGGAATTTGAACAGGAAAATCAACAAAAAAATATTCAATGTACGCATAACCATCTGTAAAAGTGATACATGACAATCCGCGTTCTTTTTCTTCAAAAACCACTATTACGCCACAATCATCTTCTTCATCTAAATAAATTTGAACCTCTTCAATTATAAACATCTTCTTTACTTCTTTGATAAAACCATTATTTTCATAAGAAAAATATTCTTTTATTTGGATAGTCAAGGGATGAATTTTTTTATCTATTTGTTTCTTCATTAATTACCTCGATAATATTTTCTTTAATTATACTTAAACCATTTATAATGATATTATTAATAATATCAATTTCATCCTTTGTAAAAATAATATCAAAATTATCGGGTATAGTTAATATATTACATCCCATAAAAAGTTTGTCATAAAGTCCATCATATGTTTGTTTAATACCAATAAAATCAATATACAAGGAATTAGCACAATCATCACATATATTCCATAAATTCAAAACTTTACTACATTTAAAATCTTCGGCAATGACTTCATCAAAATCATAAATGGCAACTTCATCTAGCAAATTCCATTTTTTTAATAACGCATAATTTTGACATTCTTGTTCAGTTGAAAAGAATATAATCTTATTCTTTTTTATTATTACACCATCTTTGGTTAAACCATCTTCATCATCAGTATACCATATACAATAGTGGTGGATATTATCATATATTAGGTTAATTAAATATTTCTCTGTTTTGGTTTTTTTGATTTTTTTATATGCCCAACTACTAATATCACTATTTGAATCCCAACAACATTCTTCCAAAATTTTTGAGTTAAGCAATTTATATTTTTCCATTTTTTCCACAATTCTTTCACGACAATAAGAACATGAGGTTTTTTCGTATATTAATTTTAATAGATTTTTAGAAACATTTTTATTATCTTTAATTAAATCCTCAATTGCCAAAAAAGCACTATGCCAATTTTTATCTTTTGCTTGGAAGCAGTTAATTGTTTTTAAGTATTTTTCTATTAATATTTCATCGTCCTTATGATAATTATTACAAATTATGGTTATGGCAGATGATACTTCAATATTAGCGTTAAATAAACTAATTGCATAATTATGTACTTTTTCAGATTTAATTATCTCTAAAGCATTAAAGGCTTTATATCTCAATTCATCATTCAAATTTTTTGAATATTCTATTAAATATTCCTCACTTAGAGGAAACGGAATATATTCAAAAACAACAAGCATATCTGCTTTAGTGTCTAGGTTTTCTTCTTCAATAAGTAGTTTAGCAAACTTTTCAATTTCTTGTGGTTCTGCCGTATTTGCAAATTTTCTTGCATATCTGAAATCATATGTATATCTTGGTTGTTTGGGAGCCAATAATAATTCTTGTATACTTATCGTTTGGGCTTCACTTTCTTCAATATCATAATTACGTTTTGCATAATTATTATATTCTATTTTTTTAAAGTATTCAAAAACTTTGTCTTCGCCAAATTGATCCAAGGCAACACTCATGAACCAATCAAATTGATGGACTTTTTTTCCAGAATCATTATCAAAAGACAATTTTAAGTCTTTAATAATTTTTTTGAATGATCTAAAGCCATCCAAGTATACTATATTCAAACAAACATTTTCTAAATAACTAATTTGCGGATTATCTTCTTGACAGTTATGTTTATTAAAATAATCTATTAGTTTATCATATATATTATATAATTCTTTTTTTGCTCTATCGTTTCCATAATGAGCAAATTGAAATATTAAATCATTTAATTGATTTGTTGAATTCTGATCTTTGGAGTTAATATTGTATTTATTAATTATTTGATCGAGAAAAAATTCATTATCATCAAATTTTGATAAAGCCTGATATAAATGCCAGCCTCGATGCCCTTCAAATATTACATTAAAACAAGTATTATTCAAGCATGCCCAAAGGACTATGTCTTTGTATTGTGATATATCATCAGTTCTTTTCAGCTCAATAATGGCACTTCCCAAGCCCCTTCTAATGCTTTCTTTGAATTGCTTTTTTGTCATTTTTACCTCTTTTGATTTAATAATGTGAAACCTTCTTGATATATATTTTTTAATAATTGTTCCTCATCAACATTCAAAACTGTTAAATATTTTTCATTAACCTCGTCATATATTGTTGCGATATGATGTTTAACAATCTCACCCTCTACTATAAAGTATAAATCAGGTACTGCTAAAATCGTTTTGTCATCTCTAATAATTAAATCATCGACTTGATTATCTATCAAAGTTAATAACTTATGATATTCATCGGTATTATTTGTACGCATTTCAAAAATATCTAAATAAAAAATTGTTTCAACATTATTATCTTTTCCTATGTTATTAATAATTGGTATACATACTTTACAATAAGGACATGAATATTGGGTGCTATTATAAACTAGCAATATAGCTCCTGTTCCATTTTCAAAAAAGTTATATGCTTTATAATAATCAACTTTTTCAAATATATGATCGGTATTTTTCATATATGGAAAATCAGTAATAAATGGATCTTTTTGGCAACCAAATAAAAAGATTGTTAATATAAAAATAAGAAATAGTTTTCTCATACTATTCCTCATTCCCTTTACTCTCTTCTTTTACCATGTCATCTTTTTGTTCTTTGATAAACTGTGGTAAACGATCCCTCAAACTTTTAAAACCTATTGTGAATTTTGGAACTACACCTTTTGTGCCTCTTATTTTATTCAGGCTTTTATAACTTAATTTTAAACGTCTCTTATCATCATCCACGTCAACAATTTTTAATTTAACCTTTTCACCAACGGCTACAAAATCTTTAATGTCTCGAACAAAATTATCGGAAAACTCTGATATATGAATTAAACCAGTATATTCTCCAACATCAACAAAAGCACCATAACCAATTATATTAGTTATTATGCCATAAACTATCTCTCCCTTTTTCATACTATAATAAACCTCTATTAACTTCATTATAACATATTATGGCTCATTTTAAAACAATTATTTTTAAAAAAGAAAAAGAAAGCAAAAATTTGTTATTAACGTAGCCAACGTAATAAAATGATTAATTATATTTACAATTTTTAAAATTTTAATACTAAATCAATATTTCTATGTTATAATAATTCATATAAGCATTATTGAAATTAACTTTATTTATATTAATTATTAAAAATGGAGGCTATATTTATGTTTAATATTTTAGTTGCTGAAGATGACAAAAACACACGTAAATTAATGAGTGCCATTTTAAAGAATAACGGCTATGATGTATATACGGCAGTTGATGGAATTGATGCTTTAGATGTTTTAGATAAACAACATATTGATTTGATTATTGTTGATGTAATGATGCCTAAAATGAATGGCTTTGAAATGACCCAAATCATTCGTAAAAGTGGCTCGACTATTCCGATGTTAATCGTTTCAGCAAAACAATCTAAACAAGATAAACATTATGGATTTATCGTGGGAATTGATGACTATATGACTAAGCCTGTTGATGAAGATGAAATGCTTTTACGAATCAAAGCTTTATTGAGAAGGTCACAAATTGTTTATGAACAAAAATTGATTATTGGTAATATTACTTTAGATTATAATAATTTAACAATTATTAAGAATAATGAAAGTGTTATATTACCAAAAAAAGAATTTTATTTACTATACAAATTATTATCCTATCCAGACCATATCTTTACTCGATTTCAGCTTATGGAGGAAATATGGGGAATGGATACAGAAACAGATGAACATACGGTTGATGTTCATATAAATAGATTAAGATCAAAATTAATAGATATAAGTGAATTTGAAATACTTACAATTCGTGGACTTGGTTATAAGGCGGTTAAAAATATATGAGAAAAAGAACTAGCAAGAACCGCTTAACCTTAACGTACTCTCTAACAATATTTTTAATATTATTAGGTACAGTGGGAATAGTTTTATTGATCTCCTTATTAATAAACTGGTTGTGGCCAACTTTATTAGAAAACCTTGTCATTTATGGGATTTTTCTTCTACTAGTTTTAAGTATGATACTTGGAACTTTGTTTTCTTCTATATACTTCAATCAATATGCAAAGATAGTAGATAATTTTCTGATTGCTTTAGATGAAATGTCCAATGGAAATTTTAATTATCAAATCGAGGAAAAATATTCGGGACTTCTTAGAGATGTTGCTATAAAATTTAACGCTACTATTAAGGAATTAAATAGTGTTGAATTATTAAAAGAAGATTTTGCACGAAATTTTTCTCATGAATTTAAAACACCTATTGTTTCTATTAGGGGCTTTGCCAAACTATTGATGAATCCATCTTTATCCGATGAAGATAAAACCGAATATTCAAAAATAATCTATGAGGAATCAAATCGCCTTGCCAATCTTGCCTCAAATATTTTATTAATATCAAAATTAGAAAGCCAAGCCATTGTCAGTGAGAAAAACAAGTTTTTTATTGATGAACAAATTAGAGAAGTTGTTATTCTTCTAGAAAAACAATGGATTCAGAAAAACATAACTATTAATATCAATCAAGAACAAAATATTAGTTATTTTGGAAATGAGGATTTATTAAAACAAATATGGATAAATTTACTTGATAATGCTATAAAATTCTCAAATGAAAATGGCAATATTGAAATAAATTCTTCTATAGAAAATGAAAATATTATCGTTGCTATCAAAGATTTTGGAATTGGTATGTCTGATGAAACTTCATCACATATCTTTGAACGTTATTTTCAAAATGATAAATCTCGTTCATATGATGGTAATGGTTTAGGTTTGTCGATCGTTAAAGAAATAATTAATTTGCATAAAGGTCAAATCATCGTGAAGACAACATTAAATGAAGGTAGTACCTTTATTATCACTTTACCAAACTCAATTTAAAAACTTCCTAACTCTAAGGTATTTATTTCACCTTGAGATTAGGAAGTTTTTTATATGCTATTTTTATTCAATAGATAAAATAAAACTATAAATATCTTGTTTACCATTTATAAACTGATATTCTAAATTTTTAAATTCTTTGTTTAAATAATCAGTAATTTCAGTAATCATTTCGTTACTTACATCTTTTCCATAAAAGATAGTTAAAACATCTTTTTCTTTAATACTTTTAATGGACTTCAAAAGTTCTTTGAATGTTTCGCTTTGTGAATGACCTTTTGCAATTATATCATGATTATATATGCCAATAAAATCATCTACCTTAATATTCAATTCATTAAATTCGCAGTCTCTAGTGGCATATGTTATTAGTCCGATATCAACCTCTTTAACTGTAACCATTAAGTCATCTTTAATTTTCTCAATATCATCATAACTAATATCTATCATTGTTGCTGCTGCGTAGCCTTCAGCGATGTTTTTTGTGGGCACAACATGGACCTTTGCCTTTATGTAATTGAGAGCCGCTTGTTCTGCTGTTAAAATAATATTACTATTATTAGGAAACACCAATATATATTCAGCATTTAGTTCATCAAAAATTTTTATGAAATCCTCTATTGAGGGGTTCATTGTTTGCCCGCCTTCAACAATTTTATCTATACCTATTTCTTTAAATGTTTCTATTATACCTTCGCCACTTGCTACTGACACTGTGGCATATTTTTTAAATGATACTTCCTCATCTTCTACATTTATCTTATTAGCATAATTCAACATAGTTACATTTTCATTATGTTGAATAGTCATATTTTCAATTTTTAATGAGATAAATTCTCCAAATTGTTGACAGTATTTTAAGATATCACCAGGGGATTTTGTATGAACATGAATTTTTATAATACTTTCGTCTTTAATAGCAACGATTGAATCCCCAACTGTTTCTAAATAATTAGTTACTGTTTCAATTGGAAAGTTTATAACATCAACTTTTTTATTTAATAACTGAATAATAAATTCAGTGCAATAACCATAATCAAAGTCACTATTTGGGTTGAAGCTGGCAATTTGTGAAGTTTTCCCAATTGATTCAATATTACAAGCAATTGTTTCACCGACTAACCCTTTGGCCATGCCTTCAAGAATATAAATATATCCAGCCCCACCACTATCTATAACTCCAGCTTTTTTTAATACAGGAAGTAAATCCGGAGTTCGTTTTAAGGAAGCGTGCGCTTCTGATAGTAAATAAGCAAAATATTCTTCTATCGTTGAGGAATCATTAATCTTTGAATATGCATACTCAGCTGCTTCTCTAGCAACAGTTAAAATAGTACCTTCGACTGGTTCCATTACTGCTTTATACGCTTGGTCTACACCAAGTTTAAAAGCTTGTCCTAACTGGACTGCATTAACATTTTCATATCCTTCCATGCCTAAATAAATACCTTTAAATAATTGGGATAATATGACTCCAGAATTTCCTCTAGCTCCCATTAATGCTCCCTTATATAATTCTTTTGAGATGTTATTAATAGAAGTTTCTTGATTATTTTTAATAGCTTCAGTTCCTGATTCTATTGTCTTTAACATATTAAAGCCAGTATCACCATCTGGAACAGGAAAAACATTTAATGAATCGACCGTCTTTTGATATTGGCGTAAATTATTTGCACCATTAATAACAATATTTTTAAATAGTTGTCCATTTAAAACTGTTGTCGTTATTGCTCTTTCCATATTCTATTCTCCTAATATCGTTATTTCTTTGCCATAAAAATATATCGCTATTGTTCCAGGACCAGTTGAGGCACCAATTATAGGACCAATATCGTTAATGATTATTTCTTTGCATGATATTTCTTGTTCGATTTTTATTTTCACATATTCAAAATCATTATCACAATCAGCATGCAATATTGCTATTGTTTGATTTTGTGGATCTTCTATTTCTTTTTTTACAATATTGATAAGTTCATCAAGTGATTTTTGGCGACCTTTGACCTTTTTAAAAGCAAAATTATTGCCTTTAATATCAGAAATAATTATTGGCTTCACTCCTAAAATATTTCCAAAAAACGCTGATGTTGCTTTAATACGGCCAGCTTTCTTTAAATATTCCAAAGTTTCAGTAGTACCAACTTGATGAAAACACAATTTATGTTTCTCAATATGTTCCGATATTTCCTCGAAAGATTTCCCTTCTTCTTTCATAGAGGCTGCTTTCATTACCATTAATCCTTGCCCCATAGAACCATTTAGTGAATCAATACATATGATTTTTGCATCAGGGAATTTTTTCAGCAAATCACCACGAACAATATAACTAATATTGACAGAACCAGATAATGCCGATGAACAGCCAATATAAAGAATATCTTTTTTTTGTTTTAAGTACTTTATGAAAACATTCATATATTCCATTACGGGAACTTGTGTGGTTTTTATAACCTCACCATCTCTCATCCATCCATATAATTCTTTAGCGGTATATACATCCCAATCTAAACTGGCTGGAAGTTCTTGCGAATTACGCACAATATTCATCTTGACATAATCAATTCCATACTTTGCTCTGATTTCCTTGCTTAGATCACATGTGGAATCAGTTATAATAACAAAATCTTTCATTTTTCTGCTCCCTTAAGACAATAAGGCCATTATATTACTATTCATTATAACAAAGGAAAATCAACTCAATATCAACTTTTCGACTTTTTTTGACAAACTCATTAAAAAATTTTTTAGACAAATACTTATAGTTCAAATGCTCAACTTGTGTTTATTCTAAAGTAAATAAAAACACTTGAATCCATAATTATATTGGATTCAAATGTTTTGAATTTTATTTTATATCACTATATTACTAGTATTTTTTATATTATTAATTCTAGTTATAAACAACCAATTAATCTTGCTCTGCAAGTTCAACGCCAATGACACCTGGAACCTCTTCTAATAACAACGACTCTATGCCGTCCTTCATAGTCAGATCAATACTAGCGCAACCAACACAAGCACCTAACATTTTTACATATACAATGCCATCAATATACTTAACGAATTCAACATCGCCGCCATCTTGTTGAAGATAAGGTCGAATTTTATTTAATATGTTTTTTATTTGAATCTCTATTTTATTTTGTTCCATATAATACCTCTACAAACTATTACTATTATACTCCAATTTAGTTTTTTTTACAAGTAAAAATACTTAATTATCATAAACATCTGGAATAAGATTTTTAGTATTATAATAATATCTAGGAACAGTACCTTGAATAATTTGCATAGCAACCGGAATATGACATTCAATTGTTGACATGCCTTTTTTTAATGGAATTACTGTGTCAATATTAATTGCCACTTTAATATATATTTGAAATAAACTATTATTTATGCCATATTCAGAAATATCCGTCATAACATCGCAAGTATAACGCCCAACTGGATAAATATGGATTTTTAAGTTAGGTGGCATATTAGAAAATAAAGTTTCACCAAGAATTATTCCTAGCGGCAATTCTAAGGTAGTATTATCTAGTTCATTTAAGCTTTCATTAATTGATTTATTGACACCAGCCATTATTTGATTAACTTGATTTGTATTAATTAAGACACTTGTTACAATATCATCGCTACCTTTATTCATATAATATAACTTGTCAATATCAATATTATTAACAACTTCTTTTCGAATAGCTTCTTCAATGTAACTTGATGCATAAATGGTTGTTTTATTTGAAATATAGACCTCTACACGCTCACTAAAATAACCATTCAAAAAATTAATGGTTAATAACAATAATCCTATGACAATAAAAAAAATAACATAAACTTTTAGTTTTTTCATACTATAGTTTATGTTATATATTATTAAATAATAATCAATTTATATTTTTTTATATAAAATGATTTTAAAATCACAAGTTACATTTAAATATGAGTACTGACCCAAATCATCTTTATGTTGTCCAGAATAATAATATGGTGTCATTTTTACTAAATCTTCCACTTCATTAACTCTAGCTCCGAAATTCAAATTTTCCTGATTAACTTTTATAAAGCCTGGAAACTCCAAATCTTCTTTTTCATTGCTTGTTACATCATCATATAGTAATTTCTTAAGTTCCATTAAATGTCTTGGACCTGGTATGACTTTTAAAATATATTTTTTTGCAACACGAACAAACTCATCAGCACATGCAGGAGCAAAGACGTTAAGAATTAAATCATAACTCTCATCTTCAAAAGGCATATTATAAGCACTAGCAACTGCATAAAATATTTCTCTTTGGCTTTTTGCTGCCATTAATGTTGCATATTTGGAAATATCAATTCCTGCCATTTGAAAAGATGGAAACATTGCTTTGATTTTACGGTCATAATACCCATCTCCACAGCCAACATCAAGTAATGTAGATACACCCAAATTTGAAAGAAATTTGAAAAGAGTTTTTGCAAGAGGATTAAAATGCCCTGCTTTTAGAAAGTTTATTCTAGCGTCGACCATCATCTTATTATCGCCACTATTAGGTTGATTTAAAAGTAAATTTATGTAACCTTCACTAGCAATATCAAAATTATGAAAATTGACACATTCATATTGCTGATTATTTTTCACTAATCTTTTGAAACAAGTAGGACATTTTAAATAATGATAAAGCGGATTAGGCTTTTCTTGCTTTGCAACATAGTTAATTCTATATTTTGGTCCATCTTCTTTTACGCATACATCATTGTCTATCCTTAAAATATCTAAAATATCATCAAAACATCTATCTTGATAATCTTCTATTGTCTGTTCATAATCTAAACTTGTATTGATACTCAAAACATCAAGCATTGTTAATAATGGAAAATGAATTTTACCATTTTTGATTTTATAATCAATATATACTCGTCTACCATCAACATCGCCAAAATGGCTCGTTAGGTCAAAGGAAAAGCAATGAATTTTGTTTTTCCAATATTTATCTAATGCGCCTTTAATAACTTGCTCATGAATGTCAGCAATTCCACATTCTTGATATTTATAATGTCCACCATTAGCAACATAAACCATTGCAAACTGTTCGTGTTTATTGAAAAGGATAAAACTTTTAACCCCATATGCATCACCAAAGTGACCATACAAACGTCGATTATCAAAATAATCCAAAATTTCAAGTTGCAAACCTTTGGCTGAATAACTACTATAATTCATTTTTGGACCATACCATGTTAATGACATCATTAAATCAAAAGTATCTTTGCTAATTATTTGTTCATCATCTATCATCAAACTAGTTAAAATGCGCATTAGACTTTTAATACTTATAAATAACCCACCTGCAGGACCACGATAATTATCACCTAAAGGGAATTTTTTATATTCATATTTTAAAAATGATTCTCTCGTACGATTTAATACTGTATCCTCTCCAACTGCTTTGTAGGTTGATGAAATATCTGTAGAAATAATATCTGAAGGAACAAATGAAGCATCAAGCATCATAGGTCTAAATATGATATCTTTAACATATTCAGTAAAGTATTGGCCAGTGATTTTTTCAATAATACATGCAAGTATTCCACAACCAAAATTAGAATACTCAAAATGTTTGCCTGGTTCATAATTACTGAAAGTATCTGCAGTCCATTCTCTACTTCCTTCAACAAGTAAATCTTTTAAACTAACACTATCATTTGTTCCATTAACTTTGTTATATCCGGTATTTCTTTCGCTATTAACATCTTTTTCCTGACCATCAGTTATACTTGATGTTTGGGTCATTAACATTTTTATTGTAATTTTTTTATCTTTAAATTTAGGATTTCGAACTAGAAAACCTAAATATCTACTAATATCTTCATCAAGAGATAAATCTCCTTCTTCATATAACCTCATTATACAAAGAGCAACGATAACTTTTGATACAGAAGCAATACGATAAATTGTATTGGGACTTACATGTTTCGCTGTTTCCAAATTGCTATAACCAAAATACAAATCCTCAACGATTTTTCCCCGGTACCATACATAACTATTTACGCCGACAAGCTTACTATTCTCACATACTGTTTTAAATAATTGTTTCATTTTCCACCTTTTTTATTGTATATATTTTATTAAATTTTAATTTCTCAATGCTATCATTCTTGCCACTTTTATACCATTTGCACCTGCTTGTGCGAGTCCCCTAGTAATTCCTGCACCGTCTCCTCCAACAAATAAATTATTTATTTTAGTCTCAAATTCACTGTTAACGTCAACACGGTCAGAATAGAATTTTGCTTCAACTCCATAAAATAAAGTATGATCATTAGCAATACCTGGTGTTACTGCATCTAGTGCTTCCAACATTTCAATCAATGATTTCATTGTATTATATGGTAAAATTAGCCCTAAATCTCCCGGCACAGCCTCTTTCAAGGTTGGTTTTACAAATCCTTCATCAATTCGTTTTTGAGTACTGCGGCGGCCTTTTATGACATCACCATATTTTTGAATAATGACTCCACCACCACTTAATTTATTAGCCAAATGAGAAATCTCTCTGGCATATTCATTAGCATCCCTAAATGGTTCCTCAAATTGATGTGAAACTAATAATGCAAAATTGGTATTATTACTACCCAATTTTTCATCATGATAAGCATGCCCATTACAAACCATAATACCATTCCAGTTTTCAACAACAACATGACCACTTGGATTAGAACAAAAAGTTCTCACTTGTGTGCCGACACTAGTATTAAAAATGAATTTTCCTTCATACAAGTGGCGATTAATTTCATCCATTACAATATCATTAGTTTCAACTCTCACTCCAATATCAACATGATTATTATGGAATTTCACTCCATGTTTTAACAAAGTCTCTGTTAGCCAGTTAGATCCTCCACGTCCTATCCCCAAAACAACATATTGGGCTAAAATTTTCTTACCACCAGCGAGTATTACACCCTTCACTTTATTATCCTCAACAATTATATCTTTAACTTCTGTTTTGAATAAATAATCTATTTTGTTTTTCATTTCTTCAAAAATACTTTTTAAGACTCTTAAATTTATTTCCGTTCCTAAATGACGCACTTCACTGCGAAGTAATTTTAATCCTACCGCAATTCCATGCTTTTCAATATTTAATACTTCTTTGGTATTTGGATTGGTTACTTCTTCTGGAGCTCCATGACTCAGATTAATATTATCAACATACCTAATTAACTCAATGACCTCATCATCTGTTATATACTCTCCCATCCAACCACCGAATTCATTAGTAATATTGAATTTACCATCTGAATAAGCTCCAGCACCACCAAACCCTGATGTAATAGAACAAGATGGTTTACATCCACTATTTCCGTACATATCTTTGGGACATTGAGTAATCTTTTTTTCCAAAATGGGGCAAGTACGATTATATATATCAGTTCCCTTATCAATTAGTAATACTTTTTTGTGTGGGCTTTTCATCATTAATTCATAAGCTGTGAAAATACCCATTGGCCCTGCTCCAACTATGACAATATCGTATGCTTCTTTCATATTACCTCCTTGATATGATTAATTATATATATTATATCATAAAAATAGTTTAAATTCAATTATGCTCTTCCATTATAAATTACATTTACATTATTTTTTAAGTTTTAATTTAGTTGCTGTAATTCCAGAAATCATAACTAGTTTTCTCATAATATAGTTATACATAAATGGGCATTTCAATAATCTCATACGTACTTTTCTACGCAAATGACTTGTATTATGATAATAATCAAGGTAGATATTTTTATTACTATTAAAGGCATTGGCTAAGGCTTCACTAGATAACAAAGCAAAACTAATACCTTCAAAGGAACTTGGACTAATAAATCCGGCTGCCTCACCAATCAGAAAAATAGTTTCTTCCCCTAAGCAGAAATTATTCCATCCTGGTCTAAAAACAAGACACGCTTCAGTTAATGTTTCTTTTATATTTGGAATGATGTTCATTTCTAAACATCTTAATTTTTGGTTATTGAAAAAATATCTACTTTTTTTTGTATCAAATATCCCACCATATATTAATTTATCATCTTTTTGGATAGTCCATGAACATATTTTCGAGGTTTTATGATCAAAAATGCATGTGTAAAAATCATTTCTATTATTGGTAACAAAGTGTTGTTGAATGGCCATATACTTTTTAATCTTATTGTTAGAAAAAAAAGTTTTCCTAACAATCGAAGATGCTCCATCCGCCCCAATAAGATATGTACTTTGATAAATTCTCCCATCCAAAAGTCTAATATTATAACAACCTTTTTCTTTAATTATATTGATACATTTTCCTTGAACTTTCTGTATATTATTGGGAACTAAAGATAATAGCCATAAATCAAATTTTTGACGATCCACATTTATATAATCTCTAGGATAATACTTTTCTTTTTTTGTTTCAATGTCTACTACTTTTACAAATTTAACTTGTGGATTAACTAATATATTATTTGGTATAGCAATATTATAACTCTTAAATACCTTTTGAGTATCCTCAGACAATAACCCCCCACACGGCTTAGATAAATTATTGTTATAAATCATAAGTATTTTTTTATTTGTTGAACCAATCATTCTTGCAAAATTGGCAGCTGACGGACCTCCACCTATAATAATAATATCATAGCATTGTGTATTAGTAGTTTCTTTTATCATTTTATCACCTATAATACTATTAATAGCATCCTCTAAATTTTTATCACTATATATTTATTATACATAATTTTGAAAAAAACGCAAGTTAAAATAAAAAATCCTCAACGAAATTGGTTGAGAATTTTTTTGTTTATAGCTTATATGCAATTATATATTAATAAAATTATTTATATTATTTCAAGCTTAATAATTCACATATATATCTTCTAGAATATCCAAAGAACATGGTCCAGTTTCCAGATATATTGTGTGGAATAATAGGTCACTATACTTATTACCCATTTTTTCTTTAAAAGCTGTTTTCATATCTTGAATTTTATAATAACTATAATAGTATTTCAAATAATTAGTTGGAACTTCTATTAAATCATAATACAAATTTTGTAATTCTGAAGAACCTAAAGGACCATAATATGTATTGATAAATCGTTCAAATTGACTTATTGAATAATTATAATAGTTAATATATATATCTGCAAGGCCAAGAATTAAATAATCCAATGAATTTCCTATTTCAAAAATTCTTAAATACCATGAACTATCCATTATAAAACTCACTACATAATTTTCAACATAGGTTGCCCATCCTTCACTATATCCACCAAAACTTAAAACTTTTCGCACATTGGGAATGTCCGCTTGTTTTAAATAAACATGTTGAAGCAAGTGGCCTGGGTAACCTTCATGTGCAATGACTTGGTATGTATATGAATCGTTTCCAGAAACATTTTTTGGATTGATATAAATTGATTCTTTTTTTGAACCATCAATAGGAGTTAAAAAATACATTGCTGGTGAGGAAAAATCACTTAGTGCAGAACTAATTTCTGTAATACTATAATCTGGTTCTGTTTTTAAAGATGGGAATTTTCCATCAACTTTTTCAATGAAGAAAGGGATTAGTTGATCAAGCGCCATTCCTTCCATTAAATTACCTTTTTCCCAAAAATTATATACTTTTGAATGGTAACGATAAATATTTTGTAAATCAAATATTGCTACTTCTAGTTTATCATTTAAATATTCTTCAACATCTTCAATACTTACATTAGTTCCAATCTCATCTTGGAATAATAATTCATAATAATCATTACCATTTTCATAACCAGCTAAATTGCCTCTTTTGTTTTTATCATTTTGAAGTTTATTTATTTCATCACCTAAGAAAACATAAGCCGGCAAAAATTTATTTTCAATCAATTCAACATTGCGACGTTTAAAACTTGCTTTTGCCTCATCATTTAAAAAACTAAGATTATCAATTTTATCATTGAAAACAGGAATCAAATAACATTCGTCTTGGTTAGCCATTGCATAACATTGTTCAGCCGATCGTGACAAAATAGTATTGGCCATTTCCATTCCTTCATTAGCTTTTTCTTTTTCAAAAGAAATAATACTTTCAAAATTAGTTTGTGTTATTTCCAAATATGAAAAATAATTTTCAATGTCTTTTTCTCTATCAAACCTATACTCAGCAAGTATTAAAGGTAACTGACTTTGATATCCCAAATAACTACCTAAATTAGTTCCAAAATAATAATAACCTTCGTATGCAAGTTTCTTATCTATGTAATCTAAAATTATTTTTTTTGTTAACTTATTTTCTTTATTAATCTTATTATCTTTATATTTTTGAAGTTCGATTTTTACTTCTTTTAGTACTTCAAAATATGCATTCTCATTTGCCATTGAAAATTCATATGGTTCTACTACTGCATCCTCAAGACCATACTGTTCAGGATTATATAAAGAAAAATTAATATTAAGTGGGTCAGTTCCTAAAAAAAATAAAAACAATTCATCTTCTAAAATAGCAAATTCTTTATCTTTTTTACTATTTGATGTATCACCACATCCAGTTATGAAAAAAAATCCTAGCAAGATTAAAATTAAACTAAATAATTTTTTCATTATTTCTCCTTATTAATTATTCTTCAGATTGTATATTATGATATATCTCCTGTACATCATCGCATTCATCTAAAGTAGCCATTAGGCGTTCGTATTTTTGCTTATCATGCTCTTCTTCTAAAGTCACATATGTTGAAGGAATCCATGTAGTATGATCCTCTAAAAACTCAATTTCACCAAGAATATTTACTAAAGCATCCTTTACTGCACTATAAGATGTGTTTGGTGCAAATACAGAAACGATACCATCTTCACATTGAATATCATTAACTTCGCAATCATTCATTAATAAACCTTCTAAAATCTCTTCTTCATTATTTCCTTCAAAACTAAAAACGGCTTGATTAGAAAACATATGGGTTACAGAGCCACTAGCACCTAAATTACCACCACTTTTTGAGAAAGCTGTTCTAACCGAAGTTAATGTGCGATTATGATTATCCGTCAAACAATCGACTATCCATAATGAGTTATTAGGTCCAAAACCCTCATAACGCTCCGGTGAATATGATTCAGTGCTCCCACCTTTGGCTTTATCTATGGCTCTTTTTATAACATCCGCAGAAACTTGTTCTCTTTTAGCTTTTTCAATTTCTTTTTTCAATGTTTGATTTAAATCAGGGTCAGGAATACCCGATTTTGCAGCAACAAATATTGCTCTCCCCCATTTTGCATTTATCTTACTTTTTGCAGCGGCGGTTTTGGCCATTGATGCTGCGCGCACTTCATGTGCTCTTCCCATAAAAAAATCACCCTTTCAATTTCTATATATTTTTATTATACCATAAAATGGTAAAAAAGTAAAGACGCATTGCTTTACTTTTATATACTACATAAACTTTTTCTTAAACTTTTTTATCATATTACATTCTTTCTCTTTTAAATCATTCACTGGCTTGCTATCACAATTCATTAAACACATTGCGCCAACAGTAGCTAGTGCACCAACAGACATCATAATAATTGTTTTCTTAAAAAATTTCATAA
The DNA here is from genome assembly GCA_031553555.1 of Bacilli bacterium. Classification (GTDB taxonomy): domain Bacteria; phylum Bacillota_I; class Bacilli_A; order ML615J-28; family CAG-698; genus CAKOMG01. Next base: position 117,335 of record JAVBLL010000018.1, read on the forward strand.
AATCACCCTATATTATTATTAGCTCTTTTTCATAAAATCATAAGGAGTAATATTTTCCATTTCTGTGATCATATTCTTTTCTGAATTTTCGAAATCTTCAATGCCAATATTTTCCAAATTATCATACTTATCATCTATTAATATCTCTTGAAAAGCACTACTCATATCAAAAATCATATTAGGGTTTTCAATAATTGCTTTTAATCTTGATTGTAATTTGGTTTTTCTCTTTTCTTCTAGTTCAGATATTCCTTTTCTAAAAGCTTCAACATTACCAAGCATAATCAAAAATTTTTTGGCACGGGTAATTGCTGTATATATTAACTTTCTTTTCAACATTATATAATATTTAAAACTAAAGGGCATAATAACTAAACCAAATTCACTTCCCTGAGCTTTATGAATAGATATGGCATAGGCAAGCGTTAAATCTTCAAGTTCGTCTTTTTCATAATGAACAATACCAAAATCAAAGGAAACATCTAAACCATTAAAAGTCGTTTCATTCATGTCGAATAATATTATTTGACCAATATCGCCATTCATAACTTGTTTTTCACTGCGATTAACTAATTGAATAACTTTGTCATTAATACGAAATCGTCGATGATTGTAACTTATTTCTTGACTATTCTTATTAAAAGCGTCTTGCATGCGGTAATTTATCGAATCTATTCCAATGATACCTCTATATAGCGGCACTAGTACTTGAATATCTTTGATAATATCCATACCAGATTCCATTCCCTGTTCAGTTACTTTAGTAATAAAATCAATCATTGTATCTTCATGACAGGAAATAAAATTACGGTCATGTTGTTTTTCCATAATATCAAATGGCAACTCGCCTTGATTAATACTATGAGCTAAACTAATGATACTTGAGTCACTTGCTTGACGATGAATTTTATCTAAACGAATTGTCGTAATTTCTTTGGAATTAATTAAATCTAATAAAATATCACCAATGCCAACTGCTGGAAGTTGGTCAGCATCCCCAACAATTACTATTTTGGTAGTCGGTTGCAAACATGAAAATAGCAAAGCCGCTAAATGAATATCAACCATACTAAATTCATCAATTATTATCATCTTAGCATCAAGTGGGTTTTCCTCAGTTATTGTAAAACGTCCATTACCTTCATATCCTAAAAGTTTATGAATTGTTGAAGTGTTATGTAGTGTTACTTCCCTAAGACGTTTACTAGCTCTACCAGTTGGAGCAACTAATAAAATCTTATCACGGACCATTTCACTTTGTTTGAACATATATGAATAGCAATCAATGATACCTTTGATGATTGTTGATTTACCTGTACCAGGACCTCCAGTAATTATAACAATTGGTTCTTTTAAAGCTTTTACAATTGCTTCTTGCTGTTTTGGACTATATTCAATTTTATTGATTCCCATAACTTCATTTAAAATTTGGGGAATTTTATCAAATGAATAATCTTTAGTTTCATTTTTTAAAAACTCAGCGAGTCTACGAGCAACTTTAATTTCATCATAATAAATATAATAATCAAAAAGATTTTCTTCTTCATCCATAATTATCTTTTTAGTTTCAATTAAAAACTTTATAGCATCACTAAAGTTATCTTTATCCATTATTTCTAATGATTCATTTGCCATTTGCAAAGCTTGAGTACGTAGTTCTTTATAAGGAATATATGCATTACCAGTTGAGTAGGTTGATCTTTTTAAAACATAGAGAACTAAAGCTTGTAATCGCATGGGATCTTTTTTATCAATCCCTAGGTGGTCTGCTATATCATCGGCTCTTAAAAAGGCAATCCCTTCAATAAGATCAATTAACTGATAAGGATTTTTTTTAATAATTTGAAGTGCATCATCTTTTAAAGCTTTTATTAATTTTACTGATAAACCCATTGTTAAACCTATGTTTAACAATCCTAGCAATTGATGTTCATTTTTATAATGAATTATTAAATTATCATAGATGATATTTTTTTGTTTTTGAGTAATATCAACTTTATCTAAAACACTTTTATCATCAACAATTTGTTTTAAAGCACCGTCTCCTAAGCTTTCAAAGACCTTAGAAGCTGTAATACGCCCAATGCTCGGAAAAAAATCACTAGCAAGATAAGTAATAATGCCTTCCTTAGTTTCTTCACTGACTCTACGAAATGATTTTGCTTTTAATTGATATCCATAACTTGAAGTCTCCATCTCACCATTAAACTCTAACTCTTCATCAACAATCGGTTTGCGATCAAAACTGCACAAAATAGTTAATATATTAGAAAATAAAATACTTCGAAATTTTGCCATTTCACTATTTTTATAATCAAGTTTGATTTTTATAATCCCATAACCATTATCTTCATTATAATAAACTATTTTATTAACGACCCCGCGCACAGTTTCCATACTTCACCTCTAATATTTTCTCAAGTCCTCATCCATATATACTTTATCAATAGTTCCACCACCAAGAACAATATCACCATCATAAAAAACACATGCTTGTCCTGGAGTTACGGCCTTAGCCTTAAGATATTTAACCTCTGCTATTTTTTCATTGACGAATGAAACAGTAACCGGAATATCCTTTTGACGATATCTGAATTTGGCAGTACAAGAAAGTGTCTTTACTGCTTTTTTTCCCAACCAATTTATATCATTTATAAAACAATGATTGGAATATAAATACTCATTATCTTCTCCTTGTCCAACTAACAAAGCATTACTAAACGGTTCTTTTCCAATGACAAACCAAGCATCCCCGGGTCCACCTAGTCCCAAACCATGACGCTGACCAATTGTATAGTACATAATCCCATCATGATGACCTACGATTTTACCATCCAAAGTACACATTGGACCAGGTTTTGCCAGGATATAATTTTGAAGAAATTGCTTGAAATTTCTTTCTCCAATAAAGCAAACTCCTGTAGAATCTTTTTTATGAGCAATTTTTAGATTGTATTCTTCAGCAATCTTTCTAACTTCATTTTTTTTCAAATGTCCAATAGGAAATAATGCTTTAGATAATTGCTCAGAATTGAGCTGGCATAAAAAGTAACTTTGGTCTTTATTATCGTCAAGTCCTCTAAGCAACTTATGCTCATTAGGATTGTGAATTACCCTAGCATAGTGACCCATTGCTATATAATCACAACCCATTTTTAAAGCATATTCCAAGAAACATTTAAATTTAATTTCTTTATTACATAAAATATCGGGATTAGGAGTACGAAAATGTTCATATTCATTAATGAAATACTTAAAGACTTTATTCCAATATTCATCAATGAAATCTACTCGATGAAGTATAATATTTAATTGTTTTGCAACCTCTACTGCATCCAAATAGTCTTGTTCTTGTGGGCAGACATTACTTGGATCATTAGGGTTTCCTAAAACATCATTATTAATTGATGAATCCCAGTTACGCATAAACATACCTTCAACCTCGTAACCTTGCTGTTGTAATATAATAACTGCAACCGCTGAATCAACACCACCGGATAATCCAACTATGACTTTTTCTTTTTTCATAATCCACCTATTTGCTTGCTTTTAATTCTAAAATAATATCTCTTAGTGACATGGCTTGTTCAAAGTCTAAGGCTTTGGCAGCAGCTTTCATTTCTTTTTCTAATCTCATAATTATATCTTTCTTCTCAATGCTTGATAAATTTGTCAAGTTATTCATATCATAATTTCCAAAACTTATTTCTTCTTTGGTTGCTATAACCATAGCTTCATTGATATTTTTCTTAATTGTTTTTGGAATAATATTAAATTTTTGATTATATTGGTCCTGAATTCCACGGCGTCTATATGTTTCTGTAATAGCCCTTTCCATAGAGCCGGTAATCTTATCTGCATACATAATCACTTTACCATTGGAGTTACGAGCAGCACGTCCAATTATTTGGATTAAAGACGTCTCACTACGCAAAAAGCCCTCCTTATCAGCATCAAGTATGGCAATTAAAGAAACCTCTGGAATGTCTAGTCCTTCTCTTAATAAATTTATTCCTACTAATACATCATATACACCCATTCGTAACTGACGTATAATTTCCATACGTTCTAATGATTTAACTTCAGAATGAAGATATGCTACTTTTAGATCAAGATCTTTAAAATAGTTTGTTAATTCCTCACTCATTTTAATAGTTAATGTAAGAACAAGAACTCGTTCATCTTTTTTGATGCGATTATAAATTTCTTGCAATAGATTGTCAATTTGTCCTTCTGTCTTTCTAATTTCGACGTTTGGATCAAGTAGACCAGTTGGACGGATAATTTGTTCTACAATTTCAAAACTTTTCTTTTTTTCAAAATCAGTAGGTGTAGCACTAACATAAATTATTTGATCACATTTTTTTTCAAACTCTTCAAATTGTAAAGGTCGATTATCAAGTGCTGATGGTAGACGAAATCCATATTCAACTAAATTCATTTTTCTGGCTCTATCTCCATTATACATTCCTCTTACTTGAGGTATTGTTACATGACTCTCATCAACAACTAACAAAAAATTATGCTTAAAATAGTCCATTAACGTGAAAGGCGTTTCACCTTCTTCACGTAAATGCATATGTCTGGAATAATTTTCTATTCCACTACACATTCCAATTTCTTTAAGCATCTCTAAATCAGACCTAGTTCTTTGCTCAATGCGCTGAGCTTCTAGCAATTTTCCTTGCTCTTTAAACTCTATTAACCTAGTTTCCAGTTCTCTTTCAATTCGTCCTATTGCTATTTCTAATTTTTCACTAGATACAGCAAATAAAGTAGCTGGATATATCGTAACAATTGTTTGAACTGAAATGGTTTTTCCAGTTAAACTATTGATAATTTTAATTTTTTCTATTTCATCATCAAAAAATTCTAATCTTATAGCCTCTTCTTTTTCACCAGTTGGAATAATATCCAAAACATCACCTTTAAGTCTGAAAGTTCCACGATCTAATGCATAGTCATTACGTTCATATTGCATCTTCACAAGCCTTTCTAATAAATCAGCACGTTTATATGTATCTCCTTTTCTAATAACAAAAATATTATTTTCGTAATCATCAGGATCACCAATTCCATAAATACATGAAACACTACTGACAATAATGACATTATCATGAGTTAATAAAGAAGAAACGGCACTATGACGCATTTGATCAATATCATCATTGATACTTGAATCTTTTTCAATAAATAAATCTTTACTAGCTACATATGCTTCAGGTTGATAATAGTCATAATAAGAAATAAAATATTCAACTTTATTTTCTGGAAACAAAGTTTTGAATTCACTATATAATTGACCAGCCAAAGTTTTATTATGGGCTAATACCAAAGTGTTTTTGCCAATGTTTTGAATAACATTGGCGATTGTAAATGTCTTTCCTGTTCCTGTTGCTCCAAGCAGTGTTTGATATTTTGCGCCTTCTTTTAAATTGTTGGTCAATTTTTCTATTGCTTGTGGTTGATCTCCTTGTGGCTGATATGTTGAATGTAATTTAAACATAGTACTCCTTATTTAAGATATTTTTATAAAAATTAATTAATTATTGGTGAGAAAATAACAACTTTTCTAATGTGTATCATATTTAACTAATTAAATACTACATTAGTATGCCCATATATAAACATTAAAATATGAAGTGAAACATCTTTTATTTTATTATTTTAAGAAAAAATATTTTTATATTGAAATTAAACTTTAAGCAATGGAAGAGCAGTGTCTTGTCTAGCAACATATATTTTTAAAGTATGATTCTTTGGCAAATAACTGTTAATCGTTTCCAAAGCAATATCTTCATCATTGCATTCACCACTTAAATGTGCCAAAACAATTGTTGATATTTTTTCACCTTCTAAAAGTTTGTTTAGTATTTGCCCACACATCAAATTAGAAAGATGTCCACTAGTTGAAAGAATTCTTTGTTTTAATGGCCAGGGTCTAGTGGATTCTAACAACATTGCAACATCATGATTAGCCTCAATAATAATTGAATCAACTTTACTTAATAAACCAAGATATTCTAAAGGTATAAAGCCAGTATCAGTAATATAAGCAAGAGTTGTTATATTATCAGTAAAAATATATCCAAAACAATTGACACTATCATGACTAAGCGTTAATGGAACAATCACAATATCACCAACTTTATACTGCTTATGAGAAGAAATAAAATTAATTTTACTATATAATAGATTTTTCATATATTTATATTTAATTATTTCATAACTTTCATTATGCACATAAATAGGTGCCCTTGTGTTTTTCGCAATTGAATCTATTGAACCAGCATGGTCAATGTGTTCATGAGTAATGAATATCGCATCTATATTAGCAAAATCAAGCTCACTTCGCTTTTTCATATTGACAAAAGTAATGCCAGCATCTAAAAGTATCTTAGTTGTATTTGTTGCAATATATGTCATATTTCCTTTTGAACCACTTGATAACACTTGAAAAAACATACTCTTCACCTATTTCTAATAATAATTATATCATTTTTCTTCCTTTATTTCAACAATTACTATTAGCGCGTTTTAATTATATTTTTACTCATATAAAATAATAATAAATCAATGTTTTCGTAAAATTGTGTTTTTTATATTCCTTTTATTTTAATAAAGTTTTAGATAATTTTTTAATCTTAACTAGTTATCTTGTTCAATTGAAATGGGGTTTTTCATAAAAGCACCTCTAGCTCAAAATGTGAGATGGAGGTGCTTAATTATAATTTATAAAAACTTGACTCGTTCGTTCTTATTCTTGATCAATATTTACTAAACTACTCAATCCCACAACATCTTCAACAGGAACTGAAAAAGCAATGCCATGACTTGGTGAAACCATTCCACCCTCTTGATAAACAGCATGCAATACAGCATCTTTAATTTCTTTTTGCACAAGTATTAATACAATTTCTTTATCTGGGGATATTGTAATACCAAAAAAATCTTCTGTTTCTTTATTAGCAGTGCCACGACCATGTAGAATAGTACCGCCTCTTGCTCCGTTTGCCTTGGCAGCATCCATGACTACGTCAGTAAATCCAGCATTTACAATGCATATTATTAACTCAAATTTATTTTGATTTTCCATTTTTATCTCCTTTTGAAATGTTTTTAGTTAGAAAATTATATGCCATCATACCTATCATACTAGATATAGGAATTGTAAAAGCTATTCCTTTACCATGTTTTTGTAATATTGGCTCAAGTTCCTTTAAAACTATTTGGCACATATCAGCTTTTAAAATACTAATGACTACATCTTTCTCACTTTCACCTAATCCTAGGTAATCGAGAATGTCACTATTAGCAGTGCCACGTCCCAATAGAACAATTTCCATTGTTGAATCAACATTTTCTAATCTCTTTAATAATAATGCACTTTTACCTCGATTACAAATAGTGATAAGCATTTTAATCTCTGTAATTTTTGGTTCGACTTTTGCTATTTTATTTTTAGAAGGAACTTTAATTTTCTTCATTAGATATACCTCCAAAATAAATAATTTGTTCATCATTAGCAAGTGCATGTTTTGCTTCAATTCTTTGTCTAACTTTCACTTTAATTTCTGCTCTTAATCCTAAAACTTGAATAGTTATTAAAGGGGTCATTGTTATCATCGCTACGATTCCAAAGCCTACTTGCATGATACTCTCTGGATGTAGGGCTCCACATGCACCAACTGCAAATGGTAAAATGAAACCTGCTGACATTGGTCCAGATGCAACACCTCCAGAGTCAAAAGCGATAGCAGTGTAAATTTTAGGTACAAAGAACGACAATATTATTGCAATAGCATATCCTGGAATTAAGTAATATAAAATGTTAAATCCAATTACAATTCTTAGCATTGATAATCCAACAGAAAAAGCTGTACCAACAGTTAATCCAATCAACATTGTCCTTTTACTAATCATTCCCCCACTAATTTCTTCTACTTGTTTATTTAATACGTGCACCGTTGGTTCTGCTAAAACAATAAAGAAACCAATAATCGCACCAATTGGAATAAGTAAATAAGAATAGTTTGAAGTACCTAAGAATTCACCTATATGCTTACTGGCCGGCATAAATCCCACATTTACGGCTGTTAAGAAGAGGATCAAACCGATATAAGTATACACCATGCCGATAATCATTTTTATTAATTTGTGCTTTGGTAAATGTAATATTGTGAACTGAAAAATAAAGAATAAAGCAATAATAGGTGCTAAAGCAATTGTGACGTCAATTCCGTAACTTAAAAAGCCATTTGCAAATTGAGAAAAAATTGATGCAGTTGATATTTCATCGGGAGTATAAACAGGACTACTTTTTGTAAATAAGCCCAAAAACATAACCGCCATGATAGGTCCAATAGCACATAAAGCAACAAGCCCAAAACTATTATCAATGGAATCTTTACCACCACGAACAGATGCTACACCAACGCCAATAGCAATAATGAACGGCACTGTAATTGGTCCAGTAGTAACGCCACCTGAATCAAAACCGATGGCAATGTAGTCAGGATGAGTGAAAATAGTTAAAATGAAAACTATTGCATATGCAATGATTACACACCATGATAAACTCCATTTGAAAACAATTCGTAAAATAGATATTACAAAAAATATTCCAACACCAACGCTAACTGCAATAATAAGTACCCAATGATTAATACTTGGAATCTGATCTGCTAGTATTGACAAATCAGGTTCCGCTATAGTTATTAAAATACCTACTATAAAAATAACACCTATTATAAAAAAGATATTACGCTTTTTTATAATTGCGGACCCTATTTGCTCCCCCATTGGAGACATCGCAATATCTGCTCCTAAGGTGAACAAACCCATACCAAAAATTAATATAATCGATCCGACAATAAATAGAGCCAATTGATCATTTAACGGGACTAGTGTTGTAAAATGCAAAAGCAAAACTATAATAAAAATGGGCATAACCGCAAATAATGATTCCTTAATTTTGCCCTTTAGTTGTGCATTCATATTTACCTCCTTTCAAATATAAAATTAGGTATTAATAGCTAATTATTATTTTGCATATTATACCATAAAAACATTAAACTTTCATTAAATAATCATATGGTTTTATTAAACTTTTTATTTCGAAAAAACATTCAAAAAAATCTATGAAATAGAAAAAAGGTGGATATATATCTCTTTATAGAGTAATATATATTGGGGCTGTATAAATTTATACTGAAAAATAGGGCTGTCAAAAATTATACTGACATCAGCATAGTTTTTGACAGCCCCTTTATATATAAATAATAAATGTCCTTATGCTATAATATAATCGCCAGATTAATAACAGAT
>JAVBLL010000010.1:0-25155 GCA_031553555.1 Bacilli bacterium
ATTGAGACTAAAAGCTAGAAAATTAACGATTGAGGAAAAGTTAGAAATAATATCTTATTGGAAAGAAAATAAAAAAGATATATGCTTAACAGCTTTTACGTATGATGTCACATATAGTCAGGTGACCTATTTAGTAAAAAAGGAAGGTATCTATGGTGAAAGTAGCGTAGTAAATGACCGAAGAAAAGCGATAAAGAAAAATAAAAATGAAATTGAAGAATTAAAAGAACAATTAAGACTTTTAAAAATAGAGTTAGAAATATTAAAAAAAAAGAATACAATAGAACATACCTTCAAGAATCAAAATATTTAACGGTTAAATATTTCTCTAAATTAAAAAAATACCCTGTTAATTTAATGTGTAATGTACTTTTAATATCCAGAAGCTCTTATTACAAATGGTTAAATAAAAAGATAAGCAAAGCTGATATTGAGAATAAAGAAATATCTAAGATTATATTAATGATACAAATATAGATAATATTTGTATCATTGGTATAACCAAAAGTATCATGGAATATTAGGATATAAAAGAATGAGGGAATGGATTAATAATAAAAATGGTTTTAATTATAATATCAAAAGAATTAGAAGAATAATGAAAGAGTTAAATATCACAAGTGTCATTAGAAGAAAAAGAAAAGGGTTCAAAAAAGTCAAACCAGAAATAGAAGCAAGTAATTTACTTAATAGAGATTTTAAAGCATCATATCCAAATGAGAAATGGGTAACGGATATCACCGAAATAAAGGTTGGAAAAACGAGTAAAAGAATCTTTTTAAGTGCAATACTAGACTTGTATGATAAGAGTATAATAGCATTCAAGATAAGTAGTTCTAATAATAATGCCTTAGTGTTTAAAACCCTTGATGAAGCCATAAAGAAGAATCCTGAGTGTAAAGCTTTGTTACATAGTGATAGAGGAGTACAGTATACGTCACTTGCCTTTAGAAGAAGACTAGATGAATTAGGCATGACTCAAAGTATGTCAAGGCCTGGTAAGTGTATTGATAATGGACCAATGGAAGGTTTTTTTGGAATCTTAAAAAGTGAAATGGTTGATTTAAGAAAAGCAAATACAATCAAAGAATTAACTTTAAAAATTAGAAAGTATATTCATTTTTATAATAATGAGAGAATTCATGGTAGTTTAAAGGGTCATACTCCAGTTAAATATCGTATGATTTGTCTAGAGAGGTTTGTACAGAAATAGGTGTCTACTTGTTGGGGATGTGATCATTTCTGATTATCAATATATTTTATATGAACCCAACAATTTTATCGTTACCTTGAGAAAATAAAAGATTGTTTTCTCAAGGCTTTATTTTTTTCATCTTTTAGAGTATAATGTTATAGGTGATAAATATGCGAACAGAAAAAGAAATGTATGATTTAATAATTAATTATGCTATGAATGATGAAAGAATTAAATATGTTTTCTTAAATGGTTCTAGAGCAAATGAAAAAGTTATAAAAGATAAATATCAAGATTTTGATATTGTCTATTTTGTAGATGATATTAATTCATTTATTAATAATAAAAATTGGATTGATTATTTTGGGGAAAGAGTAATTATGCAAATTCCCCAAAATGAAAATTGCTATACTTATTTAATGCAGTTTATGGATGGCAATCGCATTGATTTAACATTAATGGAACTAAAATATCTTGATGATTATTTACAAGAAGATTCACTTACTATTTTATTATATGATAGGTATCATTATGATAAAGATAATAACTTACCAAGTTTAAAGAAAGCAAGCGAACAATCATATTTTGTTACAAAGCCAACAATTGAAGAATTTCTTGAATGTAGTAATGAATTTTATTGGGTGAGTTTGTATGTTGTTAAAGGATTGAAAAGAAATGAACTTTTTTATGCTGCTGAATGTCTTAATTTATATTTGAGAAATGAATATCATAAAATGATTTCTTGGAATGTTGGTTTAAATTATGATTTTAAAGTTAATGTTGGAAAAGGTTTGAAATTTATCAATAAATATCTTGATGAAGAAATGATTAATGAAATGAAATCAACATATTTTAATTTAGATTATATGTCAATATATAATAGTTTACTTATAATGGTATATTCATTTAGAAAATTATATCATGAAGTAGCAGAAAAATTAGATTATAAAATAAATAAAGAAGAAGAGATAAAGGTTATTAGTTATATTCTTAAAATAATGGAGGAAGAAAATGTTTAAAAGGTTTGTTAGATACTATAAGCCTCATATGCGGCTTTTTATAATTGATATGATTTGTGCTTTAGTCGTTTCGGCTATTGATTTATATTTTCCATTAAGGATTAACACTTTGTTGAAAAATTATTATGACGATATGAATGTCATCTTAATATCATCAGGCGTTTTACTTGTATTATTTATTATTAAATTTATTCTAGGTTATATCATCGGTTACTATGGTCATGTTATGGGTATGAGATTAGAATCAGATATGAGAAGTGATTTATATAAAAAGTTTCAAGAAATGGATTATCAATATTTCGATGATAAAAAGACTGGGGAATTAATGACTAACTTGACAAGCCATTTGAATGATGTTGCTGAAATGAGTCATCATGTACCGGAAGATTTATTAATTTCCATGATAATGTTAATTGGTAGTTTTATTATTTTATGTTTTTTTAATTGGAAACTAACTTTAATTGTCTTTTTCTTTTTAATGTGTTTGGTTATATATTCAATTACAAGAAGAATGTCTATGCGTAAAAACTTTAGAGCCTCAAGGACCGCCCAAGGAGAACTAGGGGCTAAAATTGAAAGTAGTTTGAGTGGTATTCGTTTAACGAAAGCTTTTAATAATCAAGAACTTGAAGTAGAAAAATTCGAACATTATAATACTATATATAAAGAATCAAGAAATAGTGCTTTTAAAGCTATTGGATTATTCTCAACTGGCAATGATTTTTTTATCAATCTAGCAAATCTTGCATTATTGGTCTTTGGTTGTTTATTTTTAGTTATAGATGACAGTTTTGGTATCGTAGACTTAACTACCTATTTTCTATTTGTCAATTATCTGATTAAACCAATTGCTCGTTTAACTAACTCTATTGAACAAATTGAACAAGGTTTTTCGGGTATAGAGAAATTTCATAGTATTATGGAAGTTGAACCAAAGATTGTTAATAATGAAAATCCAATATATAAAGAAGATTTGAATGGAGATATTGAATTTGTTAATGTGAGTTTTCAATATGAACAATCAGAAGCATCCCATGTTTTAAATCATTTTAATCTAAAAATTAATAAAGGACAAAAAGTTGCTTTGGTTGGCGAAACTGGTGTTGGAAAGTCAACTATATCTAAACTAGTTCCTCGCTTCTATGATGTCAATGAAGGAGAGATTTTAATTGATGGAATTAATGTTAAGGAATATGATGTTAATATTTTAAGAAAAGCCATTGGTCATGTTCAACAAGATGTTTTTATTTTTTATGGAACCATTAAAGAAAATATTTTATTTGGAAAACCACAGTCCAGTGTTGATGAAGTAATTGAGGCGGCTAAAAAAGCCAGAATCCATGATTTCATTATGGAGCAGGAGGATAAGTATGAAACCATGGTTGGTGAGAGAGGTATTAAATTATCTGGTGGCCAAAAACAGCGAATTGCTATTGCTAGATTGTTTTTGAAAAACCCTAATATTTTAATTTTGGATGAAGCAACATCATCACTTGATAATATTACTGAAAGTTTAATTCAAGCCTCCCTTGATGAATTATCAAAAGACAGAACAACCATTACGATTGCCCATCGTTTGTCTACGGTGAAAAATGCTGATGATATTATTGTTTTAGGCCAAAATGGTATTTTAGAAAGAGGAACACACCAACAGTTAATTAGTAATAAAGGCTATTATGCAAGATTATATGAAGCAACTTTAACTATATAAGAGAGGTATATATGAAGCAACAACTAGAAGCACCAAAAGAATCAAAAAGTAAATTAAGAAAATATAAAAAAGATCAAAGAGACAAGAAAAGAAATGTGTTTTGGATTGCTATTGGAATAGGATCTTTAATTATAATTTTTCTTCTAATAATTAGTAGTATTTTATCTTTAGGAGAAAGACTAAGAAATATCAGCAAATATGTAGAGTGGGTTTTTTATGGTATATCGGTTTTATTAGTATATTTTTTGATTTTAAATCCACTTAGAATCATTTTGTTTGCACCAACTTTCTCCGTTGTTACCACCCTTGATCCTGATAGTCGTAAAAGTCATAGAGTATATAAGAAAGTTACCAAATCTTTGGTGCGTTACAATGATTTAAAAGATAAAGATTTAGAACTATTAGACCATGGCCTTAAAAACAAAGAAGATCTTCGTTTAGCTCTAGCCCAAGTATTTGATTCTTCAATCAAAAAAGAAATCAATAAAATCATTTTAAATAATGCAAAGACCGTTTTTATATCTACAGCTATTTCTCAAAATGGAAAACTGGATATGGCAACCGTTATTACAGTCAATTTTAAGATGATAAAAGAGATTGTTCAAAGGGCAGGGTTTCGCCCATCATATGCAAAACTTGGAAAACTTTCCCTAAATGTCCTAACAACGGCTTTAATCGCTGAAGGCCTAGAAGGACTTAGCTTTACCGATATGTTTCCAACGACTACCGCTAATTATATAGCCGAAATACCACTAGTTAAACCACTTGCCAATAGTTTGTTAAATGGTCTTACAAATGGACTTTTGACTCTAAGAATAGGAATAGTTGCCAGGCGTTATTTGTTTTCGGAAACAAAACCCGAAAAAGCAGAAATTAGAAAGAAGTCGATTAAGGAATCAGTTAAGATGTTACCATTACTACTTGCTGAAGTATTATCGTTTTTCCCTCAAAAAATCGCTAGGTTATTTAGAAAATCACAACGTGATGCTGAAAAAGCCGAAAAAGAAATTTTGGAAGATGAAAATGGGGATTTTGCATAAAATAACACGAAAAAAGGAATCTTTTAGATTCCTTTTATTTTTTTACATTGCTTTTTTGCTATTTTTCAACATATACAAAACTGTATTATAAAGTACCATATTAATAGTATTGAAAGGAGGATATATGAATAAATATCTAAATATCGCCATCGTTGCTGTTTTTGGTTTGCTTACATATAATTATGGTTTAGGCTACGCCTTTTATATTCCCTTGATAACTTACTTTGCGCTTAAAAACAAGCAAAATCTTATTCTAATATTACCCTTTGCTATTGCTTCATTGTTTTTTTTCCAAGTTGGTAACTATATAACTTTCATTCTGCTTTTCGTATCATTAGCTTTATATAGTTATCTCTTCAATCAGAAGACCATGGTTTATAATATAGCATATGTCACTATTATTAATATTATTACTTATTTGATGATTAAATATATTTATCATGAAGCTCTTGATAACTTTGTTATTGATATCATTGCGATATCAATAGCTCCAATAATAATTTCTTTTTTGCTATTCAATCATGAAACACCTAATAACATTGAAAAAGAAATTAGAAGTATGAGTTATAATGAGGTCTTCATTGGCATCATTATTGCCTTAGGAGCTGCAAAAACAACTTACTTCGATATGAGCCTTGGATATATTTTGTCTTTTTATTTTATTATGTACTATTCAAGTAATCGTTATACTTTCAGTAGTCTTTTTTATAGTGTTGTTTTAATGTTTGCTTTCAAATACTTTTATGATTTGCCATATACTATTATCTTACCTATCATTAGTGCAATATATGTAATTCCTAAATTATATAGTTCGCTTACACTGCTCTCAATGATACTTTATTGTTTAGTTATGGAAAAAGATTTAATCCCTTTAAATATTATGATTGCCCTAATGGCAATAATCATTATTTTTGAACTATCTCGTCCTTTCTCAATTATGGATAATTCAAAAGGATTAATGGTAAATAATATATATGATAAAACCATTACCCAAGTTGATAATGAAGTTTCATCATTTGCCTTATTCTTAGATAAAATTGTTCATAACTTTGCTGATAATGAATATTACGAGGAACTTGGAGAAGCAATTAATGTTTTGGTAAAAACCCACTGCAATAGATGTTCAAAACAAAGTGAATGTTTTTCTAAAAATAAAGGTAAACTATATTATTTTTATAAAAATTTAATTTTAAATAATAAAGACGATTTCTTTTGTCTTCATTATGAAGAATTACGATTAACGTCATATGGACTAAATAAAAATCTTTATGCCAAAAACAATTATGCAAAAGATACCTTGTCTACGATAATGAATAGTATTTCTAATATATTAAGACAATATTGTGTAGACCATTCATTAAAAGAAGAAATAGAATATGATAAATTATATAGTTTAAGACAAGGACTTATGGATTACGGATATAGCCTTAGCCTATTTAATGTCAGTAAAATTTTCAAAAACGATTTTATCGTTGAAGTGGGACTTGTCGGAATTGTTTTCACTGAAGAACAAAAACATATTGAAGCAATATGTAATCATTATATTCAAACACAAGCTACGGTCTTATATCAAAAGACATCTAAAAATAAAACATATTTCACTGTTGTTCCAAAAACACATTATGAAGTTAGTTATGGATATGGGTCGCTTGCCCATATTGGTAATAATGTTTGTGGTGACAACTACTTAGTTAAACAACTAGACAGTAGTAAGATAATTGCTATAATATGTGATGGTATGGGAAAAGGAGTTAATGCTAATATTCAAAGCACAAGAGCTCTGAAACTATTAGATGAAATAACAAATGCTCAGATAACCAGTGAAACATCATTACATATTTTAAATTCTTTTTATTACATTCAAGATTATCAAGAAAAATATTCAACTTTGGATTTTTTAGAAATTGATCGTCAAACAGGCACTGCCTTAGTATATAAAGCTGGAGCAACCGCGACCTATATTATTCATGAAGATGGAGTAATTGAAAAAATCGAAAATGAAAATTTACCATTTGGTTTAAATGAAATGATAATGTCAAGAACAATTCAACTAAATAGTAACGATTTGATTGTTATGGCAAGTGACGGTGTATTTGATAATATTATTAATGAGAAAGATTTTGAGGATTACATAAAAAGTATTCGATATATGGATCCTCAAAAGATTACTTATGAACTATTAAATTACGCTAAAAACACAGATGTTTTAAATAAAGATGATATGAGTGTAATCACTTTAAAAATTAAGGTTGCTTAAAATTGCGATAACCTTTTTTGACAGAGATAGCATCATAGCCAAACTTCTTTAAAAAAGCGGCCGTTTCTTTACTAGTGACACCGGTATTACATATTAAATAATAAGTATTTTCTTTATTTAAATACTTTTCATATTTTATTATTAAATCATTATTCTCAATATTTAAAACATTATCTATATGATGATTTTGATATTCTTTTGATGTTCGAATATCAATAATAAGAGGATTTTCGATTTTTAATAATTTCTTATAAGTTATTGTTTTCATAATTATATATATGAAAATATAACTGAATTATTCATGCTTCCCTCCTTTCTTCTTCTCCTTGATAAAACAAGTTGTGATTGCTAGCAACTTGTTTTATTTTACTTTTTTTAAAGGCTATGATATAATATAAATATATAAGTTTATTCGAGGTATTTCATGGATTTAAATAAATATATAAGTCAAAAACAATCTTTTGAATTTTATGCTCTTGATTTAAGTAATAATAGTTATGTGAAAGAAATAATAGAACTTTTTGAAGAAGTTTTATTAGAACCTTTTTTATATGAAAAAGATAATTTTTATATAATATTATGCCAAACGCATAATATAGAAATTGAGAATATGATTAATGCTATTAATGAAGATTTTGGATGCAATATTAAAGTGTTTAAGAGCAACCTTATAAACAAAATAAATATTCAATATATTGATTTGTTAATTGATTTATATAGAAAATATTCTTTAATAAAACCAAGAAGTTATACAAATATAAGTTTACTAGCAACAGATATTATGGAAGTAGATGAAAAAGAGTTAGCCATATTAAAACCAATTGTTTTAGATCGTATTATTAAAGATAACAAGTTACAAGAAATAATTAATGGAATGTTTGTAAGTAATTTAAATATTTGTAAAACAGCTGATTTTGTGTATATGCATAGAAATACAATTAATAATAAACTTGATTTGATATATAATGAAACAAATTTAGATATTCAAAAATTCAATGATGCTATTATAATGTATTTGTTATTGAGAAAATAAAATGAAAAAGATATTATATATACTATTACTAATTATCGTTTTATCTTTTTGTGGATGTTCTAAGACTGAATTAAAATATATCAATATTGATGAAATGTTTGCTATGGAAGAAGAGTCTTATTATATTTATTTTGAAAAAGATGATTGTCCTTATTGTGAAGCAACGCTTGCAACGATAAAAGATTATGTAAATAAACAAAGTGAAAACAAAAACTATATACCTTTATATATTTGCAATTTATCGCTTGATGAAAATAAATATCTTTTTAGAAAAGACCCAAGTTTAAGTGGCCAAGGCAATGATGGTAAAACTGCAGTAGATGGTGCTACTGTCTATGAGGATATTTATATATCATCAACCCCTACTTTAATTGTCATAAAAACAGAAGAAGAAAAAGTTAGTTATTTTTGTGCATCAGGTAAAACAAATACTATTAAATATATTCAATATTATATGGAAAAATAAAACTACTCATATCACAGAATATGAGTAGTTTTTCAAATTTTAATTAAGTTTTTATTATTTAGTAACCTTCGGTAATGTGACTTTTGTTTGCCCTACTTTACTTATTGTTATAGTCATAGGTACATTCTCATAAGAAATATTAATTGTATAAACAAAATTGTCATATTGAATTGTTAAATAAGTTAAATCATATTTTTCTTTAGCTTCATCCTTTAAAACACAAGTATTATCTATTATAGTAAAATCGCTGGACTTCATTTTTTGAAACCACCGTATAATAAAAATTTCATTATCTATTAAATAATCATAGCTTATATTGAAAAATGTTTTTTCCCATCCACCATAATTACCATATTCATTAATACCCACTTCTAATATTTCATAATAATATTCATAAATCGCTGATACGGATTTAATATGAATTTTCGTTATATCAAATTCAACATTCAGATTGGATGGTGACCCTTCGCTATTTGTCAATACTTCTATGGTCATATTAGGTTCCTTACTATCGATTTCCGCAAACAGTTTATCTATTTTATTTAACAACATGTCTTCTGTATCACCTGAGTTTAATGGTTCACATCCTACAAGATAAAAAGATATTAAAAACATTAAAATGCATAACAAATATTTTGAAATTCGTGACTTTATAAAATTCATATGTCCTCCTAATGTTAAACTAGTATCTAAAGTATAACATATTAAAAATAAAAAGCAAACTAAAATCATTTTTATTATCATCTATACTTTTATTTATCTTTGATATTAAATAATAAAAATATCTCTTAATAAAAAGAATAGATTCAATTTATTAAGAAATATAATATATTTAAATAAAGTATATTATAAGATTTATTCTGTTTCCACAAAATCTTTTATCTTTTCAATACTAGTTTTATTGATTTTGCTGAATGTAAATCTTGCATTATCAGGCTCAACATATCGTCCATTACCCGTATCAGATATAGTAATTATATATTGTGAATTAGCACATTCAATAGTGTATTGATCAAAGTTGAATTTATATTTCAACATTGCTTCATCCTTAAGATTATATTGATTATTTGACTTATTGAAATCATCCTTTGATATTCCTTCAGGAAATAGTGTGAATAACTCAAAACTATAAACAACAAGTTGTTTATAATCATCCTTGTTTTCTATTTCTCGAAAATCTCTATGCCAAACATTGTCATAGAATTCATAAGAATAAACGCCATTTTCAACCGATTCATAGAACTCTAACGCTGTGTCTTGATATATATAAACTTTGTTATTATCAATCTCAAAGTAATAAAATTCATAATCTGCTTGTTCTAAATAATATTCAACTTTACAAGTGAAATTAAAATTTTCTCCTTGCATTTCTTGAAATAATCTTTCTAGGTCAGTACTACCACACCCGACAAGATAAACAGAAATACTAAAAAATAAAACACAAAATATAAATTTAGTTATTTTTGATTTTGAGATAATCATATTTTCCTCCATATAAAGAATCTTAAATATATTGTATCATATGGAAACGAAATTAGCAAATTTGATTATATAATAATTTTATCATTTATCCATCTAACCGATTAATAAAAAGTTTTATATAAAAAAACATTAGTCAATATACCATTTATACCCTAACTAATGTTTGTAAATCTATAAAATTTTTATTCTTCAGTAACAGTAGGTAAAGTAATTACGGTTTCTCCTAATTTGCTAATTTTAATAGTTGAAAATACTTCTTCATCAAACATAGTAATTGTATATATAGAGTCAATATATTCGATTGTTAATGTAGCATCACTCTCTAAATCATAATTTCCTTTTACATTATCTTTCAAAACAAATTTTCCATCTTTGAAAGTGAAATCATCAGTTTTCATAGTTGCGATCATATCTATAGCTTCATCTATGTCTTCCATTGACGCCCCAGAATTAGTAGATTCGAATGTTTTGGTCCAATATCCAAACATATTACTATATACATAAGAACCTTCATCTAATACTTCATAATAAATCTCTATTCCAAATATGGATAAATAAGTCTTATTACCATCAATTGCAATAGTAGTGCTTATAGTCGTTCCATCAAGACTTGCAGATATATCAAAAGTTATATTCTTTTCTTCACTATTAAGTACTAAAAATAAATCATCTAAATTATTATCATTTGAATGATTACTTTCGCAACCAACAAGATAAAAAGACACTCCAAGCATTAATATGCATAATAAAATTTTTGTAATCCGTGATTTTAATAAATTCATTTTATCCTCCTAATAAATTCATATTACCATTATTATATCACATAATAACAAATTAGCATAATATTTTATATTTCAATAATCATTATTATATAAAAAATATTAATGGACATAAAACATATACCCATTAATATTTTACAATCAAACTATATTTACTCAGTAACACTTGGTAGTGTTATTTTTGTTTTTCCAATTTTGCTAATTACATAAGTCATAGTCGATTCTTCATCCTTAATGTTCATTGTATAAATAGAATTGCTATATTCTATTGTGAAAACAGCATTACTTGGATAATAATATTTTTCTTTTGCCTCATCATTTAGAACATAAAGTCCATTTTTTAAAGTGAAGTCGCTAGCTTGTATTTTTCCAATTCCGTCTATAAATTCAGCTGAATCATCCAAATATCCTTTATAGTTTATATCAAAAAATGTTTTTGTCCATTTATTATCTACTTTACTATAAAGATTAAAACTATTATCAAATATTTCATAATAGATTTCTTCATCACCCATCTTTCCATAAAGTTTATCCTCAGTATACTTAATCGTCATATTAAATTTATCACCATTTTCATCTCTTGAAATTTCTATAGTCATATTGGGTTTATCACTAGAGAATTGTGCAAATAGCCCATCTAGATTCGCACTACATCCAGAAAGCATTATAAAAGTAGCAAATATTATAAATAATAAAAATTTTTTCAATTTAATTTTTCCTCCATATATTATATATAACAGATTTATCAAACATTTTTTTGAAATCTTTTATTTTAAAATTTAAGCATACAATTATTATTTACATATTACCTCATTTTATCAAAAAATTCACATTAATCTTTTCATCTTTTTAAAAAATAAAAGCCATATATTTGCCTTTGTTAAAGGTATAAAATATGGCATTTTAATTATAATTATTGATAGTTTTAATATTAAAAAACTAACCAACTATTTTTGTATAACTATCAAAATCTTCTTTTGAAATTTCAGTGGCCACAGGAAGTGTAATTGATATTTCATTGAAACTAGAAAAAATATATTTTACATCTACAGTTAGTCCAGACATAGACATAGTCACAATAATAGTGTAAGATTTTTTATCATTAGACACATTAATTTTTATATCAGAAACACCCATTTCTGAAAATATCATTTTATAATCATCACTTATTTTAAACATGCAATTATCTAAAACAAAAATATTGGCTGAAAGTAAATTTATTGTTTGGCCCATTACAAAAACATCTGATTCATTATCAATATATTTGTACCACTGATCATCAATTTTCTGATATACATAGGTATCATCACCAATTTTCTCTTGATAAACAGGTTTGGTTTCAAGTGTTGTATTTATTTTATTGTTATCAATGTAGACATTTTGTGATATATTATATCCTATCATACTAAAATTTAGAGTAACTAAGTAATTGGGACTTTCTTGATGTAAAAAACCAAACATAACTCCCAAATCATCGGTTGTAACATAGTCAATATAATTTGGAATGCTGATTGTTGTTTGACTTAGATTTGTGAAAACAGCATGAATTGTTGATTTAACATTATAAATATAGCATACCATATCAACAATATAATCATCTTCATTAACAGTAACGGTTAAACTGTTATTAGAATTAAAATGGAATTTTGAATTAGCTGAACTATTTAAGGTATATATATTATCAGATGATTTAAAATCCTTAATTGTTGGTTTTGAACCAACTGAATTAAAAACATTCATCGTTTGAGAAATATAATAATTATCAGGCTTATTAATATATCGTATCCATTGATTATCATCTTGTTCATAATAAAAAATATTTTCATTAACTATCTCAACATATATTTCCTTTTCAACGATATATGTTTTATTATTATCTTTTAAAATGGTAGCATTAACATTTAAAGATTCATTAGTTACTGTTTCAACTAGTTTATAATTTTGGTTGCTTCCAAAAACAACATCAATGAAAGTATTCATTTTATTTCTTGTTTGATTACAACCAACAAGAAATAAAGAAAAGATGCTCAAAAGAAGTAGACTGACTAAAATGATTTTATTTTTCTTCATATTTTTCTCCTTATTATATAATATTCAAAACTATGGATAAAAACACTAATAATAATTATTAAAAGGGTTTAAAGTTTGTTTGTTCATTTATTTCTTTGATCGTATAAGCGATTAATTTACTTAAATTGTCAACATCTTTTAAACTTACGACTTCACTAGAAGAATGCATATAACGAAGAGGTATATTTAATAAGATAGTAGGAATTCCATCATTTGTGAAATGAATTTTATCAGCATTAGTATAGGTTCTTCCACCGGTAGTAGAAGGAGTTAGAGGAATATTTTGTTCCTTAGCAACCCTCATTATAATCTCTGATAACTTTTTATTCATAATCGTTCCAAGACTAATAGTAGGACCTAAGCCAATACCATGAGCATCATGGTTACTAAGACTTGGTAGACTTAATGTATCAGTAGTAACATCAACAACAATGGCTATTGTTGGTTTAATCAGATGCCCAAGATGTGATGCTCCGTTAGCAGTTGTTTCTTCGCCTACAGTACTGCTGGCATATACTCCAGTAGATACACCCAGTTCTTTAGCTAATAATAAAGCTTTTAAAATAGCATAAACACCTATTTTATCATCTAGTGCTCTTCCAGCAATTATATCATTTCCCATATCAAGATAGTAATTTTTATGGACTACATAATCGCCAATAGCAATTTTATTTAACGTTTCTTGTTTTGAAAAAGTTCCTAAATCAAGTTCTAATTCAGATACATCTATTTTATCATTTTGGATAGGACGATATTGAGCAATAACTCCATTAATTATTTCTGATTTAGTAATGACTGATACTTGTTGTCCGAGATATAAAGATGGTCTAATAGCACCAATTGCCTCAACCTTGCATCTGCCGTCCTCTTTAACATTGCTTATGACAAGACCTATCTCATCAATATGAGCATCTAAAAGAATCTTTGTTTTCGCATTTTTATTAATCACACTAATAACATTACCAACATGATCAGTTAAAATCTCATCACATAATGGTTTCATATGTTTAATAATCTTTTTTTGTAGTGCATATTCATTTCCAGAAACACTAGGGGTAGATAACATTTCAATTAGAAAATCTTTATTCATTTTATTCCTCCTCAATTAGCTTGAAAAATTCAAGACCCTTTTTTATTCCATCTTCATCAATATCGCTAGTAATATAGTCACTAGCATTTTTAATTTTAGGGATGGCATTGCCCATAGCAATACCCATTCCAACAAATCTAATCATTTCTTCATCATTATGTCCATCACCAAAAGCCATCGTCTCACTTTTAGCAATATTTAAACTTTCAATTAAAGCTTGAATGCCAACGGCTTTAGACTGGTCAGCGCTAAAGAAATCATAGCCATAATCATCTAGTTTAGAAAATGCAAGATTAGGAACTTCGTCTGTAAAATATGATAAATATTCATCTTCACAGAAAAGATTTATTTGAAAGATATCTTCATAACAATACTCTTTAACTGGAGGTATTTTGATATGTAGAGGATCATAGGCTAGATGTGATCTTTTATCAGCTGGTTTTAATAAATAATAATCATCTTTACTAATGAAAACTAAATTTAGTCCATGATCATTGGTAATTTTAATTATTTTATCAATTTCTTCTTTTCCAATTGGTTTTTGATAAATAACATCATTGTTTTTATCAAGTACTAATGTTCCATTAATAGTTACAAAGTAATCAAAATCAATGTCTTGAAAAATACCTAACTGTCCTGTCAATAATTTACTTCGTCCTGTTGCTAGGGATATTAGATAGCCTCTTTCTTTTAACTTGTTAATAGCAGTTATTGTACTTTTTGGTACAGCATTTTGTTTGTGAGAGAATAATGTGCCATCGGCATCAAAAAAAATTATTTTATATGTTTTATTCTTAATCATTTTATCCTGTCCTTAATAATCATATTATATCATAAGTGTACCTTAAAATAAACTAAATAGCAAAACTTTATCAATAGTTTGTGCATTTTGCACATTGATTTATTATTCAAAAAAGAGTATAATAGTAATGTATTAATTATAATTAGGAGGAATTTATGGCAACTGTAACATTAAAGAACATTAACAAGGTTTACGAGGGTAATGTTCACGCGGTAGTCGACTTTAATTTGAGCGTAAAGGATCGTGAATTCATTGTATTCGTTGGTCCGTCTGGTTGTGGAAAAACAACAACATTACGTATGATTGCGGGACTTGAAGATATTACTTCAGGTGAATTGAGAATAGATGATGAGATAGTAAATGACATTGCTCCAAAAGATAGAAATATTGCGATGGTATTCCAAAGTTATGCTTTGTACCCACATCTATCAGTATATGATAATATGGCTTTTGGTTTAAAACTTCGTAAGTTCGGTCGCGAAGAAATTGATCGCCGTGTGCAGCAAGCAGCAGAAACTTTAGGATTAAAATCTTTATTGCAACGTCGTCCTAAGGCTTTGTCTGGTGGACAAAAGCAACGTGTTGCATTGGGCCGTGCAATTGTTCGTGATGCAAAAGTATTCTTAATGGACGAGCCATTATCAAATCTTGATGCTAAACTACGTGTACAAATGAGAACAGAAATTATTAAAATTACTGAAAGACTTGGTATTACAACAATATATGTTACCCATGACCAAGTTGAGGCCATGACAATGGCATCTCGTATTGTTGTTATGAAAGATGGTTTCGTTCAACAAATAGGAGCACCTAAAGATATTTATGATTTTCCAAATAATAAATTTGTAGGAGGATTTATTGGTACACCGGCTATGAACTTTATTGATGGAAAAATTATGGAAGATGGTTATTTCGAATGTGGTGATCATAAAGTTGGTACTACTAGAATTCAAATTCCAGCTGGTAAATTTAAAATGTTAGAAGAACAACATTATATTAATAAAGATATTATTATGGGAATTAGACCAGAAGATTTGCATGATGAAATAATTGTGGCTAAAACTTATCCAGGAGCTAAAGTTAAACTTAAAGTAGAAGTATCTGAATTATTAGGTGCTGAGACTTTAATTTATGTTACTATGAATTCTCAACCATTAGTAGCAAGAGTTAATGCACGTGTTGATATTCGTCCTCGTGATGAAATCGAATTAACTTTTGATATGAATAAGTGTCATTTCTTTGATGTACAAACTGAATTACGCATTGAAAAATAGACATTAAGAGTTGGAGAGCCAACTCTTTTCTTATGAAGAATTTTGTAAAACGTTATTAGTAAAAAATACTGGAAAAAAAATAAAAAAGTGCTATAATATAATTATCATAATTATCAATAAATATGAATAATTATATAGGAGGATAAAATGAAAAAAACCATTAGAGATGTTGAATTAAACAATAAAGTTGTTTTAATTCGTGTGGATTTCAATGTGCCTATGAAGGGCGGAGTTATTACTGATGAAAATAGAATCGTTCAAGCTTTACCAACTATTCAATATGCTTTGGATCAAAACGCAAAAGTTGTTTTGTTCTCACATTTAGGTCGTGTTGAGACTGAAGCTGATAAGGCTAAAAATAGTTTGGCGCCAGTTGCTAAAAGACTTGCTGAATTAATTAAGAAAGAGGTTAATTTTGTTCCAGTAACTCGTGGTAAAGAACTTGAAGATGCTATTAAAAATATGAAAGCAAAAGATATCGTTATGTTTGAAAATACAAGATATGAAGATATTGAAGGTAAAAAAGAATCTAAAAATAATCCAGAACTTGGAAAATACTGGGCATCCCTTGGAGAAGTATTTGTAAATGATGCTTTTGGTACAGCTCATAGAGCTCATGCCTCTAACTCTGGAATTGCTGCTAATATTAAAGATGCCGTTGCTGGGTTTTTAATGGAAAAAGAAATTAAATTTATAGGCGATGCAGTGGACAATCCAAAAAGACCATTTGTGGCTATTCTTGGTGGCGCAAAAGTATCAGATAAAATTTCAGTAATTGAAAATCTATTAACTAAAGCTGATAAAATTTTAATTTGTGGAGCTATGGCTTATACATTTTTCAAAGCAAAAGGTTACGAAGTTGGTAAATCAAAATGTGAGAATGACTTTGTTGATTTCGCAAAAAGTTTATTAGATAAAGCAAAAGGAAAAATTATCTTGCCTATTGATACTGTATGTGTTAAAATAAATAGTGAAGATGCCGCTAGTGATTTCTTTGGTGCTATTGCTAAGGCTGAGGCAAAGACTTATACCTCAGATGCTATTCCAGCAGACCAAATGGGTCTTGATGCTGGAGACGCAACAATTGCTTTATTTCAAAAGGAATTAAAGGGCGCCAAAACTGTTGTTTGGAATGGTCCTGCTGGTGTCTTTGAAGTAGATAAATTCGCAAAAGGAACAAATGAGATTTGTCGTGTACTTTCAGAACTTAAAGATGCGACAACTATTATTGGTGGTGGAGATTCAGCTGCGGCAGCAATCAAACTTGGATATGAAAATAAGTTTACGCACATTTCAACAGGTGGTGGGGCATCACTTGAATATTTAGAAGGAAAAGAATTACCAGGAGTTGCAGCTATTAATGATAAAGGCTGTAGTTGCTGTAAATAGAAAAAGTTTCTTTAGGAGGAAAAATAATGGCAAAGAATTGCAAAATGACTATTGAAAACACATCAGGAATTGATGCAAGATTAGCAACTGAAATAGTTCAAAAGGCATCAGAGTTCCAATCTGAAATGACTTTGAAATATTCTGGAAAAGAAGTTGATTTAAAATCTATTTTGGGAATCATGTCTCTTGCTGTTTTAAATGGTGCAAAGATTGATATTGAAGCATCAGGTGATGATGCTGAAGAAGCAATCGCTGCTCTTAGAGAAATGATTAAGTTATAAAAAGAATAAGGATATATATAAAATGAGAAAACCTATAATTGCCGGTAATTGGAAAATGTTCAAAACAAGAGATGAGGCACTACAATTCATTTATAAAGTAAATGAAGAGATGCCATCTATTGATGAGATAGATAGTGTTATATGTGCACCTTTTGTTGTTTTGAGATGTTTAGTTAAAAGACAAGGCGAAAATTTACGTATTGGCGCTCAAAATATGCACTTTGCTGAAAATGGCGCTTACACTGGAGAGATATCTCCTGATATGCTAGTTAATCTTAATGTTACATATGTTATAATAGGCCATAGCGAAAGAAGAGCTATGTTTAATGAAACTGATGAAGCATGTAATAAGAAAGTTCATGCAGCTTTCAATCATGGTTTAAAACCTATTTTATGTGTTGGTGAATCTTTATATGAAAGAGAAAATAACTTGACTGAAAAAATCATTTCAGAACAGTTGTTAAAAGATTTAGCCGATTTATCAAAAGACCAAGTAAAAGAATTAGTAATAGCTTATGAGCCTATTTGGGCTATCGGTACTGGAAGAACAGCTACGGCTGAAGTTGCTGATGAGACATGTGGATTTATTAGAAAGCAAATTGCTAAAATGTATGACAATAATACAGCTGAGGCTATTCGTATCCAATATGGGGGAAGTGTAAAAACTTCTAATATTGAAGAACTTATGGCTAAGCCCAATATTGATGGTGCTTTGATCGGAGGAGCATCATTAGTAGCCGAAGATTTTATTAAAATGGTAAAATCTTCACTTAAGTAGACCTCTCTTAGAGGATTTGGAAAAGAAAAATAGCTTTAAGAAAGACACCATAACTTCGGTTATGGTGTCTTTCTTAACCATTTATGACGAAATATGCATAATCCTATCATTTTTTCATATAATAAAAATGAGTTAAAGGAGGAAATTGAGTAAAGCTCAATTATAACAAATGAAAAAAAATAATATAAGTTTATTCACAAATATTTTCGACGATGGATTTCCCTTTTTATCATTAAGAGGCGAAAATAATAAATTGAGAACTAACATCAAAGAAACAGAAACACAATATATATTTACAATTGATGTTGCTGGTGTTAGAAAAGAAAACATTAAGATTACTATTGATAATGGATATATGACAGTTGAAGTAGTTAAAGAAGAAAAAAATGAGATAGATGAAAATGATTATTTGCGTAAAGAGATATATTTTGGCGCATGTTCTAGAAGTTATTATGTTGGCGAAATTAAAGAAGAAAACATAACAGCTGCTCATCAAAATGGCATACTAACTATTATTGTTCCAAAAGATAATCAAGTAGAAGTAAAAAAATCAATTTCAATTAATTAGTAAGTTATTATAGTTGACAAAAATGAAAAAAAGTATATAATATATTTAAAGATTTATAGTCTTTAGATATATAATCTTCAGGGCAGGGTGTAATTCCCGACCGGTGGTAAAGTCCACGAGCTATAATATAGCATGAACTGGTGTAACTCCAGTACCGATAGTATAGTCTAGATGAAAGAAGAAAACAGATATGTTTTTTCGTCGTGCCCATTTTCTAATGGGTACGTTTTTTTATTAGGAGGAAATTATGATTTTGGATTTTATTAGTTTTTTAAAAGAATATCAAAAATGGATTATTATTAGTTTATGTGCACTGTTAATTTTGTTGGCTATTGTTATTTGGGTTATTAAGAAAGAAAGAAAAAAAGAAAAAATCACAATTCAGCGCATTGCAACCATTGGAATATTTGCAGGTTTATCTTCAGTTCTTTATATATTAGATTTTTCATTACCTCTTATTTTCCCAGAATTTTTGAAAATCAATTTTTCAGCATTACCGATTCTCATCATTGCTTTTCTTTTAGGACCAACCGATGCCGTCACTATTTGTATCATTAGGACTATTTTAAAATTCATTTTAAAAGGTAGTGGAACAGCTGGGGTTGGTGAAGTTATGGATTTCATTGTTAGTTCCTCAGTTGCTTTAGTAGTATCATATATATATAGTAAGAATAGGAGTATGAAAGGTGCTGCTGTTTCGCTTGTTTTCGGGGCAATGACTTGGGTGGTAGTAGCCCTTATAGCAAACTGGCTAGTAATTGTTCCATTATACATTCTTATGTTTTTTGATGGTAATTCTGCACCGCTTATTGGAATGTTATCAATGGTTTTAAAAAATGTTACTGGAGATAACTATATGTGGAAATATTTGTTAATGTCAGCCCTGCCTTTTAATATTCTTCTTTCTTCGGTTATTAGTTTGATAACTTTCGCTGTTTATAAGCCGATTTCTTTTATCTCGCACAAACTAGTTGAAGAAGATTATGAAATAGATTAATAAAAATTAAAAAAGACTTGTATTTTTTTAAAAAAAGTTATATTATAATAGTGCTTGTATAATTCAACTAAAATTTTTATACAGCTGAGAAAGGATTGTATACTTTTTTATACAACTTTTTGAAAATTATATTATAATAGTTTGTATAGTTTACTCGCAATGTCTATATTGCTATTATAGGAAAGGATTGTATACTTTTTTATACAACCTTTTTTTATTTATTGGTTAACCGTAGATAATTATTAATATTAGCCATGAGTCTGGTGTAATATAAAAAGCGCGGTAAAAAATTGAAATATGATTCTTAATATGTTATAATATACACGGAAGAATTATTAGATATTGATATTAATCAGGCGTTTATGGATGATAAATCTGGCATTATTATATTGTTGCAATATCTTTGTGCAAAGATTTTAATAACTAATAAGGATACTCAAATAACAATTAAAAAAATTAACAAAGACAATTCAATTAATATATTTCACAATTATAAATTTATAGATCCATATTAAGGAGAAAAGATGAAAAAAAATAGTATTCATAAAATACCTAAGTTTATTTTGTTATTTGTAGTAATGATAAGTTTAACATCTATTAATACTACTCAAGTCAATGCTGAAGAAACAATATCAGGACAAACTCAACAAACAGCCTATGTTAATGGGAAAGTTGTATCAGCATCTGTTTATAATCATACTATTGCTGTTACTGATTCGGGTAAAGTCTATACATGGGGATTAAACGATAATGGGCAGCTTGGTAATGGAACAACTGAAAGTAGTTCTTTTCCTATTGACATTACATCTCGATTTCCCTCAGGAAATGGCAAAATCATCCAAGCGGCAGTTGGTAATAAATTTACAATTGCCTTAACTGAAAGTGGTAAAGTCTATACATGGGGATACAATTATTATGGTCAATTGGGAGATGGAACAACTGAAAGTAGTACTACCCCGATCAATATTACTTATTTTTTAGGTTTGAATTCTAGTGATAAGGTTGTACAAGTTTTTGCTGGCTCATATCATGCGGTTGTTTTAACAGAAAGAGGCCAAGTCTATACATGGGGATTTAATGCTTATGGTCAACTAGGCGATGATACAACAACAAATAGAAAAAATCCTTTGAATATCACTAATAAAATTGGAGATGGAACAAAAAAAATAGTGCAATTATCAGTAGCGCCTGAGAGTAACATTGTACTTACTGAAAACGATCAAGTATATAGTTGGGGGTCTAACTATTACGGTCAATTGGGGGATGGAACAACTAATAATAAAAAAAAGCCAGAAAACATTACATATAACATCCCTTTAACAAGTGATGATAAAATAAAACAATTAGCAATTGGAAACAATCATACAATGATATTGACTGAAAACGGTAAAATATATACTTGTGGAAGAAATAGTTATGGACAACTTGGTAATGATGATTTTAGTAATAAAGCTATTCCAATAGAATTAACTAATAAGATATCATTATCAAGTAAAGATAAGGTAGTACAAATATCAGTTGGATTTTACCATTCAGTAGCCTTGACAGAACTTGGTCAAGTATATAGTTGGGGCTATAATAACCATGGACAGTTAGGAGATGGGACAACGACCCTAAGTAGTCAGCCTATCAATATAACTGACAATATTGGTCTAGAAGATGATATAGTAATAAAGACCATAGTTGGTTATAATAACACAGCAGTAATCACCCAAAAAGGGTTCTTTTACATGCTTGGAGCTAATGATTATAGTCAATTAGGAATTGGAATTGACATATATGTGGCTACTCCAGAGAGGGTCGCAATAGAAGAAAAAATATTGATGATTTCAACAAGCATTAATCACACAATTGCCTTAAGTGAAAACGGTCAAGTCTATATATGGGGTTCTAATTCAAATGGTCAGTTGGGTAATGGAACAACTGCAAAAAGCAATGTTCCTGTAAATATTACCCAATATATTGGTGTAGATACTAGTGATAAGATAGTTCAAGTATCAGCAGGATATTATCATACAATAGCTTTGAGTGAGAACGGTCAAGTTTATACCTGGGGATCCAATGCTTATGGAGAGTTAGGAAACGGAGCTTCTGAAAATAGTAATTTGCCAATAAATATCACATCAAAATTCAAATTAACAGATGATAAAATAATCCAAGTATCAGCAGGATATTATCATACAATAGCTTTGAGTGAAAATGGCAAAGTCTATACCTGGGGACGAAATTCAAGTGGGCAGTTAGGAAACGGCACAAATGTAGATAGTTACTTGCCAAAAGATATTACTCAAAATATAGGTACAAATATGGGTAAGGTAATAAAAATAGAAACCGGTGATTATCGTACACTAGTAATAACTGAAAATGGCCAAGTCTATATTTGGGGTGCTGGTCATTTAGGAAATGGTTTAACAAGCAATAGTAATAGCCCAGTAGATATCACATCAAAATTTTATTTAACTAATGACAAAATAATTCAAGCAACATTAGGTGGTTATCAATCCCTTGCAGTCTCTGAAAAAGGTAAAGTCTATGGTTGGGGATCTAATTCATCAGGACAATTAGTAGGAGGTATAACTCCGGTCATATATTCTCCAGTTAATGTCACCGATAATATAACACCTGTTGATGAAAAAATAATCCAAGTAGTAACTGGTTACTATCATTCATTAGCAGTTACTGAAAGTGGCAAGGTTTATAGTTGGGGTGTGAACAATTATGGTCAATTAGGAGACAAAACAACTTTGGACAGAATAACTCCAGTTGACATCACTGCAAATATCATAAACGGAGTTGATAAAGTAATCCAAATAACAGCAAATTCCCAACACACGCTTGCTCTAACAGATAAGGGTGAAGTATATTCTTGGGGATATGATAACCTAAGCCAGTTAGGAACAGGATACAGAAGTTATTTTTCTTCATTCTATAAGATTGCCACGCGGAAAGTACAAAACCCGGTATCAATAATTGGTGATAGCATTAGACATATAACAGTGAATAATAGCTTTCCATCTTTAGATATTGGCGGTGGTAGTGGCACTGGAAAAAAAGTTTGTAAAAGTTTAGATGAAAATATTCTTACTATAGATGAAGATAATATAATAACTATTAAGAAAGCAGGAACGGTGCAGGTTGCAGTCAAAAAAATTGGGGATGATGAATATCTTGATTCATCTGAAATCATATATACAATAATAATTGAAAAAGCCAATCAAAATGCACTAGTCATTGAAAATGATATTATAAATAAAATGTTTCAAGATACTGGTTTCATTATAGATGTGCAAGGCGGCAGTGGCGAAGGCAAACTAGCTTATCAATCCTCAGATGAAGATATTTTAATAGTAGATAAAAACGGTAAAGTAACATTCAAAAAAATAGGAAAAGCAAAGGTTGATATCACAAAATCAGGAGATGATAATTACTATGGTTCATCGGTTGTTACGATTACAATCGTGATAAGTAAAGGTAGTCAAGCATTATTAGTTATTGATGATGATGTAATAACTAAGACAATCAAAGATAATAATTTCATGTTGAGAGTAGATGGCGGTAGTGGTACTGGGAAAACTATATATCAAAGCTCAGATGAAGATATTGTAACAGTAGATGAAAATGGTCAAGTAAAAATCAAAAAAATAGGCACAGCAGATATTATAATCAAAAAAATAGGAGATGATAATTATTTTGACTCACCAGAAATTACTTGTAAAATTATTATCGAACCTCTTTCAATTAACGAAACTATTATATTAATAATGCAATCAATTATAATGGTTCTATTATCAAATGTAGTAATGTTAGTAGCCTTTTTAATAGTTATCGTAATTTGCTTTTCTATATTCTTTATTATATATAAAAGAAAGAAGTTCAATAATTCTATTAAAAGGTAATAACTTTTTATATTTTGGTGTATGGTTGTAGTATAAAATATTGCTTGACATTTTTACTTAAAAAGAGTATAATATATTAGTACTTAATAAAGTATGGTGCATGTAAGACAGCACTTAAATAAATATTCTTTAAAGATTGACCTGAAGAGGTAGTGAGTAGTTAAGCTGAAAAATGAAAACTTCAATTAATATCTTTGGAATATAGAGGTTTAAGTCCTTACAAATTTTTATATAAATAGGAGGAAAAAATGGCACGTTATACTGGTCCAGCTTGGAAAGTTTCAAGAAGACTTAAATTTTCTACTTTAGAAAGTGGAAAAGAATTCGCAATTGGTAAAGGTGGAAAACCGAGAAGAGATTATGCTCCTGGTCAACATGGGCAACGTCGTACAAAAATATCAGAATATGGTACACAATTACAAGAAAAACAAAGAGTACGTTTCACATATGGTGTTAGCGAAAGACAGTTCCGCAATACTTTTGATAAAGCTGGAAAACTGGCTGGTAAACATGGTGATAATTTCTTAATTTTATTAGAGACAAGACTTGATAATATTTTATATCGTTTCGGAGTAGCCGGGACTCGTCGTCAAGCTCGTCAAATTGTTAATCATGGACACATTTTAGTTGATGGTAAAAAAGTTGATATTCCATCATACTTAGTAAAACCAGGACAAATTATTTCTATTAAAGAAACATCAAGAAAAATGGTAATCTTAACTGAATCTTTAGGCAATGTTTATGTAAAAAAAGAATATGTAAGTTATGATCCAGATAAATTTGAAGGAACTCTACTTAGAATGCCTGAACGTTCTGAATTCTTATTAGATATTAAAGAAAATCTAATCGTTGAGTTCTATAACAGATAAAAAAATATAAACAATATTATGGCTCTGTCAAAAATTATACTGATGAATAAATTCATTAAATGAATTTATAGGCTATAAATAGCCCCTGTCAAAAATTATACTGATGGATTCTGTCAAAAAGTTTAATGAAATATAGCCCTATCTCGTATAAGCGAGATA
>JAVBLL010000022.1:0-51552 GCA_031553555.1 Bacilli bacterium
CGCAAATTTAAATATAGTTTAAAGGATATTAATCCTTTATTCTTTTTTGCCATTCCTTGGACTAATCACTTATTATAAGTGATTAGTTTTTTACTTCTTTTTACTTCTTTCTAAAAATGAACTTTCCTTATAAATAAAAAACCAGTCCTTTTGGACTGGTTAAATTCTTCAAAAACTTCTATATTATTTTTAATATCATTATTCAACGTAATGAATAAAATCAACTTTTTCTAGTTGTTTAAAAGCTTCAACTATTTTTTCGACAGTAAAGCCATACTCTTTAATTACTACCGGACCAGATGCACTAACTCCAAATTTATCAATTCCATATACTCTGCCAAAAGTTCCAACATATTTGTAATAATGAGCAGCTTCACTCATTTCTATTGCCATTTTTCTTGAAATTGTTTTTGGAAGAATTTCTTCTTTATAACTATCTGATTGTTGATTAAAGATAGTTGTTGAAGGCATAGATACAACACGTACATCATACCCTTCATCCTTTAAGATTTTTTGGGCCTCAAGTGTAATTGAAACCTCAGATCCAGAAGCAATAAGAATACCATCAGCTATTTCTTTTTCTTCTTTAACAACAATATAAGCACCTTTTGAGACTTCTGTAACTGATGCTTCAAAAATAGTTGGTAGGTTTTGACGTGATAAAACAATGACTGTTGGAGTTTTTTTAGATTCCATAGCTAATATATATGCTTCTCTTGTTTCATTAGCATCAGCTGGACGGATGACATTGACATTAGGAATACTTCTAAGCATCGTAAGTTGTTCAATTGGATGATGAGTCGGTCCATCTTCACCAACAGCAATAGAGTCATGAGAAAAAATGAACATTGTCGGTATACCAATAAGACCTGCCATACGAACTGCTGGTTTTAAGTAATCAGAAAAAGCAAAAAAACTTGAACAAAATGATCTCAAATTATGTAATGCCAATCCATTGGCAATAGAAGCCATAGCATGCTCTCTAACACCAAAATTAATGTGGCGGCCTAAACGGTTATCTATTGCAAATGAGCCATCAGCTCCTTGAGCCATCGTACTTGATGCTAAATCCGCTGATCCCCCAATAACACCATAATTTACTTTTGATAATTCTTGTAATAACATACCACCAGCTTTTCTTGTTGGTCCGTTAAAACTTTTATCAAATTTAGTCAATACATTATTATAATCTATTTTATAACTATCATATAGTAAAGCATTAAGTTCATTATTATCTACTGCTTTATATTGTTTTTGCCATTTATTATATGCAGCATTTCCTCTTTTAATAAAACTTCCTTGATAATAATTATATACTTCTTCTTTTATAGAGAACGTCTCCCCACCAAAGTTTGTACGCATCTCAACCGTTTCTTCATGGGCAAGTGGTGCCCCATGAACTTTTGCCGTCCCTTGATTTTTTGTGCCATATCCGATAATAGTTTTCACTTCAATCAAAGATGGTTTTCCATTATTTTGAGCTTTCTTAATCGCCCTGGCAATTTCTTCGCAATTGTTTCCATCTTCAACAAGTTGGTAAAACCATCCCATAGCTTCATATTTCTTTTTAGTATTTTCAGTATTACATTTATTTACTTCACCATCAAGTTGAATATCATTTGAATCATATAACACAATTAGATTAGATAGACTGAGATGTCCTGCTAAAGAAATTGCTTCTTGTGATAGACCTTCTTGCATATCGCCATCACCACATAATACATAAGTGAAGTGATTTATAAGATTATCCGTTTTTGCCCTTAAGTATTCCTCAGCAATAGCTATTCCAACAGCCTCAGCCATACCTTGTCCTAAAGGACCAGTTGTTGCATCAATTCCTGGAGTTACCCCAAATTCAGGATGTCCCGGGGTAATACTATTTAAAGAACGAAATTTCTGTAAATCACTTTTTGTTATGTTATAACCTGCTAAGTGTAAGATAGTATATATCAAAGATGAAGCATGACCACCAGATAAAATAAAATGATCTCGATTTGGCCATTTATCATCTTTAGTACTTGCTTTAATAAAACGTGTATATAATGTATGTAAAATAGGAGCTGCCCCTATTGCCATTCCTGGATGTCCTGATTGTGCTTTGTCAATCATTTCAGCACATATTAAGCGAATATTAGCTATACATAAATTATCAATATTAGAATTTGGATTTAAATTATTCATTGCACACCTCTAATAGTATTTTAGATATTGCTTCTGAACGATCTCCAAAAGAACATTTAACCATATTTCCAACTAATAATACTCCAGTTGCTCCACATTCCTTAAGCCCATCGGCGTTCACTAAATCAATATCTTTAACCACAATAGTAATTCTAGACATTTCTCTTTTAACATTTAAGATATTTCCTTCATTGAAAACTTGTAATAAAAGATTCTTAAACTCATTTACATCTCCATGCAAACTTTCACCAACGCCTTGAGATTTTTTATAACCTTTTGCTACTTTTATACTTTTTACTATCTTAATAGTAAAAGCAACTATTAATAAAATAAAAATGGGTATTATGATACATAAACCTAAAATAAGAAATACTTGAGAATCCATTTCTAAAAACATTTTTCACACCTCTTGACACCTTTATAAATTGTATATATATTATACCACAATACTTTAAAATTTAATATAAAAAAGTTAAACAAAATTATTCACTTTTTTAAGAAAATATTATATACTATACATAAACGAGGTTGACAAATGATTATAGTAAAAGAATGTACTACAAAAAACGAAGTTATTGATAGTTTTATCGTGAGAAAAAAGGTATTTATTGAGGAGCAAAGTATCCCTCAGGAAATGGAATTTGATTTACTAGAAAAAGAATGTGTAATGTTTAATCTTTATATAGATGGTTTATGTGTGGTTACGGCCAGAATGTATAAAGTAGATGATTATTATAAAATTCAAAGGGTTTGCACCTTAAAAGAATATCGCAGACAAAATCTTGCTTCTATATTAATGAATTATATTATTGATAATTATCAAGATAAATGTATAGGTTTTATGCTGACTGCTCAGCTTCCAGCTATTAGTTTTTATGAAAAATTAGGATTTAAAGTGATAAGCGATATTTTCATAGAAGCCGGAGTTGAACATAAAAAAATGGAAAAAAGAACTAATATATAAAGATAACTTTCCTAAATCAGGAAAGTTATTTTTATATATAAAAATAGAATTAAACTTTAACACATACACATTTTACCACACTGCCATATATTATGGTAAAGGAGGTGAAATGATGGCTTGTGAAAGAATTGCTCCAGTTGTAAGTCAATCATCAAATCGCAATTTTATCTTAGATACAATTAGAAAAATTGACCAACAACAAAAAGAAGTATTTTTAGAAAATGATTGTATCGGATGTGATGGTGGTTTATTATCAAGAATGTATAATACTAAACCAATTTCTTTAACAATGTGTTGCGGTAGTGCTTTAGAACAAAAAGTAGGTTTAACTGGCAACACTACTGACCTTTATAGAATTGAGGAAGTTAGAGGAACAGACGTTATCCTTCGTTTATTAGTTAACGATTGTGGTCAAATTACTTGTACTCCATATACTTGCATTTTCGATGTAAATTGTTGTTGCTGCTTACAATGCTTTGAACCAATTAACTGTGGACCTTGTTGTCAATCTATAGCTGCATAATTGATAAATCATCAATTTGATTTATTGCTATTTCAACAGTTGTAGATACCTCAAATTTATTATCATCTGCTATTAGCTTTTTACAAAGCATCGTTTTGTCATCAAATTCATAAGGGACGATTACCATTTCACTGCTATCTACGAAAGTAACTTTGCAAATAATGGGTCGTCCTTTTTGATACATCATAACAATTCTTTTCAATTTAACAAAGAATTGTTCATTTTGTATTTTCACTTTGAGAGTAGGTTTTTCTCTACTATCAAAAATTTCTTGATTATATCCTTTTACATCCATGCTAACTGATTCGATGAATAATAAAGGACCTTCTTTTATATTATCTTCATTTGTTGC
The DNA here is from genome assembly GCA_031553555.1 of Bacilli bacterium. Taxonomy (GTDB): domain Bacteria; phylum Bacillota_I; class Bacilli_A; order ML615J-28; family CAG-698; genus CAKOMG01. Next base: position 4,021 of record JAVBLL010000022.1, read on the forward strand.
CAAAAAAATCACCCACTAATATATATGCAGTGAGTGATTTTTTTATTTCATTATTTGTTAATTACATTAAAATATATATCTTGTAAACCATCAAGTAAAAGATTTTCATCAAAAATAATATCTTTTAATAATGGCAATATGTTTTTAGCAATACCTCCAGTTAAAACAACTTTAACATTTTCTTCTTGCATTTCCTGAATCATCATTGAAGTTAAACCATTAAACATCGCAACTGTTCCATATGTCATTCCACTTTGCATAGATGTTTTAGTATCATTACCAATAACATTCTTAGGAATGGCAAACTTGGTGCTTTCTAAAAGAGATGTTGCTTTCACTAATGATCTAAATGCTTCTTTAGTCCCTGGAACAATGACTCCACCTAGGAATTCTTTTTTGCTATTGACAGCAAAATATGTATTAGCAGTTCCCATATCAACAACTATACATGGTGCACCATATTTCTTAGAAGCCATATAGGCTCCAACATATAAGTCAGCTCCCAGCTCTTTAGGATTATCTAGTTTGATTTTTAAACCAAGGTTCATATCATTTTTAATAAATATTGGTTCAATATTAAAGTAATCTCTAAACATATCTTCTAACATATTGTCTATTGTTGGAACAACACTTGCAATAATAGATCCAGTAATTTGCTCTTTAGTTATATTTAAAAAACGTAGATAATTTATAAATTGATGTCCATATTCATCACTTGTATAAGTAACTTTTGTTTCTAGACGATAAACATTAATCAGTTTTTCTTTTTGATAAATGCCAACTACTATGTTGGTATTACCAACATCTACACAAATTAGCATAAATTCACCTTTTTATTAGGCTCTTGATGAATATGATCCATCAATTGTTGAGACAATAATTTTGTCTCCTGTTTCAATGAATAGTGGAACATCTAATGTATATCCAGTTTCTAAAGTGGCTTTCTTACGAGCATTCGCCGCTGTATTGCCTTTCACACCTGGATCACATTCAGTAACTTCTAATTCCACTTTTTCCTTTAACATTACTCCAAGAATTTCTCCCTCATGATCAATGATAGTTACATCAGTACCCTCAAGCATAAAATCTTTTTCATATTCCAATCTTTCTGCTGAGATATCAATTTGTTCATAGCTTTCCTTATCCATGAATGTATAATTGATACTATCATTATATAAGTATTGCATTGGCTTTTTCTCAATAATCGCCTTCTCAAGTTTTAAGCCTGATTGAAAAGTATAGTTGATAATTGCTCCAGTGCGCAAATTTTTGATTTTTGAATTTACAAAAGCTTGACCTTTACCCGGTTTTACATGTTGAAAATCCATTATTTGATAAATGTTGCCTTCATATTTAATCGTTAAACCTGTTTTAAAATCGTTTGTCGATGTCATTTCTGCCATAATTATTCTCCTTTTTATTAATCTATATCATGCACAATGTCATTAAGTTTTTCTTTTAAGACTTGTGGGTTGTCCATTATTCTTTTCCATAGACGAAGAGTGTTTGCAAAATAAAAACCATCACAAAATCTTTCGTCAGTTACAATACCTAACTGCATTACTTTTCCAATTGCTAATTCATTATTATCAACAACGGGCATCATTTGTTCTTTTCCCATACTTATAAATAAACCAGTTGTACCAAAATCATATAAATGATGATAAATATAATCAGTCTTAATTGATTTCAAGTTAGTAATGAAAACAGATGTATGAAAAGGACTAGCCTTGATAATCTTTTTTGATAACATCCCATGCTTATCTAATTTCTTTATTATCCAAACAATAAACTTTATTAATGTATTAGGTACTATCGTAAATAATCTTGCCACTTTATCAGTGCTATTTTTTGCTTTTAAATGATTATTTTTATTAATCTCATTATCCATATATTCTTTAATCTCATATAGATCTTCTTTACCTGTCAACTCCAATTTAACAGTTGTTTCCGGTGCCTCATCCCTCAAAGACTTTTTCACAACAAAAGAAACATATATTTTATTTCTTCTGAAAACTCGCCCATTCATTACAAACCTATTTACTTGCGGACGTAGTGCTATTAATCTAACCACTGATGCTACAACTATGTGCATATAATTTATATTGACATCTAAAGCTTTTTCATCTTCAATAAACTTATCTATTTTTTCACATCTCACAGGGTATTTAAATAAATTCTGTGAATCATGCCTTGCACATAATAAATGCGGCATTATTTTTTGAATTGGATTAAGTCCTTTGATTTTTTTTCCGTCACTTCTTCTTCCAAACATATTATCTCCCTAAAATACAATACATTATACCATTTTTTGCACCTTATGTAAAGAAGAAAACATAGGACATTATTATTCGATAATTGTAATTGTATAAGTAACTTCGAATTTTTGTTGAGGGGATAGTGAAATAATATCATCTTTTTCTAAAAACTGATAATTTGTGTTATGTTTATCAGCATGACCAATCCATGGTTCCAAGCAAACAAATGGGGCATTTGGCTTAGTCCAAATCGCTAAAGTCGTAAAGTTTGGATAAGAAAATTCAATACCTTTATTTTGCTTATTAATAAGCTTTACTGATTTTGATAAGACATTAGGAATAACAATAGCATCCACTTTAAAATAATTCCAGTTTAAATTCAATTCTTTTAATTGATTATATCTTACAGTATCAATATAGTTTAAAGTACCACTATCTGTCATAACAGTTGGTGCCTCGAAATTCTCTGTTTGTTCAAAGACAATGCGGTAATCCTCAAATGTTTCTCCAGGATATAATGGACATTTAAAACCTGGATGACCACCGTAATTAAAAGGCATATTTATGTTGCTAATGTTTTTTACAGAAAAAACTGTGTCAACACTTTTATCTCTAAGATAATAAGTGACTAAAACCTCATATTCAAAAGGAAACATTTTTAAAGTTTCTTTATTTGATGAAGAACCTAATACTATCATATCTTTTTCTATCATTTTAACAACAAATTCTTGATTACGTAAAAAACCATGTTGTGACATATGATATTCTTTATTATTGATATAAGTTTTACTATCTTTCAATTTACCTACTATTGGGAACAGCAATGGGGCAACACGGTTCCAGTATTGGTCTTTGGTACGTAAGTATTCAATTTTAGATTTAGAAGTCAGTTTTAATTTTTCTGCTCCTAAAGTAGTGACTGTTAAAGCTAAATGTTCATTTTGAATTGTATATTCCATCTCATCCTCCGAAATTATATTAATATTATAGCATATTTTCAAATTAAAAAAAAAGCATAAATTAAAGACTAAATACCTTTTCTATGATATAATTATATTATAATCATCGAGGAGACATTTATGGAAATTATTAAAATTAGACCTCAAGGCTTTTGTTATGGGGTAGTTTATGCCATTAAACTAATAAATAATCTACTAGATAATCCTAATACTGTAAAACCTATTTATATGCTTGGGGGACTTGTTCATAATAAACATATAATAAAAGCATATGAGGAAAAAGGTATTGAAATCATTGACAATTTTGATAATTTATTTGAAGGAACAATCATTGTCACAGCTCATGGTATTGCCCCAAAGAAAAAAGAACAAATGGTTATACAAGGGCTAACTGTTATTGATGCCACTTGCAAGGAAGTTACTAAAATTCATAATATTATAATTGATAAGATTAATGAAGGGTATGACATCCTATACTATGGCGCAAAAAATCATCCAGAAAGTCAGGCAGTACTTGGTCTAAGTAACAAAATTCATTTAATATCTTGTATAGAAGATATAGCTTTGTTAAATTATCATAATAATAAATTTTTCTTCACAAACCAAACAACAATGTCTTATATGGATACTGTTGCTATCATTGAAGATTTAAAAATTAAATTTCCTGACCTTGAAGTACAAGAAGATATTTGTGAAGCTAGTAAGCTCAGACAACTGGCACTATTAAAATATGCTAAAACATGTGATTTATGTTTGATAGTTGGTGATACTTCTAGCAATAATTCCAATAAATTAAAAGAGATATGTGAGAAGTATGCCAAAACCAAAGCTTATCTTATCGAAAAAATTGAAGATATTAAAACAATTGATTTAACAAATATTCAAAGACTTGGGATTACAGCTGGAGCATCTACGCCCAATATTTTAGTTGATGAAATTATTGAAGTGATAAAAGAAAATAAATATATTAGTAAAGTCACTAACCAAGATTATTTAAAATTAAAAAAGCACTTCTAATGTTAAAAATAAGCGTGTAATCTGAGATACATAGATTTTAGAAATAAAAATGGATATACTAACAACTAGTAATAGTTACATATATCCATTTTTTATTTATGTTTTGAAAGTATTTGAAATTAATTAACTATTAGGAAAAAGATTTTTAAGCATTATCACAACTATAAAATTATTCCCATTTGAAAAAAACAAACGACAGACCTGCGCTCACTATAGTTATTGCCGATAAAACGACAATATTAAGCCAATTGTCACCAAAAGAGTTAAGGGCGTTAAACGTATTTTTCATGAAATCAACCGCATATGTCAAAGGCATGGCTTTGGATATTTTGCCCATAACATCAGGAAAAGCACCAAGCGGCATAGTTGCACCAGAGAGGAAAAGCATAGGTATTAAAAATGCGAACCCAATAGCCATAATCTGCTTAACGTTCTTGCACAGACAGGATAACAGAAAACCAAGTGAGAACATCGCCGCAAATGAAAGTGCGACTGAAAAAAGAAAAGCAAAAAAATTCCCCTGAATTCTCACATCATAAACCAAAAAAGCATATAAGAAAAGCATCATTGCTCCGATAATGAATAGCATTAGATAATTTAGTAATATCGGGAAAAGTATTTGGTATTTTTTTATTGGCGTCGCCTTTAATCTTTTAAAAACCTTATTTTCCTTGTAACCGACTATTTGCTGTGGCATGCCGATAATTGCAATAATTCCGAGAGCAAGTGCCGCATAAGCGGGAGTAGACGATGATACCGCGCCCATTCCAAAAAGCTGTATGTTTTTGGGCGTCAAATCATTACCGTACAACCCACCGAACAGCATAACCAGCGCAAGCGGCATTATGAGCGTGAAAATCAAAAATACGATATTCCGAAGGTTTAGCCTAACCTCCGTGAGAGTCATTTTCCAAAAAATTCTCATTTTGTAGCCTCCAAATTTGAACCTGTAAGCTTAAAGAACACATCCTCAAGATTGGGTTTATAGATATTTATATCATCAACTTCTATGCCATCACACAACCATCTGATTGCTGTGGTAAGGAGTTTTGGATTAAAAAATTCAACAATCAGCTTGTCATCCACTTGCGTGCTCTGTATGCCTGTGGGAATCTTTGAAAGATTGATTTTCTTCAGTTCGGATTTTTGGGCCGTAACTGTTATTTTTATCGGCATATGCGCTTGCTTGATTAACTCATCAAGTGTTCCCATCGCCTTTATTTTACCATCCGCAAGCAAACATACGCGATCGCACAGTTTTTCTGCCTCTTCCATGAAATGCGTCGTCATCAATATTGTTTTGCCGCTATCACGCAGTTCGCGTATTTTTTCCCATATATGCAGCCTGGCATGCGGATCAAGTCCAGTACTTATTTCGTCGAGTATCAAAACGTCTGGCTTGCCGATTAAAGCAAGTATTATGGCAAGTTTCTGACGCTGGCCGCCTGATAGCTTCTTAATAAGGGTATTCTTTTTGTCGAAAACCCCGAACTGATGTAACAACTCATCTCCGTCAGCTGAGTCTGAATAAAACGACTTGTAAAGTGATATGATTTCGCTGACTTTCATATTGTCCTGAAGCTTTGTCTCTTGTAATTGCACACCTACACGCTTGTAAAACTTATCGCGCTGACTGGAGTCAAAGCCGAAAATACTAACTTGTCCACTTTTTGCCGTGCGCAAGCCTTCCATACACTCTAGCGTAGAAGTCTTACCTGCGCCATTCGGCCCGATTATCCCAAAAATTTCGCCTTCCTTTATGCTAAAGGATATATTGTCCACTGCCAATAAGTCTTTATATTTGATACTCAAGTTTTTTACACTGATTGCTTCCATGATTTTGTTAACCTTTCCTTTTTGTTATCGTTATTTATTATTACAAATTTTGTCCGCTAGAATTGTTTTTATTAAACATTACAAAAAACAGCTCCTTTATAAAGAAAATCTGACTTCAATTATCATCTAACTAATATCTTCTTTTACTATACCACTATATATATTTTTCACTTTCAACAAATTTAATCCTTATCTATTAAAAATCTCCATGGCATATTACGCCATTTCTCGCCTGCATAATCAATGCCAACCCTAGGAGTTTGTTTTATTAGACATTTAAAACCATCATCAATAATTGTCAATCTCAAGTTTTTATTTATTTCTTCCCCATAAAAACTTTTATCAATTTGCATATTTTTAGTAACAATCGCTGGACCTTTATACTCTTCAGTTGCTCTAATCAAAACACCCTGTGGTTCATTTTCATTACCAGTTACAATATTAAGCATATAGTGAATTCCATATATGAAATATATATAAATATGTCCACCAGATTCATACATTACTTTTGTTCTAGGTGTTTTCCCCTTAAAAGCATGGCATGCTTCGTCATCTTCACCATAATATGCTTCAGTCTCTATAATTCTACTTTGAATTATTTTACCATCTTCAAAATTTCTAACTAAAATTTTACCAATTAAATCATGAGCTACTATTAAAGCATTTTGTTTATAGAAACTATCCTCTAATTTTTGGGATTTTTGATTATTCATATATATCTTCAAATAATGAAGCAAATTCATTAATCGATAAGCATTTACGATTATCTTTTCCAATCATTGTTTCACTATTGATTAATGAATTAATGATTGCTTCTTCTGTTGCTTCAATTGTTGCTTTAAAAACCATATTTAAATGTTCATCGTTAATATATGTAACTTTTGAAAAAGTATCCCTCTCAAAATGATTAACTTGATTAGCTGTTGTAAAGCTAATTATTATATCGCCACTACCATTACCTATTAATGAACCTGTTTTTCCAATACCAACAACTGCTCTTTTAGCGATTCTTTTTAATTGCCTATTATCAACTTCTAAATCGGAGGCAATAATGACAATAATTGAACCTTTGTTCTCATTAGTTTTATCTTTACGAATTTTTGATATTTCTCTTCCAATATATTTTCCATTAATAATTAATTCACTAGAATCATCTTGACCAAAATTACTATTAACTAATACTCCAAGAGTATATTCTTTATTATCAATTGTGAATAGCCTAGATGATGAACCTATTCCACCTTTTAGACCATGACATATCATCCCAGTGCCAGCTCCAACACTTCCTTGACCAAAGTCAGATGATACATTTTCAATTGCTTCTATTACATCTTTTTCTGATAAAACTCTATTTCTAATATCATTTAAATGGCTATCATTACATTCACAAATAATCGGGTTAATTGTTCCAGTGCTGACACCAATTTCTGGATTATTTTCTAACATATAACTAATTAAGCCATCACATACTTTACCAACATTTAAAGTATTTGTAAGTATAATGGGAGTTTCAATAGTCCCCATTTCATCAACTTGAATCAGACCTATTGTTTTACCATATCCATTCATAACGAACGAAGCCGCTTGAACCTTAGATTTGAATATATTTTCTTGGTGGGGCATAACTACTGTTAAACCAGTGTTGTTATTACCTCTTCTTATTGTCTTATGCCCAACCATAACCCCATTAACATCGCATATATTATTAAGTTTACCAGTTGATAAATTTCCTATTTTTATTCTTTTTTTATCCATTTATATTTTCACCCATATTCATATTTTTCATTAATTTTAACATGTTTTCTAAAATATTACAATCTATTAAAGAATAAAAAAACTTGAACTGTAAACTGATGTAGTAATAGTTTATAGTTCAAGTCTTTTTTATGACAATACTATGTTATTTTGAATCTTAAATTTTATAATATATTTGATTAATGATTTGATTTTTATGTTAATTATTATAGATATTAATACTATAATAACAAAACAAGACAATCCCAAATAAACAAATACACTACTAAATTTATCTATAACAACTAAATATATATCATTGAATTTTGTGATAACGATAACAAAAGTCATTCCTATAACAAGCATTGATATAGTAGCATTAATAAATATTTTAAACGCATAAGAATTGATATTATTTAGATATCCTTTAAATGTGGTTTCATATAATTTATATTTAAACCTGCATCTATTTAGTTTATTCATTTTTGTCAATAAGATTATACTTTTGACAAAAACAATTATATTAAAAATAATGGCAACCAAACTAAGTATCCTAATAAAAGTATTGACTTTAAAAAATAAAGAAAATAGAGAAATAACTGAGAATATAAATACTAGACTTATATAAAATCGTATCCAAGATATTTTTTTGTTAAACTTTCTGTCCCTCACCAACAAAAGCATTGAGGAAATCTCTTCCCTTTTAACCGGTTGTGGTAAATCATACAAGTCATCGTCAAATCTCCGAAACTTTCTTGGCGTTTCCTCTTTTGATATTTCTTCACCAACTTCAACAGTATTATAAACAATATCTATATTATTATCTAACAGATCGTTTATGGAAACTGAGAAAAGATTACTAAGTTCCTTTAAAAGGAATATATCAGGAATACTTAAGCCATTACACCACTTTGACACTGCTTGAGGAGTGACATTTAGATATTCAGCTAAATCTTTCTGAGTCATATTCTTTTGTTTTAAATAATAAATAATTTTTTCTGATAATTCCATTTTTATCACCCGTTAAATTATATGACATTTTTTATTTTTATGCAAACAACTCTTAGTTGTTTACAAAAAAGAGTTGTTTTAGAGATAGTATACTAATTATTATTTTGTTAATATTCTTTTTTATTCCAAATGAAATAAAAATTTTTATATTAAATATTATTACTGTCTTAATTCAATATTTAGTTTAAATTGTAAATCTTTTAAAATACGTTTGATTTTACCATTAATGATTTCATCAGTCATTGCTTCATTAGAAGTGAAAATTAATTTAATAGCCAATGATTTTTGAGTATCCAAAACTTTCTCACCTTCATATAAATCAAAGATATGCACTTCTTTCAACAATTGTTTGTCCGATTTTTTTATACAATCAACAACCTCTTGTGCAGTAATATTTTTATCCATTACTAAAGCTATATCTCTTTCAATAGATGGAATTTTAGAAACAGGCATATACTTTACAATGTCTTTTTGTTTTTCAAGAATTTCATCCATCAAAATTTCAAATACATAAACACCATCAAGGTCGTTATTAAGGGCAAACTGTGGATGAAGTTGCCCAATATAACCAATAACTTTATTATCTATATATAATTCAGCTGTCCTTGTTGGGTGTAGTTGCATAGATTTCTTTGATAGAGGTTTATAATCTATTTCTAAATCTAAAACATTAAATAATTCAGCAATTATTCCTTTTACTAAGTAAAAATCAACTTTTTCTATTTTTCCATTCCAACTTGTATTACTGAATTCATGGGATAAGGCGCCTGATAATACTATTTTTTCTTTTTTGTTTTGATAATCATTATTTTCTATATAATATATTTTACCAAGTTCATAGATTGCTAAGTTTTTATTTTTTCTAGCATAATTATATTTAACAACTTCAAGAATTGAAGGCATTAACTTAGTACGTAAAACTTTTCTTTCTTCAGTTATTGGCATCATTATTTTGATTTCTTGCATTGACTCTAAATCATTAAGGGGAAAAGTATTATTTTGTTCCTCAGTGACTAAAGAATATGTAATTACTTCATCCAATCCTAAAGCATTAAGGGTTTTTTTAATGAGACGAGATTTTTGTTGAATGGCTGATAATGTGCCCACATGACTATCGACTGGTTTTGTTGAAGGAAGTAGATCATAACCATATAGACGCCCTATTTCTTCAATTAAATCTTCTTTAATAATAATATCTGGTCTTCTTGAAGGAATTTGTACTTTGATTTTACCATTTTTTTCATTAACATTAAAAGCTAAATCATTTAATATTTCAACAATTTCTTTAGTTTCAATACTTGTACCAAGTAATTTATTGACTTCTTCTTTAGTAACATTCAGTTCTATAAGTTTAATGTTTGTATCGCCTGCCAAAACAGCTTCACCAATGATATTTGCATCTGCTAAAGTTTGGAATAAATAACATGCATGATCTAGTGCCATTTTTGTACGATTTATGTCAACGCCGCGTTCAAAGCGATTAGAAGATTCACTATGAAGATTAAGTCTTGCGGCCGTCTTACGAACTCTATTACTATCAAAAACAGCTGCTTCTAGCATTATGTTTTTTGTATTCTTCGTAACCTCGCTTTGAAGTCCTCCCATAACACCACCTAAACAATTTGGTGATGTACCATTTGTAATGACGACATCATAAGATTCTAAGTTTCTCGTTTGTTCATCCAATGTTATCATTGTTTCATTTTCGAAAGCATTTCTAACAACTATCTTGCTTCCCAGTTCATCTAAATCAAAAGCATGCATTGGCTGACCATATAGCGCCATAATATAATTAGTAATGTCTACACAATTATTTATTGGTCTAATGCCAAAAGCGATTAGGCGTGAAAATAACCACCTTGGTGAGGGCTTTATAACTACGTTTTTAATTACTTGTCCGTAATATGCCTTGCATCCGTTTGTTTTAATTGAAATATCTAATTTATCGCTTTTTGTTGCTTCTTCACGAATTAAGTCAAAATATATTTTTTTAAGTGGTCTTTTAAAAACGGCACTGAATTCATAGGCAACTCCTAGTAGTGAAAGCATGTCACCACGGTTTGGAGTTAATCCAAGTTCAATTACTGGATCAGCCAAATTTAATGCAGCTGCTCCTTCAGTTCCTATCTCTACTTTATCTTCAAAATAATAGATTCCATTTACAAATTTTTCATCAACGTACTTTTTATCTAGTCCTAACTCTTGAAGAGAACAAACCATACCACATGATTCTTGTCCACGAATTTTAGATTTTTTGATTTCTAATGGTCCATCTAAAAGACAACCTGGTTTGGCAACTATAACATACTGACCTTTATCAACATTACTAGCTCCACAAACAATATTTAGAACTTCATCCTTAACATCAACGGTCAATAAATTCAAATGGTTACTATCTGGATGGGGAGTTTTTGTTAGAACATATCCAATAACAACATTGCTGGCATGAATCATTTGTTCAACACCTTCAACCTCAATAGAATATAAACCAACTCGCTTAACTATTTCTTTAATATTTAATCCGGTTAAATCAACAAATTCATTTAACCATTCTAATTTCACTCTCATACTTCCTCCTAAAACTGCTTTAAAAATCTGGAATCATTAATATAGAAATGGCGAATATCATCAATTCCATGTCTAAGCATTGTTACTCTTTCTATGCCAACACCAAAAGCAAAGCCTTGAAATTTAGTAGTATCATAACCAGCCATTTTTAAAACATTAGGATGAACCATACCAGCTCCTAATACTTCAATGAAACCAGTGTTTTTACATAAAGAACATCCTTTTCCCTTACATTTAAAGCATTCAACATCCACTTCGACACTTGGCTCAGTGAATGGGAAAAAGGAAGGTCTAAAACGAACGTCTAGTTCATTACCAAATAAATGTTGTGCTAACGTCTGAAGAGTTCCCTTTAAATCGGCCATTGTGACATTTTCACCAACTACTAAACCTTCGCATTGCATGAATTGATGTGAATGAGTTGCATCATCATTATCTCTGCGATATACTTTTCCTGGGCAAATTATTTTTATCGGTGTACCACTTGCTTTTAATAATGCATGTGCTTGTACTGGAGATGTATGTGTTCTAAGTAAAATGGTATCATTTATATAAAAAGAATCTTGCATTTCTCTAGCTGGGTGGCCAACTGGTAGATTTAACATTTCAAAGTTGAATAAATCTTCTTCAACTTCAGGTCCCTCTTCAATTGTATAGCCCATGCCAAGAAAAATATCTTCAATTTCTTCAACCATTTTTGATAATGGATGCATTTTGCCAATCTTGATTTTTTTACCTGGCAAAGTAATATCAATTTTTTCTTGCTCTAAACGCTTCTCAACTTCTTTATTTTCTAAATAATTTTTCCTTTCATCAAGTTTTGCCTCAATGTTTACACGAAATTTATTTGTAAGTTGTCCTAGTTCTTTTTTCTCATCAATTGATAAATCCTTCATTGAAGCCATAACTTCCTGAAGACCACTTTTTTTGCCAAGATATTTTGCCTTGGTTTCATTTAGAGCATGTATAGAATCAACCAATTCAATATCATTATAAGCATCTGTTTCTAATCGCATTAATATTTCTTTATTTTTCATTTTTTATTTATATAATATAATATTAAATTACTATATTATATCTCCTTTCTTTTTTAATTATTTAACATTTCATTTGTCAAGAACGATATATATAGCTAATTGTTCTCCGAAAGTGCCCTGATTATCCTCTGTTAATTTGGCAACCCATATAATAATATAGTTCCCAAAATAATTTGTCTCAACATCTGTCGTAAGTGACCCATCTCTATAAATCAATTTTTGATTGAATAAATTTTCTGTTTCTGAAAACATAAAGTCATACGTAATCCATAAATCACAATCAAAATCGAATATACTCTTATCAATGCTTTCTTGATAATCTGTATAACTTATTTGTTCCAAAAGACTAATATAATCCTTCAATAAATAATAATCATCATCAGATGAATCAATTTCTGGCCCTGTTTTAAATAATAATTTGTTAGAATTTATTTGTAATTCACTCCAATAAATAATTCTTTCATTACCTTTAGGTACCAAGACTACTATTTTGAATTTTTTTAAATTTCCTTCCTTGTCTGAAAATATTTCCATCTCATTTGAGGATCTAACTATAATATCATCTTTTGCACCAGAATATTTATATATATCATCATATAGATTATTGAAATCCATTAAATAGAGGTTTGGATTTATTTCGACTTCAAAACTTTTATAATGATTTTTTTCAATAATATATGGTATTATGAAAAATAATAATATAAAAATAAATATTGTTATAATGCTGAATAATACAATTTTTTTCATCGACATAAGGAACCTCCTTTAAATATTTCATATATATGATTTTTGTATATTTAAAAATTAAAAAAACCTTAGATTATTCTAAGGACGAAAAAATCGCGGTACCACCTTAGTTGAAAATAAACTTAATTATTTTCCACTTTATTATTGTCTATAACGTGACAAACGGGCTTGATTAGAGCCTCTCAAAAGGTGAATTCGTAAATCTGTTTTTAGAAAACTCCCACCATTGTCTTCTTCTCTTGAAAAAACTTCTTTATTACTATTTCTTTATCAACAAGTTATGTATATTATACCACCAAAAATATATATAATCAATAACTTTTAAAAAAACTACCCTTTCGGGTAGCCGTGATTAGAAATTGAAATAAGGTTGACCATTTTCAAATTCCTCCACTTGTTGAGTTTGAACCATGCCTGGACATTGTTCTTCTTTGTAGTCTGTATGTTCACAGCAAATAGGTTTTTGAATGCATTGATGACGTTTAATGCAATGATTACATACTTGAGTTACATTTTCCATAATATGCGGTTGGTTGATGATTTGATAGCGATGCACGACATTTACTTGTCTAGTAACAATTGGTGGTAAATTTGTTACAGTCGTGTTGGCATATGCTTGGTTCACAAAATTTTGATTCATAGGATTCTGATTCATAAAGTTTTGATTCATAAAGTTTTGATTCACAAGAGCACCTCCTTTGATATTAATATATTAATATTTTTAGAAAATGTATGTGTTAATACACAATATGACGTCTTTTTCAATTGACAACTTGATATAATTAGTGTAAAATAAAACTTATAAGGAGAAATAAAAATGTATTATACACCAATTGTAATTGAACGCACCGCTCATGGAGAACGTTCATATGATATTTATTCTAGACTATTAAAAGATCGTATTGTTATGCTAAGTGGGGAAATAAATGATGATGTAGCAAACTCTGTTGTTGCACAATTATTATTTCTTGCAGCTGAAGATAGTAAAGCCGATATAAAAATTTACATTAATTCACCAGGTGGATCAATAACGGCTGGTATGGCCATTTTTGATACAATGAATTTAATTCAACCAGATGTATCAACTATTTGTATTGGTATGGCTGCATCAATGGCTGCTTTTTTACTAGCCAGTGGTAAGAAGGGCAAACGTTTTGCGCTCCCAAATAGTGAAATTATGATTCATCAACCACTTGGTGGGGCACATGGTCAAGCAACAGAAATTCAAATTGCTGCTAAGCACATTCTTCGTATACGCGAAAGAATGAATAGAATCTTAGCTGAGAAGACATCTCAACCACTTGAAAAAATCGATTTAGATACTGAGCGTGATAATTATATGTTCAGTGAAGAAGCTCTAACATACGGCATTATTGACAGAGTTATTGGAATAGAAGAAAAAGTAGAATAATTACAATAAAAAGGATTAGTAAACAAAACCGATTACTAATCCTTTTTATATTTGTATAACAAAATTTAAATTATAATTATATTATTGTGTTTTTTAATACCTTTCATATAAATCACGTTATTTACATAAAGAGGATTGTTGAAATAAACTCAATTTATAAATTATTCTAAATAAATTACTATTTAATTATCGTGCATATCGTAATCAAATTCCCAAGTCAATTCAATTGATTCATTAGTATCTCGATTTTCAGCTGTGTCAAATATTTCCATTTCCTGTTTTATCTTGCTTATTTCAACATCCATATCATATGCAATACGACTTGCCTCAATTAAACGCACTCGAATGTTTTCAGGAATGTTGCGATAGTACTTGTATTTTAAAGAATGTTCAATAGATGCCCAAAGATGCATTGCAAGTGTTCTTATTTGAAACTCAATGTTAATAGGTATTTGTCCATCAATTGTTTCAGCATTGTATTTTGCAATAATATGTAAAGAACGATATCCCGATGGTTTTGGGTTTTCAATGTAGTCTTTTATCCAAAATATTTCAATATCTTTTCTACTCTTCAACATTTCAAAAATATCATAAACCTCTTGAATATATTTGCAATTAATACGAATACCACCAATATCAGATAGATTACGAATATCAGAAAAATCCATATGCATTCTTTTTAATTTTTCGGTTATACTAAACGGTGTCTTGACACGACCGGTTACACTTTCGATTGGACTTTTTTCTCCAGCTAGAATATGTTGTTTTTTAATGGACTCTAATTTTAAAACAAACCCGGAAACTGCAAGTTCATAAGGTTGTAAAAATTGAGCCCAATTAAAACTATCTTCTTTCATTTTTTCACCTCATTTATTAATCACGCCATTTATTATAACATATTTTTTATCATTTTTTAAGTTTTTTTGTATTATTATTGTAATAAATGATAAAAATACTATTGCATTTTTAAAAAATAAATGTATAATATTAGATAAAATAAGATAACAAAGGAGAAACACATGCAAAAAGGAACAGATGTTGAATTTAAAAGCTTACTCACAGAAGCTGAATATAATAAACTCATGCTAAAATTTGATGGTAATAAAACTGATTTTCAAACTAACCATTACTTTGATACAGTACGTTTCTCACTAAAAGCCTTGGATGCTTCTTTACGGGTTCGTCAAAGAGAGACATTTGATTTAACTATGAAAAAGAAAAAGGGTTATAATATCGATCAAAAAACAATCCCCATTACTGAGGAACAGTTCAATGAGCTTAGGGAAACTGGAATTGTCGTATTTGAAGATATTGCTGCAGATTTGGCACCTTTAGTTAGAGACCAAAAATTAATGAATTTTTTGAGCCTATCTACTTCTAGAATGTATATACCTTATGCAAATGGTATCTTGAATATTGATAAAAGCGAGTATCTAGGAGTCATTGATTATGAAATTGAGTATACTTGCAAATCATATCATCAAGGAAAAAACGATTTTGTGCAATTAATAAATGAGTTTGGAATTCAATATAAAAAATCGGATAAAAAAATCAAACGAGCTTTTAATGCTTACAAAATGATGAATTAATATAAAAAATAAACTGATAATAATCAGTTTATTTTTTTATTGATATTTTTATTCGTTATCAACATATTGATAATCTATGTCATTAGGAGCAATTCCCGCTAACAGTTGAACGCTATGATAGCATTCCTTATGTAACTTATCAATTGCTTCATTTTTTTCTAAATTCAAGTCAGGTAGAATTGGTGTGCCAATTCTAAGAGTAACAGTAGGAATTTTCCCTTTAAATAACTTATATAATCCTCTAGGTCTACGATATGATATCGCCATAGGGATTATTGGCTTATTGTGTTTAACCGCATATGTGAAACACCCTTTTTTAAACGGCCTAATATTCGGGTAATAAAACCACATTGAGGCTTCTGGAAAAATATGTAGCCATTTTTTATCTTCAATAATGTCATCAATAGCGTGGCTAAATTTGACAATTGCTCTTCTAGTGCTAGGAATAGGCACACCACCTACTAGTTTAATTAAATGACGATTTGGTCCTTCAAAGTTCACAGGCCAAGCCATATGAAACTGTAACCTAGGTCTAATTGCTTTTAGAACACACAAGTAATCCCACATAAAAACATGATTACAAATTGTCATAGCTCCATTTCGAAACAGTTCTTTATTCTTTTTTATATTTTTTTTACCTTCAATTTTTAAACCATGTCTTAAAGTAACTATTAAAAAGCCAAATAAATTTAAACCAACATTCATTATATATCTTTTGAAACGGAACCAAAAACTTTTGTCATAATAAGTATAATCCTCATCAAAATGGGTATCCACTAAATGGGGAACATTAATCATATGTTCATCGGTCTTTTCAGGATAAACATAATTCAAATCTGGTTTATAACGCATTCTTACTCCTCTTCACCATCGAATCTTATATTTTGTATATAATTACAACCATCATCAGGAATACAGAAATCACATGCACTATCTCGTAATTCCTGAGGCAAAAAAATGGTTATATCATCAACATTATATCCAACTTGTAATTCATAATCATTTAAAATAATCGGTCTTTTCAAAACTGTCGGGTGCTTAATAATAAAATCTACTAACTGGCTAAGATTTAATTGTTCTAATTCAATATCATTTTCCTTAAATACCTTAGAGCGAGTAGATATAATATCATCAAAACCATTCTCGCTATGTATTAGCATTTTATATATATCATCTCGTTGTAGTTTATTACTAATAATACTTTTTTCTTCAAAAGTAATATTATTTTCCTTGAAATACTTTTTCACTTTGCGACAACCTAAACAACTTGGAGCAGTATACAGTTTAATCATAGTATTCCCCCTTTTCAAACAATGATATCTTCATTTATTATTTTACCATTTTTTTTGCTATTTTTCAACATTTTTTTGTGTATTACAAAAATAACTTTGGAACTTGAAAATGGAAATAAGAAAAAATGCGAATCAATCATATTTTATTTTAATGGAATATGATTAAAGGTTTTACTAATTAATCAAATAAAAAAGCCATATTTTACCCTTTAATTATAAGGTTTAGAAATATGGATTTTTTTATTATTTAGTATTTTTTTATTTTTAAACGAATGCGAAAATAATTGAAATTACAATAAAGATTATACCACATATTAACATAGGTAATACTGGCCCTTCTTTTCTTTTCTTAGTTTGCTTATAATCATAATAGGCCGGCATTTTTTCTGTACTAAATTTACTAAATATAAATTTAACAGAATATGAAATCCCATCAAACCCTTCTTGTTTTGAAACAAATACTAATACTGATGAGCCAATATACAACACTCCAACTAATAGCGAGCCATCGCTGATTGCACGCATTAAGGTTTCTTTAATATATGGACTATCTACTTTGAAAAGAACAATCATTCCAACTATTGTTAAACCAATAAATATCATTAAAATATATTTAATATATGGCTTCATTATTTTAACTCTGATTTATATGTTTCAAACTCTTCATCGTTACAATATATTTGATGTCCCGGTGTAATATCTCGCAAAGTAGGCTTATTCTCCTTATAATTATGGGCCGTAGCAGGAGTATAAATGATACGTTTACGCTTTTTTTCATAATGTGGGTCCGGAAGAGGAATCGCTGATAGTAATGATTTTGTATATGGATGTAGCGGATTTTTGAACAACTCTTCAGATGAAGCCATTTCAACAATCTTTCCATAATACATAACTGCAATACGATCACTAAAATACTTAACTACAGATAAGTCATGGGCAATGAAAATAATTGTTAAGCCCATTTTCTCACGAAGTTCATCAAGTAAATTAATTACTTGTGCTTGAATAGAAACATCCAATGCACTTATTGGTTCATCAGCAATAATTAATTCTGGTTCCATAATCAAAGCACGAGCTATTCCAATTCTTTGTCGCTGTCCACCACTAAATTCATGAGGATATCTAGTAGCGTGTTCAGGAAGTAATCCTACCATACTTAATACTTCATAAACTTTTTCAGTGATGAATTTTTTATCCTTAATACCACGAATAATTAAACCTTCAGCAATTATTTCTCTAACTGTCATTCTTGGATTTAGTGAAGCAATAGGGTCCTGAAAAATCATCTGCATTTTAGTCATAATGCGGTCTTTTTTCGCTAATCTAATTTGCTCAGCTTTTTCTTTTCTTAAAAGCGCTACTTTTTGTGCATCATTTTGTGAATATGCCTTTTCTATCAATTGATTATACTTGTTCTCAACTTCACTAACTTTACGTATAGCATATTCTTTATGACCTTTCTTTTGGTCATATTTAGCATCTTTTATTATTTGAGATTGTACTTCTACTACTTTATCAACATGCTCTATCTCTGTTTGAATTAGCTTTTCATATTTTGCTCTTTCTTCAAGTTCGGCAGTATCATTCATACGTTCTCTTAAATCCATTATTTTTTGTCTTGCACGAAGTTTTGTGTATTTGATTTCTTTCTCATTCCACCTAGTTCCTGCAGAAATTCTTTGACCTTTAAATATTACATCCCCTGACGTAATATCATATAAACGGATAATAGAACGTCCTGTTGTTGTTTTACCGCAACCAGATTCACCAACAATTCCAAAAACCTCGCCTTTATAAACATCAAAACTGACATCATTTACGGCTTTAAGTTTCACTTTTCCCATTTTAAAAAACTGTTTTAAATGTCTAACGCTTAAAATAACTTCTTTCTTATTATTTTCCATCGTCAGTCACCTCCAAGTTTTTCATCCTATTAATGCGGTCAACAACGGCCTTTGGCGGTTCTACCTTTGGAGCATTCTCGTGAAGAAGCCATGTAGCTGCATAATGTGTATCCGACACTTTAAATAATGGCGGTTGCTCTTCAAAATCAATTTTCATTGCATATTTATTTCTATTTGCAAAAGCATCACCTTTTGGTGGATAAATCATATTAGGCGGTGTACCTGGGATTGGTTCTAATTTGACCTTTGTATCAAGGTCTGGCATAGACGATAATAGTGCCCAAGTATATGGGTGCCTTGGATCGTAGAATATTTCATCAACCGTTCCTTGTTCAACAATTTTTCCAGCATACATTACCCCAATTCTATCCGCCATATTAGCAACTACCCCTAAGTCATGAGTGATGAATATAATTGATAAATTTCGTTCTGTCTTAAGTTTATTAATCAATTCTAGAATTTGTGATTGAATTGTTACGTCTAATGCTGTAGTAGGCTCATCACATATTAAAATATCCGGATTAGCAGCTAAAGCAATAGCAATAACTATTCTTTGTCTCATACCACCAGAAAACTGAAAAGGATATTGTTTATATCTTTTTGCAGCATCAGCAATACCAACTTCAGTCATTAACTCAATGGCGCGTTGTTTTGCCATTAAATCCGTAACTTCACTATACCTGCCAATTGCTTTTTCCTTTAAGTACTCATATAATTCTATTGCTGCCTTTTCAAAATCAATATTTTTTGAATCAATAAGAATTTCTTCATAAACGTTAATTAAATTTTCAATCATCTTAATAATATTACCACGAATAACATCCAAATCAGTAATATTAGCCGGTACTACTTTCCAATCTAGTTTTTTTCCAGCTGCAACTGCAGCTTTGTATTTTTCATTTTCCTTCTTAAAACGTATTCGCTCGCTTTCGTTTTTAATGATAGCTTTGAAATATCGTTTAATATTAGATTCCAAACTAGATTTAAAAGTATATTCATAACTGAATTTTTTAATTCTTAATTTATCAGTTGAACTTTTCACTTTATTATATAACATCTTTGCTAATTGATTAATCTCATTACGATTATATTCTGGTTTTTCAAAAGTATTTAGGGATTGTTTTAAAGCCTCAATGCTTTCTCTTTTCAGATTATTCATATGATCATCATACCACTTCAACCTTTTCTCAATAATTTTTAAAAGTGAGCCATCAAAATTTTCTTTTTGTTTTAGCTCTAGATTATCTTTATTATCAAAATAAAATTGGTGGGTTAGTTTTTGCTTTTTCATTAAAGCAAGATAACTTAAAGCAAAGAAGTCTACTCCCTCACTTTGAATAATTTCTCCTGTTTTTTTAATGAAATAGGATAATTTTTCTATTAACGCTTGAGGAGGAATATTATTACCAAAATGAGTCAACTGCAAATCATTTCCAAAATATGGATTATTTGCTATATGAATGCGTGTATTAATATTATACAATTTTCGATTTACATCATCGATTATATTCTTATTTAATTCATCATATAATTTTGTACATAATTCATTAATTTCTTTAATAGCATTTAATGCTTTATTATACTCAGTATAATTTTTTGAGTAAATATCACAAACATGGATAAATAAATCCAATTGTTCTAACTCGTTTATTGCTGAAACCTTATCATCACTATAATAATCTAGGATTACTTTTTTTAATAACTTAGTTTTCTTTTTAAATATATCTGCATTTTCTTTTCTTCTTAAGACGCTTTTTAAAATCATAGCTTCTGTTAATTGTTTACCAATTTTAATAATTGGATTTAAGCTAGACATAGGGTCTTGGAAAATCATAGCAATTTTATCACCACGAATGAAATGAAAATCTTCTTCAGCTATTTTTAATAAGTCTTTATCATCATAAATAATTTCCCCATTTTCAACAATCGAATTACCTGCAAGAATACCAAGAATAGCACGTGACGTTACTGATTTACCAGATCCTGACTCGCCCACTATTGCAAGTGTCTCTCCGGCATGTAAATCAAAACTTATATCACGAACCGCTTGAACCTTACCGTTATTAGTTCTAAAGGAGATAGTTAGGTTTTTTACTTCTAATTTCTTTTCCATATTATTCCTCCACTCCTCTTAATGATGGGTTAAACGCATCACGTAAACCATTACCAAACAAGTTAAATGATATCATTAACAAGGAAATTACTATAGCTGGGAAAAAGATTAAATGAGGGAAATCTTGCATATATGATTGTCCATTAGATAACATTGTTCCCAAAGAAGTCATTGTTGAACTTTGCAAGTTAGCAATTCCTAAATAAGAAAGCATAGATTCACTGAAAATAACGCTTGGAATAATTAGTACAGATGAAGTTATTAATGTTCCTAATGTATTTGGAAAAATGTGTTTAAACATTAAGCGGCCATCCTTAGCACCCAGCGTTCGAGCTGCCAAAATATATTCCTGTCCTTTGAAACGATAAAATTGTGTTCTCACACGATAGGCTGTTGAAATCCACCCTGTGAGCACAAAGGCAAATATCAGTGCCACAAACGAACTAACTTTTTTTGTTGCCACCAAATGTTGCTGGAATAATGTAGCAACAACTATAAAAGGGATTCCAGAAATAACATCAGCTACACGCTCCATAACCATATCAATAGCTCCTCCATAGTAACCTTCAATAGCACCATATATGGCACCAATAAATAAGTTAATGACTGAAACGCAAACTGATAAAATTAATGATAAACGAATACCACTAGCTAAACGAACAAAAATGTCATACCCTTGTGAATCTGTTCCAAAAAGATGTTCTGGTGTATATCCTTTTAGTGTAAAACTTGTTTTTGGGGCATCTAAATATGCTTTTAAAACAGAATTACTAATTGTTGGATCTTCTTCATTATCTGTTCCAGTAGCATAACTGAAATTTTTACCATATGTATCTGACATATAATTATAATAACGATAATAATTCCAATATAAAACTCTAATCTCATACATATCGCCATCTTTAGCACTAGCGAATACTACATTTCCTTCTTCATCATATAAATAATTACTAACAAGTTTTGGAAGTTCATTTGAATTAGGATATAAAGCTAATTTAAATGAGTTAATAACCACTCCATTTTCATCTAGTGGATCGCCATTTTCGTTATGAATATACCAATAATTAGCTCTTTCTTTACCTGGATTTTTCATTCCAAATTTATATATTTTATTCACTGCATCCGGATTAAGTATGGCTTTTTCATCAATTATCGGATACAAAATTTTTAATGTTGTTTCTTCTTCAAATTTTTCAATGGCTGCTAGGCCCTCTTTACTAACTGTTATATAGCGAAAACCAATTGACAAATAGGCATCTATCTTAACATCCACCATGTCTTTACCAGATGAACTATGAATACTACCTGTCTTGTAAATCGGATTAAACTCATTGTTTTCCCCTTCAGCCCATGTAGCACCAGTACCATCTTTATCTTCTGCTCCAATGCCAATACTCATATAAAAAGAATATCCTTTATGATTTAACTCTCTTTTATTTCTACCTGTAGCAATACCGACATTTTCTAAGACACTACTACGTGCAATACGATTTACATAAACGGAATCACAATCTGAAACATCATATTTTGAGATTAATGGTGCAACTAAAGAAAATAGGATTATGCAAATAATGATTATTGCTGCGGTAACTGACGCTTTATTTTTCTTAAAACGGATCCAAGCATCATGCATATATCCAATTGGTTTGGTCTCAAATTTAGTATCGAATATTCTTTCATCCAATTGAACAAAATCAAACATTTCCTTTGACATATCTATTTGTTTTTTATTCATTACTTTTTCGCCCCCATTCTAATTCTCGGGTCAATAAATCCATAACTTAAATCAATCAATATTGTAGAAGACAAACCAATAATTGTATAAAACATTGTTATACCCATAAATAAATCTAAATCTAATTGTTGAATTGACTTTATATACAGCGCTCCAATACCAGGCACTCCAAAGATAGCCTCGATTATTAAAGAACCACTTAAAACTCCAACAAACATTGAAATAATCGATGGTAAAATTGGCACCATGGCATTGTTCAATGCATGACGCGTCACTGCTTTACGCTTTGTTAAGCCTTTGGTACGGGCTAAAAGCATAAATTCGCTAGTTAATACTTCGGTAAGTTCCGCACGAGTAAAACGAGCCAAACCAGCAATTGTTCCAAAAGATAGTGCCAATACTGGGAGAGCCATTGACCAAGTCATACTTGGGGAAAACCATCCCCATGAACCCGCACTATCAATTGATAAAATCGTTAAGTCAAACAAACCTAATTTAAAACCTAAAAAGTATTGGACTAAAAAAGCATAGACATAGGACGGAACTGAAACAAATATCATTATCAAAGTTGAGATTAAATGATCTTGCCATCTATTCTTTTTCAAAGCAGCAAAAATGCCTAATCCTATTCCTAACGGAACAGAAAATATTAATGAATAAACATTAATTAAAATTGTTGGTGCTAAACGACTTGATATTGATTGTGTTACTGGCGTCAAGTAATCTATTTTCCATGAATATCCCCAATCCCAATGTAAGAAGATATTTTTCAAATATATCAACAACTGCACAATAATCGGCTTATCATATCCTAAAGCTGCACGAAGTGCTTCTTCACGAGCTTTTTCATTTCCATATAACGCAGTAGGCGGTTCTAAAAGTCTAATAAAAACAAAACAAATTACGAAAATAATAAAAAGGGTTAAAAACATTAATCCTATTCTTTTTAATACATATTTTAACATATTTTTCCTCCATATTTATAATTGCATAACGGGACGTAGTTACCCACATCCCGTTATAACAACGCTTATAAATTATTATTCGTAACTTAATTGGTTTTTATTTTCTTTAACGAAATTATACCATTCACGATCATCATATTTGTAAGTCATAAAACGAACTCCTCCATATGCATACATAATATTATATGTAGTAGTTGCATATTGAATTTTGTATGAATACATACTTACGTCAGCATAACTTGTAACAACGATGAAATGATATCCATTAATTAGTTCATATTCTAAGCAAGATAAAATATGAAGTTTTACATCTAAAGGAGCTAAATTATAAGTTCCTTTACTATTAAGAGATTTTGCCCACCATTGGTAAGTTGCAGTAATTGTTTCTTCAGTTTCACCATCAAACTTGTAAGTCATAGTAACTGTTTCTTTTGTTGCGTCAAATCCACCAGCTTCATGAATATCCGCATAATCAGGGTCAGTATAGCAACGAATTGCTGAGAATGGATAGTAAGCCGCACCACCCCAAGCACCACGAGCCATTTCAACTTGACCATTAGCAACTGCTGTATAACGATTAGTGTGACTTCCAGTGAAAGTAATCGTAATTTTACCTTGGAAACCAGTTCCCTCAGTAGCAGCATTCAAATAAGTTTGAAGTAATCGACATTGTGTATTATCTTCTTCAGTTAGAGCAGATGCAGAAGCTGCGACTTGAATTTCAATTTCTTGTCCAGCAGTATAATCACCAGCTGCTATAGCGTCAGTATATGCTTTTTGGAATAACGCCTTGGCTTCAGTAATATTATAACCTGTAAGAGCTTCTAATGCTGCATCCATTGTTGGATAAGTTTTACCCTCACCAAAGGATTGATCTAATCCATAAACTTTTAAAATTGCAAGTTTTGCTTCATCTGTATAACGATAAATTGATTCTGCATCTTTTTCAACATTATAATAATATAAAGTATTAAGTAACCCAAAGGCTGCTTTATGTCCAGCAGTTCCTTCCGTTGCAAATTGTTCTCTATTAATTGAAAGTGAGAAAGCTTTACGGAAATCATAATATGATAATATAACTTTATTTTTTCCGCTACTTCCTTCTAATGCTTTTAATGCTGTTTTATCAGTATTGAAAATGAAACGCATTGTGTATGTTTCATCAGTCTTTAATAAATTATCACTGAAACGATATTTTTCCATATCGCTGGCTGATAATGATACTGAATCTAACTCACCTTTATTAAACTTCAATAATTGTGTATTATGGTCACTAATAATATCACAAACGATTTTTGTTGTTTGATATTGACCAACATGCTTTCCATCACTCCAACCATACCAATCATCATTCTTTACAAATGTCATTTGTTTATCTTTTTGATATGCAGATAATTTATATGGACCAAATGACATATAAGTTTTTAAACTTGTACCATATGTTGTAGCTATTAAATCATTAACTTCTTTTTTCCCCTTTTCATATAAATCTTTGTATACAATCCAATTACTTGACATTGCAATATAGAAATAGAATTCGGAAATTTCAGCAGCAGTAATATAGTATAAAGTATACTCATCTTTTTTAATTAATCCAACTTCAGACCATTCAACGATATCCATTGGACGCATAAAACTACAAAATTCATAATATGCAGTTGGGTTATTATCACCAAATGATTTTGCTGCTAGTGTTAATAGCGCGGCTAATTCAGCGTCAACAATATGATCTTTACCATCAATATATGTAGATAACCCTTCAATAGAGTCTCCTAGTTTATAAGCATCATAGTATTTTTTAAATGTATCACCAAAAAATTGACAAGTATCAGCAGAATTAAATATAACTTCCGAAGTTCCTTCAGTAAATTTATTGTCAAGTATTTGACCATCATCATCCCAATCATAAACTACGTTAGCTTTCTTTTCTGCCCCATGATAATAATAGTTTTCAGCATTGTATAAAGCTGCATCACCAACGCAATAATTGTTAGCACGATAATTTTGCATTTCTGGATCTAATAATTGTTGCATTGAATAAATATATGTGTCTGCATTGATTGCTGTTTTTTTACCATCAGCCCAAACTGCATCTCGATTTAATTTTATTTCCCAAACACGACCTTCTTCTTTAGGATCGATTCCGTATTTTTCATTTTCTTCGTATGTAGCCGTAACATCTGTTACGCTAGTTGCCATTTCATAAGCCCACTCATAACCATTGCCAGCTTCATTCATTATAATATCAATGAATCCCATTTCTGTATAGCCAGGAATGTATGAATCGTTACTCTTTTCCCATGCATGTGAACTCCAATTCAATGGAGATGCCTCCATGTATTCATGAAGTGTATACTCGCCAGTTCTACCTCTTGTACCACATCCAACTAATGACAATACAAGCGCAAGAGTTAAGCTAATAAACATAATTTTCTTGATTTGTTTCATATTTTCTCCTCCCATTACAAATATTTTGAAAATATTTATTTAATTATACACTAATATAGTGTATTTGTAAAGCGTTTTTGCTATTTTGCTGGTTTTTTTTGATTTTCAAGCGCTTTCCTTGAAAAAAAACACAAAATTTGTTGTCATTTTCTATAGATATTCCATAAATTTAAATCATTAAATCCACATTTTTCATATATTTTTAAAGGATTTGTTGTATTTTCCATTTGTCCACAAACAACCGCAAATAACGCTTTCTTTTTAATTATTTTAAGACACTTACAAACCAACGCTTTACCTATGCCTTGATTACGATAATTAGGCAGCACCTGCAACCATTCAATAATACCTTCACTAATTACTTTATCAACATCAGCAATTAATAAACCAACATAATTATGACTATTTTTTTCCATTACAAAAAGCCATAATTCATTATCAAAAACTGGACTATTTATATAACTAGTCATTTGCACACTAGAAACCTTTATATCTTCATAACTATTATTAATGATATTGACAACTTCAAAAATTTCCTTTGATATGTCTACTTGTTTAAAGTAATAATTATCTTTTAAAACAAATTCCGGAATTTCTTCGAGTGAATGATATAACTTAAAGTATTGTTCTTTTTCTCCATTTTCATTACTATCTTTGGAATCATCTATAACTATAATATTATTATTTTTTATTGCTTTTGTCTTCCAATAGGGCAAGGATGACTCCCTAGTAGGATTTTTTATATATTGCTTTTTTGTCATATCTTTCACCTACATCAATTCTATAAGTTGTTATTTATTATAACATAAATAACATTATTTTCATAGTTCTCATGAAATTAATATAAATGTCTTTTGATAAAAAAATTAAACTTTGTACTAACAAAGTTTAATTATGGTTTTCATCTTGTTTTTTAAAAAAGATTATGATAAAATTATTGTCATAAAGGAACCATTATTATAAATAGCGGAGGAAAATAATATGAAAATAGTTTTATCAGGAATTAAACCAACCGGCATTCCAACTCTTGGGAATTATTTAGGTGCTTTGAAAAATTTTGTAAAACTACAAAATGAAATGAGTGATTATGAATTTTTAATTTTCGTTGCTGATATGCATGCCTTGACAACACCTCAAAATCCGCAAACTTTACAAACAAACATTAAAAATCTTTGCGCTCTATATATGGCAGTTGGACTTAATCCAACTAATTTAATCTTATTTATTCAATCAGAAGTCCATGCCCATGTTGAGTTAGGTTATATTATGCAAGGTATTGCTTATATGGGGGAACTTGAACGTATGACACAATACAAAGACAAAAAGAAAAAACAAGTTGATGGTATAACTTCAAGTCTATTTACATATCCAACTTTGATGGCCGCTGATATTCTTTTGTATGACGCTAATTATGTACCTGTTGGTAAAGATCAAATGCAACATTTGGAGTTAACCAGAACATTAGCCGAGAGATTTAATAATCGCTATGGTGAGACATTTGTAGTACCTGAAGGTTTAGAACCAAAAAAAGGATCTAAGATTATGGATTTGCAAAACCCTTTAAAAAAGATGGATAAATCAGATGATAATGATAAAGGGTGTATTTATCTTTTAGAAGATATCAATAGCATAAAAAAGAAAATCAAATCGGCTGTAACCGATAATGATTCCCAAGTAAGATATGACAAGACTAATAAACCAGGAATATCTAACTTAATGACTATTTACTCAATTCTTGCAAATATGACTTTTGATGAAATTGAAAAGAAATATCTTGGTAAAGGCTATGGCGATTTTAAAAGTGATTTGGCTGAAATAGTGGCAGAAGAAATGACTCATGTTCAAAATGAATATAATAAATGGATTAATTCTGAAGAGCTTGATTTCATTCTTAATGAAGGTAGGCAAAAAGCAACTTATTTAGCAAGTAAAAAAATGAATAAAATAAAAAAGAAAATGGGATATGGACGTAAAAACATTAATGTCAATTCGTAATTATAATTTGGCTTGTTGAAAATAAAAAACCAGTTTTTAGTGAATTCAAAATGAAATCAACTAGAAACTGGTTTTTTAAATGTTATAATAAATGTTATAATATATTTAATGAATAAACAAAAACAACCTACAAATGATATAAATTATTAAATGATATTTTCCTATTTGTTTTTGTGTTCTAATAAATAATAGTTCTTTTTACCACGCCTAATTACTGTTGTTTTATTTCCAAAAGCTTCTTTGCTCGTAAGCATATAATTCAAATCTTTAACGATATCGCCATTAATACTCACTGCTCCGTTTTGAACAAACTCTCTTGCTTCTCTTTTTGATGAGGATGCTTTTACTAATACTAAAGCATCAATGATATTAATGTCATCTGATACTTCCTCATTTGTAAGTCCCATAAAACATACCTTTATTTCTTCATAAGTTAAGTTTTTGATGTTGCCACTAAACAAAGCATCACTAATCATAATTGCATGTTTATACTCATCTTCCCCATGCAAAAATGTTATAACTTCTTTTGCTAAAGCCTTATGAGGTAAACGTAAATGTGCTTCTTCAATTAACGATTTTTCCAATTTTTCAATATCGTCCTTATTTAAAAATGTCAACTTTTTTAAATAATCTACTACCATACTATCTTCAACATTTAAAAAGAATTGATACATTTCATAACTAGATGTTTTGTTTTTATCAAGCCAAACCGTGCCCCCCTCAGTCTTACCAAACTTTGTTCCGTCTGCTTTCGTAATTAAAGGCATTGTAAACGCATATGCTTCTTTGCCAATTTTTCTTCTAATTAGTTCAATTCCTGCAGTAATATTCCCCCATTGATCTTGACCTGCTACTTGCATAATGCAATTTTTATGTTCATATAAATATAAGAAATCTAAAGCTTGCATAATCATATAACTAAATTCTGTGTATGTAATGCCATTATCAATTCTTCTTTTCACAACATCTTTTGCAAGCATATAACTGACATTAAAGTATTTTCCATAATCACGCAAAAAATCAATAAAATTTAAGTCTTTGCACCAGTCATAATTATTGACTACTTCAAAGCCAAATATTCTTATGGCTTGTTCTTTTAGTTTTTCAATATTATGATTAACTTCTTCTTTAGTTATCATTGGTCTTTCTGAATTGGGTTTTGGATCCCCTATTAAACCTGTTGCTCCACCAACCAATAATATTGGATGATGACCATATGCCGCTAAACGTTTAGATATTAAAAAAGATGAAAAATGTCCAATATGTAGACTATCACCCGTTGGATCCGTTCCGATATAAAAAGTAAGTTTTTCCTGGTTTAATTTGTTTTTTAAATCATCACTACTAATATCATTAATTAAACCTCTATAAAGTAAATCTTCGTATAAATTCATATAATTATTCCTCCTTAAAAAATAAAAAGTCCTTAGAAATCTAAGGACGAAAAATCGCGGTACCACCTTAGTTCCCATATAAAAATATGGGCACTTTATTATTATTTGAAACTCCAAAGATGTATTTTTGCTTTTAATTATCATAGTTTTCACCAACCACTATTTCTCTAAAACAAACATTAAAAACATATTTTTTCTTTATCGCTGTTTCTATTTAGTTGAATCTCTCCAAATTATCTGATAATCAACAATTGTATTTGTTGGTTTTACATCAGTATTTTCTTTCATAAGTTCTGTTAGCTTACTCATGGCAACATTGCCTATTTCATAAATTGGTGTTTCCACACAAGTAAGTTTGGGATTGGATAATTCAGCATATTTTGTATTTTGAAATCCAATTACTTGTATATCATTTGGAACACTAATACCTTTTTTCATTGCAGTGTTAAGAAAACTAATTGCTATAGAATCTCTAACCGCTAAAACAACTTCTGGTTTATTTGTATCCAAATATTCATCAAAATATTTTTCATTAACGCCAATTTGCCCACTTGTTTGGATGACCTCTGGCTTTAAAGACGCCTCTAACATAGCTTTTTTATATCCATTCGTTTTTAAATCATTAGTTGTAGACAAACGATTTGTTGTAATAAAAGTAATTTTTTTATTACCCTTTTCAATCATCTGTTTTGTAATATCATATGCGCTTTTTTCGTTGTCTATTCCGACACTTCCAAAGGCATGCTTCTTAGATAAAGAATTAACAAATATAACAGGAACGGGAGTATATTCAATTAATTCATATACTTCGTGACTCATTTCATCATTCATAAACAAAATGCCATCAACGCTCGATGCAATTACATCGCCCCAAATATCTTTTTCATTTTCAGGGTTATCATTAACAAATAGACGTATCATATATCCATATTTACGAGCACTATCTTGGACGCCTTGAATCATTTCAGAGATTGAAGCTCTAGTCAATGTAGGAACAACAATTGCTACTGTTGTTGATTTTCTACTAGCCAAGCCTCTTGCGTTTGCATTTGGCTTATAGCCCTTGTCTTTGATGATTCTAAGTACCTTTTCACGTGTTGCTGGTTTAACTTTTTCTGGATGGTTGAGTACTCTTGATACAGTTGCAAGACTAACTCCAGCCGATCCAGCAATATCATAAATCTTTATTTGATCCATAAAATCACCTTCCCTCATATTATTTTATCATATTCTACAAAAAATATCAAGTATTTTATTTTTATATGCTTACTAGTAGAAAATTTAATTCGCTATTATGTTTTTTGATTTTTTTTATGAAATTCATAACAATCTAAGCAAAGTTGCCCAATACCATCTACATAATAACTACGCTTATATATATTAGTATTTTTTAATATTTTGGTTTTTTTGTTACAAATAACGCAATTTTCATAATCTGACAAATTATACCACCTCATAGTATAATATACAAAATAAACGATAAATATACTTTAATTAAGCGGCTTATATGTAGAAACGATATTTTGAATTATTGTTTTCATATCCTTTGTTTCTTGATAAGCAGATTTATATAGTAAATCTAAATTTTTAAATAATTCATCTTCATCAAGTTTTATTGGTTTTCCAATATGAATAAGTTTATTCGGAGTTTCCGACAGTCCCTCTTCATCCATTAATATCTCTTCATATAGTTTTTCGCCTGGTCTTAAACCAGTGCATATAATTTTAATATCTTCTTCCGGTGTAAACCCTGAAAGTCTAATTAAATTAACTGCCAAATCATATATTTTCACAGGCTCCCCCATGTCTAAAACAAATATTTCTCCACCTTTTGCATATGATCCTGCTTGTAAAACTAAACTAACCGCCTCAGGAATTGTCATAAAAAACCTTGTTATATCTTTGTGGGTTACCGTTACTGGACCACCGTTTTGGATTTGCTTTTTAAATAATGGAATAACCGAACCATTTGAGCCTAATACATTACCAAACCTGACAGCAACAAATTCAGTTTGTGATTTATTGTTCATTGTTTGAATAATCATCTCACATATTCTTTTTGTCGCACCCATAACATTAGTTGGATTCACTGCTTTATCGGTTGAAATAAGTATAAATTTATTAACTCCATATTTACATGAGACCTTTGCTGTATTTAAAGTTCCAAATACATTATTCTTAATGGCTTCATTGGGACTCGTTTCCATTAATGGTACATGTTTATGAGCAGCAGCATGAATGACAATGTTTGGCCTGTATACAGAAAATATATCATCTAATCTACTCATATCTCTTACGCTTGCGATTAGAACGATTAAATTCAAATTCGGATAATCATGTTTTAGTTCTTGTTCAATCTCATATGCATTATTTTCATATATATCCACAATGATTAGTTTTTCAGGGTTACTTTTAGCTATTTGACGGCATAACTCCGAACCAATCGAACCACCGCCACCTGTTACTAAAACTACTTTATTATTTATATAATTATTTATATCATTTAAATTAACACAAATCGGTTCTCTACCAAGCAAGTCTTCAATATTGACATCTCTAAGTAATGATAAATTGGCTTGCCTATTAACTAATTGATATAATCCTGGTAAAGTTTGAATTTTACATTTTGTCTCTTGACTTATATTAATAATATTAGAAATTACTTTATTATTAACAGAAGGCATCGCAATAATGATTAAGTCAATTTCATATTTCAAAGCTGCTTCAGGAATCTCATTTATTCCACCAACCACTTTTATTCCTTCAATCAAATTACCTTTTTTCCTTTGATCATCGTCTATAAAACATATGGTTTTCATTTTCATCGATGAATTATTATGAATTTCATGAACTATACTTAATCCAGCATCCCCCGCCCCAACAATCATTACCCGAGTACGAGAATCGATATAACCTTTTTTTCTCAATAACAACCAGCTTCTATTTTTACAATATCTAATTATGCGATATATGAACCGAATTATTAAAGTAAAAAAAAGATGAACAAATGAGAAAACTATACACCAACTAATTTCCATATAACTTCTATTATTATCACGAGTAATAAAAGCAACAGTTAAATTAATTATTAATATGGTAGTGGCTGCAAGAAAAATCCTGACTGCTTCAGCTAAACCAGCATAACGCCATAAACTTTTGTATAATCTCCAAATGAAAAAAATGAAAATGGAAATAGCTACCAAAATAATCGTATATACAATTAAATGTTGTTCATTAATCTCTCTTGGTTCATCTAATAACAAATATGATAAATAACCTGACAAGATAACATTAGCAATATCAAAGAGCACTAGAACTATTTTCTTAAAATGGTCATAATTAACGAGTTTTTTCATTTATTGAAACTCCTATTTTTGATTTATTATATATTATATGTAGAAACTACAATTTAAATCAAATTGCTTAATCTAACATATATTCTAGCATATTTTTCAATAAATGACAAGTAATCACAAATAATTTATTATTTACTAAAATTTGCCAAATCATTATTACAAAAAAATGTATATAAAAGTCTTATCAACACATAATATAATTGTATGTAAGATATAATGTTATGTTTAATATAAAAATATTGTTATACAACATACAAGGGCTACAATCGTAGCAAAAGGCCAGTGATCCTGGCCTTTTTATTTATTTTAATAATAACTTGAAAAACTATTTTATTCATCACTATAATTGACAAAATAATTTTGAATTAAAACAATTGGTGTACCTTTATCTCCACTTCCCGAAGTCAAATCAGCAAGACTTCCAAGCAAATCAGTAATTTGTCTAGGTGTTGTACCTAAAGTTATATTACTTTCAGTTTGTGAATTTTTGTCTTTAATAATCTGTTTCATGGCTTTTTTTGCTTCTTCTCCTTGCAAACCTTTCAATTGATTATCAGCTAAATATTTTAATTTTAATTCATGTGGTGTTCCTTCTAATCCTTTAGTATAACCAACAGCAACAACCGGATCAGCAAGTTCCCAAATTCCTCCTTTTGGATCTTTGAAAGCACCGTCTCCATAAACCATCACTTCGATTTCTTTATGATATTTTTCTTTCAAAATATTTTGAATATTTCGAACCAACTTATCACAATTACGTGGGAATAATTTTATCGTATTATCATCCGAAAGGTTAGAGCCTAATAGACCATACTGTTCATGGTAACCACTGCCATTAATACTCGTATTTAAAATTTCATCTAATCCATAAACAGTTTTTGCACCATTTTTCAATAAAATGTTTTTATAATGTTTTCTATTATGAATATTTGCAACAATTACTTGATCAGTATATGATAGTATAGCTAATGGATTATTAGCCATTATTATTTCACAATTTCCAATTTCTTTATAATATTCAATATAATCTAAATTAGTAAACGGATGTTTTGTTGAAGGAAAGATTTTGCGGAATTCTTCATATGTGAAAATATCGCTATATGGATTAATTCCTTTTTCTTCTAATGCAATAATGTCCATTAAAGGATTACCTACTTCATCTTGTGGGTATGATAATTGAACGATTAATTTTTTAACTCCTTGTGAAATTCCTTTTAAAAGCAATGAAAATCTATTTCTGCTTAATATTGGTAATATTAAACCAACCACTCCTTGAGGAAACTTTTCACTGACATCACTTGCAATGTTATCTATTGTTGCATAATTTCCTTGAGCTCTAGCTACAATTGATTCTGTGACAGCAACTACATCTTTATCATTTAATTTGAATTCACTTTCATTAGCCGCATCAGCAAGAGATTTAACAACAATTTCACAAATATCATCTCCGGATTTTATAATTGGCGCTTTAATTCCTCTAACAATAGTTCCACTATACTTCATATGTCCTCCCTCTTTTTTTACTTATTTATTATATAATTAAAATGATAAAAAATCAACATTTTTTTCTATTTTTTTTAATAGACCAAAAAACACCTTCAAGAAAATTCTTGAAGGTGTTTTATTGATTATTTATTTTATGACATATATTTCTTAAATATTTCTATCACTTGATCAAAGTCTATTGGCTTACCTAGATGATCATTCATCCCCGCTTCAATGCATTTTACAATGTCTTCTTGGAAGACATTTGCAGTCATAGCAATAATCGGAATCGTTTTAGCTCTAGGATTATCCATCTCTCTAATTCTCCTTGTTGCCTCTAATCCATCAACTTCTGGCATTTGTAAATCCATAAGAATTAAATCATATTTATCTGGATTGTCTTTAAATTTCTTAATTGCCTCAGCACCATTCTCAGCACAGTCTATTGTAAGATTACAAGGTCCAAATAAAGACAATACGATTTCTCTGTTAATTTCAACATCTTCGGCTAAAAGGATACTATGCCCTAAGAAATCAATATCAGCAGTTTTTACAGTATTATTATCCATTCTTTCATCGCTTGTTAAGCAATCATTTATACAACCAGCAATATCTGACACAAACAGAGGTTTTTGCAAATATTTTCTAACTCCTGCTTTTTTAGCATCATATTCAAAAATATTCCATTCCGTTGAAGACATCATAATAATTATTACATTTTTATCTTTATTGGCGGTTATTCTCCTAGTAAGTTCAATTCCATCCATTTCTGGCATTTTCCAATCAATAAAGTAAATATCATAATCACCAGTTTTTTCAATTAAGTCAAGAGCTTCATTACCACTTAATGCTACATCAAACTTTACTTCTAATTCTTCAGCAATATATTGGAAATACTCTAATACATCATAAGAATCATCAACTGCCAAAGCACGTAAGTTTTCTAGTTTTGGTTGTAATCTTCTTTCATGTGTGCCTTTACCATATGAAGAAATAAAAGTAAATGTAAATGTCGATCCTTTTTCAAGTTCTGATTCAATCCATATTGTGCCTTCCATCATTTCAACAATTCTTTTTGAAATGACAAGACCAAGCCCGGTTCCTCCATATTTTCTCGAAGTACTTGTTTCTGCTTGTTCAAATGAAGTAAATAAACGACTTTGTTGTTCCTGACTAATACCAATACCCGTGTCTATAACTGATATTTGAATTTCACATATATCTTTTTCTACTTTTAATAAATCTGCTTTTAATTTGATTGATCCCTTTTCCGGTGTGAACTTTATCGCATTACTCAATAAATTAGTAACCACTTGAGCTAATCTTTGATCATCACCAAATAATATTTTAGGAATCCTATGGTCTATATGTACTGTGAAATTTTGTTTCTTTTCTTCAATACGAAAGTTAATGACATTAACAACTTTTTGAAGCATATTTTCAAAATTATATTCTGATTTTGATAAATCAAACTTATTAGCTTCAATCTTAGACATATCCAAAATATCATTAATAACTCCAAGCAAATGATTAGATGCATCCTGAATTCTTCTTAAAGAATAATCTTTTCTTTCAATATCAATTGAATACTGACCAATTGATGTCATACCAATAATAGCATTTAATGGCGTTCTAATTTCATGACTCATATTAGATAGAAAATCACTTTTAGCTTTATTTGCTGACTCTGCTTTTTTTCTAGCATTTTGTATTTCTGTTACATCACTTGTAGTAATTATATACCCGATTTTATTAAATTTACTATCTAATAAATAATCTGCAGATCCCTTAAAATAATGATTACTTTTTTCCTGATAGAAAATTTCTGTATCCTTGTTTTCATTTAAAGCAACAATTGGATCATAAACCGAATTTGCTGGATATATACTATTTTCACTATACGATTGATTAATTACATTTTCTAAAGTTTTATTATTATACTTTAACCCTGCCTCATTCATATATATAATGTTATGCTCCATATCTGTTATAGTAAGCGGAGCTTTTACACTATCAACAATACTATCTGCCATTTGGTCAAAGGAATTAGCTAATGTACCAAACTCATCACTAGATAACGAATTAAATCTAAATTGTCTTTCGCCTGATTTGAATTTTGTTATACCACGAATTAAAGAGGTGATATTTTTTGTTATTGAATAGGCAATCCATATAGCAACAATTATTACCAAAATAATCAATGCTACCATTATAGCCAACAACTTTAAAGATGTATCTCCAAGATTATTTTCCATAGCACTGTTTAATCGTATTTCCGTGTCACTTGCTGGACGAGTAAAATCTTCAAGACCTGCTCCAATAGTTACAAAACCAAAACCCCTCTTTGAGTTTTCATTGTTTTCTGATGGTGCATATTGACCAGTATAATAAGGAATGGCTCCAGCCGTTGTCAATTTGTATAACCCACTCCAATAAATATAAAACGATCCTGATCCTCCATCTTTTGTTAAGTCCATCCATCCCGTACACTGCGGGGCATTATTCAGATATCTTCCATCAAGACCAACTAAACCTTGTTTTGTGAGTTCAGGAGACGGAACTTTTTTCCTTGATTGATTATCAAATTCAGCAATCAAAGAAACATAACTTGTCCAACTAGATAACGAACTAGACTTCCATCCTTCATAAATTGAAGTCTCAAGCCATGGGATTTGTGATTCGCCCGTTTTAGGATTAAACCCAACGATTGAATGATGTCTAGGGTGAGCAATGCTGCGGCATTTATAATCCCAAATGAATGCATAATTACCTTCATAGGCACTTGGCAGTTCTGTGTATCTTTCCTTCATCGGCGTAATATGATCAACAAACTCCATTATATGATCGTGATTTAAAGCAAATGTCACATAACCAATAATGTTATCATTAAAGTCAACAACCGGTGTTGCCCATCTTACGATTCCTTCAAAACGTTTGCCATTAGGATTTTCTTTTCCAGCATAAGCTTGTTCACTTGGATCATATATAATTTCATAGCCTCGATCTTGAATCGCCTTGTTAATATTGCCTTCAACATACATTCCAATATAATTTGTTCCAATATATGCTCCAATTACATCAGAAACATAAATTTGGCCAGCAGCTAAACTACTAAGTTTTGAATAATAATCCTCAGCCTTTACATACGTATTGCTCTTTATTGAAACATCTTTTTTTGTATTAGTCACATCAAAAGGGAAGTTTATTTTTGTTGATGATTTTGAAACATATTTATAAATTTCCATTCCTGTTTTATCAATGAAAGTTATTTCATCATATAATGGAATATTAACATACTCCAGATTATCTGGTTCTTGATAGTGAAAGCCATCTCGCTCATTATTTTCCTCATTTGTTGATTGACCTTTTTCTGATTGCGCAACAACCGTACTTGATACCCAAGATTTTTTGTCTTCTGCTAAAGACCAAGTACTTTTCTTGACTACCCTTCCCGTTTTAGCAAGCGAAAACTTTTCAAAAGCCTCATCACTTTGGACAATACTTGCAAGATACAGAATATCATCATCTCTTTGATATAAAAAATCAGCAATTTTTTTTGCAGTATCTGTTGTCATTCTTTCAATATTTTCAACGGCGCTATTATTCAAAGCAATAGACGAATCCTCAACAGCCATTTCTTTTAGCGTTTTTCCAAGTGTATTAATTTGTTGCCAAGCAAGAACTACGATTAATATCAATGGAATTATTTGAATAACTAAAAATGTTGAAATAAGTCTTCCTCTCAAACCTATTTTTCTTTTTCCAAAAAAACTTTTTATTTTTTCATTTATTGATTTTAATAATTTCATTTCTAATGTCCTCCCATTTTTAAAATATTAATATACATTGTTATTCATATTATCAAATAAATCGAATTATGTCAAATAATAATTATTTTAATTAGTTTATTTATTTGCAATATGAAACTATTTTATTCACTAAAGCATCATCCTCCCAATATAAACTGAAAAAATAATGATTTTTCATAGTATATTTTGATATTCAAAAATAAAAAACATCGGCCTATTTATGACCGATGAAGTAATAATTATTATAATATTTTTCTTATTTCATTGTGAATATCTCCAGCACCCATGAAAATAATCACACTATTTTCCATGGTTAAAAAATAAGCTAAAGTATTTTCATTATATAAACAATATTGATCAAATACATTATTAACTATTTGATCTTTTAGTAAATCTTTTTCTTCTCTAGCCGAAGTGAAAGTAGGAGCTATATATACTTCATCTGCTAAAGTAAAACAGTTTCTAAATTCTTGATTTAAAAAAATAGTCCGACTATATGTATGTGGCTGAAAAACAACAAAAATATGATGTGTAGGATATTTTTGTTTTACGGCAAGTAAAGTTGCTTTTATTTCTGTTGGATGATGGGCATAGTCATCAATAATAATGTTAGAATTTTTATAATATTCTTCTTGTCTACGACGTGGTTTTTGAAAACTGCTTATTTTATCTTGAATACTTGAAATATCTTCATTGTTAATATAATATGCAGTTAGTGCAGCCAAGAAATTATAAATCATATGTTCTCCAGTAAATGGAACTTCAAACAAATAATCTTGATGATTAATGACTACTTTTAATAAATATCCATTATTATTTTTTTCTATTATTTCGCCTTTAACGTCACTTGAATGATTTAAACCAAATGTCACTTTTCGGCTATGTATAATATTTTGACTAGAAATATCATCATTATTAATAATTAAAACTTGGGCCTTCATGGCCGCTTTTTGAAAGGCATTAATAACCTCTTCTAGATTGTTGAAATAATCAGGATGATCATAGTCAATATTATTAATAATCAAAAAATCATAATCATAATGTAGGAAATGCATTTTATATTCGCATGCTTCAAAAACAAAGAACTTATAATCAGTAGTGCCTTTTCCCGTGCCATCTCCGATAATTGCTGAAACTTTATCATTTTCAAGCATATGTGTCAATAGTGATGTCGTAGTCGTTTTTCCATGTGTGCCACTAACTCCTATCTTGATTCCATGAAAATATGTATTGATAAAATCT
This sequence comes from Bacilli bacterium, assembly GCA_031553555.1. Lineage (GTDB taxonomy): Bacteria > Bacillota_I > Bacilli_A > ML615J-28 > CAG-698 > CAKOMG01. The sequence continues at coordinate 43,926 of JAVBLL010000022.1, forward strand.
CCGTAATAAAAGTATTTTAAATTGTTTTCAAAAATATATGATACTTCTTCATTCTCTTCTCCATAGGCATATCCAATTATAAACGTTGCATTACTATTATCAATAATATTATTTTTATCAAATGTTAATATTTTGATATCATACTTGATTAAAGTTTCTTCAGTGAAATAATGTTTATCATTATCACTGCCCATTACTACCTCACCTAATTGAAAAAGTGACAATGCCAATGCACTCATACCCGTTCCTTTTATCCCTACTAAATAATAAATAAAAACCACCTCATTTCATTATATGACAGAGGTGGCGATTTTATTTTTTTATTTTAATTGTCCCATAAACTTGTTGGAAAATAGTCGATAATATCATTAGGACTAGTATCATCCATCGTATAATCATTGGAATAATACATATAAATAATTGTATGATAATAATCCGAGAAAGCTATTAAGGCATACTCGTAAGGAAATCTTGGATTGTATTTATCATTATTTTCTAATTCAGTATATTCAACAACATAAATATAATATTGGTTACGATAGACAGTACTGAAATTCATTTTATTATCTAAAAGATTTCCTAATATAATGTAGTTATTTGAAATATATGATATTTCTTCAACATACACGCCAACATCATACTGCACTTTTAAAGCAAAAGTGCTATAATTCATCATTGGTAAATCTTGATTTGATAATCCTTCATATTTATACTGATAATAAAAATCAATGTTTTCATAATCATTTAATTCATCAACACTTGGGAAGATTCCTTCTAATAAACCAGAATATTGTTTAGATATTTCTTCATAGTTTACTATACCATCATAGTAAATATCTACAGGTGTAGATATTTTCACAAAAAAACTGACAACCAAAAAGGCAACATTCACCCATAAAAGAATTGTCATCCAAGTTTGCAATTTTTTTATTATTAAATTATTGTAATGTTTAACATTGCGGTTTTGTCTTTTAGGAAAAGTTTCTTTATTTATACAATCAATAATGAAATTCTTTTTTCTTGGAAGTTGTTTTATTTGAAAATAAGTTGCTGCTTCAATAATATCTTTTATAAAATCATCTTTCAGCGGTATGCGGTACACTTCATTTAATGATGTATTATAAAGATCATTATGTGCTAAGCTCATATATAAACCATGAACTGCTAAATATATTGAACGATATATACTATTTTGCAATAGGTGCAAATATTCTTCTTGAATTATTTTAAAACTATCTAATTTAACAAACTCATAGTTTTCAATAATATCTGTTAATACTATTGATATATCAATAATATATTTTTCTTCTTTTCGACTTGCTTTTTCCTGCAAAGCAAGCATTTTTTCTCTAAATAATGCAACATCACCATATACTATTAATATATCCATTAAGTCCTTCAATTTATCCCTGGAACTAATGTTTGAGGATATAAAAGCAATAAAAATAATAATGCCTCCTACTAAATCAACACCAATAAAATAGCGTGGTTTAGCATTATATAAAAAAATGCCAATAATGTTTGTGATTAATAATATTGCCACAAAGGCTATTAACAAATAATGACGATTTTTCAATAATTTTTTATATTCTTTTTCCATTACTTATCCTTTCTATTTCAATGGCTCAACATAGAAATTTCCATATACAGCATTGCTTTCTGTGGTTGTAATGAAAGCATCTTTGTCAATACTTTGAACAATATCAATAATTTGACCAACTTTTTGTTCTGGAACAACTACCATTATCATACTACGATGTTCTTTTGTATAACCACCACGGGCTAACAACACAGTACTATTATAATGGGTATTTTTACTTATTGCCTCAGTAATACCATCATAATGGGTAGTCACAATATTAATAATAATTTTATTAGTGAATCGATGAAGTGCATCGACTACTCTACCACTAACAAAGACTAATACCAAAGTAAATAAAATCAATGTCCATTCTTTGAAAATGATTCCTCCTAGAGTGATAATACAAGCATTGACTATTGATGAGAACTTTCCAATTGAAACTTGTTTTTTTCTGGAATAATAAGTCCCTATTATTTCCATGCCACCAGTTGAACCACCAACATTTAATGCCAAACCAATGGCACATCCATTTAGAACACCAGCAAATAAAGCATAGGCAATGGCGTTATTATCACCTAAATCAAAGACATTCATTATTTCATTTGGTAAAAGGCGAATGAATAAACTATTTAAAACAATATATAGTGTTGATAAAATAGCAAACCTTTTGCCTAGTTTTCTAAACGCTAAAACGATTAGCGGAATATTAAAGGAAAAATAAAGTAAACTTGTTAAAGTATTAACTAAATTCATTCGGTTTGGATCACCTAACAATTCAGATAGACTATCTAAATTATATACCCACATCCCTATATAACGAGAAATAATCAAAGATATTCCCGATACACCACCAGTTAACAATCCGGCTTTATTAATAAATGCTCTAACAGAATAAGAACATAAAAAAGCAGATAAAATTATAGCAACATATGGCAATACAATTTTAAAATATTTGATACTTTTTTTCATATTTTATCTACCTCAATAATTCATAATTATTATATCAAATAATTATTAAAATATCAAACTAAGATGATTCTTATTTTTAATATTATTTAATTGTTTATCACAATCGCTTCAATACATACAATAAAGAAATTGATTGGATATAGCACCACACAATAAAAAATACAAGGAACAATTGTAACTATTTTTTTAATGAAATAAAAACTATATAAATCTGGTTTATTAACTTTTATTTCATCAGTTCTTTTTTTATTTTTTTTGAATATATATTCAAAAATATAATATGGATGAAAAAACGTCTTTTTTATAATAGTCGCCTCAACTGAGGCAGCATTATAACAACCGGTTGTTAATATCACAAAAGGATAAACTATAAATCCCCATATGATAAACACAATGCTACTCAAAAAAATAACAATCACTGATAATATTACTTTGCAAAGATTTTTGATAGAATGATAAAGAAAAATGCTTATTTTTTTAATACCTTTACCTATTAATGTCATTATCTGCATAATGACATTAAATATTTTTTTAATTAATATAAAAAATGGATGTAGTAAATAGCGATAAATAAAATTCATAATTTTTTCAATTAATAATAAACAATATTTAAAAAACCAATAAAAGATAAAGTAAAGTCCACTTAAAAAACTTTTGATAATTAAATATATTGGTTTAATTAAATATTTATATATTAACAAACAAATTTGTTTAATTAGCTTACCCATAAATATGAATACTTTTTTTATTATATTAATGATCGGATTAATTATATATTTATATATGAACTTTGATATTTGAACTATGATTTTATATATTCCTTTTACAAGATACTTGATAACCCATAATATTGGATTTATTATGTATTTATATATTAACAAACCAATTTGTTTGATTAGTTTACCAATAAATATGAATACTTTTTTTATTATATTAATGATCGGATTAATTATATATTTATATATGAACTTTGATATTTGAACTATTATGTTATATATCCCTTTTACAAGATACTTGATAACCCATAATATTGGACTTATTATGTATTTATATAAACATTTGAATGCGATTGAAATAGCATATCCAATTTTTATAGATATATAGATTGTTCCATTATAAATAGGCAGTACAATATGTTTAAACAGAAAAACTAATATTTTCCAAAAAAGAGTTATAAGACAAAAAATGAAAAAGGCTATTCCATTAATTATATATTTAACAATAAAAACAAATATGGGTTTTAATATATAATTATAAAAATATAATACTGGTTTGTAAACAATATAATAAAAGAGCTTTTTAAAAAATAAAAAAATATATTTACATGGAATATATATAACATTATAAATTAATTTATATATTCCTTTCATAATTGGCTTTACTGCTTTATTATAAATAATATTAATAAAACTATAAATTCCAAAAATAATAGATTTAATTGCTGCTTTTCCGGCAGCTAATAATTTTTTCATTTACGTCTCCTTATAATAATTAATTACTCCCTTGAATGTTTAGGATTAATTATGCTGTAATTTTTAATGTTTATATAATTGCCACGTATAAATATTTTGTCTTGCTGTTCACCTTCATATTTCATGCCTAGTTTCTGCATAACTTTGCCAGAATTTATGTTTTCTGAAAAATGTCTTCCTTCAATACGATGAATATCTAAAACTTGAAAACAATATTCTATAATTTTTGTTATTGCTTCTTTAGCATATCCCATTCCCCAATATTTTTTATTTATGATATACCCAATTTCCACATTATGTGGGGCTTTGTCCAATGAACCTACTCCGCCACTTCCAATAACTTTGTTGCTATCCTTTAAGACAAAAACATAATCTAAATATTTCTTTTCTTTATATTTGGATATTGTGAAATTAATGAAGCTAGTAGCATCTTCAATGGTCTTATGCGTATCAAAAAGCATATACTTTGTATTTTCAGCATCACTTGCATATTCAAAGATATCAGCAGCATCTTCAATTTTAAAAGGCCTTAATATTAATCTCTTTGTTTCAAAGATGGGCAAGTCATATTCTTTATTTATTTGATTAATGTTTTTTTCTTCCATAATTGTTTCCTTATTATATATTATAGTTCCTTAATAAATCTTATAGCTATTAAAGGTTTTCCAATATTCATTTCCTTTTTAGCACCATCCATTATAAACCCTTGTTTTTCATAAAACTTCTTAGCATTATAGTTATCTTCTAAAGCCCATAAAATAACTTTACTATAAGACAAATCTTTTAATAACTGACAGGCATAATTCATTATTTTGGTTCCATAGCCACGGCGAAAATAATTTGGATGAACATAAATGGCCACTACTTCACCAGCTCCTTTTATATCTTTATCCAGGCACTCACTAATACGAAATAAACCAACAGCGATTTCGTGATCAAAAGCCAAGTAATTACTATGTTCTTCCATTAGCGTTTTTTTAAACATATCAAATCGGCGTTCATTTCTTGCTTTAATTGCATGACTCGGAATAATATCTTTATAAGCAGCACTCCATGATGAGGAAAGAATATCAGCCAAAATAAAGGCATCTTCTATTGTGGCTTTTCTAATTTTAAACATAATTATTTTAACACCTTATCATATATTTTTGTAGCTTTATTTTTTTGAAATATTTTAGCATTTTTATCATTATTTAAACTATATAAAGCAAAGTCTTCTTCAGTCATTGTATTATCCAAATAGAAAAATATCTCATCCTGAGCATTATTAAAATTCGCATTACTAGTTTGACGACTGTAATAAACTCCAATAAAAAATCTCGTCTTACCGCTTTGTAATTTGGTTATGTATTTTATAAATTCAACACATTTATGCTTTTTGGCTATTTTGATAATATTATCTTTATCAGTAGCATTTAACTCTTTTTTTATATATCCTCTTTTAGTTATTTTTATACTATCTGATGAATCAATTTTTTCTTGAATTCTAGCAACTTGCCATAAACGTATGTCTTGTAGTTGTTCTTTTAATCCATGACATAAAATATAAGTTCCAGCTCGCTCTAATGAAATTTCTAAGTAATTGGAATTTTTGGTGGATTTTTTTAAATACTCTATCCCTGTTTCATCATATCTATCCAGTAATAAAAAGCCTTTTAAATTTAGTGCAAGGCACCCATCGGGTCTAACTTCTAATACTTTATCAAGTAACTGCTCTGCTTTTTGATACTGACATATGAAATAATACGCTCTGGCGTACTTTACTAATTCATTGGCATCTAATGATTCCACTACTTTTTCTTTTGTTGTTTCATCATTAACTGACATCATCGATTCATATTCTTTTACTAAATCAAAATATTGTAAATAATGTTTTTGACGATAGTAATCATAATCTTTATTATTATAAGATAGTTCATCATATAAATCTTTATCACATTTGTTTTTTCTCTTAGTAGCCATTTGTTGAAGCGTTTCATTCATTGAAAAATCAATTTGTATTTCTTCAACACAAGCTTTACTCATTCTATCTTTCAGTGATGGATGAGTAGGGAAGCGGTCTGGCATTTCTATCATACACATATTTAACCAGCGTTTTTTATTTTGCTCATATACCTCAAAAAAGCCATTATATAAATTAGTGAAATAATGGGCATTAGGCATTTGCGGTTCATAGAATGCTACTGTTGCTAGTTGCATATCGTGATATCTATAGCATGCCATTTTTGCAAGTGCATTAACTAGAGCTTGTCCTAAATGTCTATCTATTACTTCTTGATCGGCTAAAATCTCCGCTTGCAATGTTTTTACTAATTCATATTTATTATGCATTTCCATATATTTGCTAATTATCCATATTAAAAAGTAAATTGCTGTATATGTATATATGTTGTTTTTATATGTGCTTAATTTATTAATATATTTATGAAACTGCGCACTCTTCTCGCCTTCCAATGAATCACCGTGTTTTGCATGGGATAATTCATGCATAAAGACAGCTTTCCATTCCTCTTCATTAAAAAGTTGAAAATAGACATTTCCAATCATAATATGAATGATGCGATTTTTTTGGGAAACAAGTATGTCATTATTGTTAATAGCATGTAATATTATTTTTTTCTTCACTTGTAAGGACAAAGCACAATAATTACAAATTTCATACAAATAACCATATTCATTTGTTTTTAAAACTTCTATGTTTTTATATACATCTTCATGTCCAATAGTAGCATATAAAATTTGAATGAAAAAAGCAAAAAAAATTGCTGACAATAATACTAACCTATAATCCAAAAGTAAAATAGCAAGTGATGCAGATAAAGACAATACTGAAAAAACAATAATTGAAAATATCGTAATCTTCATCCATCTCTTAGTTAGTTTTTGATATTTTGGGGTATTCTCTTGTGCGTATTTATATATGTCATCCATTTTATCAAGCATTTGTTGAATGTCTAATCGTTTTTTATTTTTCTTGATTACAATTATACTTAATATTAAACAAATAATAGCTGAAATTACTGTTATAGAAATTATTATGATACACAAAATATCATATTGATTTCCAATATCAGATATATGAAAAACTAGAGAAGTAATAAATAAAACTGCATAAATAACAATAGCAAATGTTACAAAAAGATTAGATTTTTTATTCATATATAGCCTCTTATATGATATATAATATCTTAAAAATCTAGAAATGTAAAGATTTATTATAATTCGAAAATTTACTTTTCTTATAAATGAAAAAAAGAAGGTGAATTTTTTAATTCTCTCCTTCCTCATTTATTAGTTTTTAACTTCTATATCTTTTATTGAAACAGCCATAACAATGTTTGCAAAATTATTGGTGCTATTGCAAAAATCAACTTCAATATTTTCATTATCCCATATTTCCACGATGTTTCCTATGGCACCCTTCTTCACATTTACTACGCTACTTTCACCATAGATACCTTCTTTTTTTACTAAATAGGTCACCTGACTATATGTGACATCATACGTAAAAGCTGTTAAGCATATATCTTTTTTATTTTCTTTCCAATAAGATATTATTTCTAACTTTTCCTCAATCGTTAATTTTCTAGCTTTTAGTCTCAAT
>JAVBLL010000014.1:0-55450 GCA_031553555.1 Bacilli bacterium
GTTGAATTTTTCTCTATTACTATTCCATTAGGATTATTTTTTATTTTTGGTATATAATTTAAAAATTCTCTATAATTTCCTATATATAGACTGTGGCGTTGTATTTCTGGTAATATATTAAATATACTGGTTAATCGTGAAGTCATATTTTCAATTGACATATATAAACTAGCAACGCTTCCCGCAAGCATCTTTTTTACCAATGCTTGAAAAACCAAATATATTAATGTACCACAAAAAATACTTTTTTGAACAACATCAATAATCAAAAAATCAATTAACCCTATTTTCCAACTAGTTTTTTTAATTAATAAATTTATATCATCTAGGCTTTCATTATAGTGTTTTAAAAGACAATCATTAAGTAAGGTTATTTTTAAATCATTACTTGGTTCTTTTAAATAAAATTGACTTTTATAATGTTCTACTCTTCTATTTAATTTCATTTTTTTTAAGTTAAATTTGTATACCTTTTTATTTTTTAAAAAAGAAAACGAGATTGAAAGAATAAATGGAATTGTGGCAAATACAATCATATAAACATCAAGAACAGCTAAAATTGATATAATTGTTATAACACCAAAGATATTTGCGATAAAAGTGTATATTGAATCATAAAATGAGATTAGTCTAGTATCTGCCTCATTATTAGCAATTATATATTTATCATAAAAATCTGGATTATCATAATTAATCAAATCATAATCAACTATTTTTTTGAATAAATAATTTTGCATATTATTCTTTATTTTTATATTTGAATGAGGAATAAATATATTATCATGCCACTTAGTAAAAGCATTTTGAATAGTGTAGGCCAATAGGGAAATTGCAACAAATACAAGTATTTCAGATAATTTTGCAGAGTTTGTAATTGAGTCAATCATATATTTCATAAAATAAATCGGAAGAAATGTTCCAACGCTTATAAAAATTAAGAGATTAATAAAAGAAATAAAAAATCTTGATTTATCATATTGCCAAATCTTTTTTATCATAAATATTAAATTATCTTTTTTTCCATTTCTTATTTTCATAGAATATTCTCCATATAATATGTGATTAATTTTTAATAAGCATTAACTTATAATCCTTTATTTTTAATTGTTTATAATTAAATAATAAGTTCACTAATTAAATTCTCAATTTGTAATTCTTTTACAAATAAATTTCAATTGACTAATTTCTAATAAGTATGTATTTTAAAAATGTAGAATTTATAATAATATGATAGATAACAAAAAAACCATGAAAACGTATTTATACTATTATATCATAAAAAAAATTGTAATTCAACATTTTTCAACATTTTTTGAACTGTTATTAATAATAAAATTTGATTCATTATAGTGTTTAAAAATATTATTCTATATATAACAACCATATTTTATTATGATTGTCGCAAATATTATTTAAATTATTATATTATAAGTCTTGAAAATTAGACTTATTAATATTATATAAAAAATTACTAAATTTGTATTTTTATAAAGATTTTTCCATATCAGCGAAACTGGCCAATTTTAAATCCAGCACTCAAGTAGATATCATGTTATTTACTATCGTCTATATAACTAATTATGTTAAATATTATGACAATGCTTTCTAATACGCTTTTTGCTTGCATCGATAAATTTGATGCTATTATATTAAAGTATTCTATGATATATCTGTTTACTCTATTAAGTGTTCTATTGGAAATTGTAGATTTCAAGAAAAATTGTAGCGAATAGCATCCATTCAATTATAATAAAACAGGTGAGTCTAATTAACTCACCTGTTTTATTTACTTTTATAATTTTATTTCTTTTTAGAACTATAATATTTATTTAATAGACCTCTTTGTGCACATAAAATAAATATAAATACCATATAGTAACGTCATGGTTATAGCTTGCTGAATATACAAAGATTGTGCTTGAGTGTATAATTGATAATCATATAAATGTGTATAAAATTTCGAATCATAGAACACTAACCCAATCCAATTTTTAGCTACAAATATTGAAACTAGCAAACCTATGATTATACATGGAATAACAGTTGATAGTATAATATCAAAAATTTTATTATGTTTAAGAAACAATGATACGATAAAGAAAGCTAAACCTGTTATAGAAATAGCCGCACCTATAGTACACAATTCTACCATTTCTTTTCGAAAATTCTCCATATAAATTGGCCCATATCCCGTAATTCCTGGTATATATTCTGATACATTAATTGCATTAGTCAATAAACTAAACGTGCTAACTATAGCATAAAAAAACGAAATAGCATAAATCACATTAATAATTGATTTTTTATTTTCGATATTCATTCAATTCTCCTTTTCGAATTCCTTTAATATAATCGTTTAAAATATATTTATGATAATATATATTTTAAATTTTTTAATAATATTATTAAATTATAAAGGTTTCTTCATATCTGCAAAAGACTGACCAATTTTGAAACCAGCGCTTAAGTATATATAACGGGCTGGATTCTCAAGTCCCGTGAAGAAAGTCATATACTGAGCACCATTTTTCTTAGATTCATAACATAGCATTGCAAATAAAGATTTACCTAAGCCGCCACCTCTAACGTCTGGATCAACACAAATGCCATCGAAATGTCCACGTCCACTTGGCTCATTATACATTGCTCCGGTCCATCCGACAACCTTTCCATTTTCGCTGGCAACCAGAAATGGATCTGGTTTCTCCTTTGCTAAATTTTTTCTTATAGAGCCAGCAAAGCCGGCATTATTAATTTTAATACAAAAATCTTCAATTCCAAAATGTTTCTCAGGATTATATATTTCTATAGTTAACCCTTTTGCTTCATTTTCTTTCATTCTCTCAACAAGAGCCTTTGGAAGTTCATATTGAGCAAGTGGTAAATGGAAGCCTTCATGAATACTGCTAATACTGTATCCATGATGATATAAGAACAAATACATATCACTATTAATGCGAATACCAGGAGCTCCTGGGTGCTCATGGCAATTTGTATGAGGAATATACCATGTCCAGTTAATTGGACTTATAAATACTAATCTAGATGAAGTGCGCCCTGATTTTTTTATATAATCTTCACAAAGTTGTAATAAATTTGATCCTATTCCTTGACGACGACATTCCTTTTTAACAATAAAAGTATGTATATACCCAGAGGCATTAGGATTATCATTGTCTACTTCACGTACTATAGCACCAGCAAAACCTACTACCTTGCCATCTTTCAAAGCAACAAATGCTCCTTCTTTTTGAAACTGCTCATTATTTAATAAATGCTTTGCAAATTGTTCATAGTTCATTCGCTTGAAAAAATTTTCTTCTTTTTGAAACTCACAATACAATTCGAAGATTTCTTGATTACAACTTATTTTATATCCAATATATTCCATTTTATCCTCCTAAATATATATCAATTATACTATAATACGTATTAAAAATAAAGTTTTATTTATACTATTTAAATAGATTTTTTCTAATAGTTAATTAAAACTCCAAAACATAAAAACCCAATTACAAAACAAAATGTGATTAAAAATAGCCATTTTGATTTTTTAATCCAAGCGGTATAACTAACCCCAGTCATACCAAGGGCTATTAACAAAACCGGCGAGGTTGGAAACAATAAATTAGTATAGCCATCTCCAAAAGCATATGCTAATACTACTAACTCTTTGGACAACCCCAAAGATACACCTGACAAAATTCCCATTACAAAAACAGCCTTTGCTGTTGATGAAGAAATGAAAAATTCTAGTATTAAGACAATTACGAAAATTATTAATATAACAATAATGCTTGGTTTGCCTTCAATTAGTAACGAAATGCTATTAGTTATTGTTGCTAATATATGTCCTTCTTCTAATATAAATTTTATGCTAGAAGCCATTAAAACCATTAAAATAGCTGGTAGTGCTGAAAGCGCCCCTTTTAAGAAACTTTTCAAAACAAAGTGAATGTTTCTTGTTGCCAAATAACCTGCAAGTAATCCACCAATTAAAAATATAGCAATTAAAAAAACGACAGTAAAACCACGAAGAAAAGAAATTGAGGTTATAGTGATTATTGATAATAAAACTATCAATAAGAAAGATACATAAACTTTAAATGTTCTTTTTGTGGAAGCACTATCTTCATATACATAAGTTTGTAAGTTTTCTCGTTTCAATAAATCTTTTTCATATGTTGGTGATTTTTTAGGATTCTTTTCAATTCTTTTTATATGAATCATTATAAAGGAATATATCAAACAAAACATCACAATAAATATAACAATACGATACCATATATTAGTAATAGGAGAAGCTTTAATAATGGCTGACGCAGCCAAAATAGTAAACGGATTTGTTATTGCACTAGCAAACCCAAAACCAGTTGCACAAACACACATTAAGAAACCTGTATAAGAATCATAGCCAAGCGATATTGCTAAAACAAGGATAATTGGAAGTAAGGTTAAAACCTCTTCGAATAAGCCAAAGAAGGAACCAAATACCATAAAAATCAAAACAATAATCGCAATAAGTATATAATTATGACCTTTGAATTTATCTATTAGTTTCTGAACAATAATTTTCATTCCATCACTGTCGCTCATAACTTGAAAGCTTGCAGTAACAACAATTAAAAATAAACACAACATTATAATGCCTATAGCATCTTTACTCAATAAAAGCAAAATCGGAGCAAATATACCTTTAAAAATATTAATACCCGATTGATTTTCTAATAAATAGTATTGACCAAAATTAACTGTACCATCTATTTCCTTATAAAACTCTCCCTTAGGAATTATATAAGTCAAAACAATTGTGAGAATTACTAATATTTCTAAGATGATAATTACACTTATAAATGTTTTCTTAGAAATATCAATCACTTTGTTATTATTCATTATCTTTAACCATCTGATATATTAAATCTTGTGTAAGTGACCATTTTGCACATATTTGCGGATTTTCAATTGGATAAAAATAATATAAAATATTATCATAATAACATTCAAATTCTTCATTAGCACTAAATGGTAATGCCTTTAACTTTATAGTTGGTATATTGAAAGTTACACCATTATTATTAACCATTCCATTAAAAGTAAATTGCTCCTTTGTAAGGATACATACACCTTCCCCATATTCATCTAACTGTGCATTAACTGGGTCTAGTTTTTTGACCTTAACCAATGTTTCTAATTTATAATCTTCATTTTGGAGATTATTATTTTCATATTTCTTTTGAAGTTTGTTCCACTGTGCAATATCATGAATATTATGAACATTATCAGAGAACTGATAATTATTGTTAAGAGTTACAGCAAAACCACAATGTGAACATGAAATGATACTCTTTTTAGTTTTCATTGTGAACTCTTTATGACAATGAGGACAGTAATATAAAATTCCTTCTAAACCTTCAGCAAACTTGCTTCCACGATATTTTAAATTATGTTCTCTCGCATATTCAAAATCATTATATACTATATTTTCATTAATTATTTTTTCGATTTCTTCTATACTTAAATTTTGAATTTCTTCAGAAGAAATTTTCTTCTTGACGCCTATCTCAACTATTCCTCTTCGGGATTTCTTAGCCCATTTTGGTTTAGCCATATAATTTCCATGAATATTCATAATAACCAGTTGAGCTTGCATTTTTTTCAGTAATGCCCCTGCTCCCTCAACAATATTGAAATTCGTTCCATCTGTTGATAATCTTCCTTCAGGAAACATAACAATATATCGATTAGCTTTACTAGCACCTAAAATTGATTTTGTTGTTTGCAAATCAGGGTAAAATAAACGTTTTGGAATTACAGCTAATCGATCAAATAAGAATTTATATCTTTTATTACGAAAATAATATCGATTGGTCACCACTGTTACACGATGAGGCGAGATTACTTTTGCGGCTAAAATGAAATCCCAATAAGAAGCATGATTCATCAAAAATAACGCAGGACCTTGAACATCTTCTAATCCTTCTCTGTTAATTTTTGGACGATATTTTAAATTTAAAAACATTGAAAATATATAATAAAGAATATTATAAACTATTCCATTTGGACGATATTTATTAGTTTCTTTAACAAAGAATTTTTTCTTTAAAATTAATGTTAAAACAGCAAACAAAACAATTGCTGCCAAAATAACAATAACTAATGCCCAAATCCAGGTGTTCCCGTTACCAATACTATTAATAACTACATTACCAACAACAATTGAAGACAAGATAGACGGGATTACTCCTGTTACACAGGTTATTATGTAGCGCCTATAACTCATTTTTGTAGATGATCCAAAATAACAAATAGCTCCAAAAGGAATAATTGGCATAAAGAATAACAAATACATTAAAGTTTGAGTAGTCACATTTGCTTTTTTACGTGATACCATATCATCAAGCTTTTTGGAACTTTTATAAAATATTGTGCGATTTAAATTTAAAACATTAACTAAAACATATATAATCGTTGCTCCGCAAAAGATACCTACTAAACAAAATAAAATAGCAAAGTACCAAGGATAACTAATTCCAGCGGCTATTTGAATAAATTCGGCTGGTATAAATACAACAATCATTTGGATAGCTTCAACGACAACAATTAATAATACTCCCCATACACCATGATTAGTAATAACATCTTTCATTCCTTGACGGTCATTGACTTTAGCAAATTTTATGATATCAACAATTTGATTTCTAATTAACATAAATATCAAAAAAACCGTTATTATTGCTAAAAGAAAAAAAGTTATTCTCAGCGCTTTACTTTTCATAAATCCACCATCCATTAATTTCTATAATTATAACATTTTTGTTGTTGTTTTACAAGTTAAATATTAACATGCTATATATAAAACAATTTCATAATTATTATATGTAAAAAAGTGATTTTCATAAAATATTACTATTTATAATTTTTTATTCATTTTCTCAATTAATTCTTTAAATGTTGTTTTTGCTAGTTGTTTCTCTAATGCCTTTTGACTATCTTCTAAATATCCATCAACAACAAAATGAATATTTTTGCCAACTGGGCATTCTGGATTAGGATTTCCATGAAATCCAAATAACGTATTATTTTCTAAACTATCAACGCAGTTAAAAATATCAAGTAATGTAAAACTACTATAATCCTTAATGATTATTGCTCCACCAGTTCCTCTAGCTACTTCAACTATACCATCTTCCTTTAATTGTCCTAATATATTTCTAATAATTACTGGATTGACATTTACACTTGATGCAATAAATTCACTTGTAACTTTATAATCTTGTTTGAAAACATCTATACACATTAATATGTGAATGGCAATGCTAAACCTACTACTTATTTTCATTATTATAATCTCCTTCTTTTACCTAATATTTAGTTTATTATATATTCCATTTATTGTAATGTCAATTATTACATCAGTGAAAACATTTTCTAATATTTTATTGTTGTAATTGTTGACATTACAACAATAAAAATATATAATGTCGTTGTAATGATTGTTAATACAACAACATTAATTAATAAAAGGAGAATACAAAATATGAAAATTGCAATCATATGTGCCACAGGCAAAGCAGGAAAACTTATTATGGAGGAATCAATAGCCAGAGGCCATGATGTAACGGCCATTGTTAGAGATTTAAGTAAACTATCAAATCAAAAAGTTAAAGTATTGGAAAAGGATTTATTTGATATTAACGCAGAGGATTTGAAAAATTTTGAAGTTGTAATTAATGCATTCGGCGTTTGGGAGTTGGACAAACTATCACAGATTACACAATCACAAAGTCATCTTTGTGATTGTGTAAAAAACACTGACACTAGACTTTTAATAGTTGGTGGTGCTGGCGGACTTTACGTTGATTCAAAACATACTATTAGAGTTATGGATTTAGAAGGATTTCCGGAAATTTATAAACCTCTTGCAAATGCTCATAATCAAGCATTAGACAGCCTTCGTTTAAGAAAAGATGTGAAATGGACATCACTATCGCCAGCTGGAGATTTTCAAGCTGATGGTATTCGTACTGGTGAATACAAACTTGGAGGCGATGAACTAATATTAAATTCAAAAGGAGAAAGCATAGTAAGTTATGCTGATTATGCTATTGCCATGGTTGATGAGGCAGAGAAAGGCCATTATATTCAAAAACGTATTTCTGTGGTTAGCAAATAAACTTTAATTAAATATAAAAAACAGTAGCAAACAAAGAAGTTTTTGCTACTGTTTTTTATTAATTCTGCCTTACATCTAGAATCTTTTTATTATAGGAGGGATTAACGATACCCTTTCCTAAACTTACCTTACTAGGTTTTTAAATCGTTTCCTTTCAGTGCTCCATGTTTAGTGACATTTGAGCGGTCAAGTATTTATACTTCTTAACTCAATGAATTAATTTCAACAATTCAAAAAAATAAGCCTGAAATTTCACTTTCATCGATATTTCAGACATGTCTTGTTAAAAATAAAATGGCAGGACCATCTGGATTTGAACCAGAGAGTGAAGGAGTCAAAGTCCTTTGCCTTACCGCTTGGCTATGGTCCTAAAAAATAAAATGGTGGAGAGGGACGGATTCGAACCATCGAACTCGTAGAGAGTGGATTTACAGTCCACCGCGTTTAGCCACTTCGCTACCTCTCCATTTTAATTGCTCTATTATTATATAATAATTAATTAGATATGTCAACCTTTTTGGGTACTTTTATAAATAAACCACCTTTTATTTAAAATTCAAAAATCCAGTATCAACTGGACTTTTGAACGAAATTATTTAATTTCTTTTTTCGCAGGAAAAACTTCTAATAATGTTTCAAGATTTTTTTTCATTATTGATATATAATCCCTATTATTATCAATTTCATTTTGAGTTAAACTTGTTAAATGATTTAGAGATTTTATCGTTGCTCCTAGACCTTCTACATATGTATTGATAATACTACATACTGATTCATTGGCTGTGGTAACAACATATTTGATATTATATGACTTTGCTTTTTCAATATTTGGAATGACTTCCGAAATAACAACATCACAACTCTCATTATCATTTCTTGTTCTAATGCGTTTGATGCCATAACGTTCTTCCCAGTAAAGATATGAATCATGATCAACAATCATAATTCTTTCTAAATTAGCTTCATTTAAAGCCGAGTTAAATAAATTATCTAAATTTATAAGCTTGTCCTTTAAAATTACTGCATTTTCAGAAAACAAATCTTTATGTTCAGGATAAAAGGCCGTAACTTCTTCTAATATTACATCAACAAATTTTGCCATTCTCAAAGGGTCTAACCACACATGAGTATCCGCAGTATGTAAATGTGATGTAGAATGATTACTGTCAACAACTTGATAACCATCCTCAGTTTGTTCACATAATTTAATATATTCAGTTAATTCAATTAATTTAAGATTACTATTTTTAAAAGCTGTCGTTTTTGCTTTTTCTATAAAACCCTCTAAACCCGCACCGATATAAAACATCAAATCAGCTTTATTCATTTTAACTAAAGCAGATGGAGTTCCTGGATCATATTCGTGAACGTCTTTTCCCATAGGGTAAATTTGTTTTACAGTTAATTTGTCTTGAACTATTTCCGTAAGCAAATAATAAACTGGATAAATTGAAGCATATATATCTACTTCTTCTTCCTCATTACTGCACCCCCACATTGTGGTTGTCAATATCAGAAGTAATAATATCAATATTATCAAGCGATTTTTCATGTTTTTTTCTCCTTATAAAGTGTTTCTTATAAATTCTTTTAACAAAGCCAAACAATTCGACTGGCAAGATTATTAAAACAATTTTTCTTTTGCGACTCTTAATTTTATTCAATGTTTCTATATATTTTTTCTTCAATAATTTCACATATATGAAATATCCTACTATAAAAAACAAAATTATATAAATAGGCAAATGACCATCACTTATTTTATCTACACTTTTCAAGCAAATTAAAATCATTATAATCCAAAATACAACTTGTACAATATAATTGATTAATGCTTTTTTTGAAAAAAAAGCATTAATTGTATCAAACATGATTGTTATAAACATTCCTAAAATGATAAAATAAACAATCATAGTAATTTGTTCCATAAGAGTATACATTATTTAAATAACTTAGCTAGAAAACTAGCATCTTTCTTGCCTTTGCTTTGCTCTGTATATGCAATTTGATTCACTGTTCCATTAATAATAAGAATGCCGCTTTCAATATCTAAAGATAGCATTTCTAAATCTTTTCCATCAATTCTCATTCTTCCCATTACTGTTTCAATATCAAACAAATCTGGATTTAAACTATTAATTTTTTTCACTCCAGTAACTGTTAATTCTTTGCGATTTTTTAAAGTAAGTTCTTGACTTGCACTATGATTAGCCATGTTATTCATATAATTCACCTCAATAAATTATATGCTGTCATTTTATTAATATGCTTGATTACAAAAACAACTTGTCTATTTCTTCATCAATTTTTGCAAATTGTGCTACTTTATAACCATATGGGCTATCGCTAACTGAAACTATATCTAATTCACTTTCATTTAAATATCTTAAAACTTTTTCTGTTTTTTTATAAATAAGAATAACTTTACGAACTTTCTTATTTTCATCATTATTTTCTTTTAAAATATTTTGTCTAAGAAAAGGTTTCATTTCATCTAAATATTTTTGACGTGGGTAAACTCTTCCAGGTTTTGCTGTTGAACCACCCCATGATAATTGCCATGTATCTTTGCTATTAATTGTGACAGTTGAGTTGTGTGGTATGCATAATAGTTTAATATATAAAATGGTGTTTTCTTTTTCAATTGTATAATTATAATTTTTTCCTTTATATTCATTAAAAACAAAAAATTGGCTTAGTTTTTCTTTGACAATCTTTTTTCGTTGAATAGGTAAAATTATATAATAATATATTGCTATTAATATAGCAATTCCACCAACTACATAAAGAAACCACATATCAAGTCACCTCTTTATAAATTATACTATAATCTTTTATTTTAGTCAATTAAATATATATTAACTTTTCAACATTATTTTTTACAAAAAAGATAATTATATTTATAATATTTATTAAAAAAGAAAAAGAACATAATCTATTTCATTAGATTATTGTTCTTTTTTAAATTATTTTTATTCTAAAACTATTTTCCATAATCCATGTAAATTACAATAAGCATACACAGCGACCGCTTTATCATCAACTACTTTAAATGTTGCTGTAGGTATATTAAGACACTTCTTTCTTTGCCCACCTTTTTCAGTTTCTAAATATATCCAATCAATATAATGTTCTGGTGTCATTGGATGAATAACGCTGCCAACTTCTACTTTAATCAAATCTCCAACAACCTCAACTACTGGAATATGTTTTTCTCTAGAGGCTTCAACTGTATTTGCCACTAACTCTTTCATTTTCTCGCCACAGCACATTACTGGAACTTTAGAGTCTTTTATTTTACCTACGATATTTCCACAATGCTCACAAATATAAAATTTTGTACCCATAACCTTACCTCCTTAGTAATTATAGTATAACATATTTATTCATTTTTGCAAGAAATATGCTTTTTAAATAAAATATTTGTTTTTTATTATAGTCTATGTTATAATAATTCTTAATTAAGAAAAGGAGTTAAATATGTCTCAAGAAATAAATTTAACTGATCAAGAATTAGTTAGAAGAAAAAAAATGGAAGAATTACGTTCTCTAGGAATTGATCCTTTCGGTCAAAAATATGAACGCAGCGATTATTCTAAAGATTTAAAAGAAAAATATGAGAATTTTGATAAAGAAGTTCTTCATGAAATGCATGCCAAAACAAGTGTTGCTGGACGCATTATGTCAAAAAGAAGCAAAGGAAAAACCGGTTTTATGCATCTTCAAGATAAGTTTGGTCTGATTCAGATTTATGTTCGCCAAGATGCTTTAACTGAATTAGAATTTGAAATCTTTGATAAGGGCGATATCGGCGATATCGTTGGTATTGAGGGTGAAGTTATGATTACAAATACTGGGGAAATTTCTGTGAAAGCAATGAAGTATACTCACCTTTGTAAAGCACTTAGGCCTCTTCCTGAAAAGTTTCATGGATTACAAGATAAAGAGGAAGCTAGACGCCGCAGGTATGTTGACTTAATAGTTAATGATGAGTCTAAAAGAATTGCTTTTATGCGTCCTAAAATAATCCGTGCTTTTCAAAATTTCTTTGATAATCTAGGATTTGTTGAAGTAGAGACCCCTGTTCTTCATGGTATTCTTGGTGGAGCCGCTGCTAGACCTTTTGTAACACATCACAATACTTTAGACATGGATTTTTATTTGCGTATTGCAACAGAACTACCTCTTAAAAGATTGATTGTTGGTGGTATGGAAGCAGTTTATGAAATTGGTCGTTTATTTAGAAATGAAGGTATGGATTCAACACACAATCCAGAATTCACAACCGTTGAAGCCTACTTAGCATATTCTGATATGGAAGGCATGATGGATTTAATCGAAAACTGTTTTTCTTATTTAGCTACAGAAGTACTTGGAACTACTGAAATCGAATATCAAGAACAACATATATCATTAGCCAAAGGTTTTAGAAGAGTCCATATGGTTGATTCAATCAAAGAAATATGCGGTGTTGATTTCTTTAAAATAAGTGATTTAAAAGAATGTATGGTGCTTGCAAAAAAACATAACATTAAAGTGGCAAAACATGAGGAAACACGAGGACATATAATCAATTTATTTTTTGAAAAGTATGTTGAAGATACCCTTATACAACCGACTTTCATTTATGGTCATCCATTAGAGATAAGTCCTCTTGCTAAGAAGAATCTTGATAACCCCGATTTCACTGACCGTTTTGAATTATTCATTAATAAAAAGGAATATGCAAATGCATTTTCTGAACTTAATGACCCAATCGACCAACGTGAAAGATTCGAAAATCAATTAAAGGAAAAAGATTTAGGTAATGATGAAGCTACGGAAATGGATATCGATTTTGTTGAAGCATTAGAATATGGTATGCCTCCAACTGGTGGATTAGGAATTGGTATCGATAGAACTATTATGCTTTTATGCGGAGTTGATTCAATACGTGATGTTCTTCTTTTCCCACATATGCGTAAAAATAGTAATTAAAATAAGAAAATAAAAGATATAAAAAAACAGTCATAAAATAATATGGCTGTTTTTTATATCTATTTGATTATAATTAATTATTCATAATATGAAGCATATCCTGTCAAATCATAATCTACTGTTACTTTGCCACGATTTATATAATCCAAAATAATTGCTTTTGCAATTTTAACATCTTTAATATAATTCATTTTGATTTTCTTTTTTTTATTACCATCTTTAAAATAAAAGAAAATGACTCCATTCTTATGAGCTTGTGTGGCTAACATTAGCGGTGATGTTCTAGCAAATCTATCAATTGAAGGAACTTTGATTTTATATATTTTATCAGCATCAATCAAAACTTTCTTATTGTTATAATTATATAAAATGAACGTTCCATCTTCTGTTATTGATATAGTATATCTAAAGGCCATTTTATTTTTTTTAGTCATCATATTAGCTCTAATACCTAAAGCAGTCACCAAAATTAGATATAAACCTAAAAAAATTGAATAGCATATAATAAACCTTAAATTTTCTCCATCAATAATTGACGTAATTAAAAACCATACCAACATTCCAGAAAAGCATATAATAAAAATAAGTGCAATTATTATTGCTACTAATGGTTCATGATATCTTGCTGCTATTGGGTAAACTTTTTTTTGATTTTCCATTACTCTTCTCCTTTTTATTAGTAATTATTTTATATGATCAAAACCAATTTTTAAAAACATTATTCTCCAGCCTTAAAATTGTAAATAGGCTTAATTATTTTAATAATCTCAATTGTGTCATTTATGGAACTCGCTATTTCTTCTAGAGGCTTATAGGCCATAGGCGATTCATCTAAAGTATTTTCATTTACAGATGAAGTATAAATTCCTTCCATTTCTTTTTGATAATCTTCTAAAGAATAATATTCTTTTATTTCTTTTCTACTATACATTCTTCCTGCTCCATGGGGGGCAGAACAATTCCAATCTTCATTACCTTTGCCAACACCAATTATGCAACCATCTTTCATATTAATGGGGATAATTAATTTTTGACCAATATGGGCTTGAATGGCCCCTTTCCTAATAATATTTTTATCATCAATATAATTATGAATCGATTCAAAACTTTGATATTTATATATTCCAAGAAAATTCAATATTCTTTGTGCCATTGTTTTTCTGTTTAATGTGGCAAATTTTTGTGTCAATCGCAAATCAAACATATAATTTTCCATATCTAATCCAAACAAATAACAATAGTCATCTGGCACTTTAGTTTTTTCTTGATATTTATAATTTAATAATCTCAATTCTTCATCAACATCTTTTTGTCTAGAACTAGCAACCAAGTCAGAAATTAGTTCTGTTTTTTCTTTTTGGGCTGAGTTTTTACATATATCAATTGCTTTCTTTTGATAAATTTTTGCGACTTGCAAGCCTAAGTTTCTTGAACCAGAATGGATAATTAAATATTTATTATTCTCTTCATCTTGATCAATTTCAATAAAATGGTTTCCACCACCTAAACTGCCACAAGATTTTGTAATTCTATCTAAATTATTAAGTTCCTTATAACATCTTAAATTTTTTATAATATCTTCCTCAGTTATAAATTTATTAATAGCTGCTCCATATGGTATTTCATTTCTTATATATTCATCTAATGATTTCAAGTCTATATCAACTTTCCCCATTTCAATAACCAGAACTCCACATCCTATATCAACGCCAATTACATTAGGAATGACTTTATCATTCATAGTCGAAGTAAATCCCACAACTGAAATCACCCCAACATGAACATCTGGCATAATTCTTACCTTAGCATTTTCAAATGGTAACATATCACATAGTTCATGAATTTGATTGATTGCTTTTGCATCAGCATTATTACTATATATAATTAAATCTTTCTTCATATTTTCTTCACCTATTTATTTTATTTAATATATTTATCTAGACCTTTATTATTAATATAAAAAATGTGAAATACTTTTCATAATATATTTATTCATAATAGCAATCTTCTTTTGTTAAGTCATAGGTTATTTTGATTTCCTCCATGTTAATGATATCTAAGATAATCTGTTTAGATGTCTGTACATCTTTTATATAACCTATTCTGATCTTCTTTGTTTCATTGTTTTCATTAATATATAATGTCATTTTTCCAAAAAAATGAGTTTGCATAGTCATCATTAATGCAGATACAACGACGATAACACCATAAAGAGGAGCACCAATAAAAATTTGTGTGAGCATTAATAATATTGATATAAAAGTAACAACACCAGAAAAAGGCGTTTTAATACAATATATTTGTTCAGCATTAACAATTACTTTCTTTTTATTATAATAATACAATAATAATTTTCCATTTTCTGTTATTGATAATGAATATTTAAATGCACTAGAATTAATTATAGACATTATTAATTCTAGAATAAAGATTATTTCCATTACTAATACAAAGGTTGAATATCCAATAATAAGCCCAGATGTTAATTCCTCAACACTACTCAATAATATTAAAAAGAAAAAAAATTGAAACCCATGCATCAAAAATAGAGCAATAATCCATAATATAAAACTCTTTTTATTTCTAGTAGCTATTGGATAAATTTTTTCTTTATTTTCCATAATGGTCTTTTTCCTTTATATATTGCATTATAATCATACTATACAACTATCATTTTTACAAACATTTTCTTTGTATTTTATGAATTACTCATTACAAAAATGTTAGGTTTTCTATGTTTGATGTAGGTTTTTAATCAATTCATCTAAACACTTTTTAACATATTCGATGTTATTGGTTTGGGTTTGAATGGTATATCGATCTCCTGCTCTTATTGACCTTTCACCATCTCGGTCCATTTGAACTGATATGTGACCTTCACTATCTTTTTTGTTTATTTTTATAACGATACATTGTGGTGGCCATAAAATATCTCTGACAGTTCGTCCAACTGCAAAAGCACCATCTTCTACTTCAACTTCAAAAGTATAAAATTGTTGGGGTGGTGTTCCTTTGCTTTTATCTTTCATAATTAAAGTGAGTTGATAATCATATAACGGTTCTACATCAAGTAATTCAACAATAAAATATGCCAACAAAATTACGATGGCGATTGTTAAGAAGCCAGTCAAAAACTGACCCGTGACTTCAACAACCAATACTATAGCAGTAAGTGGTGAGCGCATTACAGCCCCCATAAAGGCGCACATACTTATAACTACTACAGCTTTATAATATATTTCTTCCATCCCCATTTTTATAAATAAATGACCAAATAAACCACCAACTAGAGCACCAAGCGCCAGTGTTGGAACAAACAGCCCTCCAGTTGCTCCGGCATTAACACATATTACAATCAATACGACTTTCAGTAATAACAAACCTAATAATAACTGCCAAGTAAAATCCATTTTAGCGATGCTCTTTACTAAAGCGCCACCACCACCCAAAATATCGTTAACAAATACTCCAATAACTCCTACGATCACAAACGCTAAAATCAAACGAACTAACAAGGGGATTTTATTATATTTTATTGATAGTTCTTTTGCTCTAAATAAAATTGAACTGAAGATGGAGGCACTAAATCCAATGGCTATACCAAGAAGACCTAGTATCCATATTTTTCGAATTGGAATATTTTCTATTACTCCAACATTAAAAACATAAAGTTCATTACCAACCCAAGATCTCAATAACACTGAGGTAATAGTGGCAAAAATAACTGATGATGCGGCAGTAAGTAAAATCATTGGAGAAAAACGTTTATGTCCTTCTTCTAAAGCAAAAACTATTCCTGTAAGCGGAGCATTAAAAGCGGTTGCTAAACCAGCACTTGCTCCACCAGTCACAGAAAGTCTTTTCCAAGCACCACTATGTTTATTGATTTTCTTGCCACCTTCATTAACTCCTTGGCCAATTGTTCCTCCAATTTGAATGGAAGGACCTTCGCTACCAAGTGGTAGCCCAGAAAAATAAGTTATAAAACTACTGATAATTGTTCCAATTAAAACTCTAAACCACCTAAAAGTGTATAAGCCTCTCATTACTCCCTCGGTATGTGGAACACCTCCACCTTTGACTTCAGGAACAAATTTAAAAATAAAATATACTAATGTTGCAAGTATTGCTAGACCTAGTAATAATAAAGGGAGATATATTAAGCGTTCACCAACAATTTGATAAATGGATATGCACCATTTATATAAATGTTCAGCAGCAAATGAATAACTCCAAACAACCACACCTACTAAAATACCGATGATTCCCCCATAGAGAATAATCGGTATAATGGTATTTTTAAAATAATTTATTATATACTTTCGTTTTTTATTTATATTATTGACTTTCATAATATCTCCGAAACACTATTCTAGTTGTAACTCTTCAGCAATGCGATCAAATACCTCACTTGTTGTAATATGTTCTTTTGAATATATAAAAGAACCCATTATCATTTGATCAAATTCATCAACTATATTTATATCAAATTTGTTTTTCTTTGAAATAATCATTTCGATTTTCTCTAAAACATCATTGAAAACTAAATTAGTTTGCTCTGTATATGATTCTTGCTCTTGCAAAACATTTTTTAAATCATTTAAATACAAACTATAATTTATCAATACTTCATAATTTAAAAATGCATGTAAATTATTATTAAAATATTTTGTTAAATACATTTCGATTTCATTAATTGTGGTAAACAAAAAGGAAAAACCAGTATCAAAAATGACATCATAATCATCATTTAGTTCTTCTTCTGGAAGTTCACGTATAAAATTCAGAACATTAATAATATTATGTAGTCTATAAAAAATAATAGAGTCGTGATGAAATAAATGATTTAAAAAATCTTCTTTGCCTGAATACCACTTTTTATAATCGTTAATCATTTACTTTCCCTTCATTTCAAGTTTTTTTAACTTCATTTCGGCTTTATATCTTTTTTTAACTTGCCCATATCTTTTATAAAATGGACGACCTTTTTTATCTTTACGTAAATTAGCCATTGCTAGTTTTTCAAATAATTGAGTTGAACCTTCAATTATGTCAGCTTTAACAATAAATAGCCCATTAGTATCTGATAAATAAATATAATAATATAAATCAGTTTCGCAAATAATATCTATATCTGTCCAAGTTAAAACCCCTTTGCCAGATAATGTATCATATGTTCTTGTGAATTTAATTTTAGTAACTTCAACTTTCTCAGTTGCCTGTTTTCTTTCTGTTGTTTCTTGTTTCACGACATTATTAACACGTGAAATCATTAAAAATGGGGCCATTGCTAAAACAAGGCCAAACATTATCCAACTAAAAATAATAGTTCCAATATTAGGTTCTTTTTGAAAAGTATTCATCATAGCTAAAAAAAACATAACAACAGCAATTACTCCTAGCATTTTAACGGTTTTACCACGATGAAATAAATGAAAGAAATAGAATTGCTTGTGTTGCTTGCGATTATATTTTGTTAGTGATACGATTTTATCCATAATTGACTCCTTTATAAAAAATATATATTTATTATACCATAGACTTACTTAATTGTAAATAAAGAGCATTCTTAAAAGAGTTATTATTTGCTAGTATTATTATGATAATAGTTTTTGTAATTATAACATTTTTATGCTATAATTTATATATTAATGAAAGAAGGTATCAAATAAATGGATTATCTAATTAAATCTTTAGTTTTTAATAAAGAAGCAAGAGTATATATTATTACAAATAAAGAGACTGTTAATACAGCAATTCAAAAACATGATTTATGGCCATCAGCTGCTTCTATTTTAGGCAAGACTATGACAATATCTCAGATGATGGGAACAATGCTGAAAAATGATGAAGCATTAACAATTAAAATTTATGGCAATGGTCCGATAGGAAATGTTATTGTTGATTGTCAGGCTAATGGTGATGTGAGGGGTTATGTTGATCATCCACATGTGAATTTTGTCAATAATAAAGGCGGACTTAATGATATCATGGCTTTGGGAAGTGAAGGAATGATAGATGTCATCAAAGATTTGAAAATGAAAGATCTTTTTACATCGAGCATTGAAATGACAGGTGATATCGCTAAGGATTTCACTTATTATTTTTATGAAAGTGAACAGACTAATTCTGCAGTTGCCTTAGGCATTCTAATTGATGAGGCTAATACTTGTTTAGTAAGTGGTGGTTTAATTATCCAACTATTACCATTTGCATCAGAAAATACTATTTCTTCCTTAGAAACTATTATCAATAAAATGCCACCTATGAATGATTTATTAAGAAATGATAATTTAGAAGATATATTAGCCAAATTATTTAAAGATTATGAAATAATTGAAAGAAGATCAGTACAATTTAATTGTTCTTGCTCAAAAGAAAATTTTTCTAGAGGCCTTGCAACATTAAATGCAAATGAACTTAAAAGCATTATTGAAGAAGATCATAAAATAGAGACAATATGTCATTATTGTGAAGAAAAATATCTATTCAACGAAGAAGAAATAAAAATGATTATTAAGGAGTTAGAAAATGAATAAAAAATATATTTTAGATTTTACAAAGCAAATACTTGAAATTGATAGCCCTAGCGGTTTCACTAGCAAAGTTATTAGTTTTTTAGAAAAAGAAGCCAAACACTTGGGCTTTGAATGCGAAAAAAACAAAAAAGGCAATTTAATAGTAACCATAAAAGGTAAGCATAATAACGTTATTGGACTAGGCGCCCATGTTGACACTTTGGGATTGATGGTTCGTTCAATTGCAAGTGATGGTACTTTAAGATTTACAGTTGTTGGAGGGCCACTTCTTCCAACCTATGATAGTGAATATTGCCGTATATATACAAGGAATGATAAAGTTTATACTGGCACCGTTCTATCAGACTCACCATCAATTCACGTTTTTAAAGACGCCTCTTCTCTGGCACGAGATGAAAGTCATATGCATATTCGTTTAGACGAAATGGTTAAAAGTAAAGAAGATGTGCTAAAACTAGGAATTGAAAATGGGAACTATATAGCTATAGACCCAAAAGCAGTAATTACCGATAAAGATTTTATAAAGTCTCGTTATTTAGATGATAAAATGAGTTGTGGTATTTTGTTTGGTTTAATGGAGTATATATCAACTAACAAACTTATTCCAGACAAAACTATTAAACTTATGTTTTCAACCTATGAGGAAGTAGGTTTTGGAGCATCGCATATGTTTGATTGTGATGAATTTATTGCCGTTGATATGGGATGTATCGGTTCGGATTTAAGTTGTACTGAATATGATGTATCTATTTGCGCAAAAGATAATGGTGGGCCATATGATTATGAAATGACCAAAAAATTCGTTGAGATATGTAAAAAGTTAAAACTTGATTATGCGGTTGATATATATCCTTACTACTCATCTGATGCTACTGCCGCACTAAAAGGCGGAAACAACATTAAAGGAGCCTTAATAGGTCCTGGGATTTGTGCTAGTCATGGTATGGAAAGAACCCATTGGTTGGCGGTTGAAAATACTTTAAGATTGTTGATTGCTTATTTGTTGGACAATTAGTATAAAAGAGGAAAATCTATTTCTGATTTTCCTCTTTTTTGTAACTAAATTTACAAAATATTTATAATATTTATATTTAATAATATATATTACTCCATAGTGATATAGTAAAATAGATAGTCATAATAATACCAATACTACTAGTAATAATACCAATAATAGCTTGAGCTTTTTCATATGCTTTTAATCCTATTATACCAAAAATCAATCCAGTTATCCCTAATCCTATACCTGGTACACCCAAAAAAGATGCAAAAATAAAAGAAATTGCCATGCTAATAATACCAAAAATCATTGACATTCTCGCGAACTTTGCTTTAGAATTGGACTTTTTATTTTCATCTACACGAATGATAGTTAACTCTTTATCTAAAGTGGCGCCACATTGTTCACAAAATTCCTTATGAGGGGTATTTTGTTTTCCACATACTTGACATTGCCACGGTTGTGTATGTTCATACCTTTTAGTTTTTAAAAAGGTTCCACAGCCACGACAATAACTAAATGTTGATTTATTTTCAAGTTGACAATTAGGGCAAATAGAAATTAACGGTTTTGCCTCAGTTGCTCTTATTTGATTACCGCATTGAGGACAAAAATTCGTTCCTTTATCAACAGTGTTTCCACATTTTGAACAATGCGAAATTGTTTTTTCTTCTTTAATCGGTTGCAATATTGGACTAGGAATATTATTAATAGTAAAATCATATTCATTTAAAATCTCTTTTACTTTATCAATTGGTAAACCTATAACATTATTATAATCGCCTTCAATATTTTTAATATACTTACCAAATAGTCCTTGTATAGCATATGCTCCAGCCTTATCATATGGCTCAGTAGTAGAAACATACTCTTCAACTTCGGAATATGACATTGAGTCAATTGTTACGTTTGTCTTTTCAACAAAGCTTTTTTCGCTATCTTGAGTTCTCACAATTACTCCTGTAAATACAGTATGCGTTTTACCTTGTAAACGATTAATCATTCTACGAGCATCAAATCTATCAACTGGTTTACCATAAGTAATACCATCTAACACTACAATAGTATCTGCACATAATACAACTGCATTTTCACTATTTATTTTTTTGAAGACTCCATCACTTTTTTTCTTAGCTATTTGTAAGACTGTATCTTCTGGGGTAATGCCAAAGACTTTTTCATCCACATCACTAGTGACAATTTCAAATTTAAAACCAGCATTCGCTAATAATTCTTTTCTTCTTGGAGAATTTGAGCCTAATATTAAATACATAATTCACCTCATTAATATTATTATACCACTAATTAAAAAATTATGAAAGATATTTATTACATATATAGAGAAGTTCTATATATTAAAATAAAAAGAGTTTAAAAACATTACTTTCTATGATTATCTTTTTTGATAAATATCCAGCCAAAATATTTTGTAATAAGCCCATCAATATCTATATAAATCAACTGAAATGTAATATCCAATGAACGATTTAGTAGTTCTTTATAATCTAGTATTTTAAATAATATTGACTTCTAAAGTTTATCAAAATTCTTTAAATACATTATATTATTAATTATAGCAATGCTTTTCCACCAATTTATAGATAATTCATATTCTTTACTATATTCAGTATACCATTGCCATGGAATTAAATATGATCCATCTTCTAATTGGGTTTCATTAATAAATCTACATTCATAATCCGCTATTTCTTTATTACCACTATATAAAAATGAATTAGGACTATTAAAAAATTGAGATGGTCTTGTAACGTAATTATCTTTCCATTTTTCAGGATCTGCTGTTATGTTATATTTTACTAATTCTTGTAATTTATTTGAAAATTTTTTAAAATCGATAAAATCAACTTTGGCTTCTTTTAAAAAATTATATAAATGTATATAGCAAGCTAAAATATGCATTTCATTAAACATGTTTTTATTTAATAATTCTTTTATATTTTTTTTAGCAATATCACACGCTAAAGAAAATATTAAACTATCTTTATTGGCATATTTAATTATAAAGCCGGCAAAATATACAGTTGGATTTTCACTTGGAATACCTACATCATTTTCACACGACCACCAAATTGCGCGCGGATAAAAATTGTTCGAAGGAATTGTATTAAACCACTGTCCATTGACAAAGTCTTTACCACTTGATAGATATTTTAATATCCCTTGGACTATTTCATTTGAGGAATCAATATTTAATTCTTCAATGATTTCACATGCAGTCCATGTTTGAATGGGTGCAGAATTTGGATTCCAGCAATCTAGTTCTAATGCATTTCCAAACCCACCATCTTCATTTTGGTAATATTTTAATGCTTTTAATACATTTTCTTTATTTCCATTTTCAAAATGATATTGCCATCTCATTAAATCTAGTGGGCGAGCATTTTTGTATATAAAATTCTTACATTTATTATATAAATCCATATATTTCCTCCATGTTTATATATAACTATATTCAAAAATTCTATTTTAGTTTTTTTAATTCATCATTTATTAGTTTATCAAAATCACTATTAAATAACTTATCTTGAACTATTCTATATTTCTCAAACTCAGTTTCTGCATGTTTTATTGCCATATCATGTGATATTTTACCGGCAGTTTTTAAAATGTTTCTATTGCTTAGTTTTAAAAAATCATCCAATTTAACTATCCAATCTGCCATACTCATTGGTATTCCATTCAGCGCTTGTAGTTCTGCAAAATCCAAATAAAAACTGACAATAAGCTGTAATGCTTTAATCTCTTCTTCGTTTAAATAGTTCTTTGCAACTACAACATCACTTTTTCGTATCTTGCCGTCTGGTGAGTTTTCCCAACTTGTTAATCCCATATAATCTTTTTTTGAATCGACTCTTTTATAAATCAATTCAGCAGCGGTTTCACCATGAATTGAAAAATGAATTTTATTTTGGACAGTTGCAAAGAATTCTTTTGAAATATCATTAAGTGGATCATAATCCAAAGCAGTAGTATAAATATCCGTAATTTTTTGATAAAATTTTCTTTCACTAATGCGTATTTCTCTTATATCCTCTAATAATTTATCAAAGTAATCTTCATTAAAAAAGGCACCATTTTTCAGTCTTTCCTTGTCTAAAACATATCCTTTTTGTGAAAATTCATTTAGTACTCTAGTTGCCCATTTTCTAAATTCAGTCGCTTTTTTTGAATTAACTCTATATCCAACAGATATAACAGCGTCTAAACTATAATGTTTTATTCTATAATTTTTACCATCACTTCCAGTTGCCGAGAATTCCTCGGTAACTGAACTTTCTTCTAATTCGTTTTCATTAAAAATATTCTTAAGATGAAGGCTAACATTATCCGTGGAACAATCAAATAAAATACTCATCATTTTTTGTGATAACCAAATAGTTTCCTTATCAAATCTTATTTCTACTGAATCTTGACCTGCTTGTCTATTAAATATTAAAAATTCAGCAGTACTATTTCTTACTGTTAATTTTTTCTTATCTTTCATAGCATCCACCTTTGCCTTTGTAAATATTATACTATATTTTACTTGTTTTTCAAAATTAAATATAAATTTAATATCTCAATTAATCTCAATTCGACTTAAGGTCACAAATAATAATTTATATTGATTTGGGTTAACTTTGTATTTTTGATTTGCATTTCTTAAATATTTATATAATGCTTCTGCTTTAACTTCGTATCATATTTATAATACCTAAAAACCAAATGATAATTTTCTTCAAGATATTTTATAAATTTTCCTCTAATTAATCTGTCTTTTCATTTTCGTTTACTAATATGAATAGTATGGAATGGGATAATAAGATATTGCAATTATGAGAACTCCAATAAAGTTATAATGGAATAACTAATATATTAGGTCAATCTGAAAAAGTAAAAGCCATATTTCATTCCTTTTTATAAAGGTTGAGAATATGGCTATTTTATTAGAATTTTTGACAAAGATCTTTTATATTAGTTTTTTATTTCATTTTTGCTAGTTGTTCACTAACTGTATTAACTAATTTCTCACGCATATCGATGTCTGGATATTTTCCATGATATAGCTCTAAAGCCCAAACAATTGCTCCTGTTGCAGGTGGTACTTGTAATACCGTAATTTGGCAATCTGAATTAGTATATTTTCTAATTCGTTTTGTAAACTCATCTACTAAAACAGGTGATTCAGCTTTTACATACACGCTACCAGCTAAAACAACTTCTGGCTTTTCTCCTAAATCCAAACGAACCACCGCTCCACCAGCGCTTCTTGCTAAATTGTCAGCCATATCAGTTAGTAACTGGATTGCTACTTCATCGCCTTTATTCGCTTCAAGAAAACAAGCAACTGTCAATTTTGAATAATCTACTTTACCTGCTAAATATATTTGAGCAATAGCTTCCATTAACTCTAAGTCGCTTGGATGTTTTAATAGTTCTAGTGTTATTGGAGTTAATGAGGTTTTGGTTCCAAATCGCATTATATCATCAAAAACGGCTCTGACGACTTTTCTTGATAAAAACCTTCCGCCTGCATCATCCCCTGTAATACTACCGATACCACCGACTTGAATGATATTTCCTTGTTTATCAATACCACTAGATGATGTTCCCGTACCATTAATAGAACATACTCCATATCCTTTAGTTGTACCAATTTTGATTGCTAAAGCAGAATCATTGACAACTTTATAGTTTTTAAATCCTAACTTCTCAACTACTTCTTCTAGACGTTTTTGTTGAAATGGTATATCAACACCTGCTAAACCAAAAACAGCAGCATCGATGTTTGCAGGAGTTAAATTATATTTACTTAAAAAGTTATCTAAAACTTCTTTCATAACACGGTAACTTCCATCAAAACTATCTCTTAGTCCTTCATGACTACATGTACCGCCACGATACATAGCAATAAATTTACCATCACTATCAAACAAGAAATAATCTGTTTTGGTATTTCCGCCATCCACACCTAATATATATCCCATAGAACTATTCTTTCTCTTCTAAATATTTTTTAAATTGTGGCAAATAGGCTTTATGTGCTTCTAGTAATTCGTGGAAGCAGTCCCAAGCCGTTTGATGATCAAAGACTAGCGGATTAATCATTAATGCCCTCATAGCTTCATCAATATCACCATTCATAGCAGCTTTGACTGCATGTTTTTCATAAGCCTTCATTACATGTAGCAATTCTTCAATATGTTCATTATGATAATTAGTCATAATTGGTGTTGCTCCATTTTTACCGATAATAGCACATACTTCAACAGCATCATTATCAGCCATAAAAGGAATAGCTCCTTTATTCAAAACATTAACGACATGAATTTCTTTTTTATCATTATAGATGGCATCAACTAAATTGATTGCCGCCTCACTATATCTAGAACCGCCTCTTTTACTTAATAATTCTGGCTTTACATGTAATTCACTATTAGAATAAATTTCTAATAATTGTTCTTCTATTTCTACACATGTTTCTCCACGGCATTTTTCAGCTTTTAAACCATGCGCAAGTTTTGCATCTTTGTGATAATAATATTCTAAATAAGATGTAGGAATGGCACCAACTGTTTGAATTAAGGCTCTATTGAACCCTCCTGTTGGAATATTTTTCATTGTAGCACTATTTAATCCCGCTTGAATTGCCTCTCCTAAATAATCTTTTCCATCTTGCTCAATTTTAGTAACCCAAGCTAAATGGTTAAGCCCTAAATATTCAACATAAGCATTTGGTAAATTAAGTTGTCTTTTAACGCTATCAATCGTATTAATTGGTACATTACATAATCCCATCATTTTAATTGATGAATTGTTTAATACTGCCTCAGCAATCATACCACTTGGATTACTGAAATTAATTAACCAAGCATTAGGGCAAAGTTTTTCCATACGTTTTGTAATTTTTAATATTTCTGGAATGGTACGCATTCCTTTAAAAAAGCCACCAATACCATTTGTTTCTTGACCAATAAGATTATATTTTAATGGGATTTTTTCATCTAATATTCTCGCTGGAAGTTTTCCAACTCTAATTTGTGCTAAAACGAAATCAGCATTTTTTAAAGCTTCATCTAAATTATCCGTCAAAACAACTTTTGTATTCATATTTTGTGCTTCAATCATTCTAACACATAAGCCACCAACGATTGTGCGTTTGCGTTCGTCAATATCCATTAAATATAATTCACTTAATGGTAAAACATCTTTTTTATTAATCAATCCTTCAATTAACTCCGGTGTATAAGTTGAACCCGAACCGATTATTGTTACTTTGATTCCCATAATTCCCTCACTATAAATCTTTTATTTCTATAACTTCAAACATTTCTAAAGCATCTTGTTTCTTAGTTGAATCAAGAATAGCAGTAACTTTTACTTTCATATGTTTTTTGAAATACTGAATAGTAATGATGTCGCCTATTTTGACATCAGTTGATGGTTTAGCGATTTTATCGTTAACCAAAACTTTATCTTTATCGGCGGCATCATGTGCTACAGTTCTTCTTTTAATTATTCTGGATACTTTTAGATATTTATCTAAACGCATTATTTTTTTCCTTCTGGATCAATTTCATTTTTTCTAGCTTTTTCCATGGCTTCTAATTGCTTGCGATAAATATCTTGCAGTTCTGCTTCTTTTTCATTAGCAATTTTTTCAGCTTCCATTTTTACTTTTTTCTTTTCCCACCATAACAATTGGCCAGTATTAACTAATTCATAAATATCTTCTTTTGTTAGCGTTTCAATTTCCATTAAATGAGTAGCAATTAAATGAACCAAATTGGCATGTTCTGTTAGAACTTTTCTACCCTTCTCATAACACTCATTGATAATATCCCGAACTTCAATATCAATTTCTAAAGCTATTTGATCCGAGAAGTTTTTATCAGTCATATAATCACGACCTAAAAATACTGAACCTGTATTTCTTTCATATTGAATTGGACCAAGTTTACTCATACCATATTCTGTAACCATTGCCCTGGCTATGTGTGTAGCTTTTTGGAAGTCGTTATGAGCCCCAGTCGAAATATCATTAATAAATATCTCCTCAGAAATACGTCCTCCTAGTAAACCAGTAATCGTATCTAAAAGTTGAGTCTTAGTTTGAACAAATGATTCTTTATCCGGAGTCATCATCGCATAACCGCCAGCTTGACCACGTGGAACAATTGTAACTTTTTGAACTGTTTCCGCGTTATCTAGTTTTACTCCTAAAATTGCATGTCCAGATTCATGATAAGATACTAATTTCTTATCTTCTTCTGAATATCGTTTACTCTTCTTAGCTGGTCCCATTATTACTCTGTCAATAGCTTCATCAATGTCATAAATTTTTATTTCTTTACGATTTTCTCTAGCCGCAAGTAAGGCCGCTTCATTAAGCAAGTTTTCTAAATCGGCTCCACTGAAGCCTGGCGTTCTTTTTGATATATCATCCAAATTAACTTTTGGTGATAATTTTTTATTACGAGCATGAACTTTAAGAATTTCTACTCTTGCTTTGGCATCAGGATTACTCATTGTAATTTGGCGGTCAAAACGTCCTGGTCTAAGTAAAGCTGGATCCAAAACGTCTGGTCTATTTGTCGCTGCTATGACAATAACACCAGCATTATTTTCAAAACCATCCATTTCAACAAGTAACTGGTTTAATGTTTGTTCACGTTCATCGTGACCTCCACCAAGACCTGCCCCTCTTTGACGACCAACGGCATCAATTTCATCCACGAAAATAATACATGGCGATGTTTGCTTGGCTGTCTTAAACATATCACGAACACGGCTAGCACCAACACCTACAAACATTTCCACGAAGTCACTACCAGAGATTGAATAGAAAGGAACTTTTGCTTCCCCTGCAACTCCTCTTGCAAGCAAAGTTTTACCAGTTCCTGGAGGTCCTACTAACAAAATACCTTTCGGTATACGAGCTCCAATCTCATAATATTTTTGAGGATTACGTAAGAAGTCAATTACTTCTTGCATTTCTTCTTTTTCTTCATCGGCTCCAGCAATATCTTTAAATGTTGTTGTTGCTTGTCTATTTAAACGAGCACGGCTTTTTGCAAAGTCAAATGCTTTACTATTACTGCCACCGGCATTTCTAAACATCATTATCAAAAAGATAATTAGTACAACTGGTAAGACCACAACTGTAATAATACTCAGCCAATCAACAACCACTAAGTCTTTAAAATCAAGTGTGAAACCAGGAGTTTCTCCAGCATTAATTTTATCCTTAATATAATCTTCAATATATGCAACTGTATCATCATTAATAATTATAGTATAATTGAATTCCGTTTTATCATCGGTTTTATAATATATTCCCTTAACTGTATTAAGTTTTGCATTTCCACCATTTCCAACTGGAGTTACCTCCATTGTTTTAATCTTATCATTATGAACTAAAGATATTAACTCATTATAATTCAATGTGTCCGGTTTATTACTCGCATTAAAAATAGTAACAATTACCCCGACTACTATTATAATGACGAGAAATAGTACAATAAAACTTCTCTTGTCAAATCCTTTTTTACTATCTGGTTTCAAAATATAAATCCTCCTATTTTTCTTTCATTAATCTTTTTGATAAACAATACTTTTTAAAATACCTATATAAGGCAAATTTCGATATGCCTCATTATAGTCAAGTCCAAAACCTACAACAAATTTATTAGGAACATTAAAGCCTTTATATTTTGGATTGACATCATTAATTTTACGACCTTCTGGTTTATCAACCAAGGTTATAACTTCAATTGAAAGAGCTTGACGTTTTTTAAATTCTTTAATCATTTCACTTAATGTTAAACCAGTATCAATAATATCCTCAACAAATATAATATGTCTATTCATAACATTACTAGTAATATCACGAACTATATTAATTTTGCCACTAGAGTTTACCCCTTGATAACTAGAAACATCTAAAAAGTCCATTTCCATTTCACAATCAATATGTTTAATTAATTCAGCCATAAAAGGAACTGCCCCTTTTAGTAAACCTATCATAATCGGTTTTTTGTTATAATAATCTATAGTAATCCTTTGACCAAGTTCTTGACATTTTCCTACGATTTCCTCGTGGCTCAATAGAACTGTTTCAATATCCGGATGAATGTGGTGCATATTATTTCTCCCTTAGTTCAATTACAATATCATTTTCTTTTATTTGTTTCAAAATAGGACTTTTGTATATTTTGAAAATACACATAATTTCATCTTTAAAAGTGAGCATCAAGGCTTTCTTTCTATTAATGATACCAATTTTTTTATCAATTAAAAGATCTTTCACTTTTTTTGTTCCATTATTTACTGCTATTCTGTCCCCATCTCTTCTTGTACGGATGGCAAACGGAAACATATGACTATTATACCATACAATACTTAAATTAGTAAAATGTTTTTGTTCTTTTTTTAAGTCATCGTCAACTAATTTACGAACCTCCAAATAATACTTATCATCGATATCATATATTCCTAAATTTTCAATAAGAAGCTCTAATTGAGGTTCAATGACAAAACTATCTGAAATCATAATTATTCCATATTGTTTGACAAATTTTATAGTTTTATAATTATTATCAATATTTATTTTTGAACTATATATTAATTTTTTAATTTCTTCAATATTAATCTTACTGAAATCATATTTTTTTAAAATGGCAAATAATATTTCTGTTTGCATATAAGAAGATATTTCTTTAAAGGTCTTTTCTTCAAATTCAATTACATCATTTTTTATAGTAATATTATTTTTAATATACTGATCTCTAACATTATCAATAATTTTACTAGCTTCTAAAATGTTATTTTGAAATTCTAAATATTTAATATCAAAATTAATATTTTCCTCAAAAAAATTTGGTACAATATTACGTCTAACACGATTACGTGTATAAATATTTGATGCATTACTATCATCTTCAAAATATTTGATATTATTTATTTGAGCATAATTAATAATATCATTTTTTAAGATATTAATGAATGGTCTAATAATGTTATACTTATCTACGTAGGTTACCCCTTTTATCCCAGCATATCCTGACAAACTACTTCCACGTATGATATGCATAAAAGATGTTTCAATAGAATCATTAAGATGGTGGGCTAAAAACAAATAAGAACTATTTTCTTTCATCATTACTTCTTTAAAAAAAAGAAGTCTTTGATCACGTGCATCGCTTTGGAAATTATTTTCAAAACGATAATCAGATAAATTTAAAACATATAATTTTAAATTATGATCACTACAATATTCACGCATATATTGCTCTTCAATATTAGACTGCTCTCTTTTACCATGATTAACATGACAAACGATAATGTCTAAAGACATAGTTTCTTTAAGACTAATCATTGAATGTAGCAAAACCATTGAATCAACGCCGCTAGATGCAGCAATCGTGATTTTGTCGTTAGTTAGAAATAGATTGTTTTTTTTCAAAAATTCAATAATTTGTGTTTTCATAATTTCTTCTCTTGTGAAAATATTATACTACTTTTTACTAATTATTTCAATTAATATATAATATTTAACTTATTTATACCTTAAAAATAGATGACTTCAATTAAAATTCAAGTTTTAATCTTCAAACAACTAAGAGTTGTTTGCTTACTTATAATTAATCGCCTATAATTATTGCGGAGGTACAAAAAATATGATTAAAAAAATTTATTTATTTTCGATATATTTACTTATTGCTTGTGCTAGTCTTTTTTTAACTGGTTGTAAAAATACAGAAACAATTCCAGAAATAAAGAATACCTTTGTTTTTACATTAAATTATGATGAATATGGTAATTTAGGAGCTGGCTCTATACTTGAAGAATATAATTCGGCAGAGGAGAATGTTGTTATACCGGATAATTATAAAGGCATTCCTGTAAAAGATATTGGGGAACGTGCTTTCAAAAACAACAAGAAAATCAAAACAGTTTATATACCAGATTCTATTTTAGTTAATAGTGTTGATTTCTATGGTTGCAGTAATTTAGAACGTATTATTTTAAGTGAATATAACCAACGATATAAAGTAGAAAATAACTGTTTATTAACAAAAAACGGAAAAGAACTTATACTGGCTTGGAATGGTGCTATTATTCCTGATAGTGTAACAATAATCCACCACCAATCATTTAGTAGTTATACAAGTTTAACTGAAATTAATATTCCAGCAAAAGTCTGTAATAAATTTTTAAATGAATGGGAATTTATAAACCCATTTAAAAACTGTAATAACTTAAAGAAGATTACTGTTGATGCTGAAAGTCCTTATTTTACAGTTATTAATAATTGTTTGTTATCCAAAGATGAAACGATTTTATATATTGGATTTGAAACAGATGAAATACCTTCTAGTGTCACTTCGATTGCAAGTAATGCTTTTATGATAAACATTAAAACTGCTCATATTCCCTCTTCTATTACTAGTATAGGAACCAATATTTTTGAAGGATGCAATGATTTAAAAGAAATTATAGTTGATGAAAATAATCTAAATTATAAAAGTCAAGGCAATTGTTTACTTAACAAGGATGGTACTAGATTAATTGCTGGTTGTACAACTAGCATAATTCCCGAAGGTGTAAAAATTATAAAAAATTATTCCTTTAAAGGTTTAACAAATTTAAAAACAATTAAACTACCTAATACCCTTGAAAATATAGATACTCGTGTCTTTGAAGATTGTACCAACTTGTCAGATATTCAATTCCCCAACAGCGTAAGGGGAATAGGTGTTAAGGTATTTAATAATTGTCTTTCTTTAAAAAGTTTGATTTTGCCAAAAAATTTATTATCAGGCACAATAGGCAGTTTAGGATACTGCCCTTCATTAGAAAGCCTAAAAATGCCAATGATTCCAAACCTTTGGATTATTTCTGAAACAATTAGTGATTGTCCAAATGTAAAATCCTTAAGTATACATGAGGGTTATGAAAAATATCAAAGTATAAATAACTGTCTTATTTATGATAATATTTTAATTCTTGGATGTCAAACAAGTATAATACCCGATACAGTCACAAGCATTAATACAGGGGCTTTTGCCAATTGTATAAATCTTAAAAATATTAATATTACAAATAATATTACAAAAATTGGAATTAATGCTTTTTATAATTGTCGAAACTTAGAAAATATTACTTTACCTAATAGTTTAGAGCTTATTGGCGATAATGCTTTTGTTGAATGTGAACAGTTTACAAATTTCACAATCCCTAGTAGTGTTAATTATATTGGTAAAAGTATCTTATTAGGATGTAATAACTTGACCTCTATTACAATTCCTTTTTTAGGGTCAAGCATTAAAGAAGATGATTCAACTGATATTTATTATTTGTTTTCAGGATATAATTATTATTTTAGAAAAACTAGAGCGAAAATAGAAAAAGCGACCTTGCCAAGTTCATTAGAAGAAGTAATAATTACTGGTGGTACATGCCTTACAACAAACGCCTTTATAGATTGTGTTAATATTTCAAAAATAACTTTACCTATCACTTTAACTACCATATCTGGATCAGCATTTAAAAATTGTACAAATATTCAAACTATTACTATTCCTAAAAATATTACAAATATGAGTAATACTGTATTTTCCGGATGGACTAGTGAACAAACTATTATCTTTGATGCTATATCTTCGCCAACTCAATATTGGTTAGAAAGATGGAATGCTGAAAGTGATGCTATATATATATGGGATTCACCAAAATAATATATATAATAGACATCCTATTTTAATTACACTAGAATTCTTGGTCCTATAATAATCTTCCACTCATAAAAACCA
The DNA here is from genome assembly GCA_031553555.1 of Bacilli bacterium. Taxonomy (GTDB): domain Bacteria; phylum Bacillota_I; class Bacilli_A; order ML615J-28; family CAG-698; genus CAKOMG01. Next base: position 33,505 of record JAVBLL010000014.1, read on the forward strand.
GTTTATATTTAACTTTTATTAAAGTTTATATAAACTGGTTTTTATTTATTAAAATATATATATGTTAATTATTAACGATCTTGGTTAATTATTAACGGTTTTTATTTTTCTGGCCCTTTTGGTTTAAAGCATTAGATATAAATGAAGTAATCAATTTTTTCTTTTGATGATGTTTTATAAAAGCTTGATCAATCAATTTATCTAATAATTCATCAAAATAAATTCCTTTATCTTCAAATAAGTAATACGCTAAAGCACCAGGTATAGTATTAATTTCATTTACGTATACTTTATTTTCAATATTATCATATAAAAAGTCAATTCTAGCAACGCCTTCACATAATAAAGTCTTATAAGTGTCTTTGGTCAATTTAAGGATTTCTGCTTCTAAGTCACTTGTTATTTCTGCTGGCAAAATATGACTTGATTTTTGACTTTCATATTTATCTTGGAAGGTTAAAAAGTCATTTTCGGTGATTACTTCTTCGACACTTGATAACACTTTTCCACAAATTGCACAGTTGAATTCTCGATAGTCTTCAAGTGCCCTTTCAATGAGGATTCTTTTATCATATTTAAAGCCATTTCTAAGGGCTAAAATGGCCTCTTCTTCGCTGCTGGCGATCTTGATTCCAATACTAGATCCTAAGTTACTCGGTTTCACTATAATTGGATAGCCAAAAGCGCCTATTTCTTGAAGAATATAATCTCTTTTTTCAACCCATTCATCTTCATCATAATATAAGTATGGAACAAATGGTATATCACTACTTTGAAGAACTTTTTTCATAATGATTTTATCTTGCCCTAAAGACGCCCCCATTACCCCACAAGAAGTGTATGGAATGTCAAGAATATCCAAAAAGCCGGAAATCTCCCCACTTTCCACTCCATAGCCATGAAATGCACAAACAAAAACATCAACGGGTATTTCTTTGCTTATTTTCCCCCTTTTTTTGAGCCCTGATTGCGTTATGATGATTTCTTCTGAAATTATATCATCCCTTGTGAAAGTCTCAATACAATCGAAATTTTTACCAATCATGAATTTATTTGCTTTTGTTAAATAAACAGGAATAACATTATACTTTTTTTTATCAATTGACTTTAAAACTTGGATGCCAGTAATAATAGAAATTTCATGTTCCACACTATTGCCACCAAATAAAACAACAACATTCAAATCATTTTCCTCCTATAAAAAATAATAATCTGGTAGATCATTTTCAATTAAAACAACATATGGTTTATTTTTAACGATTTCATATGCTTCTTTAAAACTTTTAACAATGTAATAATTGCGAAAATTGGCTTCTTTAAATACATCAATATAATATTGACTCATTTTATTGTCAACAATGATTGCAATATCAACTGTTTTAATAATTTCTAAAGCCATTTTTTGATTGATTTCTAAAGATTTATTACCAGCCTCAACAATACCAGGGGTAATAATAACTTTTGTTTTCTGATTTGTTGATAATATTTCTAAAGCATTCATAAATCCTTGTTGGTTGCTATTATATGAATCATCAAGAATAGTCAATATATCATCATGTCTTATGCTAAGACGGTGTTTGACTGGTTCAAGAGAGGCGACCTTGTCAATAATAGTATTGTTATGAACTTGTAAATGAAGGCATAAAGCAACAGATGCCAAGATATTAGATACATTATGACGCCCAAGTAACTTAGTTTTCAATAGTAATTTATTATCACCATAACATACATTAAATGATGATCCTTCCATACCTAAAGTAATATCTTCAGCATAAACGTCAAAGTCTGATTTTAAGCCATAGGAAACTATTTTAATATTCTTTTCTTCTTTAATTTTCTCAATATTACTTCGTATTATCTCGTTGTCATAATTTGCAAATACTACTCCTCCGTTTTTTAGACCATATACAATTTGCATTTTTTCATTTGTTAGATTATCCATTGTTTTAAAAGTAGTTAGGTGTTGTGGCAAAATTTCTGTAATGAAAGCATAATCGGGTGGAAAATATTTCACAATATCACTAATATCACCTTTATGGGAGGCACCCATTTCTAAAACCATTACACAATGGTTTTTTAGTTTTGAATTAATAGTCATGCTTAAACCATTTATAGTGTTGTATGATAAATCAGATTTTTCTATTACATAATCTTTTGATAGTAATTCATAAACATAGTTTTTAACACTGGTTTTACCACATGAACCAGTTATTCCAATAATAATAGGTTTATGTTCTTTAATCTTTTTAGATGCCATTATATGGTATCTATGACTAATTCCTTTTTCAATAATGTTCATAATTAAAGCTGAAATAAAAATAATCATTATATTAACATAAAATATAACCGTTAATGCTTTATAAATTGACAATGATAAAAGCATCATTAAAACTAATAGTCCACAAGTAAGAAAAATAATCATTATGATAAGTCTAATAATTCTTTTAGTGAACTTCAATTTTGAAATCATTTCTCTTTCATCAAGAAATAAGAATATCATTCCTAAACAAAATAAATATAGTAACTGTGCATACCACCAGTCAATAAACCATACCCATATAATCAAACTATGAAAATACCAATGTTTCATTGAAAAGTTAATAAAAAAATCTTTGAATGACAAAAAATGATAATGTCCTTGTTGATAATGTTTGATGATTTTAATTGTTAATAGGTATACGGATAAACATGAAGTAATTATCCATAAAATATTAATAATCTTAATAATGATTTCTAAAAACATTATTTCACCTCATTTATGAGTTGAACGAATTTTTTTTCTTCATCAATAAAAGTATAATGTCCGCTATGATAAAACAAAAACAACCGAGAGTTCATTAATAAATCATGCATGAGGTACGCATGATTTAGCGGCGTTTCTTCATCATTCACTCCCCAAAGTAGGGAAGTCTTAATTTTTACTTGTTCTAAATATTTTTTTAAATCTTCATTAACTACCTTACTCATTGTCTGTTTCATAACAGAGTTTAAGGCTTTGTAGTCTCTACTTCCAGAGTTTTGAATTAATTCAACATATTTTTTTCGATTAAATATTTTGTACCATCTTTTTTGAATTTTATATTTCCATACTTGTTTTTTAACTTCAAAACTATTATTTTTGATACCAGCACTATTCACTAAAATCATTTCCTTTACGGGATGAACTAAATTATATTTTATGCAAACTCTTCCACCAAATGAATGACCAAGAATTATGATATCCTTAAGTTTAAGATAATCAACCACCTGCCATACCATTTCCACGTAATCATCAACTGATAATGGCATTATCGGTACATCGCTTTGACCGAAACCCAAAAAGTCAATTGCTACACAGTGATAATTCAATTGATCCATCACTTTTTTAAAAATACTACTATCCACACCCCAGCCATGAAGTAAAACTAACACTGGCAAATCACGAGGCCTAGAAGTTGTATAGTAGATTTTATAATTATGATTTTTTATATTTACTTGACAATACATAAATCCCCCATATTAAATATATGAGGGATTTATCATTTTAAGTATTAAAATTTGACATTATATTAATAATATAAATCAGCATTGTAAATCAAATATCGATTTAAAAAATATAAACCAATTATAATTAACCCTAAAATAATATTAATAACGATAGCATTATAAATTATCCATAGCATAGCAATCACAAACACAATTGATGATATTAATATTATTAAGAACATTTTTTTTTTGTAGATATTTATAAATAAAATGCCTAACATACTTATTGTCAGTGAAGACAAATAAGTCATTATCAATAAGCGATACTGAATTTCATAAACACTATTAACAATATATGCAAACAAAACATTAAACATTATTAAAACAAAAGTCAAGGCAACCATAATACTAATATCTTGAATGAACTGTTTAAATATATATTTTCTAGTCAGACCAAACCCTAACTTTTTTATGTCAAGTTGATTGTTCATTCCAATAACTAGTGAAGATACTCCAGCACTTAGACATAAAGTATAAAGAGAAATGTTAGCATCACTTTTTAAAAAAATTGTAATAAGTAATAATAAAATTATCGTACATCCAAAATATGTTATATATGCTTTTAATTTAATCATAGATATTGCTCCAAATCAAAAACCGAAATTTTTTTCATTTTAATTTTATTATCATTTAATTTTTTTATTTGTTCTATTGTTAAAGTATTTGTTAATATAAGTGATTCACTTTTAATACTTCTAAATAAAATGTTATTATTTATTCCAAGTTGTTCAGCAATTATTTCCTCGTTGTTTAAGCGATAAATTACTATTAATTCTTTGTCTTTTTCTAAAATAACATGAAAGTTATTGGCTAGTATAATAATAGCATCACAAACATTATGATATTTTGCAAGAGTGTTAATTCCAATTACTGCACCTTTACAATCGGCTAAATCTTTTTCTAATATATTTAATCGCCTTTCATTATTAATGTTTTCTAATGGGCAATATATTATTTTGTCTCCGTATAATGATAGAGCCAGTGACGTATTAGCTAAGGCTTTGCCTTCTTTTGAAAAGTTATAATGAACATCATATTCGCCTTCACTACGAATACTTAAACTTTTAACATATTTTTCAAATCGACTGACATTCAATATTTTACCATATCGATTATTGATTGATGTAGCTATATGATTAGTTACTAAAGTATCCATATAATCATATTCACAATCAATAAATACTCTTTCATCAAAGTATCTTTTATTATCAAAAACGGATTGATTATTATAATAACAACCTTCGCTTTTATTGATTCCTGCATATTTTAATAAAAACTCTTTTGTGATAACCGGATTAGATGCATAAATTCCATACACTTTATGAAAATCAAAATCATATGTTATATTATATGGTCCTACCTTAAATTGTTTTAGTTCAATCATATTTATGCCCCTTTAATAAGTCTCTTCTAATATTAACTATAATATAATTTTTTTCAAAATTTGTCAACCTATTAATATATAAAATTGGAATCATTTTTAATGATTCCAATTAGTTTTATACTCTTCTATGCATTTACTTTTTACTTTTTCAAATGAAACTCCCCATGCAACAATATAATGACCAATAATATATTCTTCATTTTTATACTCTTCTTTTATCGTGCCATCTTCATTTAGCCAATTTTCTGTCATAAAAGGATTCAATACATGAATATAATAAGTTTTATAAAATAAACCAATTTGTCTTTTGCTACCACCATCATTATAAGAAGTCGTAGCAAAAGTGTATTCAGGAAATTCTTTTCTTTTCGTCCTAACTATATCAACAAAAAGAACCGACAAATAAGAGACGATTATAATAAATAATATACCAAAAATTAATCCGTGTTTTAGTTTCATAATCATTTTCCTCACATTTTTATTATTTGTATAAAACCGATTTATAGTCATATAAAAAAGATTATTCATTTATATAACAATTAATTACAATTTTTTTTTGATAATTTTTTTCTTGATTCTACATTTCTATTTTTTAAATCAATATAAACAAAAAAGGGGATAGACATTCTATCCCATATATAACAATAATTTACTCTTTTATAACTACTATTGTGTCCTCATATTAATGCCATATCGTTTGATTTTTTGTATTGTGTTTTTTTCAAGTGTATCTGAAATAATTTCAATAATTTCAATTCTTTTATAGGATGGTATGATTTTGTTTATTTTATCGACTACACTTTGAATTATGCTTTTTATTTCTTCTTTATTTGTGACTTTCCCTTGCATTTCATCAATCATTTTTATATCAGGAACTATTTTAGCTTTTATCGAAGTATCGCCCTTTTTGTTTGGGACACCAATTACAAGTGCTTCTGAAATAACTTTTTCTTCACATAGTTTTGTTTCAAGTTCTTCTGGATAAATATTTTTGCCATTTTTAGTCACTATTACATTTTTACTTCGCCCTGTTATATATAAAAATCCATCATCATCTATTTTCCCTAAATCACCAGTATGAAAATACCCATTAATAATCACTTTATTTGTTTCTTCAATATCATTATAATAACCTAACATTACATTATCGCCTCTTACTATTATTTCGCCAATCCCTTCCTCATTAGGATTATCTATTTTTAATTCAACACCATATACTGGAAGTCCAGTTGAATATGGGTTCATATAAAAATCATTATTGCCTGCTAAAAGTGGAGAGCATTCAGTTAAACCATATCCTTGATATGTTTTGATACCTAACTTATAAAATGATTTAACTATTTCTGGATCAATTCCTGCAGCTCCTACGATTAATAATTTTAATTTTCCTCCTAATGATTTTTTAGTCTTTACTCTAATAATTATTCTCATATAAATGGGCAAACTACAAAACAATTCAAAAAAAGAACTATCATTATTATTTTTAAGGTGTCTTTGGGGTAAGCCATTACGCACATTTTTATCGATTATTTTTAATAAAGTTTCAAGTAAACGAGGAACAGTTATAATTACTGTAGGTTTGTATTCATCTATATTTTTGGCAACATTCAAAAGTCCATCGTTATATGATATACAACCACCTGCTGAAAGGAGCAACAAATGTCCTAATGTCAATTCATAAGTGTGATGAAGGGGGAGCATTGATAGAGCGTGGCGAGTCTTATCAACTTTCACCATTTTTGCGGCCGAATAAATATTAGAACAAATATTTTTTTGTGACAAACATACCCCTTTTGGTTTTCCTGTTGTTCCAGATGTAAAAAGTAATATCTTCATTTCATCAACATTTATTGATAGAGAATCAATTTCATTTTTACCTTGCATATACTCGTTTTTACCTGGGGTAATCAACTCATTACCAAGGTTATTTGTAGAGTATGTTCGTATACCACTTTTAATTAAAGGTACAATTTTCTTTAGTATCTGACTATCAGCTATTACTGCCTTACATTCAGCGGCGTAGACAAAATCAAGAATATCTTTAGCATTTAATTCTTTATCAATAGGCACCACAACACCAATTGTAGATACTGAGAGATATGTTAATATCCATTCGTAACTATTATTGCCAATTAAAGCAATTTTAGCGTTCTTATAACCCAAAGTTAATAACCATGTACTTAAATATTGATAATCTGTTTTGAACTGTCTATATGTTATTATTTTATCTTTTAGTTTAAAGGCAGCGACTTCTGAATATTTTTTTTCACTATTATATATTAACTCTCTAAAGTCATTCACTTTTTTTACATTATAATTTTTATTTAAAAATTTTTGATATATATTCATAACAAATAACCTCCAATTTATCTTTGTTCTTTATACGCTATTATATTCTATTACCGTATGGTCAAAGATAGTTCAGATTTTTTTATTTAGTTTAGTTGGTTATTTATTTTTCCAGCGCTTTAAAGTAGCTAGATGGGCTTTAAGTATTATTCTGGCTTCATCAATAGAATAAGCAGTTCCATTTTCAGAGTTAAACTCATCTAAGAATTTTAGATTTGTTTCTATCATTTCTTCAATAGTTCTATTATGTGTGAATTGTCCTTCATTAAAGCAATGCTCACAATATTCCATATTAATAGTTTTATCAGAGTTATTACCAAAATCTTCGATTTTAACTAGTGGCATAGAACAACTTTGACATATTGGTGAGGTAGTAAATCCAAATAATGTGTTTGCATCAATATTGAAAATTTTGGATAATGTTTTAAGAGTATCTATAGTAGGCGTTGTTTCACCTGTCTCCCAACGTGACACTGCTTGTCTAGTGACAAACAATTTTTCAGCCATTTCTTCTTGTGTCAAATCATTCTTTTTTCTAATATCTAAAATAACATTTTGTAAACTCATTTAAAAACCTCCACTTATTATAATAATATTATAAACTATTATAGTTAATTAAACAAGCAACAATTTGTTGCTTTAATTGTTATTAATAAGATATTTCAATTGTGATAATATAGTCCAGCCTTATAATCATAACAATAGCCCTTATATAAATATATATTATAATTCTTTAAGATATTTGCTATTATTATTTCTTGATTACTTAAATCTTCTCCTAATACAGATGAAGGCACCCCATATGCCATATAACTATATTTTACCATAATCTTTCCGTCTTTGTCTATGATTTTATTAATATTTCCAGTTGAATGAAATTTACTCTGTAATATTATATATAGAAAAAATTGTTTAGTTTATTATAATATATTTCTAAATGATGTATCCTCTCTAATTTAGCGTCTTTTATTGTGATAGATAATATAATGACACTTTTGAAGGATACAATACAATAATTGAAAATATTAATACAAATGATAATGAATATAAAACATTTTATAGATTCAGTGTCGTGGTAAATATAAAATAGAAAAAGAAATCGATTATCTCTAATCAATCTCCTTAGTTTTTGCCTTTATATTTTTTGAACTTTTGTTTCTTTTAAGAACACAAGCACTTATTAAAACAAATTATTAATTTAACAACACAAAGAACTACTAAAATTTTATTTTTAGCAATTCTTTATTAAAAATTTTAAGTTCATATCACGTGAATATTGCAACATAAATTAATAAACTTATATATTTTTGTTTGATAATTTTTTCAATAAAAGAGTTTTAATCATCAACTGACTCAAGTCTGCTTCCAAACTGAAATTATAGTTTTTAGGATAATAAAAATAAACGTTAAGTGATGATAAATCAATTGCACAATAATTATATTCTCGGTCGTATATTAGCCTTTCTCCGTCCATTTCAATTTTATTTAATCCAATAAAATTATAAAAGAAATCTTTTTCTATTTTATTAATTTTTTGATATGGTAATATAACAACACAAGATATAGATGAAACATCTAACGATAATTCCTTTTCTAAATATTCACTGAAATAACTATCAAATTCTTTTAATTTTGTTTCTTCAATAGAAAAATCATAAGAAACATTATTTTGTATCGGAATAAAGTAAATTTCTAAATGGCTAGGAAAAGCCTTTTTCTTTGGAGAATATTTATAAAATAATGTCCCGTCTTTAATAATCACTATATTGAATTGCATTAATATTTCTTTTAGCCTTTTTTCAAGTGTTAAACCATTCAACACAATTTTATATTCAGCAATTTTTTGCATATTCAAAAATATCTTCTCTTTGCGTTTTTGATTCATTTTTTCTTTCTTCTTTTCCCAATTCTCTTTATCTAATTTATCAAACCAACCTTTTTTTTCAACAATCTTACAAGCGATTTGTGTAGCAATAAGAATAATTAAACAAATTGCTGCAATTGAAAAAAATATCACAGATAGAATTACAACTTTTCGAGATAAAGCTCCAATTATGGTAAAAACTAAAATTCCTATAAAACTAATCAGTGTATATTTCTTCCAAAAATAATACAGTGCTTTAATACTTTTTTCTTCATTTTTCATTTTCATCAGCCCCAATCATAAATGCCCAACTTTATAATAATTATAAATCTCATCTGGAATTTTTATTTTACCATAACAATGCAAGTATTATACATTTATTTAACAAATCTTCTTAATAAAAATCAAACAAATCAATATAATTAGCAATTTTTTGATCTAATCCAAAAGCACTAAAGAGCCCGCTCACAAGAGAACCTAAAGCACTATTATAAAGTTCAACCGTTGCAATTTTTCCAATGGTCTTCATTGAAATATGTCCAATTGTATTACCCTTCCACATTGTCCCATTCCAAAGCTTAGTACGTGTTGACTTTGAAATTGCGTCAAAACTGTTACGCCCTTTATTTAAACCAGGAATTTTTATACGATTCATAATACCAGCAGTAATAGCAGAAACACCGCCTATAATTAATGATGTTCCTAATATTTGAGACAAAGAATAATTTGTTTCGCCAAATGCATTTTGCAATCCCATTCCAATTGCAGAGGAAACAAAACCAGTTACAAACGCTCCTAACATAGGACCAACCCCTGGTATCATGCTATACGCTCCACCGATTGCACCACCTATAACTGAACCCAAAAATTGTCCCCATGACCAGTCCCAATTCCCAGTTACACAACCAGCTACAACAACACTTGCTGAATAACTAACAGCCCCAACCACAGCGCCTATTGCAGCTGATATTCCTACACCTATTAAAAATGAAATAATTGCAAAGTTTCCATTAGGATCGCAATACATGATTGGATTATTTTTTGCATATGCATAAAGATTTAACCCATTAATTGTTTCAGGGTCTAAATAGCTAATATCATCAGGTGAAACAAAACGTCCAATCTCAGGATCATAATATCTAGAGGTTAATAAGTAGAGTCCAGTCTCGACATCATTAGAATATAATACACAATTAACTTATGTCAAAATTCCAATTTCATCTTTTTTTATATATTCGACTAATAAAGGTGCGCTTCTATGACTTCTTTGGTAACTATATTGCCTTTTTTCATTTAAACTAATATCATACATAAAACTCATTTTTTTTATCAAACCCAAACTATCCTCTACATCAAACAATTCTTTTAGCAATTGAATTTGATGTTTTGATTTCAATCTGATTGCTATTTGCCTAATGCCATTTGGCTTGTAAAAGTCATCGTAAATATAAGTTAATGGAAACCAGTACCAACTATTTGGTAATAATATAATACTCAGGTTATATAATAAATTATCCGCGGTCACAAAATCTTCCTTTGTAAAATCTGGCAAAGCGATAGCTTTCATCCACAAAGCTCCTGCGCCTGTATAATATTCTTGATTATCAACTTTTTTGACAGCGTCTTCAATTATTTGATTAGAATTTGAATATGAATAAAAAACGCTAGAAAAATTTACAGAATTATCAATATTGCTATTAATAAAATATGTTCTTGTAACTAAATTATTTATTTCTCTATAACACTTATTTTTATATAAAATAGAAATTGTATAAATAAATACCTCATGAAGAAATAGACTTAATGTGTCTTTAAGTAAAGAATTATTCTCAATAGTAATAAAATTATAAAAGTCTTCAAAAAAAACAACGATTTCTTCTATAAATATTTTTTCATAAAAAGAAAGTTTTACTATCTGTAAATAGGAATCTCTTATTATTTTGGATTCGTTATAATAGTCAATAATTTTATTATATTCAGATAAAATGTCCTTAGTTTCATCATCAGTTTTTCTAATATTTATAAATGAATTTTTAATTGTTAATAAACTCTTTTTAAGTGCAGAACGCTTATCAACATTTGGAGATGTGCTTTCAATTATTTTTAAATATTTTACTAAACTTGTATCAATATTGCTGTTAGGATATTCCACCCAAGATGGTTTAGCTCCAAGTTCGGGTTTTTTATATTTAGATTCGCCATATAAATATCTAACTAAATTTTGATATTCTTCATAATAATTGTCTTGAATTGATAGATCAAAATAATATCTACTTTTCAAAAAAATAGGAATATTATCATTTCCATTATCATCTCGCGAAAAAATAATGGGAATGAACTTTGTCTGTTCGGTATTGTTATAAATTTCTGCAGAAATAATTTGAGTTTCCGTTCCCACTCCACCTTTACGATTATCTGCTTTTTTTGCATAGTTTTCATCTAATAAAATTAGAACATAGTGGACACTTATATCTTTCACACATTTTTCCATATAATCATAAGTATCATTTCCTGGTTCTAAATTCCATTTATCGATAATGACTTCTATTCCATCTGAATTTAATTCAGTTGCAAATCTCATTACATTTTCTTGATTATCCTCTGTTCCCCAAGCATAGGATATAAAGACTTTTGGTTTTTCTATTTTCTTCATAACTACATAACCCTCCTCATAAAAAAGACACAATTCACTTTGTGCCTATTATATCATATTTTGCCATAATTTGGAAGGTAATTATAAACTAGTTATAATCTAAAATCAATAAAGTTAAACACTATCGTCACCTCTTGTGTTCTTTGATCATTAACGTTATTAATCGGATGTTCAATAATAATTTTAGATATCAACCTAAATACCATTTCTCTAGTTAACTCTTTAAAATCTAAAAACTCATTAACAGCTTTCTTTAATTCATTAATACTATCTTGTAAATTTGTTCTATTCTCAAGTAGTTTATTAAGTTCAACTAATCTTATATTTAATATCTTTTGCTCATTCTGACATTCACTAACCATTTTTGTATAAGTCTTATCATCAACGATTTCAGAAACATTATCATGATAAATCTTTAAAGTTACTTTTACTAATGAATCCAACTTCTTTTCAATTTTTACTTTTTCTTGTTCATATTTTAAACTATTATCTTCTTCATTTCTTTTCTTTAAAATTTCTTCAATTAGTTTTTCATCATTTTTAAAGAAGCTAAAGAAATACTTGATTCTTTCTGTTACGAGTTCTTTTAAATTGTGATAGTGAATGTAGTTATAGGTTGGACATATTTTAGGATTAGTAATATGATAAGCACATTTATATAAAATGCTGTTCTTATAATTCTTTCTAGCTTGATTAGCGATGTATAATCTATGTCCACATGTCTTACAGAAAACTAAACTTTTAAAGATATTTTCATAATCCTTTTTATGTGGTCTTCTTTTACCTTTTAAAAGCTCTTGGACTCTTTCATAATCAATTCTTGATATTATTGCTTCATGGGTATTAGAAACGATTATATGCTTATCTAGAGGTACTCTAACCATCTTTTTAGTCTTATAATTAAGAACTTCATATTTCCTATTTTCCATATCACCAATATAAACCATATCTTTTAAAATAGCACCAATTGTTGCTTGACACCAGTTATATTCCCATTCTTCTCCTCTTAAGGTGTAGAACCTTGCAAACCTTGTATCACCGTTTCTTGCTTTATAAGCAGCTGGTGTGATCACTTTATTTTCAGTTAAATGTTTTTTGATTGCAACTATTCCTTTTCCACTTAAGAATAATTCATAGATTTGTTTTACGATTATACTTGCTTCTTCATCAATTACTAAATGATTAGGATTAAAAGGATCCTTCTTATAACCAAAAGGAGTTTGAGCTGAAATAAACATTCCATTTATGGCTCTTTGTCTTTTTGCAGTTTTGACTTTCTTGGATAAGTCCTTCGCATACATATCATTTAGGATGTTCTTAAATGGAGCAATATCATTATTTTCTTTTTCAGTATCAATATTATCATTTATAGCAATATATCTTACACCTTTTTCTTGAAAATAGATTTCTGTATAATATCCTGTTTGAATGTAGTCTCTGCCAAGTCTTGATAAATCTTTAGTAATCACTAAATTTATATTTCCTTGTTCAATATCTTTAAGTAATCTTTGAAAAGATGGACGATTAAAGTTTAATCCACTATATCCATCATCAATGTAAATATCACTGATTTTAAACCCTTGTTCATTACAATATTTTTCTAACATCATCTTTTGAGTTTGAATTGATGAAGAATCCTTTTGGCTGCCATCATCTTGTGATAATCTACAATAAATTCCTGTGTTATATTTTTCTTTTATCAATTTTATTATTTACCTCCCTATTTGTTAATATTTTAATTAAAATTATAAACTAGTGCTCGATATAGTCTTTTACAGCCATAATTTATGGTTCTTGCACCAATGCCAATTGCGATATTATAACTAAAGAAATCTAGTTTTAAGTCTTTAGATCTGATTTCATGAATTTCTTTACAACCAATATTTACTTCCTTAAATCCTAAACTTAATAGTTCTTCTTTAATATCTGGTGTTATTAATTTCTTTTTCCCTAATGATTTAAAAGCACTAGCTAAAGTGTTTAATATAACCTTTGTATTTTTGTTTAAATCCATTTTTAGTAACTCTGCCGTTACTAATTCAAGAGAAGCATAAAAGTTCTCTAAATAATCTTTAGTGATTAAAATTAAGTTTTCTTCTTTTAAGTATTTTGAATTCTCTTCCATACTTTTAAATTTGATATCAATAGAACTAATAACTAACTTACCACAGATATTGTTTATTGCTTCTTGTAATCTAGTTGTCATTTGATATTCAAATGTATTTTCATTCATAATTGATCTCCCCTTTAATTATAACAATTTGTTATTAAATTAATTATATCATAACATGTTGTTATTGTAAATAGTTTTATTAACATTTTGTTATATTTTTTGACTTTAGTGTTATTTTGTTATATAATATAAACAAAGTTGGTGATTTAATGAATAGATTAAAGGAATTAAGAAACGAAAGAAAATATAGTACTAAACAAGTTGAACTCTTAACTGGCATAAATATGGTTTCTATTACTCACTATGAAAATGAAAATAGAGATATTAATACAGATAATTTAAAGATTCTAGCAACGCTTTATAATGTTAGTATTGATTATATTCTTTGTTATAATGATAATGGCATTTATGTATATTATGAAAATGATGATAGGTGCTACTCACTAAGTGAAAAGGCATTTCGGGATTATAATTCTAGAGACTTAATTTATTACAAAAACAATAAACGTTATTTGGATATGAATAAAATATTAAATCTTAATAAAAATGTTAATGTTTCTGATTTGTTAGAGTTTTTAGAAGAAAAGAAAAATATGGATGTTTTATTTAGTAACGAAGAAACTTTAAATATTAAAATACCTCTTAAACGTTTTAAAGCTGTTGAACAGTTTATTAAACTAGATGATGAAAAGTTTGAAGCCATTAAAAAAATGATTGAATTAGTATAATTGAACAATTCTATTTTGGAATTGTTTTTTATTTTAATTGGTGCTATTTTATTTAAACCGTAAATTCATATAACTATCCTTTGGTATGTTTAGTCCGCGATAACGGGGCTATTAGTAAATCGCCCCGTATGCGCGCATGTCTAAACTGGGGCACCAAATGGAAATTGTTATATTTGTTTATAATAAATTTAAGTTTATAAGTTTTGGGCATAAGGAAAATTGTATGAATTATTTCATACTTTTTGTTTATTAAATTAAATTATTTATTCATGAATAGTCCAATGTTAACCTTGAACACTTAAATTATATATTGGATAGTAGACGTAATGTGTCCGAGTACTACGAAAATCAATAAGTTTTATAAAAAAAATAAACCGATTTGAATTGTAAAAAGCGACTAGAATAAAATCTAGTCGCTTAGTTTATTAATTGCTTTCTTAATCTTTATTTAGTCAACATAAAATGAATAGTAGGTAATTCAATAAGTTTTTTCTTTTTTGAAATAAATTCTATTCTATTATACAAAGAATCCAACATATTGTTTGCATTAATAGTAATATCAAAATAATCCTCTTTGCAATAACTATCTTGTAAAGAAATAAATAAATCTATTTTTTGAATTTCAGTTATTTGATTAAGAATATCTAAGATTTTTTCAAAATGATTATACTTTGATAAAATATTCTCTTTATCTACCATATCTGGTAATTTAAGCAATTCATAACATTCTGGTGTACAAAAATTATCTGTCAAATTAAAATAAAAACCATTAATTCCATAAGTTTTTTGAATTTCTTTATATAGATATTCGTCATAATTAAACATGATTCCAATATTTTCTTTCAAGCAATATTCTACTAATTGATTAGCAACTACTACTTTTTTTTCTAAATCGAATTTTTCTCCTCTAACAATTATTAAATTCATTGCGCTCATATTATTTTTCCTTTCTAAAATCGTTAATTAAAAATATGGAACTAATCCAATTTCCTTATGTCTCCATTTTCCCTCATATTTCCACCATTCATAATAATGCATATGTTGTAATTTCATATTGTACTCCGTGAAATATTTCAATCTAGATGTATCAAATCGATATATTTGTTGTCCTCTTCCATTATAAACTGCAACGTCATTTCCTTTTGGAGTAATCTTTGTATATGTACCATATTTAGGCCCTTTTTGCATAGGTGCGTCTTGTGTTCCTTTTTTTTGCCAGCCCCAACCAGGTTGAGCAAATTGTGAAGCATATGGAAAAGCCATTGAAGCCATATAAAATCCACCTTTAATCATGTCGTAACTATCTCCTAAAAAGCCTAGATAATTGTCATTGCCATTAGTCACTACTTGTTGTATATCCGCTGCTGCAAAAGCTGCTATTCCCGCTGAAACTACAGTTGCTGCAATCATTGTTCCAACATAAACAGTATTAGCTGCTATACCAAAATATGCAAAGGCAAGCGGAGCAATCCCAGCAGAAGCTGCACCTGCAGTACATATAATCATTCCAATAGCTAAAGCTGCGCCAGCGACTATCATTCCTATTTGTAACCATTTAGGCATATGACCGTCACTATCTGAATACATTATAGGATTATTAAGACAATAACAATATAAATTTAAGCCACCAATAGAACTAGGATCTAAATAACTAATATCGTCAGGTGAAATGAACCTTCCGATTTCTGGATCATAGTAACGCGTAGTATTATAATACAGCCCAGTCTCATAATCATAAATATACCCTTTATATAAATAGATATTATACAATATTAAATCATCTGACTCATTATCTCGTGCTGCTGGTACTAATGCACCTGTATATGCTTTTGGTACACCATACGCATCATATTTATATTCTACCATAACAAGCCCATCTTTGTCTATGATTTTATTTATATTTCCTGTTAAATCTCTTTCATAGAAATATTCATTACCACCATAGTGTAACCCAACTAATAAAGAAGAACTATCATAGTTATAATATATTTTTCTTTTTATACCATTATCATCTGCATATGAGGCAATGACTTTACTACCCTCAACTACATAGTCAGTTCCATATCCAGAAGAATTCTTCTTACTTATCCTGACTCCATTCTCATTATACTTATAAACATATTCTCCATATGATTTAAGTCTTCTTCCTTCCCATACTAGATTGTTAACTATATTATTCTTCTTATGGGTTGCTGGAAAGAAGACATTAGTACTATTATAAGTAAATGAACTAATAACCGTTGATACAGAGTTTTGTAATCTTTCGATTCTTTCAAGTCTGTCTTTAATGGTTGATGTATAAATATAAGTATCATTATATATGACATTACCACTACTATCAAGACTTGTTTTACTTTGAATATTACCATTATTATCATATGTATATGAATATGCATATATAAAGGTATTTGTATTCTGATATTTGACTTCTTTTTTAAGTCTTTTCAAATCATCATATTCATAGTTATACGCTTCTAATATTTCATCTGATACATTATATGTAGCTTTATGAGTAATATTTCCTGCTTCATCATATGAATATACAGTTTCTTCACCATTATAACTGACTTCACTGGTTGGCAGGTTATTCAGGTTATTATCTTCTTCATAATATCGGTAATACTTTGATAATGTTTTTTCTTTTGTACTGATTTCTTTTTGTTTTAATCTTCCATTATCATCATATATTGAACGAATATCAATTAACCCACCATTGTTATAGATGTCAGTAATTTCTACATCACTCATATAACGATTTATAAAGCTAAACATCTGAAGGTTACCATTTAAATGATAACTTGGAATGACTTTTTCCATTATTGTTGGTCTACTTGGGTCTCTATCCATTGTACATCCTATATAGGTTGTACAGTTTGATAATGTTTGATAGTCTGATATAATTATTCTGAAAGCTGAGTTATTGACCTTTATACTAGTTTCCCCAACCATCCATCTAATTGTTACCATATTCCATTTATCTTCTTCTAAATACAGATTACTTGGTATAATATCATTATTCATTTCCAGGAATAAAGCGTTTTTATCATCTATATATAAGCTTACTCTATTTATACTTTCTTGCATAGAACTAATAATATATCTTTTTTCTTTCCTGTATTTGGATGATGGTTTTACCCATAAAGATATTGTTCCTTTTGCCCATAAGTTTAAGTTATATGAAAGAAGAGATTTTCTTTGTTCTGTAATGCTTGTATAATCGTCATAACTGCCATATGTATGTCTTTTTAGGATATCATCATATTCAAATAACTTAGTTTTATTAAAAGAATAGGTTTTATTTGTATAACTATATTCTTTTGGTAATAAGCCGTTTGATGACACTAGTGTTCCATTCAATGTTATGACATCTATATTTTGATATACTAATTCATTATAATATCTGACACTGCTTGCTTTTGCTACTTTATAACCATTTAAATATTTTATACCTTCTTGGTATATTTTTTGAATTGTTGAAGCGGTATGAATGTAGGCTCCCATACTGATAAACACTATATCAATTGGCATTGCAAGTATACTACCTTGGTTATTATTTAGTTCTTCTTGATCAATACTATCTGGTCTGTTACCAATTACAAGTTCTTGGCATCTTACTGGTATACCAATATTAGTATTCATAGTAGTAGTGAATGTGTCTCCATTTAAACCAATCGTTATGTATTGTATTTCTCCTTGCAAAATAAAAGTAAGATTCAATAAATTCCATTCGTTTAGTTTTAAATATAAATCTGTTTCAAGCGTGCTGTATCCAAATATTAACTGACCTGTATTATCTAGTTTTACCTGATTATGCCAATTGCTAATCCCCAGGGACATTAAATTCATGGCTTGGTATGTTCCAGTTGGTTTTAGCCACATCATAATTGTTTTATTATTTCTAAAATTATTATCCCAGTCAACTTTATCAAACTCTTTTCCAAAATATCTTGTTTGATCTCTTTTAGAGTTAATAGTATCTGCTTGATAGCATATGGTGGATTTGGTCTTTGTTAGTCTAATAACATTTATTTTAAGATCCGGATCATATGCTGTTTCATATAACTTTAAGACTGGTGTTGCTCCATATATTCCTAATGCATTATCAGCATCTCTTGTGATATCATCCATAAAAGATCTATTTATTCTATTGAAATAACCATTTAAGCTATAATCATCATATTCATATGGATAATCATAATCGAAACTTCTTTTTAAGTTATCTAGTTGTTGTACTGCTTTTTGTACATTATTTAAGTTATCATAACTGTAATAGTATGTTTCTTTTATAGTGCTATTTTGATTAACTACTATTTTTTCTAAACCACCATTTGTATTATATTCATATGATTTTGTGATATTATTAATGTGATCTACTATTGTGTTAATTTGATTATCTTCATTATATCCAAAGGTAAATAAATATACACTATAATTGGGAAGACTATAATAAATATCTTTTAATCTTTGTTCATCATCATACTCAAATGAATAACTATTATATATATTACTCCCATATATTTTTCTGGTAATTATATCCGTATTTTGACTATTAATATTATTATTATAATTATTAATTTGAAAACTATTTCCATTTAGTTTTATTTCTCCTAGTCTTTTATAGTTATCATATATGAACTCATAAACAATATCATTTTTAGTTGTAATTTTTTTGATGTTTTTATATTCATTATATTCATATTTACATCCATCTTCACTACTATTTAAATGACTAGATGATGATAATACTTCATCAATATTATTATAGCTAGTAATACTTGCTATACCGCTTGCCATCTGGCTTTCAGTGGGGCGCAGGTAACTATCATATTGATAGGTTGTTTGATATCCTCTTTCATTAGTTTCTTCAATAATATTATTATTTGAATCATATATGGCTTGGGTTTGAGTTGCTTTATTATCAGCATTTGTTTGTTTAATGCTTGTATTATTTCCTTTTGAATTATATACATATTCTACTTTTTGGGGTGAGGTTGCATCTTTAAGGAGGGTCATTTGTCCTCTTTGATTATAATTTACATTTACTATTTCACCACTTGATGATTTGATTTCTTTGATGTTTTTCTTATCATCATAAGTATATGTGCAATTATTTGTTCCTAGTTTTATTCCTTCTACTTCACCTTGTTTATTATAATCATAATAATTATGACTTACTCCTTGGTACAGTTGGAGATTACCTATATATGCTGTATTATGGCCATTGTATAAAATGGTGATTGTAATGGTTGAATAGTTTTGTTCTGCGACAACAATTCCAAAAAGTCGCTGCCAATCTGAATCGGAACTATTAAAGTCGAAAGTATAATCTTTGGTTTTATAAATGCTTGGATATCTTAAGGATATAATAACTTGCAACTTGGTGTTTGATGTGAAATTCCCTTTTGCCCATACTGAGAACATCCATTCATCACCCTCACCCCCACTTATAATTTGTGACTGATATAGTTTTTTTTCAGTCCCCGTAGCGTTGGTGATTTTCATTATATTACTTCCTAAGATATTGGGCATAAAATCATTAGTAGTAATTATATCATTTGTTGTAAGGCTTGTTGTTGACCATGAATCTGGCCTAGAATTTCTATCAATATTAAAATCACCATTTTCAAGAATATTATGGGAGTTGCTTTCAATAGCAGATCTTGCTCTTGTTATTTCTCCTTTGTTATTTCTTTGATATTGGTATGTGATGTATTTATCATCATTTTGAACTATTTTTATTTGTTCTTCATCATCAAAGTATATATTACTTACTTTGCCATAATGGTTGGTAATCGTGGCTTTGTTTTCATTTGATGAATATTGATATATCTTATAACTTGTTAGTCCATCTTCAAGGGTTGCTTGTTGTACTTGTAACTTTACATCATTGCTAGAAGTTTCATATGCATAGTTTAAAGCTATTTTGTGAGTAGTGTCAACTACTTTATTTAGTCTATATGGGGATGCAGAAGTTCTCTCATATTTGCTTTCTGATATTAGATATTGCTTACTTCCTTCATAGTTATATAGTCTGATATAATTCAAATAAGCATAACCACTGATTGTCTGATATGCAAAGCTCACTTTTTTCTTTTGTTTTATAAAGAAAAGGGTTCTGATTCTGCCATTATAAATATCAAATTCTACTACTTCATTATCACTATTAGTAATACTTGTTAATATGGAGTTAGTGTAGTTATATTTTATCCAGTCAAGTTCATTTATTTTGATATAAGTTATTTTATCAAGTACAATTGTTACAACCGATCCATTTTGATATACTATTTTGTATGTATTATTATCGCTTGGGTCTATATGAAAATAACTTAAATCATTTATGTTGACATAGGCTGTGATATTTTCAGGGATTGTCAGATTATACTCTTTTAGGGCTTGTTCTTTGGTCATTTTAATAAAGGTTGTTTCATTTCCTTTATAGTCTGTTATAAGGGCTCTATATAGTTCTATTTGTACTTCATATTCATAGTTTGCTATGAAGTCATGTCCTAAATAACCAAATTTATCATACCTATAACACCCTGTGAATGTGATTGGTGCTAGCTTACTTGTTGTTTGAAAGGTTGGTAGCATAAACTTTAGTTCTCTTGTTTTTAAGTCTATTTCTCCTGTTCCAGCGCTTCCTATGTTGTCACTGTCTTTTGGTGTAGCTGATGGTGTATATAATATGGCGTTTACAAAATCTTGATCAATATTTCTTGGATTATATATAGTAATATTATTTGAACTATTATTACATATTCTGAAGTTTACATAATCATATCCTCCTTTTAATCTTTTCTTGACTAGTTTTGTGATGTCAACCTTTATGATTTTATTATGTTGAGAATTATATATAACAACATCGTCCTTAATATCTTTTTCTTCTTTATCATAATTAGTTATAAATTCATATCTTAACGAGGATGATATTGTATACTGCTCTGTTTCATATACTTTGAAAATTGTTCCTTGACTTATTCCATTTGTTGGTATCGAAAAGCTTACATGTCCTATGGTATCATTAATATCAAGTTTTCTAATATCAACCTTCACATATATTTGATAGTTTGAATTGATTTCAAAAACATCTCTTTCGTAATAATAATCCCCTGATTTTAAAAATGTGCAATCAAATGGAATATTTATTCCTTCTGTTTTATTTGTAAATAAATAATAACTCATTATTCCCTCCATCCCAGGCTTTCCAGTATCTCCATAACAATATCTTTATCCAGTAGTAATTTGATTTTATCATAATCATAACATGTTA
>JAVBLL010000007.1:0-74927 GCA_031553555.1 Bacilli bacterium
CGATTATAGTTAAAAGTTAAATTTTCCATAGTCTCCCCACAAATATATTTTATCATAAATTGAACATAAAATAAAGTTTTAACGAAAAAGTCCAGACGTTAGTCTGGATGGTGAATCAACTTGTTGATTCTTTTTTATATAGGAAGATTAATTGTTTTAGTAAATTATGAAATTGCCAAGTTTATTTTGAAGAAGTTGTTATTCATGATATAATATTAGTAATAAACAGCGTTTAAAATTTTTTATATTTATAAAATATGGTATATTAAAATAATAATATTGAAATGAAAGGAAACATTATGAAAAACTCTATTGAAATATTAAAATCAAGCAAACTTTTTGAAAATGTAAATGAATCACAAATTCTTCATTTACTTAACGCTAACACTTTAAAATATGGGAAATATAAAAGAAACGACATTCTGTTTTGGACAGATGACATACCTGAGAAACTGTATGTTCTCATAAATGGCAATATTGTTATGGCAAAGGATACCGAAAGTGGCAATAGAATTTTAAGCAAAAGTAATAATATAACTGGCGAACTCATTGGTGAAGTGAGATTGTTCTCAGATAAACAATTATTATGGGATTATGCTATTGCCCTAGAAGACACTGAAGTATTAGAAATTGATAGTGATTTATTTCTAGATCCAGATATAATTGATTCCAAAATACAAGCGATTTTGCTTAAAAATATTATTTCAATTGTTGTAAATAAAATAGATTATTTAGGTCAAAAGGTGAGGATTCTATCAATGCCTTCAGCAAGACAGCGAATTGCTTTTTATCTATTAAGTTTACAAGATAATAAAAATAGAATTTTTTTAAAATCTACTCGTGAGGAAATTGCTGATTATTTAGGAATGGCACGACCTTCACTTTCAAGGGAACTTGGAAAAATGCAAGACGAAGGTATAATAAAGTTAGATGGTCAAGAAGTTAAAATCATAAATCAAGAAGCAATAAATAATTATTTTGAATAAATTTGATTAATGTAACCGTGGTTACATTAATATATATCTCCATCTTGTATAATGTAAGTAAATACAAATGGAGGTATTTTTTATGAAATTGATAACAGTAGAAGAACATTATATGTCAAAGGCCGTTAACGAGCAATATATGCAAGTTATGATGAAAATATCTAGTCCGGCAATACAAGCAAGACTTATTGGGTTACAAAGCTTTGTTGATAATAACAAGTTAATAACTGATTTGGATAAGCTACGTATCTCAACGATGGATAAACAAGGAGTAGATATTCAAGTAATATCATATGGTAATAATAGTCCATCTGATTTGCCAGCTAAATATGCCATACCACTATGTGAACAGGCCAATAATGAACTAGCAAAGGCAATAAGTACTCATCCGACTAGATTCGCAGGACTTGCCGTTTTGCCAGTAGATGATCCAGAGGCTGCAGCCGATGAACTAACTAGAACAGTAAAAGAATTAGGATTTAAAGGCGCATCTTTGAATGGAGTATTTAATGGAATGTTTTTCGATAATCCGAGATATTTATGTATATTTGAACGTGCTGTTGAACTAGATGTACCAATTTATTTTCATCCTGGTTTTGTTGACGAAAAGATTTCAGATTATTACTTTAAGAGTAGTGAATGGTCAAACGAGGTAACTGGAATATTCTCTGCGTATGGTTACGGATGGCATATGGATGTAGGTTTACATATGATGCGTATGATATTATCTGGAATTTTTAATAAACTTCCAAACTTGAAGTTAATAACGGGCCACTGGGGTGAACTTGTTCCGTATTTCTTTGATCGCATTGATGAAATGCTCCCTAAAGAAGTAACGGGTCTTGGAGCAAATTTTTCTGAAATTTACAAAAAACATGCATATATCACTCCAAGTGGTATTGTGAGCAAAGCACCGGCTATGCTTGCAATTGGCGAAATTGGGGCTGACAATATAATGTGGTCACATGATTATCCTTATGTTAAAAGAGATGATATAAAAGAGTTTTTGAACAACTTACCAATCTCTGAAAATGATAAAGAAAAAATAGCCTATAAAAATGCTGAAAAAATATTTAAATTATAAAGAAGATGTAGATAGAGTAAATGATAAAAAGTTTACTCTATTTTTATTTCAACATTATTTTTAAGTAAAAATATAAAAGCATTTTTTTATCATTTTTTGTATATGACTTTCTAACATTTTTTTTGTTTCAAAAAATATAATGTAATAGATAGAGGTGGGATATGTATAGTAAAAAAATAGTTTTTGTTGGGGGAGGAACTTTAGGACATGTCCTACCAATGGTTCCTCTCGTAGATGAGTTAAAAGCAAAATATATTCTTTATTTTATTGGAACAAAAAAAGGGCTTGAAAAAAATTACTTACAAAATAACCCAAAGTTTAGTAATGGTTTCAAACAAACATCATTTTTTGATATGCAAGGACTAAAGAGGTCTCTATCACTAAAAAATATTACGTTACTATTTAAATATTATAGATGTTGCAAACAAGTAAAAAAATATTTGGGAAAAATTAAACCAGACTTGATTATCGGGATGGGGGGATATATTAGTGGAGTTGTTGTTCAAATCGCAAGCAAACTCAAAATAAAGACCATAATTCACGAACAAAACAGTGTTTTGGGGCTATCCAACAGGTTAGTATCAAAAAAAGTAGACAAGTTGCTTTTATCGTTTCCAATACCCACAATTACACAAGGAATTGTTGTAGGTAACCCAAGAATTACAGAAATAAAAAACAACTATATAAGTCAAGAAAAAGATAATACTTTATTGGTTGTTGGGGGAAGTCGGGGTAGTCAAGTTATTAATGACAGTATTTTGAATCTAGAACTTGAGTTTGTTAAAAGGGAATATAAAGTTATTTTAATAACAGGAAAAAAGTATTTTGAAGAAAATAAAGATAAAATTAATAATTTAATCAATAAAGAAACAATCAAAATATTACCATTTGTCAACGACTTGATACCATATTTAATTCAAGCAAATGTTGTCATTTCAAGGAGTGGGGCAACTACTCTAAATGAAATAATGGGATTAAATAAAGTATCATTATTAATTCCTTCCATTAATGTCACTGCGAATCATCAAGAAAAAAATGCTTTGATTCTTGCAAATAATAATGCAGCTCTAATGCTTAAGGAAAAAGATTTAAATAAAAAAACTTTAATTGATGCCGTTGATTCATTGATGCTCAATTATCATCTACGTAAAGAGATTAAAAGTAATTTGTGCGAAATGAGTAATTTTCAATCACTTTATTTATTTTTAGAGGAGGTTTATAGTTTATTATGATAAAATATCAAGAATATATAAAAGAAAAGTCATTTGGAGAAATAGTTGATAATTCAAGTTTTAGAGAATTGACAACATTAGGTATAGGTGGGGCAATTTCTTGTCTTTATTATCCTAATAGTATCGAAAATTTTGTTTATTTTTACCAATATTATTTAGAAGAAAAAAGATGTTCACTTATGGTAATTGGTAATGGCAGCAATATTCTCGCAAGTGATAAGGATTTTAAAGGAATAGTTGTTTCATTTAAAAAGATAGATGTCATGTTTTCTATGATTAATAATACGGTTAAAGTCTCATCAGGATTAATGATGAATAGTTTAATTAAGAAATTAGCAGCTAACAACTATGGTGGCCTAGAGAATCTATATGGGATTCCTGGGACAATTGGCGGAATGGTTGCGATGAATGCCGGAGCATATCATTTGAATATTAGCGACGTTTTAATATGCGCTACATGTATTGATAGAAATGGTATTATTAAAAGTTATAGCAATGAGGAATTATCCTTTGCTTATCGATATTCAATAGTACAAAAGAATCTAATTGTTCTTGATGCAACATTCAATATTGTTTCTAAAGATTATCATATTATTAAAACAAGACTTGATGAAATTCAAAATGACAGACAAACAAAGCAACCATTAAGGAATAAAAACGCTGGTTCATCATTTAAAAATGTCCTACCGTTCTCAGCCTGGAAAATGATTGATAGTATTGGTTTAAGGGGAGCATCAGTAAATGATGCACAAATATCTGCAAAACATACAAACTTTCTTATTAATAGAGGGCATGCCACAAGTAGCGATATGATAGCATTAATTAATATGGTACAAAGAGAAGTAGAGAAAAAATATGGTATCTGGTTAGAAAATGAATGGATAAAAGTTAATTTTATAAAAGAAAAATAAATTAACTCAAAAACTATTTATTTTTTTTCAATTATGTGGTATAATCAATTAATATAAATACCATATATTGGAGGATAGCTATGTTTAATAATCAAGATTCATTTAATGAACAACCCATTTTAAAAGTCGTTGGGGTTGGAGGCGGTGGTGGTAATGCCGTTAATAGAATGATTCAGAACGATGTAAAAGGAGTAGATTTTGTAGCCATAAATACTGATGCTCAAGTATTGCGCCTTTCAAAAGCTGAAACCAGATTACAAATTGGAAAATTATTGACTAAAGGATTAGGAGCAGGTGCAGACCCGGAAGTGGGAAAACAGGCAGCTCAAGAGTCTGAGGACGATATTAGAGAAATTTTGCGTGGAAGCGATATGATTTTTATTACTGCCGGTATGGGTGGTGGTACTGGTACAGGAGCAGCTCCTGTTGTTGCAAAGATTGCAAAAGAACTTGGCTGCTTAACTGTTGGTATTGTTACCAAACCTTTTACATTCGAAGGTCGTAAACGTCAATTACAAGCTACAAAAGGTTTAGCAGAGCTAAAGCCTTTTGTTGATACTTTAATTGTTGTTCCTAATGATAAGCTAATTACAATGGCCGATCGTAATTTGACAATGATAGAATCATTTAAAGAAGTTGATAATGTATTAAGACGTGGAGTTCAGGGTATCGCTGAAATTATTACCGTTCCTGGTTTAATCAATGTCGATTTTGCTGACGTTCGCAATGTTATGAAAAATAAAGGAACAGCTTTAATGGGAATTGGTATCGCATCAGGTCCTAATAGAGCAATTGAAGCTTCCCGTAAAGCTATTAGAAGTCCTTTATTAGAAATTGATATTAATGGGGCAACGGATGCTATTGTTTTTATCACTAGTGATATTGATATTACAATGCAAGAAGTATATGATGTTACTAATGAAATTAGAAATGCATCATCTTCAGAAATAGATATTGTCATTGGAACAGGTTTTAATAATGATTTACAAGGTGAATTAATTGTCACTGTTATTGCAACAGGTTTTGATTATAATCGTGAACAAGAAGCTTTGATGAATGATCAACCACTTCCTACTTTTAAAAACGAACACATTTCTACACCATCGATTATCGATGTTGGTGGAGACACTACTGAAACTGAACCAGCAAAAATCAAAAGAGCAAGCAATCAAGATTTACCTGATTGGCTGAAGAATCGTTTTAAATAAACAAAAATATATAAAGAATTAAAAAGTTCATATTATTTGATTAATATCAAGTAATATGAACTTTTTAATTTCTATTCTTCATATGTTATATAAAAAAATATCTTATATTATTGCATTTAATAACATATTTCGACAAATTTCTATAATTTAATTATGTATAATGAAAAAAGCGTTATTTATTCAAAAAAGGAGGTAAAGAAAATAAAAATACGCAAGCAACAAAATTTATAGAGATATTAGGAGAAATATATGCATCAGAGAAGAAAAAACTATAACGAAGAACAAATCGTAAAAATTTTTAATAATAAAAACTTTAAAATTATCATCAACATATTAACAACATACTACAAAATTCAAGATATTGATCAAGGTACCAATATTCAGAAATTATTTTCTGATATAATTACATTAAAAGAAACTAATGAATGTGACATGATTTGTGAAAAAGATTTTATAAGTGAAAGTACATTTTATAGATACCGGCAAAACTTTTATTGTTTAATAGATAAAATGCTGTTGACTTTTGCTAATAAGGAACAATATTTTCTTAGTAGTTTTTATGAATCGCGAAAAGAAATTAATGATAAACTTACCTAAGGGTAAGTTTTTTAATTTTAAAATAATGTAAACTTTAATTATATCATATTTTTTATTAAATGTCACTGTCAATTATTGACCGATGAAAAAAAGCCATATAGTGTTATAATGACATTATCAAAGTAATTTTGACAAAAACTTTGATATTTCATTTAAATGAATAATTCATTAGGACGAATTAGGAAAATGTTTCATGAATAATGTACATATTCATGAGAATAAGGAGATGCATTAGAAATGAAAGTTTCTAATGATGCGATTCAAATATTATAAAGGAGGAATAAAATGAATCAATGGGACACAAGTTTAGAAATTGCCAAAAAGATCAATAACAATAGGAAATTTAGTAATGGTGATGCTTTAACAGCCGCCGATTTGAATGTAATCGTTGAAAATTTATTAATAGCAATAGAAAGATTAAATGATGGAGTAGATAATAGTTCTTTGGTTGAACAATATTTTGCTGATGCTATTGGTACTTTAGCAGTATCATGGCAGCAAAGTGCTGCAAGCCTAAATACTAAGACGTTTAGTATTAACCTAAATGGCAGTTATCCTTTTTATTCAAAGTTGGTTATTAATCATGATAAATTATCAGGAACTTGCACATCGACAACTACTAACATAACGGTTACTATTAATGAAACACAAACATTAAGAAATTCAAATGGATCTGGATGTGTAGCCTATAGTTTTTATTTAGAAATATATAGTGATGCAGCTTTAACTAAATTGATTTATCAAAATCAAGGTACCATTTATTATTATTTAAAATCAACAACCCCATCAGGCGATTAATCATAAAACATAAGGAGAAAATATATGAAATTAAATCAATTAAAAAATAAATTATTGCAAAAAAATAATGAAAATGGCAATAAAAGAATATCATCAGTGCGTAGAGAATTTGAAAAAAGTAATATTGTCTCAGATATTATTTTGGAAGGTAATGTGGAAACGAATGCAAATGAATTAAGAGTATTAAAACCCAAAAACCTTACATCTATAATGACTAGTGATAGTCAAGTGACAAGTAATAATAATGTAAAGATTATTGGTATTACAGGAAGTAAGGGCAAATCAACAACTGCTTATCTTGTGCATTCATATTTAAAAGCCAAAGGTTACAAAACAATGCTTTATAGTAGTCTTTCAATTGATTCTCCAGCAAGTTTTTCAAAGAAAGATGAAGCTTGTGATACACCATTAGGAAGCGAAAATATGCTATTAAATATTATTGAAGAAGCTGAAGCATATGAAGCAGAATATGTTGTTATGGAAATTAATGATCGTGCAATTGCCAAAGGTTTAACGCAAGAAATTCCTTTCACAATTAGAGCGTTGACTAATTTAGAGCGAAAACATAATTTAGAGTTATATACAGAAGAAGAATATGTAAATATAAAAAAATCATTTTTCCAAAACATTCCAGTTGATGAAGAATGTACTTGTATATTTGGTTTAACCGATGGTTTAAATAGAGAATCATTAAATGAATTATTACGCCTTAATAATAGTCCTAAACGAACATATGGAACAAAATTCACATGTGAAGCCCACAATACTGATTATAACAATATAGATTATTTATTATGCGGAAGTCGCCATAATGCAATTGATTCATTGAATGGTCTGGATATGAAAATTAGAGTAAAAAACAATGTTTATGATTTTATTACTAATATGATTTTACCACATAATGCGTTTAATATAACTTGTGCCATTGCTATTATTGATGCATTAGATGTTTTCGATTATGAAGCATTTAATGATATCATTAGAAATATTAAAATTCCTGGTCGTGAAGAAGTAATCAAAGCCGGCGGACGAACAATTATTGTAGGCTTATCAATAATTCCAGCTTTGGAAGTTTTCAAAAAATATAAACAAAATTCAACTGAAATCAATCAAATCAAGGTTGTGGTTGGAGCTCATGGAAGTGGCTTTTCTACTTGGGACCCTGAATTTATGAGCGCCCATTTTTTAAATGAAAGAAATAAAGCCAGAAAATATGCTATGAATTATGTGAAAAATAATGCAGATTATGTTTATCTAACAGAAAATGATAATGGTGCTGAAGACCCTTATATGATTGCCAGTGAATTAAAAAGTTATTTAGAAGATGCTATTCCTTCAGAAATAGAAGTTGATAGAGAAAAGGCAATAAAAAAGGCAATTACTAATTCTCAAATTGGTGATATTATTTTTATAGCGGGTAGAGGTAATAGAAGAGTATTATGTAATACAGCCACTACGGTCAAACTAATAAATGATAAAGAAGTAGTAGAAGAGACAGTATCAACACTTGGCTGGATCTAACGGAGGACAAAGATGGAAAATATCCAGTTAATTTTGTCAATGTTGGTAACCATTATTGGCTTTTTTATTTCAACGATTACTTTTTTGAGTAAATATATAAAAAATGCCAATGCCAAGAAAAAACTTTCTTCAATGGTAAGATTAGGTGAAGCACTAATTCCATTCATTGAAGAAGCTGAGAAGTTTGTTAATTATTCTGGAAGTGAAAAAAAGACGTATGTGATAACACGTATGAGAGATTTTGCTTTGAATAATAAAATGAAATTTGATTATGAACAAGTAAATGATAAAATTGAAGAATTAGTGGAATTATCCAAAATTGTCAATCCAAGGTCAAATAATAAGCCACTTGAACCATTAATCAAAAATAATCAAATAGAGAAAGGAGTAAGTTAATGGCAACTTTAGATATCAATAGTATTGAGTTACGCAGTTATTATGGTGGCACCCCAAGCAATCTTAATTCGGGAACCATTTCTACAGAATCGATTGTAGGTTATTACCAAAGCAAACAATTTCTATCAAGAATAACTCTTAATGAAAACACAATTAATACCAAAATACCCAAAAATTCTAAAATAACATCGGCGACGCTTGTGATTCAAGTCTATCAAAATAAGATGTTAGCTTCAGAAAACGGGTTTAAAGTCGAAATAAATAATGAACTTGTTGATTATATTTATAAACCTGGAAATAACAATATGATATATGTCAATATTACAGAAGAGTTGAATCGTTTAGTTTCAAAAGATATAGAAAATGAAATTATAACAATTTATAGTGTTGATAATAATAAAGGTTATTTAAGTTTATATAGATATAATACTATAAATGTTAAATACATTTCTAAAAATATTATGTTTGCCAATAATAGTTATCAAGAAAGTAATTGTCAAAGAGCAGGAAATGGTAAAGTAAACCTGGCTACAGGTGAATTGACATTTATTCATCCTGATATTTCAACAACTGGCAAAGGTTTAAATTTAAGTCTTGCCCATGTATATAATTCTTACCGCAAAAGTGATACGTGTGATGAAGATAGCCCTTTTGCCAATTATCACTGCGGTAAAGGTTTTAAATTAAATGTCCACCAATCGCTTTTGAAAAGACAATCATCAATGAGCAACAATGGTGAAGAAGTCTATACTTACATTGATGGTAGTGGTAATTATCATGAATTTACTGAAAAGTTTTATTATAAAGAAAATACTGAAAAAGTATATCTTCTAAAAAGCGAAGTAATTATTAGAGATGATCAGTCATTATATTTTATTAAAAACGGCGAAGAGTATGAGGTTAAAAAAGAAGAGAAAACAACAAGTGGTTTAAAACTTATTCCTGAACTTGAAGGTATAAAAGGAATTGATGATTTAAATGTTCGCCATGAAGAAATAGTAAAATTAGAACAAGAGATTGAAGAACTAAAAGCATATCAACACAATTTAGAATTTGCCGCATCAATTCATATAAAAAATGAAAAACTTTTTGGTTATATGAAAGAAATCAAAAATCTACAAGAGGAAATGGAATTGAAGAGCAAAGTAATAGAAAATCAGGAAATTACTTTGCAATATGATTTGAAAGCACTTCAGGATCAAATTAATGATAGGCAAGCTAGAATGAAAAAACATTTGACTCATTATTGGGAAAATACGAGATACATGGGTGAACCACAATACTATTATCCGTATAGCTATTATAAGGATACGACACATCAACATGGTCCATCAACATGCCAGATTAATCAAAATATGTGCGAAATATATTATAGAGGAGACTACAGCGGTCATAGTAATTATGTTTTTTACTATAATGATCCTAATGATCGAGAATTTGCAGAATTATATAATACTTATATTCGTAAAATGATAGAAACTCCTTTTCCAACTGCTAAACAACATGACTGGGAATACCAAAAATTAGTTTATTTGCATGAAGATATTATTAGTAAAATGTATGGCCAAATTGAGGAAAAACGAAATACAGCTTCTTTTGGTGGCGTAGGTGTAGAAGGACTTCTTCAAATTAGAAAAGCAATTATTTTAACTAAAAACATTTTAGAGAGTAAAAGCAAAAATTATTCTACTATAGAAGAAGAAATTCAAGAAAGTAATCTTAATGAAGAAAAAGCTAATAATAAGAAAGAGCAAGAAAAATTAACAAAGCTTTTGAAATCTAAAGAAAAAGAATTAAATAAATTAAATATCATTATCCCAATCAACTTTATTAGAGACCAAGAAGAAAAAATAATGGGATTTAATAAGCTTGGAATGCTAGTATATTTTGCAGATAAATTCGAAAATAGATTGATATTGGAATATAGAGATACTAAGTTGATTAGAATAATTGACCAAGATGAAACTGTTACTTATTTTGATTATGAAAAGAATTATTTAAGTAAAATAATTAATTCAGAGAATGAATCAATTATTTTCAAATATAATAATCTTGACCAACTGGCAAAAATAGTGTATTATGATAATGAACAATCATTATTTAAATATGATGAATATGATAATCTTATTGAAATAATGAATCCTTCTGAATCGGGAATAAAGTATGAATATTTAGATTCCCAAATTATAAATATAAAAAATTTTACGAACATTGAAAAAATTTCTAATGATAATATTACTTATTTACCTTTACCAAAAGTTAATGATGAAATAACAATATCATATCCAAATTATAAAACTACTACTGTTACTAATAAGCATAATATTAAAACTAATTATATTTTTGATATCTATGGTCAAGCAGTAACTATATATGAAGAAAATGATAATGTTCAAAAAAGTATTTCGTTTAGTTATGCTGATTTTAATCATACTTTTAGCGTGGTTCCAGATATATATAAAAGTAATCTATTATCAACTGCATTTACTGGTGCAATCCTTAGCGGTGGGGAATATCGTTTTAGTGCCCCATTACCTAGTAAAACTAATATTATGTATCAAAGTGTTCCAGTAAATAAACTTGTTGGAGTTACTGATTTTGTTTTGTCGGGTTTTGCTAAAGCGGATTCTGCATACATCAATCGTGAACAACAAACCTCATATACAATGAGTGAAATAGAAGTAGCACATGTTGAAAATTTTGATGAATATAAAAAACAACGTCGCTTTGAACTTAGAGCAGAATTAGAATATCAAAATGGTGAAAAAGATATTCAATACTGTAGTTTTGATTGGTTAAATACAGAATGGCAGTATATTGCTTTTCCGGTAACGATTAGAGAAAATATCAATATTAATAGTAATTTCTCAACTATTCCAGGGACCTTGCCATACACTTTAAAAGGTACTACTCAAACTTTGGTTAGTTTGAAAATATTTGCTGACTATAGTTTTAATACTAATAATGTTTATTTTAAAAATATAACTTTGCGTGAGGGCAAATGGCAATATCAGGAGTATGATACACAAGGCAATCCAACATATGCTTCTGATAGTAAAGCGAGTGGTGAAACATATTATTATTATAACGATGAGAATCAATTGACTAGTAATGTGTTTATTAATAAGAATCATCAAGAATTTATTAATACTTATGAATATGATATTCAGGGACAACAAATTAGATCAATTGATTACAATGGTATTATTAGCCAAAGAAATTATAATGAAAAAGGACAAGTTGTTGGAATTGAAACCTATCATAAAGATGAACCATCAAGTAAGTTCTATGAAGAGTCAGAATATGATGATTATGGTCGTATAATTAAGGAATATAATCATCAAAATGAAGAAGATGGTTTTACATCATATAAGTACCAAAATAACAGTTCTATTGTTACCTCAACAACATTGCCCAACAAACAAACTATTGCTTATGGTAATGATTATAAAGATGGTAAACTTTTAAGTGTTGGCACCAATGTTGATGGAATTAAAAATGCAAATATATTAAGTTATCATAAAGATTTATTAACTAAGGTAACAGCTAATAAAACCGATTATGAATATGAATATGATGGAATGGGACGAGTAATTTCATTAAATATTGCTGGTATAAATTATTTTAAAGTTATTTATGAAGAATTATCTGTAACTTATGTTTATGCGAATGGAGAAGAGACAGTTATTAATTATGATAAGTATGGCAAAATAACAAGTCAAGGGCATAGGGATTCTGATGGAAAACCATCTGGTTCCTTAGTTAATACATATGATGATTATGATAATTTAAGAAATATTTATAGTCCATATGATGATTATAGTTATGATTATATTTATGAAAATGGAAAAGTAAAAACGATGTCGGCTCGTTATTATGGTAAATCATTATCAATAAATAATGATTATGAAGAAGATAAAATAACGGCATCACGAATAACTATAAATGATGAAACAGAACAGTATCTTTATCATTATGATAATACTCCGGATGCCAAAAACATTGAAGTATCTTTACCTAACGATTTAAATGAACAAATCATATCAGATAAATTTGGTAGACTTGAAAGAGTTGAACTAGGTAGTAATCAATTTTATCAAAATATTCATTATCTAGAAAAACCACCGCTTTCAACAAATGTCATTTCGTCTGTTGAATATGGAGTTAATTCCTCAATTAAGGATTATGCCTCATATAGTTATGATGCAAGTGGAAATATTAAAACAATCAAAATAAATGATAGTTTAGAAAATAGTTACACATATGACGGCTTGAGTCGTTTGATAAGAGAAGATAATAGAGAACTTAATAAAACAAAAGTATATAAATATGATGGAAATGGCAATATTATTTCAAGAAGTGAATATCCATATACTATAAGTACTGTAGAGGTTGATTATGCTGCGGGGACCAGAAATTTATATGGTTATAAAACAAGTGGATTTAGGGATCAATTAATTAGTTATAATGATAAGGTATTTGCATATGATGTAATGGGAAATCCGACAACATATAAAAATTTAACACTATCATGGGACAAAGTTAGACAATTGGCAAGTTATAATGGTATAAACTTTGTTTATGATAAAGACGGTATTAGATGTAGCAAAGATGTAAATGGAATTAGAACTGACTATTATGCTAATGGTAATAAAATTATCCAACAAGAAAAAGAAAACGAAACATTAGTTTTCCGATATGGTATTAGTGGTCTTGTTGGTTTCAGAAAAAACAACACTGAATATATATATCAAAAAAATATTCAGGGTGATATTACCCATATATATGATATAAATGGTAACCTTCAAGCTAAGTATATATATGATGCATGGGGTAATCATAAAGTATATGATGCTTTAGGCATAGAAAATTCAAATTCACAATTTATTGGTAATATTAATCCGTTTAGATATCGAAGTTATTATTATGATATTGAGACGGGACTATATTACTTAAACTCTAGGTATTATGATCCAGAAGTCGGAAGATTTATTAATGCTGATGATATTAGTTATTTAGATCCTGAAAGTATTAATGGATTGAATTTATATGCATATTGCAAAAACAACCCTATTATGTATGCAGATCCTAGCGGACATTTAGCTATTCTAATAGCGCTTGGAATTACGGCTTTAATTGCCACAATTGCAAGCGTAGTAAGTCAAGGATTACAATATGGCTGGGACAATATAAATATATGGCAAGTTGGCGTGGATGTCCTATTTGCAATTGGTTCTGTTGCTCTTGCAGCTACTGGTATAGGTTTTTGGGTGTCTGTTGCATTAGGTGGAATTATGGGATTTGGACAATATGCAATTAACTCTGGAATAAGAGGAGAAGATTTAACTTGGGAAGGAGCACTTTCGGCAGTTGCGGTAGGGCTAATATGTGGCGCTATAAGCGGAGCTGGTGCAAAAAATTCAAAGGCTATTGGTAAGAGTTTAGCGAAAGATGTTGGAATTAGAAGTCAAGCGGGGAGACTATTAGATGCGGTCGATGATCATGCTGCTGGCATAATTTCTAAGAGAGGAATGCAAGGAGTATTTAACTTATATGGAAAACAGTTCCTAGATAGTGTTAATGGAGCGATTCCAGGTATCGTATCATCTGCATTTACATCATCTGCAATTAAAATTATGGTTTCAACTGCTTTGGCACCAGGTGCAACATACTTATTTAATAAGGGATTTGAATATATTTTTTAGGAGGGGAAAATATGAATAATATTGTATTATTAGTTGGAGGTATAGGGTTAATTTTTTTGTCCTTTGCAACGATGTTTGACAATAGAAATCCAGTTTTTTGTACTCTGCTATCAATTAAATTTCTCTGCAAAAAGAATAGTTTTTTACATAAATTATTTGTACATAAAGAAAGCAGTCAACACCCTCATTCATTATTATTAGTAATACCATTTTTTATGTCTATTATTAATTGCAGTTTAATTGTTTCTCTGTTTTTAATATATTGGACTTTCGATATAAATTTTATTGAACAACTTATGCAATCAAATATTCCTTTTTATATTGGCACTATAATGATTTTACTAGGATTTATTTATCCAATAATCCTAATTATTATTAATAAGTATTTTGAATATAAACAAAATAAATTAACCAAAGAAGAATGGAAGCATTTAAACGAAGAATGGATTTCATATTATGAGAAATTAAATTAATTAAATTATAAAATTACTAAATATTTTTGAGTTTATAGTGACATGTCGATAATTTATGATTGATTATCATTTTTGATACATCTATAAAATTTTAAGGGATTTGAACTCAATTGAGATAGAATCCCTTTTTGTTTTATTATGATTAATGAATAAAACTCAATTGATAGTGTACATTTTTAC
Source organism: Bacilli bacterium (assembly GCA_031553555.1). Taxonomy (GTDB): domain Bacteria; phylum Bacillota_I; class Bacilli_A; order ML615J-28; family CAG-698; genus CAKOMG01. The sequence continues at coordinate 15,092 of JAVBLL010000007.1, forward strand.
TATATAAGTTCAGCAAACAAGTATGATAAAATTAGAAACAAATCATATTATAATATATGATGTAGATAGAAAAATAAATATATAAAATATTTAATGTCGCTGCTTAAAGTGACATTTTTTTTATTTGACTTTTGTTATACTTTTGCTAAAGAAGGTGATGCAGTGGTAATTTACTGGGATCTTGTAATAATCATTAATTTTGTCATTAATTTTGTGTTCTTAGAAATCATTCACTTATTATTTTATGAAAAAATGCCGTTTGTTAAATGTTGCATTTCATCAGCATTATCTAGTGTTATGTTGTTTGCCTTTCTTTTGGATCACACTATATTTATGATTTTTAAAATAATAGGTGGTTTTGCCCTAGTCTTTATTGCGATAAAGTTTGTAAATATGGGAAAGTATTTAATTCAAGTTGCTATTTTTTATGCATTGGAATTTACTTTAGTTGGAATCATTGGCAGTTTCAAAATGCAAGGAGTGATGTTACTTGCAAGTCTTTTCATAGTAGGCGCACTGTTTATGATACAAAATTTTAGAATGCATTTATTTAACTTAAAATCTTTAAACTGTCAGGTACTTATGACTATTAATAATAGCCAGTACGATATCACCGGTTTTATGGATACTGGAAATAATAGTGTTTATCAAGGTAAACCAATTGTCTTTGTTGATGAAAAGTATTATGAAAAAAGTTTAAAGTCTAAGTGTAAAGCCGTAGTATCCACAATAGGTGGAGCTCAAGAAATTGAATGTTATTATCCGAAAAAGTTCGTTCTAGTTCAAAATCGTAAAAAAGTCAGAAAAGATGTTTACATTGCTTTCTGCAAATTACAGTCCGATGTAGATTGCATTTTAAATGTATGTTTACTAAAATAAAGGAGGAGAAAAATGTTTAAAGTATTACGAAAGTTGTTCAGTTATTTTTTCAAAAGTTCATGCTATTATATTAATAGCAATAATATCTTACCTGCCCCATTAAATGAAGAAGATGAAGAAAAGTATTTATTACTTGCTAAAGATGGTGATTTAGATGCTAGGAATCAATTAATAACTCATAATTTACGCCTTGTAGTATATATTGCTAAAAAATTTGAATCAACTAAAATCAGTATTGAAGATTTAATCAGTATTGGTTCAATGGGTTTAATAAAAGGCGTGCAAACATTCAAAATGGAAAAAAATATTAAACTTGCCACATATGCATCACGTTGTATAGAAAATGAAATATTAATGTATTTGAGAAAAACTCAAAAAAGCAGGCAGGATGTAAGTCTTGACGAAGTGCTTAATGTAGATGGTGAAGGTAATGAAATGGTTCTTGCTGATATTTTATGTTCAAATGAAGATCAAGCAATTGATAAAATGACTAAAGATGAAGAACAAAAGGACTTGTATCACGCCTTATATTCACTTACCAAAAGAGAAAGAGAGATTATTTCAATGCGATATGGGTTATTTGGAAAAGAAGAAATGACGCAAAAAGAAGTAGCTGATTTTCTTGGTATCTCACAATCTTACATATCCCGATTAGAAAAAAGAATAATTGATAAGATTCGTCATTTTGTGATAGACAAAGTCGAAGTGTCGTAAAAAAGTTTTTAAAATAATGAATAAAAATAGTTAAAACCTACCATTATATAAATAGTGGAGGTGTTACTATGCGTGGACGTGTTGAGATTACAGGTGTTAATACAGCGGATTTAAAAGTAATTACAAATGAGAGAATTATGGAATTATTGCCATTATCACATGCAGGTGATGAAATGGCTCGTGAAGAGTTAGTTATTGGAAATTTAAAATTAATTTTAAGTGTTATAAAAAAGTTTTCAAATCGTAGAGAAAATCTAGATGATTTATTCCAAGTTGGTTCTCTTGGATTATTGAAGGCCATTGACAATTTTGATTTTAGTCATGGTGTACGTTTTTCAACTTATGCGGTTCCAATGATAATTGGAGAAATCAGAAGATATTTAAGAGATAATTCAGCTATAAGGGTATCAAGGTCAATGAAAGATACCGCTTATAAAGCCTTACAATATAAAGAACAATACATAGGAGAACACCAAAAGGAACCAACAATAGAAGAAATAGCCGCATTTTTAGGTGTAGAAACAATTGATGTCATCGTTTCATTAGAAGCCATTCAAGATCCAATATCTGTATATACACCAATTTACAGTAATAGTAGTGGCGATGAAATGTATCTAATAGATCAAATTGGTGATGAATCACAAAATGAAGATAAAAAAATTATGGAATTAACTATTGAACAAGGAATAAAAAGACTTAATGCTAGAGAAAGAGATATAATCAACAAACGATATTTTATGGATAAAACCCAAATGGAAATAGCCGCAGAAATTGGCATATCACAAGCACAAGTATCAAGACTTGAAAAGAATGCTTTAAAAATAATCTTTGATGCAAATAATTAAGACGAGAAATCGTCTTTTTTTGTTTATCATTGGATAATAATTTTATAATATATATCATAAACTAAAAAAATTGCAATTTTCTATTAATTATGATAAAATATAACATACTCTAAAAAACAATGTACAAATGGTAATATGCATATATTACTCAATATATTTATATGATTAATTTTTTAACAGACAATATGAAAAAATCATCAAGAAGGAAGATATTAGAGCATTAGATTTTATTGATAAAATAGGACTTATAGAAATGTGAGGAAAAACATGAAAATATATAAACAGTTCCATGGCGAAATATTAATATCTGAAATAGGCAAGGAACTAAGAAGAATTGTAAATATTGAAAAAAAACCATTCAAAATAATGACTGGCTATGGTTCAGAATCGGGAAAATCAAACTCAAAACAAGCAGCTTTAACATCCTTAATTAAAATGAAAAAAGCAGGAATTATAAGAGGATATTTTCCAGGAGGTATTAAGGATCAGGTGCTGGATTCTAGTTCCCCGTATTATGAATTTAAATTGGACTTTGGAAACTCGGTGAAGAATGATAGTGACTATGGAAACGAAGGAATAATCTTCATTTTTGTTTAATTGAATATTTGTATAATAACCTTTTATTTGAATAATACTATATTTAAAGGAGATTATTATAATGAATCAAAACATAGAATTTTTAAACTATATTCACCAAAATGCTGAGATGGGACTTACAACAATTAATCAATTAATAAAAATTGCTGAAGATGAAAAATTTTTGAAGCATTTGAAAATTCAATTAGAAGAATATAGAAATATAGACAATAAGGCAATTGAGATGTTGCATAAAGAAAACAATGAAGAAAAAGATATAAATAAATTAGCTAAAATATCAGCATATATGAATATTGCCATGAAGACTATGATGGATAAAACTCCATCACGCATTTCTGAGATAATGATGCAAGGATCGGTTATGGGTATTATTGATATTTTGAAGAATTTAAAAAGATATCCAGAAGCCAATGATAAAATAAAGACATTAGCCAAAAAATTACTAGCAACAGAAGAATCTAATATTGAACATTTGAAGGAATTTATTGGTTAATAAAAATATTGTTAACAATTAATAGTAAACTTGTTATTCTAAATAAATCTTACTTTTATCCTATGAACAAGGATATAAGTGAGTTTTTTTATTTATTTTTTTAAAAATACTAAATAGCAAAAAGTTCAAATATGAAACCATATAAAAATTAAATAAAACGCATTTATAAATTATTAGAATACAAATGAAAAGTATTTTTAGTCGATTTTGTAAGTAATGTGGCTTATATATAATAATTTTGAAATATATTGTTAGAAGCAAATTTACTAAACAAATATCTATTTTTAATCCATAATCAAACCTTAAAAAAGAAAATGCTTTATTTATTATTTGAGTTGTAAAAAAGTGGAAGAAGTAGTATAATATACAAGTATGGAGGCTGATGTAATGGCGAAAAAGAAATTAGTAATGCTAACCATTTTAGATGGTTACGGAATAACAAATAGAGTAGATGGTAATGCAATTAAAGCAGCAAAAACACCGACAATGGATTATTTGATGGCAAATTATCCTAATACTTTGCTTGAGGCTAGTGGTGAGGATGTAGGGTTACCTGATGGACAAATGGGTAATAGTGAAGTTGGACACATAAACATTGGTGCTGGAAGAGTGGTATATCAATCACTTACAAGAGTCGACATCTCAGTTCGTAATAATGAACTAATGGATAGACCAGCAATTGTTAAGTCTATTAATAATGCCAAAGCAAACAATGGCAAAGTGCATATTATGGGATTATGTAGCGATGGTGGGGTTCACTCCCATGTTAATCATATTTTATATTTGCTTGAGGGGTGTGTTAATAGTGGTGTTAAGGAAGTTGTTGTTCATTGCTTTTTAGATGGACGTGATGTTCCTCCAAAATCGGCTGTTTTATATTTGAAGCAAATACAGGATAAAATAAATAAAATAGGGCATTCTAAGATAGGGGTAGTGAGTGGTCGCTACTATGCAATGGACAGGGACAAAAACTATGAACGTGTTCAGTTAGCTTATGATGCATTAGTTTATAATGTTGCCCCTATAAAGGATTTATATGAAGGAATTAATGAATCATATAATAAGGGAGTAACTGACGAGTTTGTTGTTCCTTATCTTGTGAATGAAGATAGTGCAATTGAAGATGGTGATAGTGTGATATTTGCTAATTTTCGACCTGATCGTGCAATTGAAATATCTTGTGCTATAACTAATCCAACTACGACATCTATTAAAAATGCTAAAACATATAAGAAACTTAGCTATGCTTGTATGATGTTGTATAGTGAAAATGTTAAAGGCGATTTGATTTTTGATATTCAAGAACTAGATAATTTATATGGTGAAGTGATAGCAAATGCAGGCTTATCACAACTTCGAATTGCTGAAACGGAAAAATATGCCCACGTTACTTATTTCTTTGATGGTGGAGTTGATCGTGAATATAAAAATGCTGATCGCATTTTAGTAAACTCTCCTAAGGTGGAAACTTTTGACTTAAAACCAGAGATGAGTGCATATGAAGTGTGTGAGAAAGTTGTTAATGCAATTAAGACAAATAAGTATGATACAATTATTTTGAACTTTGCTAATTGTGATATGGTTGGACATACAACTATTTTTGATGCGACTGTAAGGGCGGTAGAGGTAGTTGATGAATGTTTAGGAAAAGTAGTTGAGGCTGTTAAGAAGGTTGACGGAACATTGATTGTTACTGCTGACCATGGTAATGCTGATAAATTACTAGATGAGAATGGTACTCCCTTCTCTGCCCATTCTACTAATCCTGTACCATTCATAATTGTTAAAGAAGGAATTAGTCTTAGGGGTAATGGTAATTTAGGTGATATTACTCCAACAATGTTAGAACTTTTGGGAATTGCAAAGCCTGCCGAAATGACAGGAAATAGTATTATAGAAAAAAAATAAGGAGGATTTATGCCATTTATTAAAGAGGTTTATGCTCGTGAAGTTTTGGATTCTCGTGGGAATCCAACAGTGGAAGTGGAAATTTACACGGAGAGTGATGGATTTGGCCGTGCTATCGTACCTAGTGGTGCATCAACTGGGGAACATGAAGCTGTTGAGTTGCGTGATGGTGATAAGAGCCGTTATTTAGGTAAAGGTGTTTTAAAAGCCGTTGAAAACGTAAATGAGGTTATTGCTCCAGAAATTATCGGAATGAATGTGTTTGATCAAACAGGAATTGACCGTTTAATGCTTGAGTTAGATGGAACGCCAAATAAAGCCAAAGTTGGTGCAAATGCTATTTTAGGGGTTTCTATGGCCGTTGCTAAGGCCGCAGCTGATTTATGCGGGCTTCCTTTATATAATTATTTTGGTGGGTTCAATGCTAAGCAGTTACCAACTCCAATGATGAATATCCTTAATGGTGGAGCACATGCTGATTGGTGTATTGATTTTCAAGAAATAATGATCATGCCAGTTGGAGCAACGTCTTTTAAAGAAGCTCTAAGAATGGGAGCAGAAGTATTCCATGCCCTAAAATCTATTTTGAAAAAAGGTGGGTATAACACCGCTGTTGGTGATGAAGGTGGATATGCTCCAAAACTTCCATCAAATAAAGTCGCATTTGAGACAGTATGTGAGGCAATTAAAGCTGCTGGTTATACTGCCGGTAAAGACATTATGCTAGCAACTGATGTGGCATCTTCAGAATTTTATAATGAAAAGACAAAAAAATATGATTTGAAGAGTGAGAATAAATCTCTAACTTCGAAAGAACTAGTAGCATATTATGAAGAATTATGTAATGCATTTCCTATTATTTCAATCGAAGATGGCTTAGACCAAAACGACTGGTCAGGTTGGAAACACTTGACTGAAAAATTAGGTAAAAAAATTCAACTTGTTGGAGATGACTTATTTGTTACTAATACAGACCGTTTAGCAAAAGGAATAAGTGATAATATTGCTAATGCTATTTTAATCAAAGTAAATCAAATAGGCACTTTAACCGAAACTTTTGATGCCATTGAAATGGCTAAACGTGCTGGATATACGGCCGTTATTTCCCATCGTAGTGGAGAGACAGAAGATACGACAATTGCTGATATTGCTGTTGCTTTAAATGCTGGACAAATTAAAACGGGTTCAATGAGCAGAACTGATCGTATTGCAAAATATAATCAATTATTGAGAATAGAAGATGAACTTGGTGAAGGAGCCGTTTATCAAGGTATTAAAAGTTTTTATAACTTAAAAAAATAAAAAAGGAGAAAATTGAGTAAAACTCAATTATATGAAAATGAAATACGGAGTTTATCATGGATGCCATAATTCTTTTGTTATTACTGACGATGTAGCAAATGAGAATTTAAGTGAATTAGCAATTGAATATTGTCGCAAACATGAAACTGACGGTTTCATTGTTCCTATACTAAATCCTCTTGAAATGGTTTTTTATAATGCGGATGGTACAAAAGCTCCAATGTGTGGCAATGGTATTCGTTGTATGATAAGGCATTGCTATGAACAAGGATATATTGATTTAATGCCGCAAACTGTTAAAACACTTGGTGGAATGATGCAAATTGAAATAACATCTGTTGAACCTTTTATGGTCAAAGTGAATTTTGGACTGCCTAGTTATGATCCGAAAAAACTAGCGATTTTATCAGAAAAAGAACATATCAATTCCGATTTGATTGTCGGCAATCAAACAATCAAAATTAGTTCCATCTTTTTAGGAACTCATCATGCAGTTGTTTTTGTTAATGATGATGAAATATATGAGCATTTAGGATCTTTAATATGTAATCACCCATTCTATACCGAAAAGGTAAATGTGAATTTTGCTAAGATAATTGACCGTAAAAATATCAAAGTACACACATATGAGAGAGGTGTTGGCTGGACTTTAGCTTGTGGAACAGGTGGAAGTAGTTCATTTGCCATTGCTCATAGACTTGGTTTAGTTGATGATGAAGTCATAGTTCATTTTGTCGATGGATTTATTAATGTTTCTATTAATGACAAAAAAGAAATTTTTATGGAAGGACCAGCTGAAAAAATTCAATGGTTTGAATAAAATTAGATTTAATGTGTTCGCTAAAAAGCGAACACATTTTTATATAAACGACAAATTGTGCATATAATATATAATATAAAATAAATTTCAATTTTCGTAAAATTCTTGAAAATATGACATATTTATGATATAATTTGAAATAGTATTTTTTTATTAATATAAGAGGTTAAAAATGGAAAATATAAGACGGCTTGTGCGATATAAAACACAAGCCATAAATAATAAAGAGCAAACGTTTGAGTCACTTTTTGAAATAATTCATGACACTAATGACAAAGTTTTTTCTGAAATAACTGATGGTTTTAAAATTAAAAAAATTACTTATGGTCAAATAAAACATTTAACAAAAGTATATGCAAAGCACTATCAACAACGTTTGAAAACCTATCCATTAAACTCTTTTATTGGAATATTAATGGAAAATAGTCCAGAGTTCATAATCCTATTTTGGGCGTTATTAATGATTGGCTATCGCCCAGTATTAATGAATGTAAAACTTGGTGATAAATTAAATATTAATGTTTGTAATATTTTGAATCTAAAATGTTTAATAACAAACCTATCAACAAATTTACCTATTGAAATAATCTATCTAGATAATGAAAAAGATTTAATGGATGAAAAAGAAATAAATTCTAGTGAATGTATATGGGCAAATGAGATTGCATTAACAACATCAGCGACCTCTTTAAATATGAAAGTTTGCATATATGATGGAAAAAGTCTATTTGCTCAAATCAGTAACTCTAAGTCGATTATAAAACAAAATTCAATGGTTAAAAAACATTATAAGGGAAGCTTGAAATTATTAGCCTTCTTGCCGTTTTATCATATATTTGGGCTTATTGCTAATTATTTTTGGTTTTCATTATTCAATCGAACCTTTGTTTTTTTGAAAGATTATAGTAGTGATACTATTATTAATACTATAAAAAAGCATGAGGTGACCCACGTTTTTGCTGTACCAATAATGTGGAATACAATTGTTAAGAAGATCAGTAGTCAAGTATCTAGTCTTGATATTAAAACGCAAAAGAGATTTTATAAAGCTATAAAGTTTAGTTTATGGTTGCAAAGTCTTTTTCCAGGTTTTGGAATATGGTTTGTATCTAGCTTTTTGTTCAAACAAGTTAAAAACCAAATATTTGGTCATAGCATTAAGTTCATGATAACTGGAGGAAGTGATATAAAAAAAGAATCGCTTCGTTTGATTAATGGTATTGGTTATCCGTTATACAATGGTTATGGAATGACAGAGATTGGTATTGGTTCAGTTGAACTTAGAAAAAAAGCAAAATATCGAATTTTAGGAACTATAGGTAAACCATTTAATACTATTGAATATTCTTTAAATGATGACAGGGAACTTATGGTTAGAGGTAGTTCTATTAGTCGACAAGTCATTACAAAAGAAGGTACTTGGAATAATACTGGAAGTAATTATTTTTATACTGGAGATATTATTGAAAAGAAGGGCAAAGATTATTATATTAGAGTTCGCAAAGATGATTTAGTAATTACTGAATCTGGAGAAAATGTCAATCCTAATGCAATAGAAGAAATTCTTGATTTTAGAAGTGCTAATTGTTTTTGTGTTTTAGGTCTTAAAAACAATCAAGATAATGAGACACTTGATTTAATAATTGAAATAAAAAACACCAATAATTTATTATATATTAATAATATAATAAATGAAATTGAAAATAATTTAAAAATACTTAGTGCAAATAAAGTCTTAATAAATAATATTTACTTAACTTATAATAACTTAATTCCTCAAAATGGTATTAAGGTCAGTCGTGGACAAGTGAGAAAGCAAATTGAAAATAAAGCGATAGTATTAATTAATTATAAAGAATACAAAAAGTTACAAATTTTAAGTGATAGCGAAATTAATCAACAAATAATTAATTTGATTAAACTAGAAATAGCTGATGTATTGCATATTGAAATTGATATTATACAAAGTGATTCACATTTCATTTATGATTTAAGTGGCACGAGCTTAGATTATTTTACATTATTAATGCGTTTGAAAGAAGAGTTTAATATGGAGTTCATGACAACAGATGGTTACATCCTATATACACCAAAAGAACTTGGCAATTATATACAAGAAAAAAACAAGGAGAAATAGAAAATGAAAACAGGAACTTTAAACAAAAAATGGAAAGAATTATTATATGCCTTCTCAGGTTTTGGACCAAATTTATTAATGGTAATGATGATGGCATATTTTACCGACGCTATACGTCCTGGAGCATTAGATGCCGATAAGGCGTTTTGGAGTTTTAATGGCAGTACACTAGTATTTGTACCATTATTTATCATATTATGGCCATTAGCAAAAGCCTTTGATGGTATTGTCGATGTGCCCCTAGCATCATTAACGGATAATTTAAAAACAAAATGGGGAAGAAGACGTCCGACAATTGCAGTATGCTTGTTACCTATGATGTTATCATATGGAATGTGCTGGTATATTCCTTTTGACAGTCAAGTAGCTAATACTTTTTGGGTTACAGCCTGGGCGCTGGTATTCTTTACTACATATACAATGTGCTTAATATCATATTATGGTAGTTTATCAACTGTTTGTGTGGATGAAAGCCAAAAGATCCGTGTATCAATTAATAAATCAATTTTTGATACTATTAGTTATGCTGTAGCATATGCTATTGTGCCAGCTATTCCATCTATATTAAAGGCCTTTAATATGACTACTACCATTGATAAAGTAGCGTTATTTGGAATTCCATTAATGCTTACTATGCTTATTCCATTATTCATGATAAAAGAGGGCGATAAGTATGAGCAAAAATGTCGCGATGCTGGTATTCCCTTTAAGCCTTTGGCGGATGAACCAACGGTTGGTATTATAGAAAGTATTACTATAACTGCTAAAAACAAATTATTTCTTAAATGGCTTCTAGTAAACTGTTGTGTTTTCTTTGGTTTGCAGATGTTTTTAGTATCTCAAAATGCAATAATATCAGGTCTATTGAAACTGGGTACTACATATGCAACGATTTTAAATACTTGTGCATTTGCACCTGTCCCTATTATGTTGTTTTTATTTAATAAACTTAAGAAAAAGAAAGGCATAAGATTTACTTTTCAAACCTGCCTTTTGAGTTTTGCAGTAGCAATATTAGGATTTGATTTAGCGTCCAATTTTATTTGGGGCGATAATAATATATTAATACAAGTATTAATCGCTGGCATTGGAGGGGTGATAGGAAGTTGGGCAATCGGAGCATTCTTTATGATGCCATATATGGTGCCTACTCAAATATCATCAGTTGAAACAAGATTAACAGGAAAAAATCATTCAGCTATGTACTTTGCCGCTCAAGCTTTAACGACAACTATAATCGGTGCTATTTCTGGAGGACTTATTTATGAAGGTATAAAGGAAATAAAAGTGGGTGCTAATGAAATTCCGATAGGCCTTATGCTTGTTCCAGTAATTGTGGCAGTTTTTTGTGTAATAGGCTTTTTCTTATGTTATTTAATGCCAAAAAATTTCACTCCAAAAGCAGTTGCCAAAGAACTTGGTTTAGAAGCTGAATTAGAAAAATTGAATTTGCCACAACCTAAAGAAGGACCATTTGAAGATGAGGGACTAGCATTTAATATCTTTGTATGGATTTTATCAGGTGGTATATTTGGTTTAATTTGGAGATATGGAATTATGAGTAAAATCAATAAATTGTCACCAAAAAAGAATTGGATAATTCATTATATAATTTCGATATTTATTCCGCCATATTTTGCATATGTTGTGTATAGTACTAATAAACGAATACTAAAAGAAGCCGAAAAATATAATGTAAGAGCCAAGAATTTAAATGTTCTGTATGTTTTGCTTGCTTTAATTTGTATAAATTTACCGGCTTATATTATAATGCAAAAGAAATTGAACGATATTTTAAAGCCAGTTATGGATGAGATGCCTGAACCAACTAGTAAAATAGTATTTGAATAGTTATGAATAGATTTGTGATTTGGTTTACCAAAATAACGGCTATTCCAGTAGAGTTCATTTATTTTAGACGGAAGAACTATTATGTAAATAAAAAAAAGCAAGATCGTAAAATCAAAGGTAATGCAATAGTAGTTTCTAATCATACATCTATTTATGATTTTGCTTTATATTTATTTCTCTTTTTTAATCGTAATGTACACTTTCTTATTGCTGACATTATATATAAAAGGTCAAAGATTTTAGCGTGGTTCCTAAAAAGTTTAGGGGGAATAAAAGTTGAAAGAGAAGCCTTGAATTTTGATTTTGTTGGTAAATCATTAGAAATATTAGAACAAGGTGGTGTAGTTGGAGTTTTTCCTGAAGCTAGACTTCCGCTAAAAGGTGAACCAAGGCCATTGCCATTTAAGATTAGTGCCGTTTATATTGCGGTGAAATCAGGTGCTCCAATTATTCCAGTTTATACTGACGGTAATTATGGTAGGTTTAAAAGGCGTGCACATGTTATTATTGGGGAAAAAATCAATTTATTGGAACTATGGGACAATCAGAAAACAGAAGAGGATAATTTAAATTATTTAAATAATTATCTAAGAGATTCAATGATTGCTTTGGGAGAAAGATTAGATGACATCAAAAAGCAAAAAAAGAAAAAAAATTAAGTTATTTAAGATTTTTGACATCAGGAAATTTGCATATGATTTTATTAAATGGACAGGAATTTTTCCAGTTATGTTATATATGCGTCTGAGAATAAATTATGTAAACCGCAAAAAACAAGGACGGATGATTAAAGGTAGATGCATAATTATTGCTAATCATTCTTCTATGTCAGATCCTCTTGTAATAACTAGTTTGTTTTGGTTAAGAAGAGTATTCTATTTAGCTACAAAAGATTTGTTTGCTAAAAGAAGAAATCGACTTTTCTTTAATGCTATAGGCTGCATAAAAATAGATAATGATGGAAGTAATGTAAAACCCTTTAAAGATGCGGCCAAAGTCTTAGAAGATGATCGCTGCATTTGTATATTTCCTGAGGGACATATTTATCAAGAAGGAAAAGTTCATGAATTAAAATTGGGAGCAACAATGTTAGCTATTCAAACTAATTCACCAATCATACCTGTTTATATACAAAAACGTGAAGGACGAAAAAACAGGCAAAAGGTAATCGTCGGAGAAAAAATTTATGTTAGTGATTATACAAATAATCGTTTTCCAAGTCTTGACGAATTAGAAAAATTATCCGAATTGCTACATTCAAAATTAGAAGAATTAAGAATAAAATGTGAATAAATAACTAATGTTACTTGTAACAAAGTTACAAGTAACATTAATTATAGAATAAAAAGGGGAACTTATGATTAGAACTAAAGAATATTATTTGAGTTATACAACTGAAGAAGTCTTTTCAAAATTAGTAGAATATGATACAATTGCTGAATTTTTGGAGGCTATAAAAAACAATTATAATGATAAAATAGCTATTGTTAGTAATGATCATCAATATTCATATAATGATTTATATAATGATTGTTTAGGTATTTGCGGTTTTTTAAAAGAAAACAATATTATGCCAGGTACTAATGTTGGCATTTTATTAAAAAATGAATATGACTTTGTTAGAACTGTACTTGGTATAATGGCGTACGGGGCGGTTCCTGTACTGCTTCCACCACAACTTGATGAAAAGAGCATTTATGGATGTAGTTTGAAATACAATACTGCTCTTTTAATTTATAATAATGACTTTGAAGAAAAAATTGCCTTTGCTAAAACAACTAATAAAATGACTGTTTTTGTTAATGTTAATAATATTGCTAAAACATATCTTGGAACCTTTAATACTGAATTAACTTATTTGACTCCTGGATGCATTATAATGACAGGTGGAACAACGGGTAAGAGCAAGGGAGCCGTTTTATCGCATGGTGCTTTACTTAGAGGAACACTAAACGGAACATATGGCTTTATAGATGGAGGGTATAATCAAGTATATTATTCTATGATGCCATTAACTCATGTTTTTGGTTTAATAAGAAACTTATTGACTTCTCTATATACGGGTAGTGTTTTATATTTTTGCGATAATTATAAATTGATTTTCAAAGATTTGCCAGTTATTAAACCAACAATTCTAGTAATTGTTCCAGCTTTAGCGGAAATGATTTTAAATGTCAGTAAACAAATTGGAACACAAGTATTAGGCGGAAGATTAAAGACAATTATATGTGGGGGAGCACCAGTTCCTCCATATCTTGTTCAGGAATACTATAAAATAGGTATTGCTTTATATCCTGGATATGGTTTGACGGAATCGGCAAATATTGTTAGTGGAAACGCAGAAGCTTTAAACAAACCTAGTTCTGTTGGCACATTAATGCCTGGACAAGAATTTAGAATAGTTGATGGTGAACTTTGGATTAAAGGTCGCAATGTTCTGTTAGAATATTATAATGAACCTGAAGAAAACCAAAATGCCTTTAAAGATGGTTGGTTTAAAACCGGAGACTTAGTTCGTTTTGATGAAGAAGGATTTTTATATATTGTTGGACGAATTAAAGACATCATTGTTTTGAGTAATGGTGAAAATATTTCACCATCAGAATTAGAAAGTAAAATTAATGAGTTGCCATTTATTCAAGATAGTTTAGTATTTGAAGATAAATCAATAATAGGAACTCAAATTATTGCTGTAGAGTTATTTTTAAGAGACTCAGTCATAAAAGCAATGTCATTAGATAATGTTGAAGAGTATGTAAATAATCAAATTAATGAACTAAATAAAGAAATGCTTGAATATCAAAGAATAAATAAAGTTATTATTCGTCAAACTGATTTTCAAAGAAGTCCAAGTATGAAAATTATACGGCCAAAGAAGGTGATGTTTGATGCTTAGTGAAATAGAAATTTTTCATAAATTAAAAGAATTGTTTAAATTAGTTGTCAACAAAGAAACTGATCTTGAACTAATAACTATGGATTCTGCACTATCTAATGATTTAGGTCTTAACTCTGTTGCGGTAATATATTTTGTTATAATGATTGAACAAACTTTTGATATAGTTATGGATGATATTGAATTTAATGATTTTAAAATTATTAAAAATGTGGTACAATATATACAAAGGAAAATGAAATAAATTATGGAAATATGGAAATTATCTGAACCGTATATTGGTGCTCATTTGCGAGTTAAATATGGCCCATTTTATCATCATGGTATTTATACGGCTGAAAATGAAGTGGTCCAATTTGGTAGTGCTGCCGACATATTAACAAACGCTGAGGGTATTGTTGTTATGAAAACAGATTTACTAACTTTTCTAAGTGGTGGCTTTTTAGAAGTAAGAGAGTTCACTAAAAAAGAAAGAAAAAAATTGATGGAAGTTGATAAGAGCATTGGTATAGCACTTAGCCGTATTGGTGAAGGTAAATATAATATTATCCATAATAATTGTGAGCATTTTGTAAATGAATGTTTGTTTGGTGAAAAAATAAGTAATCAGGTTAATGATATTAACGAGCAAGTGAAAAAAATGCTTGAAAAGAAATAGTTATGTTTCATAAAAAATTTAGTATGAGGCATATGAAATATATTGAATGACTAAAAAAGGAGGTTCTATATGAATTGTAATAATTGTCGTGGCGAAGTTGATGTTAATGCAACCTATTGCCCTCATTGTGGTACGAAGATTCAAAATAATGATGTTAATTATGGGGAATTAACTTCCTCAGTACCCAAAGCATCAGGAAGCAAAAAGGTTTGGGATATTTTTGCTTTAGTTGGTTTTGGAATTGGAATTGGTTCATTGGGTGGATTTGCCTTAGGCCTTCTACTTGGTTTTGGAAATCCTTTTAGTGGATTTAGTATCAATATTTTAGGATGTACAGCTGGAGTGTATGGAATTGTATTTTCAGCATTAGGAAAGAAATCCATTGTTAATAGATCAAAAGCGCGTTTGGGTTTGGTTATGTCTATCATAGGCACTATTATAGGATTTATCATAGCTGTAGTATGGGTGGTGGTGGATCCATATGCATTTAGTGATTATATATCATACTATGTAAGATTTATTATATAAGATTTATTTTGTAAAGTTTCTTGTGAGTCATCAGTTAATTGTCAAATTCTATTAGTGACTTACAATAGCATTTTTATTTTATATGATGTTTATTTATAAAAATTATTAGAAAATTATAACGAGGAAAATTTATATGAATTGTAGTAAATGCTTAAATAATATTGAAGGAAATGAAACATATTGTCCACATTGTGGGGCAAAGATTAATGATAATTACAAATCACAAATTCATTCATTAAATACTGGAACAGGTCATAAATTAAGAGATGTTTCTGCAATTATTGGTTTTGTTTTTGGAATTTGTACAATGTCTCATTTCTTACTTTTCTTATTAGTTGCTGCTTCATCATATGATGATGGAATAGTCTTTATTTTTCTAACATTAATGGTTGGTGTCCCAGGTATTATATTTTCCGCTATGGGAGCAAAATCATATTTTTATAGTATAAAAGCAAAATTTGGTTTAATTATATCCACTGTGGATGTTGCAATTGTAATTATTATATTTATATTGCTGGCCTTACAATATGCTTAATAATTTTAATATTTAATTAGTTTCATAAAATACTGATTCTTGTAAGTAGTCTAATATTAGTGCTTACAAGAACTTTTTTATTTGATTGAATAATAGGTTTTACAATTTGCTTATTTTATGCTATAATATGCAATATATAGGGGAAATAATATGGGGATCTTTGGGAAAAAAAATAAACAAGAAGTTATTAATATTAAACCAATAACCGAAGATATTATTGAGGATAAAATTGATATTTTAGAAAGCAAAGAAAGCAAAAGCGAGATAGCGGAAGAATATACAAAAAATTTAAATCAAATGAAAGACGATGCTTTGAAAATTTTTAGTACGATTCAAAGTCGCAATGAAAAAGTTACTAATGAATATTATATTTGTCGCATTTTATCGCGTGTTGGTCTAAAAGATTTAGATTTTAATCTTCAGCTTTTAGCATTAGACAAAAACATTAATCGTTTAAAAAAAGAATGTTTTGATATAAATAGAAGAGTTAACCGTCATGAAGAGAATGAAGAAATTGAGACATTATTTAAACAAGTTAATGAGCTTTGGGCTTTTCAAAAAGGTCTTCAAGAGCAATTAAAAGAAATTAATAATAGTTCATATGGCTATTTAAAAATATCTACGGTTTCTGTTTGTTTAAATAAAACAAATGAGGAGCTAGAGCATTTACATAATTGTATAACTGAAGAATTAAAGCCATTTAAAAGTTTTAATGAAGCTGCAGAATATATTTATTATAATAGTGGCGATTTCATTGATAAATTAGTAAAGCAACTAGTAGATTATATAAAATTATCTAATAATTCTGAATATATTAATTTGTATACAATAAGATACTTTTTGCCTAGTGATATTGTTGTGACAATGGAAATAAAAGAATGGATTGATTTTTATAATAGATTAAAATTTGTGAATAGACAAATTGGTAGTTATAATGCTCTAAAATTGAAAAATTATAAAAATATGTTTGATATTTTTGAAGCAAAATATGCTATTTTAATGATGAAAAGCGAGACGAAAAATAGCAGAAAATATTAGTGAGGTTTTTATATGCGAGCAGATTTACATTCACATACATACTATTCAGATGGCCGCTTATCAGTTGATGAATTAATAAATAGAGCCATTACCAATAAAGTTGATATTTTAGCGATAACCGATCATGACTGTTTTGATGGTGTTGATGAGGCATTAAAATTAAGCAAAAATATTAAAATAATTTATGGGATTGAAATATCTACAGTTCTTAGTGGCGAGAATGTTCATATTTTAGGTTATTTCAATGAACAACTCACTTATGGACCAATCTTTGAACTTATGAAAAGTCAAAGAAATAATCGTAAAGAAAGAGCGTATTTGACAGTAGAGTTATTAAAAAAACATTTCAATATTAATTTAGACACAAAATTTATTGAAGATAGAATTAGTATTACAAGAGGAACAATTGCAGATGAAATAACTAAACAAGGCTATCCATATTCAAGACATGAAATCTTTTCTAAGATGCTCGGTAATGGATGTGTTGCATATCTTCCGTCATCAAAAATGATGACGCAATATGCGATTGATTTAGTACACCAAAATAATGGTATTGCTGTTTTAGCTCATCCTTGTTTACTTAAAAATAATAATGTTGAAGATATAATTGCCATGGGGCTGGATGGGTTAGAAGGTATTTATCCATCCAAATATAATGATGAAGTATTTTTCCGTCGTTTAGCAAAAAAACACAATTTAGTAATAACGGCAGGTTCTGATTTTCATTTTATTAATGACAATAGCCACGGAGACGTTGGTCAATGTGTTCTTGAAAATGATGATTTAAAAAAGTTTATGAAGGTGCTAGGATATGAATATTAGAAAACTGGCTATGGCTGCAATTGAAAAAATCTTATTTAAAGGTGGCTATTGCAATATAGTTATTAATGAATATTTAAATAAATTTGAATTTTCAGATGAAGATCGAAGGTTATTCACAAGGTTAGTATTAGGAACTATAGAGTACCGGATTACTCTTTCATATTATCTTGAACCGTATATTCGTAAAAAACAAAAAAACTGGGTTAACATCATTTTGCTTATGAGTGTTTATCAACTTGTATATATGAATATTCCTGACTATGCTGTCGTAAATGAAGCGGTTATTTTAGTCAATATGAATGATAGAAATGTTGCATCATTTGTAAATGCGGTTTTAAGAAATTTCCTTAGAAATCCAATACGAACTTTTGATGGATTAGATGAAGTTCAAAGACTTAGTATAGAATATAGTTATCCTTCTTGGTTAGTTGCATATTTGTTGAAAGATTATGATTATGATACAATATTACAAATTTTTAAATTCAATTCTGAGGTTAAAAATACAGCCATTAGAATTAATACTTTGAAGGCGACCAAAGAAGAAATAGAAGCCATTTTATTGGAAGAGAGGATACCATTTTATCGTAGTGAATTAGTATCAAGTGGACTGGTGGTTGCAGAGCCTTTGATGAGTCATGAAATTTTTTTATCAGGCAAAGTCACTATTCAAGATATTGCAAGTCAAATGGTTGTTGAAGTAGCTAAGCCAAAAAAGAATTCTTTGATAATTGATTTGTGTAGTGCCCCTGGTGGTAAATGTAGCCACATGGCAGCAATGATGAACAACACAGGTAAAATATATGCTTGTGATATTCATAATCATAAAATAAAATTGATGGAAAAAAACTTCAAACGACTAGGTGTCACTAATGTTGTTCCGCAGCTAATTGATGCTCGTGAAGTAGGAAAAGTCGTTAAGGAAGAATCTTTTGAATATGTATTTGCTGATTTGCCGTGTAGTGGTTTGGGAGTTTTAAGCCATAAAATAGATTTAAAATACAATATTACATATGAAGCCATTTTGGAAATAATTAAGTTGCAAAAAGAAATACTTGATAGTGGATATAAATTATTGAAAAATAATGGACATTTAATCATTTCAACATGTACTATTAATAAGAGTGAGAATGAATTACAAACTAAAACATTAATAGAAAAATATCCTAATTTGAAAATTGAATATGAGAAAACAATTCTTCCATATGAACATGATACTGATGGCTTTTATATTTGTATATTAAAAAAACATGAGGCCAACAATGAATAATATTTATGGATATTCACGCCAAAAATTAGAAGAAGCATTAATTTCGATGCAACAAAATAAATTTAGAGCTACTCAAATATTTGAATGGTTATATAAAAAAAACAAACAATCTTTTTCTGAAATGACTAATATGGGGAAAAACAATATTGAAGTAATTCAAACAAACTTTGATACTACTCATTTAATTATTGAAAAAGAGCAGATAGCTAGCGATGGAACTAGGAAATTTTTGTTTAGACTAAAAGACAATAATCTAATTGAAACAGTGTTAATGAAACATAATTATGGTTATAGTGTATGTGTTTCAAGTCAAGTTGGCTGTAATATGGGCTGTCTATTTTGTGCCAGTGGAGAGCATAAAAAGATTCGTAATCTAGAAGTATATGAAATGGTACTACAAGTCCAGCAAATTAATGAAATATTAGCATTAACTGAAGAAAGAGTAAGTCACGTAGTTGTTATGGGAATCGGTGAGCCTTTTGATAATTATGATAATTTATTAGAATTTCTATTGGTTATTAATGATGCAAAGGGAATGGAGATAGGAGCTCGCCATATAACAGTATCAACGTGTGGCATTGTTCCTAAGATTATAGAATTCAGTGACTTTCCTTTACAAGTTAATTTAGCAATAAGTTTACACTTTGCAAGGGACAAAATTCGCAGCCAATATATGAAAATTAATAATGCATATAGTTTAAAAGATGTAATGGAATCTTTAAAGATTTATTATAAAAAAACTAATAGAAGAATAACTTTCGAATATATATTATTGAAAGGCATTAATGATTCAGATAAAGATGCAAAAGATTTAATTGAGCTAATTAAAGGAATAAACTGTTATGTTAATTTAATACCTACGAATGAAACAAATGAATTGTTTCAACGCAGTTCGGAAGAAAATACTAAAATTTTCTTTAATGCACTATTTAACTCTGGAATTGGTGTTACTCTACGTAAAGAGCATGGTCATGATATTGATGCAGCATGTGGACAATTGAGGTCAAAATATGTCGAGGAAAATATCCCTTTATCAAGTGTCAAAAAGCACGAATAACCATAACATGCAAAGTAGAGCAAGCAAAAAAGAACTATTGGACATAATTAATTCTGAACATAGAAAAAGTAATATACACTTCAATATCAAGACTAAAAAAGAACAGTAATTACAAATGCTATATATATGAAACAGGAGAAAATTTATGAAAAAATCAATAACCGAAATGCCAACTAAGCACAATGCTGTTTTGTTTGTCATGTCCGGTTTGCCAGGTTCGGGAAAATCCACCTTGGGAAAACTTCTCGCGAAGGAGTATGATGCTGCTTATCTACGAATTGATACGATTGAGCAAGGATTGCGTGATTTATGTCATTATAAAGTTCAAGGTGAAGGCTATCGCTTGTCTTATCGAATTGCAACTGATAATTTAAAATTGGGACTTAATGTTGTATCTGATTCATGTAATCCCATTGAACTTACCCGAAATGAATGGGAAGAAGTTGCTAAAAATTGCGGATGTGATTATGTCAATATTGAGGTTTTATGTTCAAATCAAGTTGAACATAAGCATAGAGTCGAAACAAGGGAATCTGAAATAGATAATTTTGTATTACCAGTTTGGAAGCAAGTTATAAATCGAGAATATCAACCATGGATTAAATGCCACATTCAAATCGATACAGCAAATAGAACAGTGGAAGAGAGTTTTGCAGAATTGAAAGCGAAAATAAATGAGCAGTAATTACGAGCTAAACATGTCGGTGGAAATACCCCCGTAGCTAGTGCTAAAAAGAAAGATTAACCACGATATATAGTTAGTAAAACCCAAAAACAGATCGCTCCGGCATATTTAATTCTGAACATACAAAAAGTATATGCACCAGCGATGTCAAGAAGGGGGTAGACCACACGTGCTGTATATGTGAGAAAAGGGAGAATAATGAAATATTTAGATCAAATAAATGGTATTATCATTCCTTATAATGAAAGTACAGAGCAGTTAGTAGAAATGTTGGATTTTCGATTAACTGATTTTCGTGTTGCATGTGAAGCATTATCGCAAAAAGAAGACAAACTATCATTTCTCACCTTAATAAAATTGTTGAAAAATGATGATCCTTATAAACGCAGAATAGGACTTGAGTGTTTGGGTAAGCATAAAGATTTTTCTGATGAAGTAGATGTCGTGATATCTTGTCTTGATGACGAATCACCATATGTTGTTAGGACGGCAATAGAAGTTATTAAAAGCCATTCTATTGCTCAAGCAGAAAGTAAGATTTTTAGTTTATTAAAATCAAATAATGAATTAACACGTGAAAGTGCGATTTCATCATTGGAATATCTTAGTAAAGAAATTGAAGTTGATTTTCTTATAGAATTGTACAATGATAAAAATGAAAAAATTAGTAAGCAAGCAGTTAACTTAATTCTTTTAATGTGCAATAAAACAAATTGGCAAAAAGCTTATAATATTTTAAAACGCAGTGATAATGAAAAGGCGCGTCTCATTGCTTGCAAATTGCTTGTTAAATTTGGTTCTGAAAAAGAAAAGAGTGAATTGGCAATATTTTTGCACGATAAAAATGGACATATAAGAAAGTATTCTGAAACAGCAATGTTGAGTAATTAAAACGATAAAGTCCAATTTATCAATTGAAGGAAAGATTGCCCCACAAATCAACATATCTAATCTCACAAGCAAAATCCACTAAGTACCAGCACGTAAAAAATCAGGAGAATTAACATATGCAAAAAAAAGCGTTAGTAGTAATAGACATTCAAAATGATATAACAAAAAACTACAAAGAGATAATAGATAACATAAACAAAGCCATAGAGTGGGCAGTTAACAATGACATTCATGTAGTTTATATACGACACGAAAATTTGTCCGATGGCACAAGAACCTTCAAGCCCAATACTAAGGGGGCAGAACTTGTTTCAGATATGAAAATCATTTCAAAAAATATATTTACAAAGTATAAAGGGAACGCTTTAACAAGTGAGGATTTTACGGAATTTGTCAAAAAAAATGAAATAAGTGAATTTTTCATAATAGGGGCAGATGCCGTCGCTTGTGTAAAGGCAACCGTCTACAATTTAACCAAAGAAAATTATAAAGTCAATGTTTTGTCGGATTGTATTACCAGTTATGACAAAAGAAAAATTGACGAAATGCTGAGTTATTATGAAAGTAAAGGTGCAAAATTAATTACTTTTAATACTCTTTAATAACACGTGGAACCAACAATGTGACGGTAGTGTGCTAGTATGAGCTGAAAATATTCATCATCAATGGAAAGGGAATATACATGGGACTATTTTTTAAGCGCAAACCTAATAAAATTGAAAAAATTAACGGTAAACTTAATGAGCGGCAAAACGAGATATATGCAATACTCAATAGGGCAGCGAAATTTGACAAAAAGTTACAGTTATTTGGCGCTTCAAGGCATAAATATAAATTGAATAAACCAATTGATGCTCAGGATGTCCATAATATTGAACAAAAATATTGTTTTACTCTTCCTGAAGATTATTTCAAGTTTATAACTGAAGTTGGCGATGGTGGTGCAGGACTGGACTATGGAATTAATTCCTTTACGGAATTGTTTAAAAAAGGAATTGATGAACGTGTTGAGATGTATATTGAAGATACCAGGATTGCTCTTTCAAAAACATTCAATCCTAGGCCTATGAATATTAAT
Organism: Bacilli bacterium; assembly: GCA_031553555.1. Taxonomy (GTDB): domain Bacteria; phylum Bacillota_I; class Bacilli_A; order ML615J-28; family CAG-698; genus CAKOMG01. Next base: position 38,093 of record JAVBLL010000007.1, read on the forward strand.
GATGTTTATAAATATGCAATATGCAGAATTGAAGCATATGAAGAAAAACCTGACAAATATTTTGTTTATGACATAGATGACAATGATAATGATTTGATTTGGGAAAATGGCTTTTTTGTTTTAGGCACACATGGTTGTCAATGGGATTTTGGCATTGTAGTGACTGGTGAACGTAGGGGGCAGATTTTTAGTACTGATAATTGTGGTGGTTTTTGTTTTCTGGCAAATAGTTTTGATGAATTTTATCAATTATGGTTAAATAAGATTTCTAATATAGAGACTTGTACAAAAAGATATTTAGGAAAATCTGGTATTTTTAAAATAGATTAATTCTATATATAGAATTATTATAAATGTAACGAAATGCAAATATATGAAACATGTCGCAAATCGATTATCGATAGTAGTTAAGAAGAATAAAAGAGATAAGATTATAGGAGGAGTATGGAAGGTTTAATTATTAAAGCAATTAGTGGCGATTTTACAGTTTTATGTGATAATGACCAAATGGTTGTGTGTAAGCCATTAGGTATTTTTAGGCATAAAAAAATAAGTCCTCGTGTTGGTGATTATGTCAAAATTGTTGATAATACAATTATTGAAGTAAAAAAACGCAAAAATGAATTATTGCGTCCGGTCATCAGCAATGTAGATAAAGTTTTTATTGTCACTTCCTTAATTGAACCAGACTTGAATCTGAATTTGCTAGACCGTATTCTTTCGCAAGTTGAATATGCTGATATTGATATAGTCTTAATTTTTTCAAAAGAAGATTTAATTAATAGTCGAGATTATTCATTAATTATGGATTATTATCGAAGTATTGGTTATCGAGTATATTTTTCACCTTCAGAGAAGGATTTAATAAAGCAAGAAATCGGCAACTGTATTTGTGTAGTTGCTGGTCAAAGTGGTGTTGGCAAATCAACTATGATAAATATGTTCGATGATTTTAATATTAAAACTAATGAAATATCCCATGCTTTAGGGCGTGGGAAACATACTACAACCCATGTTGAACTTTTAAAAGTAAACAATGGTTGGATTGCTGATACACCAGGATTTGGAAGTTTGACTTTAGATATGGATTTAGCAAGTCTATCTCATACTTTCAAAGATTTTTTTGCTTGTAAATGCAAATTTAATGGTTGTCTACATATAAATGAACCAGGTTGCAAAGTAAAAGATGGAGTAACCAACAAAACTATTTTATTGTCACGTTATGAAAATTATTTATTGTTTGTAGATGAAATTAAAAAAGCTAAACCAAAATATTAGGAGAAAAAAATGTTAAAAGTAGCACCTTCAATCTTAGCCGCCGATTTTTCCAAGTTGTTAATGGATATAAAAACCATTGAAATGGCTGAATATTTACATATTGATGTTATGGATGGACACTTTGTCAATAATATAAGCATGGGCCCAGTTGTCTATAAAAACTTAAAAGGAAAAATTAAAATGATTTTTGATGTTCATTTGATGATATCAGATCCCATTAAATATTATCAGGATTACATTGATGCTGGAGCAGATATACTAACTTTCCATATTGAAAGTTTAAATAATAAAGAAGAAGTTATAAAACTAATAGAGCTTATAAAAATAAAAAACTGTAAGGTTGGCTTATCAATTAAACCAAATACATCTGTAGATGAAATTTTACCATATTTATCAAATATTGATTTAGTTTTGGTAATGTCGGTAGAGCCTGGGTTTGGTGGACAAAAGTTTATGTCAAACGCCTTAGATAAAATCAAACAATTAAGTGATTTGAAGAAAAAAAATCAATACCAATATTTAATTGAAGTTGATGGTGGAATTAATTATGAAACAGCAAAACAATCTTATGAAGTGGGCTGTGAAATAGTAGTTGCTGGAACTTATATTTTTAATAGTGAAAATCGTCAAAAAACGATAAAGGATTTACAAAGATTATGATTTACAAATTTATTTGTGCAGGAAATGATACCTTTAGTAAATGTTATAAAAAAGAAGATAATGAATTTATAATTGCAATTGATGGTGGACTTAATATTTTGGTTAAGCAAAATATAAAACCCAACCTAGTGATTGGAGATTTTGATAGTGTTAGTGATATTGATATAAATTTATATCAATACATTAAGTATCCAACCAAAAAAGATAAAAGTGATTTTGAATATGGTTTAGAATATATTTTATATGAAAAAGATTTTAATATTGAGAATGATTCGGTTATTGTTTATAATGCTACTGGTGGTAGACTAGACCACTACCAAACGGTTATTAATTTGCTAATTAAATATGATGATTATAATATAAAAGTTTATGATGATCTTAATTATATATATATTAGCCAACCTAAAATGGTTTTACAAAAAAATGAATATAAATATATTTCTTTTTTTTCATATAAAGAAGAAACATTTATTACATTAGTGGGATTTTCATATCCACTTAATAACTATCCACTTAGTTTAAGAGATAATATTTGTTTGAGTAATGAAATTATTGAGGAGGGTTTTGTTGCTACCAATAATAAAGTTTTAGTGATTCATAGTAAATAGTCATAATTTTATCTATATCTTCATATTCTATATTGAGAAAGCAAGGAGATAGTATGAAAATTATTTGCATTAAGTTACCGAGATTTTTTTCAATGATAGTATCATTTTTCAGGAACATTTTCAAAAAAGATAAGTAATATGGTAAAAAAGCAAGATATAACAAAAGTTATGTCTTGCTTTTTATATAAAAAAAGACTCATTACAAGTCTTTATTTAACAATGTGTATTAAGCACGTTTAACTAAACCAGATCTTAAAGCACGTGTTGATACATAAACACGTTTTGCCTTGCCGTCTTCATCTATAATTCTTACTTTTTGTAAGTTTGCTTTCCAAGTACGTCTTGTTGCAGCAAGTGAGTGAGGACGATTATTACCAGTTACTGTGCCTAAACCTGTAACATAACATTTTCTAGCCATATTATACCTCCAAATTGAAACCTAAGTAATTATACCATAAGTATTCAAAAAATGCAATAATTAATTAGAATTATATTTTTTGAATAATTTGAATTTGTTAAAAGACATTTTTACCTTGATTTATTTGATATGCTATGTTATAATAATAAAGGTAATTATATTACCTTTGTGTTATTATGTTGCCTATGGGCAATTTCATCTCATATAGTTAATTACGATTATCTTAGTAAAGAAAATAAGAGGGGAACCTTAAATGAATATAATGAAATTAGACGGACAATTATTTAAAACATTAATAATAAACGGAACAGAGAATTTAAGATTGAATTATGAATATGTAGACTCATTAAATGTTTTTCCAGTACCAGATGGTGATACAGGGACAAATATGAAAATGACTATTGAAAATGGCGCAAATGAAATAGCATCTATGGATGACAATAATATTGATGAGATAGCCAAAAAATTAGCTCGTGGAATGTTAATGGGCGCCAGAGGAAATTCTGGTGTTATTTTGTCACAATTATTTAGAGGAATAAGTAAGGGCTTAGAGGGAATAAAGAGTGTTACCTCAATCTCTTTAGCAAAAGCTTTTGCCAGTGGTGTTACTCAAGCATACAAAGCTGTTATGACACCAGTTGAAGGAACAATATTGACGGTTGCTCGTGAAGCTAGTGAAAAGATGACATTAATTGCAAACTCTCGTATGTCAATTAATGAATTTTTTGAAGAATATATTGCTGAAGCACGAGTATCATTAGAGAAGACTCCTGATTTATTACCAGCATTAAAAGAAGCTGGGGTAATCGATAGTGGTGGAGCTGGATACATTTATATTTTAGAAGGAATGTTGAAAGTTTTGAATGGCGAAATCCTAACAAAAGAAGCTAGTTTTGGCGTTGCTCATTCTATAAAATTAAACACTACTTCTGAAAAAGAAATTGAATTTGGTTATTGCACTGAATTTATTTTACAATTGTTAAAGGATAAAGCTGGAGACATTGAGACTTTTGATGAGAAAACTATTTTAGAACAAATATCACCTATTGGGGAATCAATAGTTATCGTAAAAGATGAGGATATTATAAAAGTCCATATTCATACACTTGTGCCAGGGACAATTTTTACTATTGCTCAACAATATGGTGAATTCATTAAAATTAAAGTTGAAAATATGACAATTCAACACAACGAACTTCCAGAGATTAAACATGTTGAGGAAGGCGAATGTGCTTGTGGCGAAATTCATCGCAAATCATTAACGAAACCAGAAAAAAGAAGCAAATATGCAGTTGTATCTGTTGCTTCTGGAAAAGGCTTAATTGAGACATTCGTAAGTATGGGGGTTGATTATGTTGTCAGTGGTGGACAAAGTATGAATCCTTCGACTGAAGATTTTATTACAGGGTTTGATAATTTAAATGCGGATAATATAATTGTTTTTCCAAATAATAAAAATATTATTTTAGCGGCAAAGCAAGCAGCAAAAATTTACAAAGAAAGTAAAATTTGGGTTATTGAGACAAAAACTATTTCCCAAGGCTTTTCAGCATTAACAATGCTTGATTTGAACGGAGAACCTGAAGAAATAGTTGAAGAGATTAATGAAGTAATTGCCAATGTAATAAGTGGATCTGTGACTTATGCGATTAGGGATACTAAAGTAGAGAACATCTCTATCCATAAAGACGATTTTATTGGCATTTTGGAAAATAAAATTGTTGCTTCTAATAAACGTCGATCTGAGGTTGTAAAATCGTTACTTAAGTCTACCGATTTATCCCAAAAAGATATTATTACAATAATATATGGTGATGGTGTGTCGGCTAGAGAAGTCAGCGAACTACAAAAATTTATTGAGAAAAATTATAGCAATCTTGAAGTAGAAGTTATCGAAGGCAACCAAGAAGTCTATAGTTATATTCTAGTGATAGAATAGAATTGGGCTGCTAGCCCTTTTTGTTTTAGAAAGTGAGGACACATGGATTTATCAGAATTAGAGTATTTAAGTGCCAAAGTTGTTCAACAATTCAAAAAAAATGGCATTATTACCGTTATGGATTTACTATATAGTTTTCCATCGAAATTTGATGATTACACTGTCGTTCCAATTGATGAAGTAGAAGATATTAATAAAACTGTGACGGTTGCCGGCATAGTTCAAGGCAAGGCTAGTTTGATGAACTTAAAGACTAATTTAAGTATGCTTAAATTTTATGTTGATGTTGATGATGTTAATTTAAAAGTCACTATTTTCAATCGTCACTTTTTGAAAAATAAACTTCATTATGGAATGTATGTTCGTTTGACAGGCAAACTTGATGAAACAAAAACAAAATTTACGGCATCAGAAATTGCTTTTGATGAACTAGGGAGTGCTATCAATCCAGTATTCAATATTAAAGGAATCGATGATAAGAAAATATTAGAGATTAAAGAAAAATTGTATGATGAATATTCAAATGAATTAGTTGAGGATTTGCCAATCTCATTACTAAAGGAATTGGATTTACTTCCGATAAAAGAGGCAATACGCCACATAAACATACCAGAAGAAATGAATATGACATTAAAGGCAGTATATCGTTTAAAATTTGAAGAATTATTAAAGTATCAAATTAAAGTGAAATATATGTTCCATTGTCGAAAAAACAATTCAGAAGGTATATCTATTCATTATGATGAAGCAAAAATCCAAGCTTTTATTAATAGCCTTCCTTATAAATTAACCGTTGATCAAAATAAAGCTCTAGAAGATATATTTTTTGATATAACATCTAGTTATAAAATGAATAGATTACTACAAGGTGAAGTAGGTAGTGGTAAAACAGTTGTCAGCGCTATCGCCTTATATGCGGTAACAACTGTCGGTTATCAAGGTGCTATTATGGTACCTACAGAAGTACTGGCAACTCAGCATTTTCATACATTTACAAATTTATTTAGAGATACAAATATAAAAGTGGCATTGTTAACATCTAGTATTAATTCAAAAGATAAAAAAGATATTTTGTTGGGTTTAGAATCGGGGACCATTGATATCGTCATTGGCACACATAGTTTAATCCAAAAGGATGTCATTTTTAATAAACTTGGTTTAGTTGTCACAGATGAGGAACATAGATTTGGTGTTCGTCAACGTGTCTCAATGGTTGGTAAAGGGTATTTAATTGATCATTTAAAAATGAGTGCAACACCAATTCCAAGAACACTTGCCATTAGTTTACTTGGCGAAAATGATATTTCCTTTATTAAAACTTTACCAGGTAAACGTAAAGAAGTAATCACAAAGTACATTAATTATGAAGAGAGACTTCCAGTTTTTGAACATATTCGTGAACAAATAGAGGGAGGACGTCAAGTCTATATAATTACACCGATGATTGAGGAATCTGATATAATGGATCTTCAAAATGCTATTTCCGTGTATGAAAATACAAAAGAATATTATAAAGGATTTTGTGAAGTTGGTTTAGTTCATGGTAAGCTGAAACCGGAAGATCGTGATAATGTCATGAATAAATTCACAAGAAATGAAATGCAAATTTTAGTAGCAACTAGTGTCATTGAAGTAGGAGTTAGTATTGAAAATGCAACAACTATTGTCATTTTAGATGCTGACCGTTTTGGAATTGCTCAGCTTCATCAAATGCGTGGGCGTGTACGGCGTAGTGATCATCAAGCATACTGCTATATGATTAGTAAATCAACAGTTGAGACATCGATAAAGCGATTAAAGTTAATTGAAAATACAAACGATGGTTTTGCTCTAGCAGAGGAAGATTTACTTATCCGTGGGGCTGGCGATTTATTTGGTGAAAAGCAAACAGGAAGTGTTCAATTTAAACTAGCAGATATTGTTGTTGATAGTGATATTTTAAAGATTGCAGATGAATATGCCCAAAAAATGTTTGAAGATGAGAGTATTTTTAATAATAGTGATTATAAAAATCTTTTAGATATGGCATACGATAATTATCAATCAAAAAAAGAAATGTTGGAATAGGTGATAAAAATGATTAAATTAGCAATAGATGCAATGGGTGGGGATTTTGCTCCAAAAGAAATGGTTGAAGGAGTAAACCTAGCCATTAAAAATATTAAAGACATTGAATTATTTTTGTACGGAAAAAGCGAAGAAATAAAGCAATACTTAGTTCCAAATGTACGAGTACGAGTAATTGAGGCTAATGACAAGTTAGATATGGGAGTAAAAGATCCTATTAGTATTATTCGTCGCAATCCAGAACTATCAATGGTCAAGGCTTTTAAAGCTGTTGCCGATAAAGAGTGTCAAGGAGCGGTAACTGCTGGTCCAACTCAAGGAGCAGTAGTAGCTGGTCATTTGGTTATTCGCCGTCTAAAAGGAATGAAAAGAGTGGCGTTGTGTCCACAACTACCTCCCGTAGGTGGAAAAAGTCGTTTGCTTTTAGATTGTGGTGCTAATACAGACATTCGTCCTGAACATATTGTTCAACATGCTGAATTCGCTTCAGTGTTTTTCCGCGAAACTAGAGGAGTAGAAAAACCATTAGTTGGTCTAATAAATATTGGTTCAGAACCAGGCAAAGGTCGCGAACTTGAAAAAGATGTATTTGCATTATTAGAAAAAAATGAAAATATTAATTTTTTTGGAAATGTTGAAACCAAAGAAGTGCTTTCAACAAAATGTGATATCTTAGTTACTGACGGGTTTTCTGGTAATGTTATAATGAAAGCTATTGAGGGTACTGCTAAAGTTATGGGTGATGTGCTGAAAAGCGAAATAAAGAGTTCCTTGGGTGGTAAAATAGGCTATTTCTTTATGAAGAAAAATCTTAAACGTTATCGTAATGCTTTTAATGCTGATGATGTAGGTGGTTCGTTAGTTTTTGGAATAGATGGTATTGTTGTAAAAGCTCATGGTAGTAGTAATGCATACGCTTTTTCTAAAGCTATTGAGTTGGCAGCTAAGGCTGTTAGAGGTAATGTCATTGAGACAATGAAAAAATATTTAATGGATAGTCCTGATGAATAACAAAGCATTTGAAATTGAATTTCAAAAGATTATGAATGAATTAGGGTTAAAGCATAAAAATATTAATCTATATTATGAAGCATTTACTCATCCGTCATATGCCAATGAACATAATTTGAACTTCAATTATGAACGTATAGAGTTTTTAGGGGATACGATTTTAGATTTTCTAGTAAGTGAATACCTTTATGAAAACTATCAATTAAAAGAAGGCGATATGTCAAAAATACGTGCGGCTTATGTATGTGAACAGGCAAATGCTAATTATACTGAGAAAATGCATTTACATAATTGTTTTTTAGTTGGCAAAGGTGCAAAACAACAAAAGGAAGATACAAAATTATCAGTTCTAGGTAATTTATTTGAGTCGTTTTTAGGTGCAGTTTATTTAGACCAAGGGCTTGATGTAGTTAGAAGTGTTCTAGCAAAGGTTGTATATCCTGAAATAAAATATGAAAAGAAGATTTTCTTTATTGATTATAAAAGTAAACTTCAAGAGTTTATCCAAGCTGATAGTAGAAATAGTGTCTTCTATGAATTGGAAAAAGAAACAGGGATGCCACATGATAAAACTTTTGAAATTGTTGTGAAGCACGAAGGTGCAAAACTTGGTCGTGGAATAGGAAAAACAAAGAAGGAAGCAGAGCAAAATGCTGCTCAAGACGCATTAAGTAAATTAGCTATTATATAGGAGGGCAAAATGTCACAATATTACATGCTTTTGAAAAATCATTTAATTGACTTTGAAAAACTAATAATAGATTTATATCCACAATTAGGGCTAGATGAGATTGATACTTTTATTTTGATAAAACTAAATCGTATTTTAGAAAACGAAAAAAAATTCTCAGTTGAGCATATTGCTAAAAAAATGACTGTATCTGAAAGTATAATAAGTGATCGCTTAGTTTCTTTAATAAATAATCAATTTATAACATTGACTTTATCAGGAAAAAAAGAAATTTATACTTTAGATGATACGTATAAACGTTTAGCGGTTTTGCTTGAAAGTAATGACAATAAAATTGTTAATAAAAATAATGAAAATGATTATCAAAAAATCGTCAATTTAATTGAGAAAGAATTTCAAAAAATTTTAGCACCTCTAGACTTAGAAATAATCCATAACTGGATATATACTGACAAATTTTCAATTGATGATATTAATAAAGCCATTTTGGAAACATTAAAATACAAAAAATATAACGTTAAATATATTGATATGATATTAAACAAAACGCCAGATGCGAATAAAAACAATATTCCCAAAGAAGGTATACAGGAATTATTTAATAATGTCTATAAAAAAATCAAATGAGATATTAGTAACGCTCGCAAAAATGTTTCCTGAGGCTGGGTGTGAACTGACATATCACAATCATTATGAATTATTAATAGCTGTCATTTTATCTGCTCAAACGACTGACAAAAGAGTCAATAGTATAACGCCTATATTATTTTCAAATTATTCCAAGGTTAATGAACTTGCTAATGCTGATATTGAAAAAGTAATTGCAATAGTGAAACCGCTAGGGTTTGCTCAGATAAAAGCTAAGAATATTATTAATGCTGCAAAACTAATTACAGAGAAGTTTAGTGGTACTATTCCTCTAACAATGGAAGAATTGATATTAATTCCTGGAGTTGGTCGTAAAACTGCTAATGTTATGCTTTTAGAAGCTGCCAATCAGCCAGCCATAGCAGTAGACACACATGTTCTTAGAGTCAGCAATCGCTTAGGATTAACAATAAATGATAATCCCAATATTGTTGAACAAGATTTAATGATTGCTTTTGATAAAGATGATTGGTACAAAGTCCATCATTTGCTTTTGTTTTTTGGTCGTTATTTTTGTAAGGCTAAAAAACCAGAGTGTTTTAATTGTCCATTTAAAAATAATTATTGCAAATTATAACAAAAAAACCTCTTATTATATGATATTATAGTGAAAACTATAAACATAAAATAAGGGGTTTTTTATGAAGGTAAAAATATTTGATGAAAATCACGAGAAGGATTTAGAAGAGGCAATTAATGTTTTTATGAAAACAATAAAAAATATTGTTGATATAAAATATCAAATAGCAATAATGAATGATTATAAAACCAATGAACAAATATATTGCTATTCAGCTATGATTATCTATCAAGAATAGCATTTTTTAAAATATATTCCAAAGAAGGATTGCTATATACATTTTTTTCATTTGTATAAGTAACAAAAGAACCTTTTTGTCCTTTTGCTTTTTTTACCCATTTTACAGAAGTATAATCAACACACACATTTGTACCATTTTTTAATTTAGAATAATGAGCAGCAATTGCACCAGCAATTTGTATGTTTTCATCTGATAACTTTCCTCGTAAAATGACATGACTACCAGGAACGTTTTTCACATGAAAGAAATAATCATCTTTAGTTGCTATCGTATGTGTTAAATAGTTGTTTTGCAAATTATTCTTACCAACCATAACAATACTATTATCACTAGTGATATATTTTGTAATATGAGGTTTTTGCTTTAACTTTGAGGCCTTTTTAATTCCAATTTCGATTAAAATTTCCTTAAGATCACTACTAGATACAAAATCCAGTTGTGCTAATAAATTATCATAATATATAATGTCATTTTGAGTTTGCTCAATTGTCTCTTTAAGCAAAACAAGTGTTCGTTTATTTTTCTTGACTTTATTAAAATAATAATCAACATTTTTATTAATTGGGATATTAATATTTAATGGAATTATAACATCTTCATTATTATTATAAAAATCTTTAACTATGATACTTTCTTGATAAGGCTTTACTAGATGAATATTTGCTGCCAAAAGATTAGCTAATTGTTCTAAGTTTTGATTATTTTGAGCTGTTAACATTTCATTTTGCTGTTTTTTAAGTTTATTGTTTAATCTTGAAATATCTTTATTAATGGCATTAAAAGCCATTTTTTGATCGTTACTTTGTGTTTGGCTCACAATGACTTTATTGTAATAATGTTCTAATAACTCTGATAAAGTATCAAAAGATATCTTGTTGCTTTTAATGTGGACATAATCAAAACAATAAAAACTTTTTTTCTCATCATCAAATAAAGTAGGAGAAGTGGCTCTCAATAAAACATCAGATAGCCCACACAAACTTACCTCCTGCATTGTTTGCTTACACATTCCTTCATATTCATCAAGCAATTGAGAGGTAGTATAGGGATCATCTTTGTTAGATGTAGGGAAAATATATTTCGCTTTTACAAGAATAAGTCTATCGTCCATTAATGAATTTTTCTTAGCAGCTTCTAATATGTATTGATCGTCATTAACTATAATAAGATTAGCAGATTTCCCAGTAAGTTCAATAATAATTTGCAATCGTTGAAGGTATCCTAAATCATCACTTGAATTAAGATCTATAATAATAATACGATCATTATTATATTGGCCAATATTAGTAATAATGCCACCATCAATATGTTTTTTTAAAAAATTAGATAAAGTAGTTTGGGAAGTTAAAAATTTCTCATTGCTAAGGCGTATATGTGGTGTTAATGGATTGATAGTAATAAACAAGGTCAACTGTCCATTTAGAATAAAAGCAAAGTCATTATCATTGATAGTGATTACTTTATTAATACGTTTATTAATAATATTTATTTTTAATTCATCAATTAAGTGATGAAGAAATAATCCATCAAATGCCATATTCTTCCTCCGAGTTTTTTAATATTATTATTATACCACAATACTAGTTAAAAAACAAAAAAATCATAAATGTCTTTGTTTTTTGCGTGTTTTATAGTATAATATTTGAAAGAGGTATTTTTAATGAAATTAGATGAAAAAGGGTTACTAATTGTTATATCTGGTCCATCCGGTGTAGGTAAAGGGACAGTTCGTAATGCTTTATTTAAAATGGAAGGACATAATCTAGTTTATTCAATTTCAATGACAACTCGTAGTCCTCGTAATAATGAGCAAAATGGTCAAGAGTATTATTTTGTTTCAAAAGAAGAATTTCTAAAAAGAATAGATAACAATCAGTTTTTGGAATATGCTGAATTTGTAGGAAACTTTTATGGGACCCCACTTGATAAAGTTGAGCAACAATTAAATTCTGGTCATGAAGTCGTTTTAGAAATAGAGGTTCAAGGGGCAATGCAAGTTAGAAAAAAAATGAAAGATGCCATTTTCATTTTCATAGCACCTCCGACAATGCAAGATTTAAAAAACAGATTAACTACAAGGGGAACAGAGTCTTTGGAGTTAATTAATGATAGATATGATAAAGCATGTCGAGAAGTTGAATTAGCATATATGTATGATTATATTGTAGTTAATGATACAGTGGAAAATGCCGCTGATAAGATTATGGCAATAATTAGGGCTGAACATGCAAAGACTGAAAGAACAATGTCAAGTTATAGAAAGATGGTGGAGGAAAAATGACAAATCATGAAAAAGATGGAATGAGATATCCGTCAATTGACCAATTAGCAACAAAAACAACTTCTAAATATAAGTTGGTTATGGGTGCCGCATTACGTGCTAAGCAAATTACTTATCAAAATGATATCCCTTTGATAGAAAATCCGCATAGTAAAAAGGCAATTGGAATTGCTTTAGAAGAAATTTATCACGATAAAATTGAAATAAAATAATCTCATTTTGAGATTATTTTTTTTAATTCCTATTATTTACTTATTTGTTGAAATATGTTAATATATAGATAAGTGAATGAATTTCCATATTATGAAAATATCTTTGAAAGGAGAACGTATGTACGCAAAAATCGTTATTGATTTAAAGAATAATAATATAAATGATTATTATGATTATTCTATTCCGGATGAATTGTTAGAATTTATTGATATTGGTAGTCGTGTTTTGGTACCATTTGGTTTTCAAGATATTCTTGGTTATGTCATTGAATTATCTGAAAGTAGTGATTATGAGAAAAATATTAAAACTATTAAAGAAGTTTTAGATTTTGAAAAAGAGTTAACTTATGAACAAGTTGCATTGGCTAGAGACTTAAGTGAAAAATATCAAGTTTCCATTGTTAGTGCTTTAGAGTTGATGATGCCATCCTTTCTAAAAGGACAAAAAAGAAATTTTTTAATAATTAAGGATTATAATCTACTTCACCCTTCCTTAGCTGTACTTTTTGAAGGTAAGAAAAGATTGTTGATTGATAAAAAAATATTAAATCAGTATGATTTAATTAAAAAAGAAATCAGTAAAGGTAATGTTACAATTGATTATGATTTATATAGTTATGGGAAAAATAAAAAGAAAAAGCAATATTATGTAAAAACATTTGAACCACAGAAAACAAAAAAACGCCAAAATATTTTAATATTCATTCAAGAAAATAATAATTGTACTCAAGAAATGATTGTAATGAATACTGGAAGTAGTTTGAGTTTATTGAAAAAAATGATGGATGATGGAATTATTGGGTATAATGAAGTGGTAGTTCATGAGGAAATAAAGCAAAATAGACAATGTCTTACGAATCATCAGTTTTCATTTGATCAATCACAGACTTTAGAAAGATATGAAAATTCCAAGCAAGCTACTTTTCTTTTATTTAGTAATGATGATAAATTTAAAATTAATTTTTATTTATACATAATTGAAAGCAATGCGAAAAAGGGGCTATCGACAGTTATATTAACACCAACTATAATGATGTCCTCAGAAATATATCTATATATATCTAGAGTTTTGCGCGGATATAATATTATTAACTTAAATAGTTATATTACAAAAGCTGAAGAATATGACGCATATATGAATATTAAATATCATAATTTTGATGTACTAGTCACAACAATTACAGGTATTTTTGCTCCATATAATAATATAGGAACATTCATTGTAATAGATGAAGAAAATACTAATTATATTAAGGAAACCTATCCCTATTACAATGCCGTTGATGTTTTAGAGTTTAGACGTAAATATCAAAAAATTAAGATGCTCTTAACTAGTTCTTCGCCTTCTATTAATAGTTATTATAAATCGGAAATGGGAGAATATAATTTACTAACCAGCGGAAATAAAATAAAAGGTAATGTAGAACTTGTTGATATGCGCAAAGAACTTTCTTATGGAGGAAGTAGCGTTATTTCTAAATCACTACAAAGAAGTATGGCTGATGCTATCGATAATAGAAAACAAATTATGCTAATTGTAAATAATCTGGGTTTTTCTAATTTGATGCAATGCAGGAGTTGTATGAAAGTGATGAAGTGTCCAACATGTGGAGTTTCATTAACTTTTTATAAGGAAAAAAATATTGTTAGATGTCACTATTGTGATTATAAAATTGAAAATTATCATAAATGTAATTGTGGTGGTGAAAATATTCAATCCCTTGGATATGGTATAGAAAAAGTGGTTGAAATAGTTAGTGAAATGTTTCCAAATAATAAAATATTGCATATTGATTCAACAACAATGAAATCAAATGATGATTATGAAGAAAGTTTATTTGATATTGAAGAAGGTAACTATGATATTATTATTGGAACGAGCATTTTGTCAAAATGTTTAGATAATAGTAATATTGAGGTTGTGGGGCTATTATCAGCGGATAGGCTATTAAATATAAATGATTATAGGGCTAATGAATATACTTATAATAATATTGCTAAAATAATTAGTAAGCCAAATGTTTTTATTCAAACTTATTATTTTGATAATACTATCATAAAATATGCATGTAATGGTGATTATGATAATTATTACATTGAAGAAATTGCTAGACGTGAATTATTAAAATATGCTCCTTTTTGGGAAGTTAATCGCGTTATAATAAGTGGTGAATATAAGCAAATGTATCATTTTGCTAATTATTATAAAAAGGTTTTTAGAAATATTATTGGCGATACTATTCTTGGTCCAACATATGATTATAAGGCAAAAGGAATTAAGATGATTTTGAAACATCAAAATTTTGAAAGAGTTCAAAAGATTTTAGAAGATACTAAAAGAACTTTTGAGAAGGATAATTTATTAATTAGTTTTGAAAGGAATCCTAGGATATTATAATGACAAGATTGAAAATTATTTTTATGGGAACTCCTGAGTTTTCAGTTAATATTTTAAATGAATTAATTAAAATTCATGATATTGTTTTAGTTATTACACAGCCAGACAAGATAGTTGGGCGTAAGAGACAGATAGAATTCAGTCCAGTAAAAAAAAGGGCTCTAGAACTTGGTTTAAACATTTTTCAACCTTTAAATATTCGTAAAGAGTATGAATATGTTTTTAATTATCCATGTGATTTAATAGTTACAGCTGCATATGGACAAATCGTTGGGGTGAAATTGCTAGAGTATCCTCGCTTTAAATCAATTAATGTCCATGGGTCATTACTTCCAAAATATCGTGGTGGTGCCCCAATTCAAAGGTCTCTTATTAATGATGAAAAGGAAACGGGAATAACTATTATGTATATGGCAAAAGGTATGGATAGTGGAGATATGCTTAAGCAAGAGAAACTCATTATTACTGACGAAGATAACAGCGATAGTCTTTTTAAAAAACTTGCTTTGTTAGGATCAAAGATGATTTTACCAACAATTGAAGAATTGATTAATGATAAAATATTGCCTGAGGTACAAGACGAATCGCTAGTCACTTTTGCATATAATCTTACTAAAGAAGAAGAAAAGCTAAACTTTTATAAAACGGCTAGAGAAGTATTTTGTCATATTAGGGGACTATCTACTAACCCTGGTGCTTATTTCATGATTGATGGATTGGTTTTCAAAGTATATGATAGTCTTATTGCTGATTTTACCACTCATTATGAACCGGGATATATTTGCCAAATTACTAAAAATAGTTTTTCGATTAGCTGTAAAAATAAAACCGTCCTTTCATTTTTTAATATAAAACCTGAGGGAAAAGGTATAATGGCAGTGAAGGACTATTTAAATGGAAGTGGACGTCAAGTATTGCAAATAGGAAAGAAAGTAAATGACTTTTAAAAACCATCCTAATTCAGGTTGGTTTTTTTAATGTCCAATTATTTCTTTTTTTGAGTGCATTTTCTTATAAAGTATGTTATAATATAGAAAGTGGATTTTTAGTTCAATTGAAGGTATAATTATGGATAAAAAATTAGCAAAAGATATAAAACGATTTTCAATGATTACCAATATTGCTATTGCAGTTATTGTGACAATTGCTATGGGTTTAGGTATTGGATATGTTATAGACTATTTTTTTGAAACGAATTATTGGATAGTTATTTTATCAATTATATTTACTTTTATAGCTATTATCAATTTTATTCGTAGTGTTATGAAGGTGGCAAAAATAGATGACTAAAATAATTAGAAATGTTACTTTAATAAGTGCTCTCTTTATTAGCGTTCTTATACTAGTGTTGCATTCGATAATAACAAAGACTTTTGCTTATTCATATACAATCTCATTTATACTTGGAACCTTTAGTAGCGTTTTTTGTCTTTATATTACAGATTGGTCACTAGAAAAATTTGAAAGAAGAGAACTAAATAATCCAAAAGCATGGTTTGTTAGTATTAGTTTATTGAAATTTATAATTTATGGTTTAACATTTGCTTTAGCTCTTTTAATTTTTGATTATTTAAGTGTTATTTTCGTTTTTTTTGGAATGATTTTAATGAAAATAGTTATATATTTGCGTTATCTTGTTATTATTCCTTGGCAAGATAAAAGACGAAAAATCGAAGAACTAGCTATTAATGATAGTATTAAAGAAAAATTGAAAGAAAATGGGTATTTACTAGTAATGCAAATTACTGAGGTTGATCGTATAAAGTTAGGCACTTTTTTGAGTGATGATGAAACAGAAGCGGTTATTAAAAGTTTGAAGCAATATGAATTATTTATTAAAGGTGAATTGGGGGCGATAGAAGACGATGATATTAACTTTTAAAGATTTTTATACTAATTTATCTTCTAGTATTCGTTCAACTATTTTTATAACGTTGGTACTGTTGATAATAATAATAATTGTTAGTATAAGATTAAAAAAATATGACCACACGCAAGAACCAAGAGGGATTGTCATAATTCTTGAATGGTTAATAAGTGGTGTTAATGGTATGTGCAAGGAAATGATGGGTAAGCATTATCGTAAAATGGCCCCATATATTACAACTATAGCTATTTTCTTATTTATATCAAATATTTCTGGTTTGTTTGGCTTAACCCCACCAACTGCAAGTGTTTCAGTGACATTAACCCTTGGTTTGATGACTTTTACTTTAATCCAGTTCGCAGGCATACGTTATGGTGGTTTATGGTCATACATAAAAGGCTATTTTTCACCTAATCCTATTTTTCTTCCAATTAATTTGATAGGTGAAGTAGCAACTCCATTTAGTTTAGGACTGCGTTTATTCGGAAATGTTTTGAGTGGAACGGTTATTATGGCTTTGGTGTATAGTGTACTTGGCTGGATGGCAGTCGGGGTTGCTCCGGTATTGCATCTTTATTTTGATATTTTTAGTGGTTTTATTCAGACTTTAGTATTTTGTACGTTAACGACAGTATTTATTTCAGGTAAAATGCCTGATGAAGATACTGAGTATTTTGAGAAAAACGAAGAAGTTATATAGGAGGAAATTATGAGAAACTTTTTTATGCAATTATTATTAGAAATTGAGTATAATGCCTATTTTGTTAAGGCAATGGCTTGTATTGGTGCTGGTATCGCTGTAGGAATAGCTGGTGTTGGTCCAGCTATAGGACAAGGTTTTGCTGCCGGAAAAGCAGCAGAGGCAACTGGACGTCAACCAGAAGCAGTAAAACAAATTAGAAGTGTTATGTTACTTGGTCAAGCAATGGCTGAGACTACAGGAATTTATGCATTATTAGTAGCTATCTTATTAATGTTTGTTGTAAAAGTAGCATAATATAGATAGGTCAAGCGATGTTAATATTGGGATGGGATGAGTTCGCCTCGAAGGTTGAAGGATTAATTAATCAAGGCTTGCGTTTTTTGGAAGATGGGCTTGGAGTTACTGCCATAGAAATGCTCGTTCAATTGTGTGCAACCTTAGTTTTGTTCATAGCTGTCCGTTTTTTATTGTGGAATAAAGTCACAGCAGTTTTAGATGCAAGAAAAAAAATTGTGCGAGATGCTTTGAATGAAAAAGACGATGCTATAAAAGAAGCAAAAAGTCTTCATGAATCTAGTGAAAAAGAATTAAGTGAAGCGAGAATAGAAGCTAAAAACATTATTTCTAAAGCAAAAAGCAAAGGATCTGTTGAAGCACAAATAATTGTTGATGATGCGCTGGAAAAAGCCAAATTAAAAATACAAAATGCTGAGGCGGAAATTGAAATGAAAAAAGCTGATGCTGAAAAAGAAATTAAACAACAAATTATTGATGTAGCTTATGAAATGGCTGGAGCAATAGTTGAAAAAGAAGTAGCAAAAGGCAGTTATGCTATGAATGTTGATGATTTTATTGCCAAGGTTAATACCGATGAGTAGTAATGTTAGGGCATATGCAGAGGTTTTAATGGATTTTTTGCATGAAAAAAGTTTTGATTACCAGAATAGCATTAAGCAATTAAAAACAATTAATAGCTATATAGATGAAGAATTATGGAAGGTTTTAAAACATCCACATATTGATAAAAATGCAAAAAAAGAAATATTTAAGACAGCTTTTATTTCATATGATATCAATATACTTGGGCTAATATATGTTTTAATTGATAATGGAGTAATTATGCTTTTTCCTGAAATAATCAAAGAATATGAAAATATGTATAATCAAGAGATTGGTTTAATTATAGTGGATGTTATTTCTACTCAAAAACTAAAATCTAATGAACAACAAAAAATAAGACAATTTCTAGAAAAAAAGCTTAATTGTCAAGTGGAATTAAAAGAGACCATTGATTCATCGTTAATAAATGGGATTATTATAAAATATCAAAATAATATTATAGATGCATCATTATTACATAAGCAAGATGATCTTAAAAGTTATCTGGAAAAATAGAGGTTAGCATGGGTTTAAAAGTTGATGAGATTAGTGCTTTAATAAAAGAGCAAATAAAAAAATATAGTCAAGACCTAAAAACGACAAATATAGGAACAGTTACCAAGGTTGGTGATGGTATAGCTTTGATATATGGTTTGGATGAAGCTATGAATGGAGAATTACTGGACTTTGGTAATGAAGTATATGGAATGGTTTTAAATCTTGAACAAGATTTGGTGGGTGCCATCATTTTTGGAAACGCCAACCTTGTAAAAGAAGGCGATATAGTCAAATGCACCCAAAGAATTTTAGAAGTTCCGGTTGGTGAGGCATTACTTGGTAGAGTTATTAATCCTATAGGAAAACCTCTTGATGGACTTGGAGCAATTAAGACAAAAACATACCGTTCGATTGAAAGAAAAGCAACAGGGGTTATGGACCGCCAGGCGGTTCATGTACCTTTACAGACAGGTATTAAAGTAATTGACGCCTTAGTTCCAGTTGGTCGTGGACAAAGGGAATTAATTATAGGTGATAGACAAACGGGAAAAACTTCTATTGCTGTTGATACAATTATTAATCAAAAAGGAAAAAATGTCATTTGCATATATGTTGCAATTGGACAAAAAGAATCAACTGTAAGTAGTATCATTGAGACTTTAAAGAAATATAATGCTCTTTCCTATTCGATTATTGTTAGTGCTTCGGCTTCTAATATGGCGCCACTATTATATTTGGCTCCATATGCTGGAGTTACTATAGCAGAAGAGTTTATGTTTTCTGGAAAAGATGTATTAATAATATATGATGACTTGTCAAAACATGCGGTAAGTTATCGTGAATTATCATTGTTATTAAAGAGACCGCCAGGACGTGAAGCGTTCCCTGGAGATGTATTCTATTTACATTCACGTCTATTAGAAAGAGCAGCAAAGTTAAATGATGAACTTGGCGGAGGTAGTATTACTGCCTTACCAATCATTGAGACGCAAGCTGGAGATATCTCTAGTTATATTCCAACAAATGTTATTTCTATAACTGATGGACAAATTTTTCTACAAAATGATTTATTTTATTCTGGAGTTAGGCCAGCCATTAATGCCGGTTTATCTGTTTCTCGTGTAGGTGGAAATGCCCAAATAAAAGCAATCAAGAAAGTATCTGGAAATCTACGTTTGGATTTAGCATCATACCGTGAACTTGAAGCATTTACTCAGTTCGGATCTGATTTAGATGCTATTACAAAAATGAAGTTAGAACGCGGAAAAAGAACGATTGAAGTATTAAAACAAGATTTACATAAATCTTTTGAAGTTGAAAATCAAGTAATCATTTTATATGCTTTAACAAAAGGTTATTTAGATGATGTATCCGTTGAAGGAATCAAAGAATTTGAAATTGATCTTGTACGTTATGTTAGTGAATCGAAAATTGGTAAAGAGGTTGTAAAGATTATTAAGACAACAAAGGACTTGCCAAAAGGTAATGAGTTAGATAGTTTAATCGAAACTTTTAAAAGTGAGAGATAAATATGGCAGCAAGTATTCGTGAAATTAAACAAAGAATGATTGCTACTAAAAAAACATCACAAATAACTAATGCAATGAACATGGTTTCAGCATCTAAATTGAAGCAGTCTCAAAGAGAAATTAACGGATTTATTCCATATACAGAAACAATAGAAGATATAATTATTAATTTAGCCAATAGTGGTGAAAAATTGGAACACCCTTTATTGACCCCACGTGAAGTGAAGAAAACATGTTATATTTTAATTACATCTGATCGTGGTTTAGCTGGTTCTTTTAATTCCAACTTATGCAAATTAATTAGCAAAGCCATTGAAGGAAAAGATTATGTTGTTGCAACTTTAGGAACAAAGGGATATTTGTATTGTAAACATAAAAAAATAAATACAATCGATAAAATAATCCGTATGCCAGATGAAATTTATTTTGAGGATGTCTATCCATTAGTAAATGAAATTATTCATTCATATATTAGTGGGACAATTGATGAAGTGGTAATAGTATACAATCATTTTGTGAATACACTTCATATTGTTCCAGAGTTCAAAATAATATTACCAATACAGCAAGAATTTACGAATGAAAAACATGTTAATCAATTATATGATTATGAAGGTGGAGTGGATAGCATTCTTGATGCTGTTTTACCACTATATGTGAAAAATGTGGTGTATGGAATTATATTAGACTCAAAAACAAGTGAACATGCTTCTCGTATGACAGCTATGAAAAATGCTACCGATAATGCGAAAGAAGTAATTCAAAATTTAGAAATAAAATACAATCGTGCCAGACAAACCGCCATTACCTTAGAATTGACGGATATAATTGGTGGTGCCAATGCTGCAAGTGGAGGTAATCAGTAATGAGCAAAGGAAAAATAGTTCAAGTTATGGGCCCAGTAGTGGATGTTGAGTTTAATGAAAACATCCCAGCTATTAATAATGCCTTAATAACAAAAAACATGAACGCAAAGCTTGTTTTAGAAGTGGCTATGCATTTAGGTAATGGCGTTGTTCGTACGATTGCCATGGATGCAACTGATGGTCTTGTTAGAGGCACGGAAGTGGTTAATACAGGTGGACCGATTACAATCAAAGTAGGTAAGGAAACCCTTGGAAGAATTTTTAATGTTTTAGGGGATGTAATTGACGGTAAGGGTGAACTGAGCAGCAATGCTCCCAAACTACCTATACATCGTGAAGCCCCAACTCTTGGTCAGTTGTCGACTGATATTGAAATTCTAGAAACAGGTATAAAAGTAGTTGACTTACTTGCTCCGTATATAAAGGGTGGTAAAATTGGATTATTTGGTGGTGCTGGTGTTGGAAAAACAGTATTAATACAAGAACTAATCAATAATATTGCCACTGAACATGGTGGAATAAGTGTGTTTACTGGTGTTGGTGAAAGAACACGTGAAGGTAACGATTTATATAATGAAATGAGTGAAACCGGAGTTATTAAGAAAACGGCGATGGTTTTTGGACAAATGAATGAACCACCAGGAGCCCGTATGCGTGTGGCATTAACTGGGCTTACAATGGCAGAACATTTCCGTGATTATGAGAAGCAAGACGTATTATTATTCATTGATAATATTTTCCGTTTTACTCAAGCGGGAAGTGAAGTAAGTGCTCTACTTGGGCGTATGCCATCTGCAGTTGGATATCAACCAACTTTAGCAACTGAAATGGGGACTTTGCAAGAACGTATTACATCAACGAAGGATGGTTCAATTACATCTATTCAAGCAATCTATGTTCCAGCTGATGATTATACAGACCCGGCACCGGCTACAACTTTTTCTCATTTAGATGCAACTACCAATCTATCAAGAAAAATATCAGAAGAGGGAATATATCCCGCAGTTGACCCATTGGCATCAACTTCTAGAGCCCTATCCCCGGATATCGTTGGTTTGGAGCATTATGAAGTAGCTCGCCGTGTACAATCAATAATTCAAAGATACAATGAATTACTAGACATTATTGCCATTTTAGGAATGGATGAACTTGGTGAAGATGATAAATTAGTAGTATTAAGAGCAAGACGCATAAAATTATTTTTATCACAAAACTTTAATGTGGCTGAACAATTTACAGGTAATAAAGGTGTTTATGTTCCTGTAAAAGAAACCATCAAAGGATTTAAAGAAATTTTAGATGGTCTACATGACAACTTGCCAGAAGATGCATTTAGATTCGTTGGTACAATAGAAGAGGCAGTGGCTAAGGGCAAAAAAATGCTTGAAACCCTAGGTGAATAATTATGATTAAAGTTGTCGTAATAACTCCCAAAAAAGAAATTATTAATGATGATTTTGAATTTGTCTTGGCAAGCGGTGATAATGGACAAGTAGGAATTTTAGAGAATAGAATCCCTGTTTTACTGAAAATTACTAATGGTTATGTAAAATTAGTGAATATTAATGAAATCTTTGTTGCAGTTAGTCATGGTATAGTCGATAGCAAAGATAATATTGTAAAGATAGTAGCTCAAGATGCAGCAATTGCCACAACTTATGAAGAAGCAAAGCAAATAATAGAATCAAATAGAATAAATGTTATAAAAACCAATAAACGAAAAAATGTTGATTTTGTTGAAGCTGAAAAGGAATTAATGAGAAACATTAAAGAAATGAAAGCTTCAAGTATAGATTGAAAAAAGAATTATTATTAATAATTCTTTTTGAATTGATACATAATAAAATCAGGAGGAAATAATGTTCAGATTTGATAAATTTATTCTAGAAGAAAATCGTTTGGAATATATACTAAGTATTTATGGTTTGCTAGTTGTTTTGGTTATTGCAATTATTATTACATTATTAACGTGGCTTTTTAAAAAATTGACATTTAAAAATCAAAATATTATGTTGTATATAATTGGTGCTGTTTTGGCTATTTTAGAAATTGGTCGAATTACTTGGCATTTTCTTAATTATTATCATATAAACGGCACTTTGGCAGGAACAAATTGGGCATGGACTGTATCCTTTCAAATGTGTGCTCAAATGGTGTGGTTTACAGTATATGTGCTCTTATTTAGAACTCACAAAAAAGAAGGAAATACTATTTTTTATTCCATTTTATTTGGACAAGCTATGCTTGGAGCAATTCTTGCATTTGGTTATATCGATATGATTGATAATACTAGACACTTATACCATTTTACAAACTGGCAAACATTAGTTACACATGGTTTATTAATACTTGTACCATGTTGTTTAATTGTTTCAAAGAGAGTAACAATTCGTTTGAAAAATATTTGGATGCCAATAATGGGTGCACTAATAACTGCAGTTATTGCTTTAATAATGTCGTTGATTACGGATAATAATTTTATGTATATGATGGAATTCAATTTAGTTGGTATTAAAATACCTTGGAATTATCCAATATTATTAACATTAATGGTAATTTTAGAACTAATTTTATTTGTACCTTTTGAATTAGTCTATCGTCACAAGATAAGAAAAAATAATATGAATTGATAAACGCCTAGTTCACAATTTTAGTGGACTAGGTTTTTTATATAACAAAAAATTCTCATTGCACTTTTATTTGCCTATACGTTTGCCATAGTAGTGAATATACTATATTGACTACTATAAGGGAGGTTAAGTTTTGAAAGTATTAGAATTTGTTAATGTAACAAAAGAATTTTGTAACAAAGAAGATAGTCTAAAAGTATTAGATGATGTTAGTTTTACAGTCAATGAAGGAGAAATTGTTGCAATAGTTGGTCCAAGTGGTGCTGGTAAATCAACCATCTTAAATTTAATATCCAGTCTTATTAAAGAAACTGACGGTCAAGTATATGTTAATGGAAGTATTGGCTATATGTTTCAAAGAGATTGTTTGTTTGACTGGAAGACAATATATAAGAATGTTCATTTGGGTTTAGAAATTCAAAAGATTAAAACACTAGAAAATTTGCAAAGAGTTGACAGAATGTTAAAAGAATATGGCTTATGGGACTTTATCAAATCCTATCCCCATCAACTAAGTGGAGGTATGCGGCAAAGAGTAGCGCTCATTAGAACGTTAGCAGTTAATCCTGATATTTTACTGTTAGATGAACCATTTGCTGCACTTGATTATCAAACAAAATTGAAAGTTTCTGAAGATATTTATAACATTATTAAAAATGAAAAAAAGACAACAATTATTGTCACTCATGATATTAGTGAAGCTATTAGTATGGCTGACAAAATAATCGTTTTGTCAAATAGGCCAGCTAAAGTCAAGAAAATATATGATATAAAAATAGAGGCACCATCTCCGCTAAAAAAGCGCCAGCAAAAAGCTTTTCAAAACTACTTTGAAGAGATATGGGAGGCGATCAATAATGAATAATGAATGTGTATTAGAACAAAGAAGAACTAAGTTTAAAAAAATAAGGTTAGCAATATATCAAATATTATTGTTAGCTGCATTTCTTGGACTTTGGGAGTTGCTTGCATATCTTGGAGTTTTGAATACTTTCTTATTTAGTAAGCCAAGTGCCATATTTAAATTATTAATGAAGTATATTGAAAACAATGAATTGTGGAAACATATGAAAGTATCTATTTATGAAACATTTTTGGGTATTGTTATAGGTAGTGTTGCTGGAATATTTATTGCCGCGCTTTTATGGTATTTTGAGACATTAACAAAAATATTAAATCCATTTTTGAATATTTTAAACGCCCTACCAAAAACGGCACTTGCCCCAATAATGATTATTTGGGCGGGCATGGGAGTAAAAGGAATTGTCGTAGTAGCTATTTCTATTTTGTTAATTATTACAATATTGTCAACATATAATCATTTTATTAATGTTGATAAAGAAAAAATTAAAATGATGAAAAGCTTCAAGGCAACAAAACTACAAATGTTTATAAAATATGTTTTTCCAGCCAACATGGGCAATATATGTTCAGTTGTTAAAATAAACATTGGTATGGCGTGGGTTGGAGTTATAGTTGGAGAGTTTTTGGTATCCAAAGAAGGACTTGGATATTTGATTATGTATGGCGGTCAAGTATTTAAACTTGATTTAGTAATGATGGGTGTTTTAGTATTGGCAGTTTGTGCTTTTCTAATGCATGTAATCGTTGAACAAATTGAAAAGATTTTATTAAAAGGGAGAGGTTAATATGAGAAATTTTGTAAGAAAAACATTTGTGTTTTTCGTGTTGCTTGCGCTTACGCTGACAGTTGTTGGGTGTGGCAAAAATGATAAATATTCTATTACTGTATCAGAAGTAGCACATTCTGTTTTTTATGCCCCTAGTTATGTGGCAATGTCACAAGGTTTTTTTGAAGAAGAAGGATTAAAAGTTGATATTGTACTAGGCAATGGCGCAGATAAAGTAATGGCGTCCTTATTAAGTAAAGATGCTCAAATAGGTTTAGCAGGTGCTGAATCAACAATTTATGTTTATAATGAAGGACAGCAAGATTATGCTGTAAATTTTGCCCAATTGACTCAAAGAGATGGTAATTTCTTACTTGGAAGAGAAAATGTAACTGAATTTGATTGGAATATGATGAAAGGAAAATCAATTTTAGGTGGACGAAAAGGTGGAATGCCAGTTATGGTATTACAATATGCATTACGTCAAAAGGGATTACTAGTTGGTCAGGATGATACAACTGTTCTTGCAAATGGTGGAGTAAATGTTCGTACAGATGTTCAGTTTGCGGCCTTGGCAGGAGCGTTTGCAGGTGGCGAAGGCGATTATGTGACATTGTTTGAACCGACTGCTACAATTACACAAAACGCTAAAGAAGGATACATTTTAGCCAGCTTAGGTGAACAGACAGGAACTATACCTTATACAAATTATTTTTGTACAAAAAGTTATATGGAACAAAATGAAGATGTAATTCAAAAATTCACTAATGCAATCTATAAAGGAGCATGTTGGGTATATAGCCATACTGCTAGAGAAGTAGCCGAAGCAATTCAATCTTTCTTTACTTCATCAACAATTGATGAGCTTACAACCGTTATGGAAAGATATATGGCCATTGAAGCCTGGGCAAAAACGCCAGTTATGGATAAAGCAGCATATGAATTATTTTTAACTATTATGGAAGAGGCTGGAGAGTTATCAACTCGTACACCTTATGATAAAATTGTTGAAACAAAGTTTGCTAAAAAAGCAATTGAATAGATTACTTAAAAAAGATTATTAATTAAAATAATCTTTTTTTATGTGCAATTATCTAGTGTTCATATAATTAAAGACATTTGCTTTTTTAATATTGAATAAAGAGTTTTTGTATGATATAATGTTATCATATAGAAACGTTTTCTAAAACATTGTTTCAATATGTAAAAGGAAATAGATATGCAAAAATTTTTACATAAACATTGGCGACATATAATCATTTATATTTGTATATTACTTTTTGGAGTTTTATTTATAATTATTTTTGATGATTCAGCAAAAGAAGTTTATAATGATATGTTTTTTAAAAAAGCTGGCGAGGAAAATGGCGATTATTATGAGTATGAAGTTCGCGTTCAAAGAGTCCAAGGTAAATATGAAGATTATGATGAGGACGGTAATTATTTAGAAATATATATTCTCACCTGTAAAGTGTTAGTAGGAAATGAAGAAGATGTTGGGAAAACCATCAAAGTCATTCAAGTGATGATTGATAGTATAAAAGGTAAAACCATAAAGGCTAAAGTCAATGATATAATTTATGTTACAAGATTCCAAAATAATTATCCGATTCCGCCTGGCTTTAGTGATATAACTCACTTCTTTTATGGTGCTGCACCTAGTTTTAGTAGAACAACAGGCATTATTATTATGGTAGTGTTATTTGCACTCTTGATTATATTATTCTCGTGGTTTCAGGGAATAAATACGATTTTATCATTAGTATTTACTTTAGCATCTATTTTTTTGGTTTTAATTCCAAAAATACTGACTGAACATAATATTTATGTATGGACTTTCATTGTCTCAATGTATATAGTTGCAATCACATTGCTCCTTGTGATTGGATTTAATAAAAAAAGTTTATGTGCTTTGGCAGGTTGTTTAGGTGGAATTATTATAATTGCTATTTTGACTTTGATTGTTAGAAAGGTCTTGCATATGACTGGTAATTATGATGACAATACTTATGAATTAAGATTTTTGTTAGGGCAAAAGGATTATGCTATTGATTTACAAGCACTTATTTTTGCTTCTGTTACGTTAGGCTCAATTGGGGCTTTACTAGATGTGGCGATTTCCTTATCGTCCTCATTACATGAAGTTTCACTTAAAGATAATTCAAAAAAGGGAATTATCAAGTCTGGTTTTGTTATTGGACGTGATATGTTAGGAACAATGTCTAACACCTTAGTACTGGCTTATTTGGGTGGTTCGTTAGCTATGGTATTATTCACAATTATGTATTATACTTTTGAATCTATTATGCGTCTTGAGGTAGTGGCAATTGAGATATCTCAGGCTATTATTGGGACAATTGGGATGTTACTAGCCATTCCGATAACAACACTTGTTTCAGCGCTTATTTATTCAAAAACACATAGAGATAAAAAAATTTAAAGTAGTTTATAATTTATTAAAAATATATTATAAAAAAAGAGGAGGAAAGAGCAATGAAAAAGTTTATGCAAAGAGGATTACAAGCAATAATCTTATTTGTATTGTTTTTTGCAATGGTTGGCATTTTCAGTATTAATGTTAGTGCAGCAAATGAGTTGATATTTACAATATCAACAAATCCTGGTGAAGATTCAAATAGAGAAATGCGTATTAATTGGCATACAGCATTAGAGACTACGGGCACTTATGTTTTGTATACAACGAAAGATGATACAAGTTGGACCTATGAGAAAAAGATTATTGGTGATAGTGCGAGAAACGATTCTTTTAATCCGGCATACACATTAAATGCCAAGGGTGAGTCATTAATGCAGTGCGGTGCTGTTTTGAAAAATTTAAAAGAAGGCACTGAATATATGTATAAAGTTGGTAATGATAATTATATGAGTGAAGTACATTATTTTAAAACAGGAAGTCAAAATTATAGTTTTATTTGGACTAGTGATTTTCATGCTTATTATGATAATGCTTCAAGATTAAATAATGCCACTAAAAACATTGAAGAAGCTATTACAATAAATGGTGGGGTTGATTTTGTCTTATCAACTGGCGATACTATTGCTCATGGTGGAACGTATCAGTGGTGGCAACAAGTAGCTGGTGCTTCATGGATGAAACGTTACATGTATGCTGATACTTTAGGCAATCATGACTGGATGACATCTATTGGTACAACTGTTGCTGATGGCGCATCTCATGTTTTTTTTGATGCAACCCACAATAATCCAAGAAATGGTTATATTAATGGTAAAGACGATCAAACAAATATTTGCTATTATTTTTATTATGGCGATACATTATTTATAAATTTAAATACTGAAGAATATACTCAAGCACAATATGATTGGTGTGAAGAAGTTTTAAAAAATAATGATGCTCAATATAAAATTCTCTTCCAACATTACCAAATGTTTAATGATTATGGTAATGCAAGTTCTACTGGATATACTAGATGGTGGAAATTGTGTGATGAATATGATGTTGATCTAGCTATCGCTGGTAATTCACATGTTTATATGCGCTCCAATTCATTATATCAAGACAGAGTATCGACTGATATTACTAAAGGGACAACATATATTACTGCCCCTTCCTCAGATGGCGATAGAGGAAAAGACTTTACTGGTATTTATGAAGTCAACAAAACAAGAATGGCGTTTGGTTGGGCAGGCGGAGTGTATCAAATAGCAAGTAGCATCGTTAATGTTACTACTGATGGTATTAGAGTAAGGTTAGTCAATAATGGTGGAGCGATTTTAGATGATGCTTTTATACCTGCAAAAAGAGGTCCATCGGCTAGATATTATAAGGATATTACCGATTTTGATAAAGAAGAATTTGAAGATAACTTTACATATGTTCAAAGTAAATTAGATTCTGAAAATGGTTATATTAATTTTCCTCTTTCAGGAATTAATGCTTTAACAAAAATTGAAGTTATCAAAGATGGTGGAATATATAGTACACATCGACTAGATGATAGTCCTCTTAATGCTTTTGCTATAAATGGTTATATTAATGGGGAATATCAGTTACGTCTATGGTATGTTGACGGAGTCACTAATAATATTACTGTTAAGAAAACAAAAAGTACTAGCTTTGGAAGTTTAAGCAATTATAAAGTTGGAATTGAAAATCAAAAATTCAAATTAACATGGGATAGTGACTTTACTTCTGATGTTAAAGAATTGCAATTATATCAAGATGGTGAATTAATTAAGACGCTTTCAAAAGATATAAAGACTTGTGAAGTTGATATGACTGGTGAATTGCCAAAATTTATGATTAAAGTTATTGATAATAATAATAGTTTATTGTGGATAACAAATGAAATTAGTTATTATCAAGTAGGCGATGTTAATTTAGATGGTAAGGTTGATTTGGAAGATGTTAGAAATATTCAAAAATATCTATTAGGAACATATGTTATTAGGAATATTGCTTTACCTTTTGCTGATACTAATGGAGATGGAAAAGTTGCCTTAATTGATGCTAACTATTTAAATCTTTTTGTCTCTGAAAAAATTTCTTCTTTGAGTTCTAAGGAATGCACAATAGTTTTTAGAAATCCATATGGCAAAGTAATAACTACCAAGAAAATTAATATTGGTGGAAGTATTACTGAAAGTATTTTTGTTGATACTGACGAATTTAAATTCATAAGATGGGATAAAGATTTAGAAAATATTCAAAGTGATATGGATGTTTTTGCTATTTGTGATTTGTGTCCTGAAGAAATCACATTATCAGGTGCATCAGAAGTTCAATTAGTTGGAGATACTACGCAATTAATTACTGAAATATACCCACTTTATGCTAATGATAAATTGGTATATAGTAGTAGTGATGATAACATAGCTACGGTTGATCAAAGTGGTTTGGTTACTTTTGTAGATAATGGAACAGTTACAATTACGGCAAAATCAGCTTGGAACGATGTTCAGGGAACTTGGGAGATAAAATGTGATCCAATTGCCGAAGTGGCAATTACTGCTGATTATATTGTTTATGGCAATTCAACGGCAACAAGTGTCTTAATTGATAAAACTAAATATACTTTCACTGCTCCAGTTCATACAACAATTACAAGTGCTTATAATGCTGCCAGTGCTGGCCAAAAAATTGTAGTACTTCCAGGTACTTATAGTGCAGATTTAGTACTTGATAAAGCAATAACTTTAGAAACGCTAAATAAAGATTGTGAAATCGGTAGTGATAGACTTACAGAAGCTGTTATTACTGGGAAAATAGCAATTAAGGCAAGTAATGTTATTATAAACGGTTTCAAATTTACATATACTACATCACAATCTGCTTTGAATTGTTATGGATTAATATATACAACTGGTGGAACAGATTTATCTAATATTACAATTAGTTATAATGATATTACGTCAAACGGAATAGGCAGTCATACTGGTATTATTCGTCTTGGAAATAGTACTGCCAATACAACAATGTCTAATATCACAATTAGCTACAATAAGATTTATTCAAATGGTGCTAACTCTGGTATTAGTAATCGTAATCGCGATGCAACAGCAAGTCCAGCTCAATCAAGCGCTGATGTTTCAAATCGCACTATCTTAAGTAATGTTGTCATTAGTAATAATAATATTGCTGGAAATTCATCATATTTTGGTGGTTTAAATCTAGAACTAGGTGCAGGTGGCTCAATGACACTTAGAAATAATACAATTCAATCTGGAACTGATCATATAGTTAGATTTTCATCAGGTTCTGGAACAGTAAAATTAATTGGTCATGCAGCATCAGATGTTAAATTTGCAACTAATTTAACAACTGTAATTCTTAGTGTTGTGGAGGAATAGATATGAAAAAGTTTTATAAATTATTAATATGTTTTATTTGTATAATTGGGTTAGTTGGTTGTGGTAAAGATGATCCCACTATTGTCTCAATAAGTATTAATCAGCATAGTCTTCCAAGTGAAATATCAGTTTATGATTTTGACTATACTACGATTGAATTATTAGTAAAATATTCTGATGATAGTTCAAGCATAGTATATTTGGAAGAATATATGTTTAATACTACAGAATTGGCAAAATTATCTAAAATAGGCAAACATACTATTACGATTAACTATGAAGGTGAAACAGCACAATTCCTAATAACACTTATTGAAGAAGCACCAGTTTCCCGAGATCCACAAACAATTAATTATAATGCTGTTGTTTATTCGACAACTTCATTGACTGATAATGGTATCAAGATGGATTTCAATATAACTGGTAAAGGTCAATTTTCTGCTTTCCAATTTACTTTGAAATATAATTCAACTGATGTCGTTATAAGTTCAATTGTTGTTAATGAAAAATTAATAGGTATTTTTGAATATGTCAATAATAGTGGTGAAATTAAGTTTAATTATACACAAGATGTTAATCAAACGACAGATACCTTTTATTTCACAATTTATTTTACATCTGAAAAAATGTATAATAATTTCTATCAAGAAGATACGGCAACATTTTTAAGAATAATTGATAATGAGATATTCTCGTTTAATAGTAGTTATTTCTTATTAGATCGTTAAAAAGCGGCTGCGAATTTACTTCGCAGTCTTTTTTTTAATATGATTGTATGCTATAATATGTATATATTGAAAAGAGGATTTATGAAAAAATATATTTTAGCTATTGACCAAGGAACTACTTCAAGCCGTGTAATACTATTTGATAATGATGGCAATTTGGTTCTATCTAGTCAATTAGAAGTAGGAAGTATCCATCGCCATAATGGTTGGGTTGAACAAAATGCAGATGAAATATGGGAGTCTGTAAACGAATGTCTAAAAATGGTTTTAACATCGAAAAAAATCAATCCATTTGATATTGCATCTATTGGTATTACTAATCAAAGAGAAACATCTATTATGTGGGATAAAACTTCAGGAGAGGCTTTGTGCAACGCAATTATTTGGCAAAGTCGCCAATCACAAAGTATATGTTTGAAGTGGCAAAAACAAGGACTTGAAAATGTTATAAAAGAAAAAACAGGTTTAATAATAAATCCTTATTTTTCTGCTAGTAAAATAAAATGGATGCTGGAAAATGTTGAGGGCATAAAAGATAAGATTGATAATAATGAAGTATTATTTGGAACAGTAGACAGTTTCCTATTATGGCGTTTAACTAATGGAAAACAACACGCAACGGATTATTCTAATGCCTCAAGAACAATGCTTTATAATATTCATAAATTAGAATGGGATGATGAACTATTAACTTTATTATCTATTCCCAAGTCAATCTTGCCAAACGTAAAGGGTTCTAGTGAAATTTATGGTATGGCAACCCATTTACAGCAAATCATCCCTGGTTTAAATATTCCAATTGCTAGTTTGATTGGTGATCAACAAGCTTCTTTGTTTGGTCAATGTTGTTTTGATGAAGGAATGGTTAAAAACACTTATGGAACTGGTTGTTTTATGTTAATGAATACCAAAGATAAAGCGGCAATATCAAATAGTGGTTTATTGACAACCATTGCTTGGGGCATTGAAGGTCATGTTGAATATGCACTAGAGGGTTCTGTATTTGTTGGAGGTAGTGCCATTCAATGGTTAAGAGATGGCATGAGGGTAATTAATAAAAGTAAAGACGTTGAAAAAAGCAGTAAAATAGTTAAAGGCAGTAATGGAGTTTATTTTGTTCCAGCTTTTGTTGGCTTAGGAACCCCTTACTGGGATAACGATGCTAGAGGAACTATCGTTGGTATAACCAAAGGAACAACACGTGAGCACTTTATTAATGCAACAGTAGAATCTATTGCTTACCAATCAAAAGATGTTATGGAATCAATGATTATCGATGCAAAACTTCCAATAAAAGTTTTAGCAGTTGATGGTGGTGCATGTGAAAATAATTATTTAATGCAGTTTCAAAGTGATATGTTGAGTTGTAAAATTGTTAGATCAAAATGCCTTGAAACAACAGCATTAGGGGCGGCATATTTAGCAGGTTTAGCAACTGGGGTTTGGCAAAACAAAGATGAGCTAAAAAGACTCCATCAAGTAGAACAAATATTCATGCCACAACTATCTAAAAATGAACGTGACAAACTTTATAATGGTTGGAAAAAAGCTATTCAAGCAACAATTGCATATAAACAGTAATATATTATAAATTTGAAATTATAAATTATCTTTTTTGATAATTCACTTATATTTTTGCCCCTTCGTGAATAGATTGTAATGATAAAAGAGGTTAATGTAAATGAATAAGAAAAAATTAGTTTTTATTTTATGCATCTTTATAGTAGCTATTAGTATTTTCATGAAAGTGACAGCTATTGAGGGTGAAGATTTGTTATTATCTGAAGATAGTAAAAGTGCTTGTTTAATAGAATCAACGACAAAAGAAGTTATTTATAAAAAGAATGAAAACGAACGATTATCCCCAGCGAGTATGACTAAAATTATGACTATGACATTAGTTATGGAAAAACTAGAAAAAGGCATCATCAAAGAAAATGATATGGTGACAACACCAGCTGAGGCTGCAGGCCTCGGAGGTAGCCAAATTTATTTGAGTGCTGGAGAAAAAATGAGCGTAAAAGATTTGTTGAAATCTACAGCGATTGCCTCAGCGAACGATGCAGCGATGAGTTTAGCCGTTTATGTTGGTGGTAGTGAGAAAACATTCGTCAAGATGATGAATGATAAAGTTAAGGAACTGGGTTTGAGTAATACTAATTTTGTCAATCCATATGGCTTTGATGATCCTAATCATTATTCATCAAGTTATGATATGGCAATAATGGGCTCATATTTGGTTGAAAATTATCCAGCCATTCTTGAATACACATCCCTGTATGAAGATTACGTTAGAGAAGATACAGTCAAAAGATTTTGGCTTGTAAATACCAATAAACTAGTTCGTTTTCTAGAGGGTGTTGATGGCTTGAAAACAGGATGGACTGAAGGGTCTGGATATTGTTTAACAGCTACTATTAAAAAAAATAATACTCGTTTTATTGCCGTTACTATGGGTAATAGTGATCCGAAAGTGCGAAATAGCGAAGTTACAAGTATGCTTAATTATGCAACTAGTAATTATGAAGTAGCAAAAATTTTTAGCAAAGGCGATTATATTGAGGAAGTTGAAGACATAAAAGTTTCACCAAAAAAATACTCTATTTATATAAAGGAAGATGTTTATATTTTGAAGAGAAAAGGTGAAGCATTTAAAGAAGTGAAAACTGAAAAAATAATAGATTATAATAATTTAGATAACATAGGAACGATAAAAATATACTATGATAATGAATTATATAAAGAAGTTTCCTTGGGAATTGATCAAGAAGTCAAAAAAGCTAATGTTTTTAAAGTCATTTTTGAGGTTTTAAGAGAAATCTTTTTAATATCATAATTAAAATAAAGATATTGTATCAAATCGTTAAAAGCGAAGGTTAAGTTCTTCGCTTTTTTCATTTTTATAAATATATAATTAATATCAAAAAAAATCAATCGTAGTTTGTTATATATTTATAGGAGAAAATTATATGAAAAAAACGAGTCTATTTCTATTATTATTAACTTTGTCAATCATTTTATGTGGATGTATGGGACGTTCAAATGATGCTTTATATGGAATGATTGATGAAATTTACGAGGGAGAAGAATTCACAGAAATAGTAGAGTTGCCATTCGTATCAACTGAACAACTGAATACAACTTATTTCTCAATGGATTCTAATACAGCATCTTATGCTAATTTGCGCCGTTATATTAACTCAGGTCAAAAAATTAGTGGTAGCACTATAAAGACTGATGAGTTGATTAATTATTTTTCTTATGACTTACCAGATCCGGAAACTGGAAATGCTTTTTCAATAAGTGCAGAAATTGGAAATGCGCCTTGGAATAGTGATCATAAATTATTGACAATAGGGATTGCATCAAAGTATGTGGCTTTATCAGAAAATATTCGAAATAATATTGTTTTTTTAATTGATATATCTGGATCTATGAGTAGTGATAATAAGCTACCTTTAGTAAAACAAGCATTTTCTAAATTTATTGATTCTTTGAATGATGAAGATACAATCTCTATTGTTACATATGCATCAGGCTCAAAAATAGAAATTAGCGGTGAAAAAGTTAAAAACAAAAGCAAAATTTTGAACGCTGTCAATAGATTAAATGCTTCTGGATCAACAAATGGTGAAGAGGGATTAAAAAATGCTTATAAAGTGGCAGAAAAAAACTTCATTCAAAATGGCAATAATCGTGTCATTATTGTTTCTGATGGTGATTTCAATGTGGGGATTTCTTCAAAGGATGATTTAAAAGAATATATTCAAAATAAACTAAATAGTGGCATTTATTTGTCAACTCTTGGATTTGGTATGGGTAATTATAAAGATACTACTATGGAAACCTTAGCAAAATATGGCAATGGAATATATGCTTATATTGACTGCTTGTTGGAAGCGCAAAAAGTATTAGTGGATGAACTTCATACAACAATGATTGCTGTTGCAAAGGATGTAAAAGCATCGATTGAGTTCAACAAAGAATATGTAAAAGAGTATCGTGTTATTGGTTATGAAAATAAACAATTATCAGAGGATGAATTTAATAACGAAGAAACAGATGCTGGTGAGGTTGGTTCTGGACATACTACGATGGCAACCTATGAATTAATTTTAACTGAAGAAGGAAAGATGCTAGAATCTTCATTTTTATGTACAGTGAAAATAAATTATAAAGATCCTCAAAATAATGAGAATAAAACTATTAGTAAAGAATTTTATTCTAATAGTTTAAGTGGGATTTCATCCGAGGATTTTATATTTGTTGGTGGCATAATAGAATTTTCATTGCTATGTCGTAATTCTAATTATAAAGCATCTGCAAACATTAATTCAGTTATTCTTAGATTAGAATCATTAGATTGCGTTTCTCAAAACGCATATCGTCAAGAGTTTTTGGAACTTGTCAAAAAAGCAAATAATGATGGACTTATGATTAAGCCTATACAATAAAGTTTACATGCAATAAAAGCATAGAGAAAAGAATAGCATGCTATTCTTTTTTATTTATAAGGAAAGTTCATTTTTAGAAAGAAGTAAAAAGAAGTAAAAAACTAATCACTTATAATAAGTGATTAGTCCAAGGAA
Source organism: Bacilli bacterium (assembly GCA_031553555.1). Lineage (GTDB taxonomy): Bacteria > Bacillota_I > Bacilli_A > ML615J-28 > CAG-698 > CAKOMG01. Next base: position 74,877 of record JAVBLL010000007.1, read on the forward strand.
TGGCAAAAAAGAATAAAGGATTAATATCCTTTAAACTATATTTAAATTTGC
>JAVBLL010000017.1:0-54178 GCA_031553555.1 Bacilli bacterium
GCAAATTTAAATATAGTTTAAAGGATATTAATCCTTTATTCTTTTTTGCCATTCCTTGGACTAATCACTTATTATAAGTGATTAGTTTTTTACTTCTTTTTACTTCTTTCTAAAAATGAACTTTCCTTATAAATAAAAAAAACATCATTTTGATGTTTCTTATTTCAAAAATGGCACCCATGGAGGGATTCGAACCCCCGACAACCGCCTTAGAAGGGCGATGCTCTATCCAGCTGAGCTACATGGGCATTTAGTTTTTTATTACATTAGAAAATCTTTGCTCTATCCAGCTGAACTACTGGATATTTTGTTTATTGAGATTTTTCAATGAATATATTATATCATTATTATCATATAAAATCAAGACATTTTTATTAGCAATTATTCATAACATTAATGAGGATGTGAGAATATGTTAATTTTTTTGATAATGATTTTTTTAATATTTTATAGTATTCTAGTTAATCCTAGTTTGTTTTTTAGCGATATCATTCATACTATGACAATTTGGCTATATCATACATATCCTTCAATATTTGTTTTTTATTTAATGGCTGATTCATTATTAAAAAGTAATGTTTTATCAAAAGTCACTTTTATATTAAAGCCTTTCTTTAAGTTTCAAACTGCTAAAGCATATGAAATATTTATCATCAGCATGTTGATAGGTAATCCTGGAACTTCTTCTTTAGTTAATCAAGAATTAAAGAATGGATTTATTTCCGAAATTGATGCTAATAAATTATTAAGGCTTTCGATTTTTATGAACCCTTTATTTTTAATATCTCTCTTATCTATTAAAGAAGTATTTATAGTAATCATATGTCAGTTAATAATTTGCTTTATTATAAATTTATTTATTAAAAGTCCAAAGTATGAAAAATCTATAAAATTAGAATTCAATTTTTCTTATTTGAATTTTATGTCTTCAGTTACTAAGGTCATTGAAATGCTATTAATGATTGCAAGCATTATGATCATTGCTAATATTATTAAATTTTCAATTGTCTCTTTCATTCAAATGTTCAATATTCAAAATGAAATTTTTTCCATTATCACCAAATTATTATTTTCAATTATTGAAGTGTCAACCGGAATACTTGACATCAAGACCTTAGGATTATCTCAAGCGATTATTTTACCAATTATTGCTGGATTAATTACATTTCAAGGTATTTCAATTAATATGCAAATTTATAATACATTAGACAAAAGTCTTTTTTCTTTCAAAAAAATCATATCAACTAAAATAATAGCAAGCATTTTGATGTTAGTTTTGGTTTCATTGGTGAGTTTTATTTTTGGTATATGACTACTTCATTGTTACCAAAAAAACTATGTTTAATAATATGTAGTTTATCAGAGATAACCATATTTCCTTTGACTGCTTGGCAAACAATAATGCCTTCTTCATTAATCATATTCTTTTCTAATAAAGTATCAATGATTTCATTAATAATATTCATTTTAAATGGTGGATCTAAAAATAATAAATCAAACCTTTGATTTTCTAATCTTTTTAAAGCTACATTATAATCACAGTTCATAATAGTTATTTTGCTTTCTTCTTTTAAAAGAGTAACATTTTGATTTATTACTTGAATAGCCTCACGGTTCATATCAACTATTACTGCACTACTCATTCCACGGCTGATGGCTTCTAAAGATAGAGCGCCACTGCCACCAAACAAATCTAAAACTACACCCCCATCAAAGTAGGGACCAATTGTATTAAAAATTGATTCTTTCATTTTATCCATCATTGGTCTAGTATTTAAGCCATCCAATGTCATTAATATTCGGCTTTTATGAAGGCCAGCAATAATTCTCATATGTACCTCGAAAAAATATTTTATTTTTGTGTATAAAATAAATGAAATGAAACATAATAGTATTGCAACGATAAAGTTGCATCATACTTCTCCTCTCCCTTTCACATATATATCAACTAAAAAATGAGTTACTTTATTATAACTCATTTTTTACATTTTTGATATAAAAATATAGATTTTTTTATTTCATAGGAACAAATATTTCAAAATGATGATGAATGTTTTTAATTTTGATTGTTCCTTGCATACCTTTTTCGCCATCAATACACCACTGAACAAAATCATCGGTTTCGATTAAACATTCACTAGCCTTGATTTTTTGATAATATCTCGTACGTTTTTTTAATCTAATGCCAATAAGCAAAGTATTGAATATTGATATTAATCCTCTTCCCAAATATTTCTTTACTAAAATGATATCAAATGTGCCATCATTAGCATGTCCTCGTCTATTAAAAATTAAGCCACCAACGCTAATTGTATTAGCAACTAAAAATAATGGACATTTTCCCTCAATTATCTCACCTTCTATACTAGTAACCTTTATGTTTAATATTATCGGATTTAACAAATCACTAATGCCATCGACCACATATGCCACTCGACCTAAGAATTTTTTTATGTTTTGTTTAGTGCGGTAACTTACTGCCGTAAAGGTTCCGGCTCCAACAACATATACAAAATATCGCTCATTATTTATTAAGCCAACATCATGTTTCATTGTATAATTATTCATTATAACTTTCAATGCTTTTTTATAATTTTTAGATATTTTCAAATTCTTGGCAATATCGTTGGCAGTGCCACTTGGAATGTAACCAAGAACTGGCCTTATAGGTTCTGATGAAATGCCACAAATGACATCATTAAACGTTCCATCACCACCAGCAAATATTAAAGCATCGTATTTGCCACATGACTCTTTGGCGATTCTTATTGTATCTTCTTGAGATTTTGTTGCATATATTTCGACGATATCATATTTATTTTCAAGCTCTTTACATATATAATCAATGTGTTTTAAAAGTTTACCTCTTCCGCTTTTGGGATTATAAATAAATATACATTTCATAGCATCACCCTTTTCATTATACTATATTCGAAGACATCTATCAACTTTCCTAATTTTTTATTATAATTTGTTTATATTTGTTTTGGTTGTTCAATTATATTTTCAATTTGAATTTTATCTTTTAATGTAATTAACATGGCAATAGCAATAGCAATAAAACCTGCTGTTAATTTTCCAATAATCATTGAAAAAATATAGTCAGGAGCATTTGCGGCAGTAAACCCTAAAATATCCCCTAAACAAAAACCGGCACATACAGAAAAAGCTATTGCGATGACTTTTCCTCTTTTATCCATATCTTTAACCATTGGATACATCGGTATGGCACTTGCAAGACATGCCAGCATTCCGGCTATTGTCACTTCATTTACACCCATAACCTTTCCAAGTTTTAGTAATGGTTTTGTTAGAACGCTTGTTAGAAAGTGAATAAACGGATATGCACCAGCTAGTGTAATGGCAATTAGTCCTACTGTTATAAACTGTTCATCTATTGGTGCCATATTTGGGATAATACTTATGCCTGATAGTGCCGTAAAAATTGCAATAACTAAAGATGCTGCTATGAGAAAAGCAACTCCTTTAGAAAACCAACTAAAGGCTTTTGTTACAAAGTTAGGACATAACCATAAAGCTAAAGCTAGTATTATGGCTAATATTGTCACCGGCAATAAATTGATTAATAGTAAACTAAAAGATATACCACCAATAAGACCACCTATTAAACAGCCAATTGGAATAGGGATAATTCCAGCCATTATACCTTTTGATAAATAGATTTTATCTTCTTTATTAATAATAGTTGAAGTATATGGAATGACAAAAATAATTGTCACTCCCATCATTGACCCTAAAATAATACCCGATAAGGCTTGAATACTACCGTCACTTGTCATTTGACCAGCAAGAGCATAACCTCCCATATCGCTAGCAAGAATTGAACCTGCAAGCATCGCTGGGTCTGCCCCAATTAACTTATATATAGGAGAAAACACTGGCATTAACAAATCACCTAACACTGGAGCAAAACACATTATTCCTACTATTGATAATGCTAATGGTCCCATTGCCAAAAAAGCTTCTTCAAATTTTGGTCCATACCCTAATTTATCTTTAAGAATGTATTTATCAAAGGCTGCAAATGCCATAAAAGCTAACATAATATAAATAATTATTTTGTTTACAATCATATTATTATCCTACAATTATGATTCATACTGGATTTTCTCTTTGTTAATCCACTGACATAAAATGCGTTTTAGTTCTTCAAGATCAATCGGTTTAGATAAAAAATCATTCATTCCACTTTCAATGAATATTTCTTTTACACCACTGATTGCATTAGCTGTCAAGGCAACTATCGGAACATTTTGGCTATTATTGATATCCATTTTTCTAATTTCTTGAGTTGCTTCGACCCCATCCATTCCTGGCATCATATGGTCCATAAAAATTATATCAAAAGGCATTATCTTCAAAGTTGTTATTGCCTCATATCCTGACTTTGCGAGTATTACTTCAGCCCCATATGATTCTAAAATACTTCCTGCTATTTGCAAATTAATATCATTATCATCCACGACCATTATTTTAACATTCATAACTTTTATATCTTTGCCACTATGATTTTTGTCGTTATTTTTTTGGTATGCTGCTCTATCATTTAATATTTCAGATAACAATTGTGATGTTAACGGAGTATTAACATTACGAACATTTTCTTTTTCTGGACTTTTTGTTAAATAGTTTTTTGCTATACAAATAGTCTTTGTTTGAGAACATATATCTAGATAATCATCTAATAAATCACTATCAACTATTGTGTGAGTATATTTATTTATTTTATCATCTTTGCAACCTATTATAGCTGTTGCCTTCATTTGTAATAATTTATTATATATAGATTCTTCTTTTACTTTATCTTTAATAAAAATACCAACCATTGCTTCGCTTGGATTATCTAATAAAGCAATTGACCTATAATTGATAACTTCTTGTTCTACTTCAAAAGCGAATATTGATCCTACACCATAATCACTAGAAACTTCTATTTTCCCACCCATGCCTTCAACTAATTTTTTTGATATGGCAAGACCTAAACCAGTGCCTTCAACTGCCCTATTTTTCTTTGTGTCTAATTGTTGAAAATTATCAAATAACATTGGTATTTCTTCTTTTTTAATGCCTATACCTGTATCAATAATTTTAAACTTTAACAATATTTTGTTTTGACCAATCTCTTCATAATCAATAATTAGTTTTATAAATCCTTTATGAGTAAATTTAACTGCATTGGTCAGCAAATTAATGGCAACCTGTTTTATTCTAGTAACATCACCAATTAAAGATGATGGCAAATAAGGATTGTCCTCGATTATAAAATGAATGGGTTTATTACCAATTCTGACATAAATCATTGTCACTAAGTCATTAATCATTGATGACATATAGTATTTTGCATTAACTATCGGCATAGCGCCAGCTTCAATTTTAGAAAAATCCAAAATATCATTAATGATTGTTAGTAAAGAATTAGAAGCTGATTTTATATTTCTAATATAATCCGTAACTTCTGGTGATATATTTTCTCTTAAAACAAGTTCTGTCATACCAATAATTGCATTCATTGGTGTTCTTATTTCATGAGACATATTCGCTAAAAATTCATTTTTTGTGCGATTGGCAAGTTCAGCTGCCTCAAGACGTCTTTGTTCTGTGATATCCGTATAAAACCCTTCAAGAATATGAGGAGTTCCATCTGGATTTTTTTCAACAACTCGGCTTCTTTCCCATATCCATTTGACACTACCGTCACGCATAATTAACCTAAATGTTGTATCCAATGGTAACCCAACTACTAATGTTTCTTGATTCACTTTTTCCAGTGGTCCAACGTCTTCGGGATGTATCATATCAAAGAATTTCAAAGCATTATTATTCATTAATTCTTCTGGCTTATATCCAGTCAAAGCATAGCATCCTTCACTTACAAAAGTAAAAGTAAATTCTGGTGGATTATTCAAACATTGATATACCATTCCAGGAAGATTAGACATTAATGTTTCTGTTCTTCTATTAATCACATTTAGTTCATCTAAAGTTTGTTTACGTGCTGTTGCCTCTAATGCAAGCGCCGTAAAGTCGGCTAGCGAAGAAGCAAAGCTTTGTTCAGGCTGAGTCCATTGGCGACATTCATATAGTTGTTCTATACAAACAACTCCAACTAGTTCACCACCAACTCTAACTGGGGCATCCAAAAGAGAACGCATTTCTTTATCATAATTTTGGATTAAATCTGGTAATACATTATCTTTTCTTGAATCATTAATCACAATCAAACGTTCTGTGTTTAATAAATCTATATAATATTGACGGGTTTCCAATGGAAAGTCCTCTAAATTTTCTTTAACTCCTTCATCTCTCACATAGAAAGTTTGGTTATGCAAAACTTGCTTTTGAAAGTTTGTTGTCCAAATCCCTATTCTAGTGTTATTCAATGCATTACAGCCTTCATAAGCTATCATATTTAAAGCTTCTATTAAATTTCCTGATGTTAAGCTTGGACTTCTAGTAATCTTAGCAAGAGCAAGATTAAGAGTATTGATACTGGCTATTTTGTAATTTGTTGGCATTTTATTTCTTCCTTTTACTTTTTATATTTTGAATTATCTCTTTGGCAATATTATACCATATTATGCCCAAAAAGCAAATTTTTGTCGCTTGTTGTTTTGATATTTTATAAAATATAAAAAGCCCCTCATAACATATACGAAAGGCTTTAAATTTTAAATTCTAGTTTTCTCCATTTGCTCATTAATAAATTGATTTTTATATAAATTATAATATTCACCTTTATTAAGTAATAATTCTTTATGAGTACCTTTTTCTAATATTTTTCCATCTTGAATTACTAAAATCAAATCGGCATTAATAATTGTAGATAGTCTATGAGCAACAATAAAGGTTGTTCGCCCTATCATTAACTTATTCATAACTTCTTGAATTGCATATTCGGTTTCGGTATCAATACTGGAAGTTGCTTCATCTAAAATAAGAATTTTAGGGTCAGCTATAATTGCTCTAGCAAATGAAATTAATTGTCTTTGACCTAAAGATATTTTTGCTCCACCTTCGCCAACATTAGTATCATACCCTTGCTCAAAACCATTAATAAACTCATCAGCACTAACTGCTTTGGCTGCCGCAATTACTTCTTCATCGGTGGCATCAAGTCTACCATAACGAATATTTTCTTTGATAGTACCATTAAATAAATGTGGTGTTTGCAAAACATATCCTAAATTTTCATGTAGCCAGCCAATAGATCTTTCTTTGTAATCACGACCATCTATTTTTATAACTCCTTCAGTTGGTTCATAAAAACGACAAATCAAATTGACAATTGTTGATTTACCACTACCTGTAGCCCCAACTAAGGCAACACTTGTACCAGCTTTTATATCTAAATAGAAATCATTTAAAATTGTTTCATTCTCAATATATTTAAAAGTCACATGATCAAAAGTTACATCTCCAATAAGCGGTTCCCAGTTTTCACGTATTGGATTCATAATGGTTCCATACTTAGCAACTACTTCTTCAGTGTCTTTGATTTCCGCTTCAGTTTCAATTAGACCAATTACTCTTTCAGCCGATGCTTGCCCTTGTTGAAGTTCAGCTAAAATACGAGCAATTTGCATAATCGGATCAAAGAACATGGTTGTGAAATTTATAAATAAATATAAAGTGGCAACATTAATAACCATTCCACCAAATTCTCCGAGTACAAATCCAGAACCAACCCTTAAAGTTGCAGCAACCCCAAAATACCCTAGTACCAAAACAAGTGGCCAAAATATTGAAGACCTTAAAATTGCTTTTAAAGAATTTGTTCTCATATTAGAACATAAATCAAAAAACTCTTCATTACGAATATCTTCTAAAACTAACGTTTTAGTTGTTTTAGCTCCTAATATGCTTTCATTATAACTACCAGTTATCTTAGAATTTATTTTACGCACATTTCGGTATGAATGTAGTATCGTTTTTCTAAAATACATACATACTAAAAATAGCATTGGTGTTAAAACCGTAATAATAATAGCAAGTGGCCAGAATGTCACATACAGAACAATCAATATACCAGTCATTGTTGCCAGACCCCAAACTAAATCAATCATTCCCCAAGAAATAATTTCTGCTAGTTTACGTGAATCACTTGTAAGACGAGCCATTATCCAGCCAGCTGCTGTTTTATCATAGTAAGAAAATGGTAGTTCTTGCAGTTTAACAAAGGCCTCACGTCTAATTTCATCAGCTACTTCAACTTCAACTTGCCCACCCTTTACAATAAAGGCATAAATGACAACGGCAAAGGCAATAGCTAAACCAATATATATGCCAATATATAACCAGGTTTGACTAAAATCTGGATTTTCACCAAAGAAAACTTCTAATACTTGTGCATTTATAATCGGCGTTAAAACATCTAATGCTGCCAAACATATAACTGAAATAATCATTATAATAATGTTAGTTTTACGTTTAAATACTTTGCCTAAAACTTTTTTCCAAACTTTAGCACTAAATTTTTCACTACCATATTCTAAATCATCAAATTGATTCATTATGCTTTTACCTCCTTATTTACCAAATTCAAGAATTCATCCTCTAATGCCCCTTGAATATCCCATAAGGACTTATATAAACCAGGTTTTGCAGCTAATTCATTGTGTGTGCCAATTGCCGCTACTTGCCCATTTTCTAAAACAATAATTTTATCGGCTTCTTTTGCCGTTGTAATACGGTGTGTTATGATAATTGTTGTATGCAAATTGTCTTTTGTTTTTAAAGCATTTCTAATTTGCAAATCTGTTTTTGTATCAACAGCACTCAAACTATCATCAAATATCATAATTGGCTTATTTAACACAAGCATTCTAGCAATTGCAACACGCTGTTTTTGACCACCAGATAAAGTGACCCCTTTTTCTCCAACCATTGTTTTATAACCTTCATCAAACTCTAAAATATCATTATGAATTGATGCCACTTTGGCGGCATTGTGAATTGACGTTTCATCAAGATCTTTTTTAGCGATACCGATATTGTCATAAACCGTTCTTGCATACAAAAATGGATCTTGTAAAATAATTCCAATGTTTTTTCTTGCCCAGCGACGTTTTATATCTTTTAGTTCAACACCATCTATTTTAATACTGCCATTATCATAATCAAGCATACGCACTAATATATTAGCAATTGTTGATTTACCACTACCAGTTTTACCAACTATCGCTACTGTTTCCCCTTGTTTTATTGAGAATGTCACATTTTCCAAAAGATGTTTTGATGTATCTTCAAACTTAAAAGACACATCCTCAAATTCAATATTACCAATGATTTCTGGAGTATCAATACCATCCACTTCATATTCATCCGGTTGTTTAATAATTTCATCAATTCTATTTGCGGCAACGGTTGCTTTACCAAAGTCACCTATAATACGACCTAGACTTCTTATCGGATAAACAAGCATAGAGATATAATACAGAACGGCAATCATACCACCCTCTGATATAGCATTTGATTTTGCTAAATATATGCAAAAACCAATTGATACAGCATATTGTAAAAGGGTTACCCCATCACTAAAGCCCCAATAAGCGGCCATTGCTTTATTTAATTTATAGCTTTCATTTTTATATTCTTTACTACGAGCATTGAATTTTTCAATTTCATGTTTTTCCTTAGCAAAAGCTTTTACAACTCTCACTCCATTGACATTTTCTTGTAAAACAATTGTCATATTTGATTCATATTCTTCAACTTGTTCAAATTTTTTACGAACATATCGAAAGTAAATAATGCTACTTGTTAATGTAATTGGAATAACGCACAAAGTGATTAGCATTAAGTATATATTAATAAAAGCCATCTGCAAAGCACCAACTATTAATGAAGTTACAATATGTAAAATCTCTGGACATTGTGTACTAATAAAACTTTTTACTGTATCAATGTCTGATGTACATCTTTGAATTAAATCTCCAGTATCAGAATTGTTATGATATGAATATGATAAATTTTGTATATGTGAATATAATTCGTTACGAATATCAAAAGCCATGTTTTCAGCAAATAATCCTTTTAAAAACCCATTTAAAAACATTAATCCACCACGAAGTAGTTGATATATCGATAATGTTACCCCTACTATCAAAATACTTTTCAAAGCAGGAAATGAGCTGAAGAAATCTTTTAGAAAAGTTGGTAAAGTATTTGATGCCTTCGGATTAGGCGCTAAAATAAAATCAAATACATATTTGATAAACTGCGGAACAAACGAGTATGTAAAAGGAATTATAATCGATATAAGACCCACAGCTAATAGTAAATACCAATGGGGGCCTGCCCATTTAAATATCTTTTTTATACTATGTTTTTTCTTCACAATAACACCTCCTTTGAATACGTATGCTATTATACCATATTACGATTTTTTTTGCTAGCATATTTGAATTTTTTAATTACTAACGCTAATACTACTATAACACAAAGGATTATTATAATAATTTTAAATCGATTTAGAAAAACTGCTATGACTTCTAGATTATCATAAAAATAATAACCTAATGTTATCAAACAAGCATTCCAAACAATAATACCTAGACTACTAAGCAAGATATATTGTCCGAATTTGTGTTTGCTAATTCCGGCAACAAATGAAATATACGTTCTACATATTGGTATTAATCTACCAAAAGAAACTGACACTCCTTTATATTTATTATATTTTTCAATGGCTACCAAAAAGCCCTTTTTCTTAGTCAGTTTTGGAAAAAGTTTTACTCCCCCAAAATAACCAATTCCATAGCATATACAAGAGCCTATTAATCCTCCTAATATACTAATCAATAAAACAAGCCAAAAATTAAAATCACATGTCACCACCATAGCCCCTACCGTTGGCAACACAACTTCGCTCGGTATTGGAAAACATGCATATTCTAATAAAATAACAATAAAGATGGCAATTAAACCATAATTTTTTAAAAATTCTATTATCATATTACATTATAGAAAAAAAAGAAATAGCTATGCTATTTCTTTATATATATTTATAATATTTATTACTAAGACTCCCATACAACTTTATAACCATATATATACCAGTTGGGAATACTACCACTGCTTGGTTTAGTTCTTTCGATATATATTGTTAAAGAAGGATTATTATTAAAAGCAAATCTTTCGAGAATCTCAACAGATTTAGGAATATTAATATTTTGGAGAGCTGTACAATTAGCAAAAGCATATTCACCAATATACACTAGTCCAGCTGGCAAAGTAATGCTTTCTAAATTAGTACAATGATCAAAAGCAAAACGATATATACTTCGAATATTCCCTTCAAAAGAAACTTTTTTCAAACTATGGCATTCTTTGAATGCTGAAGCGTCAATTACTTCAATGCTTGGGGGAATAATAACTTCTTGTAAATTTGCTAATTTATAAAAAGCAAAATATTCAATATTAGTAGCCGATGATATTATAGTATATTTTTTGGATGCCTTATTAATTGGATATTTAACTAAATTTGTTTTCATTTTATTATATAATACCCCATCTACTGATGAATAATAAGGATTATCATTATCGACGTTTATTTCTTTAAGTAAAGGGCATTTCCCAAATAGATACCATCCCAAATCCTCAATGTTTTTGCCAAATGTTACCGATACAACTAAAGTATCATCAAAAGCTGTTGCTATAATTTGCGTTACTGGTAGTCCTTCATAAGTATCGGGTATTTTTACGTTATTAGAAGTTCCTGTGTAACTTACAACTTCATATTCTAATGTTTCTTCATTCAGCAAATATTCTAATCCAACTGAACTCATTTTATCTGTATTAGTGCAACCTATTAAACAAAATGATAATAAAACTATAACAATCCAGTATATTTTTTTCATATAAATTCCTTCATTAACTCCTCAAAGAAAACCTTAATTGATTATCTATGTTATTATACCATTTTGTAACAACTTTAACAATTAAAAAAGAAAAATAGTCAATTGGTAAAAAAAGCACATAAATATAGAAACTTATTAATCATCCATTAAAACTGTTTAAAAACAACCCCAAAATAGCCTCACAATCTCTTTTCACAATTCAAACAAGTATTTTTACATCTCACAAGTTAATCATAACGTAATTTGATTTTCGGCTTTGTGATTTTATGAAGGCAAACCTAATATTTATTTTTGTTTATACTAATAAATTTAAAGTTTTGTTCAATTTATATATAAACACAATTCAATATCATTTCCATATATTTCGACATTTTCAAACGTTTTTTTAAACTCATCAAAGAATACAAAATCAAGTGTTTTTAATCCACATTGATATCCAAAATTCAATGAAACATCAATAATATCTTTATTTGGTCTATTGCCCCAATATAACACTAAAGCAGATTCCTGGTTCTTGTAATAACTCAATTGTAAATAGTTATTATTAATTTTTATGGCAGGCGTTAGTCTATCATCTGTATTTGGTTTTCTGTTTAAGACTTCCCACATATGCCTTGATGATATTTGTGATAAACCAAATATAAATTCCAGTTTAGAAATGACGTTTTCAGGAATAGAATTAATAATATCAAATTCATATTTTTCATCTTTGGTAGGAATGCTAGTTTTGTGTATTGTTCTTTCCTTAATAAATCCACATTTTTCATAAAACACTATTGAATTATTATCTATTTCTGGAATAGTAACCATTTTAGAACAATTGTTATTACGCCCATAAACAATACCAGCATCTATCATTTTACGTCCAATTCCCATTTTTTGAAAATCTCTATCAATTTGTAACATTCCTAAATATAAAAATTTTTCTGTAGGCTCTTGTGATATAATCCATTCACCGTGTCCAATAATTTTACCATTAAGTACTGCAACCAAAATATGAAAATCTCTTTCTAATCTTTTTTCTATCCAATCTTTACATTCTTCATAATCATGCCAAGGGTCTTTGCAAGTTCTATGAATATTTTGGATTCCAATAACATCATTTATAGTAGCAATTCGTATTATAACATTATTCATTTAGAGAGTTCCTTTCAGTATCTATTCATATTTTAATTAGAAATTCGATAAAAGTCAATATAATATTAAAGAAAAACAAAAAGGAGATCAATCTCTCCATCTCCTTTTTGTTTTTCACATAATCTTATCTTTTAATTTTGCTTATTTTTCCTCATCAGTGACTGTCTCTAAAATATCCGAAGTGAAAATTCGCACTTCGATTTTATTATTTTTCACTAATTGAATAAATAACTTTGCAAGTTCTCCATCAAATTGCTTATTCATATTTTTCTCAAGCTCACCAATTGCATATTCTACAGGCATTGCTTTTTTATAAGCTCTTTGAGATACCATAGCATCAAAAGCATCAGCAATTGCTAGTACTCTGCCACCTAAAGGTATTTCATGCCCAGCTAATCCCCTTGGGTAACCACGTCCATCAAAACGTTCATGGTGAGAATATATTAAAGGAATAACATGATTTGTTGATGGGAGAAATTTAATTGTTGTCACACATAACTCAACATGGGTTTTTATAATCGCATATTCTTCATCTGTTAGTCTACCAGTTTTTGATAATATACTTTCAGCAATCCCAATTTTACCAATATCATGAAGTAGTGCTGCTTCTTCAAACAACAAAATTGTATTAGTATCCAAGTTTAATGCTTTAGCCATTTCAACTGTATAATAAGCAACATTTTGTGAGTGAGCAAACGTAAAATGGTCCTTAGTATCAATTGCCGCCGTTAAAGCATAAATAGTTGCCCGATTTTTCATCATTATACTTTCGTCTTGATTAAATATTTCATCCTTATGATGAGCATCTTTTATTTCTCTTGAATAATTACTAACTTTGTTTTTACCACTGTTTTTTGCAACATATAATGCAAATAAACTATTCTTTAAAATCTCGCTGTCATCAATTGCATTTATAGGATAATGGCAAACTCCTATACTAGCAGTCATTACCCCAGAAATATTAACTTCTTTTTTATATGTTACAAAGCCTTTTTCAATATTTGTTCGTATTTCTTCAGCAATCCTAAGTGCATCAGTTATATCAGAATTAGGAATGATAATGGCAAATTCTTGACCAGAATAACGATATAGTGAACCTTGTTCTTTTAATGTCTCTGTCATTATTTCAGCGCAATGAATAATAGCATCATCTCCACCCTTAAAACCATATAACTCATTATATAATTTGAAATTATCTAAGTCAATCATCAACAATGATAAAGTTCTATATTTGTTTTTTTCAGTATTCAACATTTTTGTCAATGTATACATAAAGTATTTATGATTAAACAAACTTGTTTGTGAATCAATATAGGCTTCCCTTTGGGCCTCTTGAAACATATTAGCATTATCAATCGCGACTCCGGTCATAAAAGCTAAAGATTTCAAGTTATCATAATCAAAAGTATTAAATCTTCTTTTATTTTCTTTTGACATTAACAAAAGAAGACCTATTATTTGTTTACGGCTTTTTAAAGGCACAATTAATTCAATACCAAAATGGTATAATTCCTTTTTTTCTTTATCCCACATGGATTTTAATTCTGGAATCATATTTACTTCATTAACATTAAAAATATAGTTGTCACGTTTTAAAAACAAATTAATTAATGGATTATTATAACTTAGTTCAAAATCCATACGTTCTAAGATAGATGAACTTTTATATATACTAAAAACATTACGGTTTTTGTTATATAACATTAAACACGATTTAGGGGTATGAAGAGACTCGTTAATAGTCGTAAGTAATTCATCACTCACACTTTCAATATCTAAATTATTACTAATGCTAGTTCTAAATTTATTTAAAGAAATATTTTGATTATTAGCATACTTGTTCATATATTTATTTAAGAACTTTTTTATCCCGATAATTAAAGGCTGCATCAAAATTGCCATAGCAATAGTCGTCCCTACTAAAACATAGTTTTTTTCATTTGGATAATGTGATTCAAGATATGTCAGTAGTACTTGCATTATTAAAGCACAAGAACCAAGCACAACAGTCAAAATACAAAATAGCGCTGTTCCTTGGGAAACAATAATTTTGAATTCAAATAATTTCTTTCGATACAAAGATACAAATAATAAAACGGAGGTTATTAGTGTAGCAGCAATATCCAAAGGATATTTACCAATACCAGGGATTATATTAAAGGCATAGCCAATAAACATAATGAAAGTACCAATCATAAAACCATCTATTTGACCAAAAGTGACTTTCTTTGTTCTTATTAAGAAAAAGCCCTTAGCAATTAAGACAATAATTGTAAAGAAATAATAAGCAAAGACCGCTACTGCAAAGCGAAAGTCAAATTGATAGTACCAACCAATTATCCTATTAGCCGCATCTCTTTCAGAATGACAATCAACAACTAATAAACCACTCCAATTAATAATTAAACATGCAACAATTCCTATTGATAAAAATAAAGTTTTTTTCCAGTTAAAACATTTTGTATATACTGTCAAATAACAATAAATAAAAATTGGCGTTAAGAAAGTGAAAGTTACACATAGTTTATTCCAAAATACAGGACTTGGTTCAATATCCATTTTCATTAAAAAGGAGCACAAGACCCAAAGTATGACATTGACAACATAACCAATAAAAACATAAACCTTTGGACTTTTTTTGGCAAATAATAAACTCATTAACAATAATAAATTAATTATTAAAGCAATTATTGGTATGCCCCAAAAAACAATTAGATTCAACTAATCACCCCGCTTTCCTTAAGCAATATCCTAAGTTCTATTAAATCAGCGTGTTTGGGGTTCACAACACGCAACTTGCGGTTTAATTTTTGTTCCAAAATATCAATTGTTCCCTCTGACATTAACGTTATTTTTAAAGGTTCAATTCCTAGTAATTTTTTCAAATCATTATAATCACTATCAATGTATCTAAAGTAAATAGCTAAATGATCACGAATGATATTTTCATCATATACGGTTTTGGTTTGTGATTTATCTTTTTCTAAATACAAATGGATAAAGGGAACTTTGTCTTCATCAAATTCTTTTACAACAACCCATTTACCTACTTCTAATCCGGAATAAGCAATAGTTTCATTAATGGTCTCTTCAGTAATTCTTGTAAAACCACAAATATCAATTACTGAAGGAATACGGTCAACAAAACGAAACTGTGGAAAAGATATACCATCCTTTTCATTAATTATGGAAATGCATTTAAAAATATCACCAATTCGATATCTCAAAAAAGCCCCACCCTTAAAATTAGTTATAACTATTTCATAATTAGTACCAACTGACAATTCATTAATTAAATAAGTACGTGGAATATAATCTGGATTTTCTAAGTTTTTTTCCATTTCATTTTCAGGAATAAACTCATAAAAACAACTATCTGGAAAAAGAACTAATCCATCCTTTGACCAAGTTTCTGTTCCAATCCATGTTGCCTCAGTTCCTCCAAAAATCTCTAATGGTCTTACTCCCCAAACTCTTTCAATTTTATCTTTATATATAGCTGAATCAGTTCCAGCACAACATATTGCTTTTAATTTAAAAATATCTTTTGGAAGTATTTTAGTATTATTAATCTTGCAACTGATAGCTTTACTAACAATTCTGAAATTCATTTTAATACTGGTTTTAAAAGGATTATAAGACTTTGAAGAACTATTAGATGACATATCATCACTTATTTTTGCAATAACACTTGTTAATCCAAATAAAGCATCTAATCCTTTTTGCATTCCTAATTTTAAACCGACTTTATTTCTTTCAGAAAAACGCATTTTACTAGCAACTTTAGTTGAAGGCAAGAAGTTCATATCAAGTTCATGTTCTAATAAATAGGGGAAAATACCAGTTAAATAAGGAAGTGGCGCTAATCCATATAAAATATTGAAATTTTTTCGCAAACTAAAAACTTTCTTTTTAGTTGAGGTAGCAAGTATTGCACAGGCTAAGCAATTACTACGATGAGATTCAATCATTGAGGTAGTATATGGAGCAACTTTTATTGGGTGCATTCCGCCAATCCAAGTTGTTTCAATCCAAATAGCTGCAGGGGATGGTAGTTTTGAGTTATCTTTTTTGAGTAATACATCGGCATAATCAAAATAATCAGTAAGCGGAACATTTTCACGAAATTCTTTTATATTAGTTGGTTTACTATTTTTAAAAAACCTTTTACCAAGTTCACACTTATAATATAAATCAATTTGTTCTTGCAACAATCTTTCTTGTATAATCATATAATCTTTAAGGGATAAATTTAGAAAACCAATATATGAATCCCATATTTCTTCATACATCTTCTTCTTCAACATTTCATTAAGCGTCATTTGATGTATCCCTCCTCTTTATCATTTGTTTTATACTTTTAATTGTTGGAATTAAAAAAGGAACATTTTTCTGGTAAGCAGTATATCCAATTAATGCTTTAGGAAAAATAAACTGATCCTGAATCCATACATGAATTATATCCATAATTGTCCATAACAAAAATGACCACAAAAAAATATTCCGTAAATTACTCAAATATAAAAATAAATAAAAAAAACCAAAAAATAGCACTCCGGGATGTCGACACAATGCATATAGTCCCGTATCCACTACTTTATTAATGTCTGTTTTAATATAAGTTCTCTTAAAGGGTAACGCCCCAAACAAAGCATAAAATATCAATAATAAATTTATTATGGCAAAAATTATAAATAACCAAGAAAGATTATATGAAAATATAATCATTTCATATTCATAATAAAGTAGAAATGTTCCGATACCAAGAAGCATTAATCCAAAAGCAAATAATACATTAAGGATTTGTTTTTGCCATAATATTTTGTTTAAATCAAAAATATACAATAACATGAAACCAATTATCCCAAGTATTATACCTAACATTATCTTTTCCCTTCTGTTTAAAGATTTCTTGCTCCTCTTTTGTAAATTATAAAGTTATTATAGCATTAATTGTTGAAAAAAACAAGAAATTAGAAATAGAAAAATATTTTTATTAAGAAAAAAAGACGTTTGGAAAACCAAACGCCTATCTACCAACTTTTATGTTATCAACCATTAAAGTTAACTTTGTTAAAAATCGTGCATCTAAATCTTTTAGGGGAATTCCTACGTGAGAAGATTCTCCCTCTTTAACTGGGTTATACGGATAAGTACTAATTATCCTACTCCACTGTTCATCTTCACCGTATAGTATCTTTTCATATGATTCAATTAAAGGTGTACAATATCCAATAATGCTAGCATTTCTATAAGCTATATCTGGCCTTAAAAAGAAATCAATAAAATCATATGCTAAATCGACATGGCGAGCTTTTTTTGTAATAACAAAGGAATCAATAAAAGCAATTGTATTTTCCGGAACATAAACACCAATTTCTGGGTGGTCTAGATAATCAGAATCCGCATCAAGTTTACTATATAATACATCAAAGAAATCACCTGTATAACAAAATGCTAAGTCAAGATTTTGACTACCAATATTATGCTTTAATGTATCAGTGCCCCATTCTTTAAATTTAGTTTTTGATAAAATGTCTTTTGCAATATTAAAATTCACATCATCATCAGCATTTGGACTTAAATTTATATCAACATAATTAGTTCCAGCTTCTTGTTGCTCTAAAGCATAAAATAAGGCGGCAGCATAAGCATAGCGTGGTATATTATACATTCCTACACGAATATTTTGTGGTGTTACAGTACTATCAAAAATAGTAGCCCAGCTTTTTTCTTCAACAAGGTCTCCTAATCCACTAATTTTATTATTATACATTATGCAAAATGTTCCCCAAAAATATGGAATCATATACTTTTCACTGCCTTCAAACAATTGTTCTTGAATTCCAGTTAACCCTGGTAAAAATTTATCTTGGCTATACTTACTCCCCATTGAAGCAAGTCTCTCCAAATCAATTTCTTGAATCAAATCGTTGTGATACATTTTTTCAACCATATATTCACTAGGTATAACTAAATCATATACTGTTGTACCACTTTTTACTTTTTGATAAAAAAGCTCATTGGAATCAGCATAGCTAATAACTACTTCACAATTAAACTCTTCTTCAAATTCTCTTACTAAGTCCTCATTGATATACTCGCCCCAATTAAGTAATAGCAACCTGTTTTTCCCTTTTACCGTTGAACCGATTAGAAAAGCAAGTAGACCAACTACAATTAACATTATTAAAGGAGTCGTAATTCTTTTTCTCATATTAGGCCACCCTTTTTTTTCTTTTAGTCATCATACTACTAATAAAATGTCTTACAAATAAACCAATTAAAATCACTGCTATCATTAATGTACTAAATGCATATACCGATGGAGTTAAACTCTTTTTACCAATACTACTATAAATCCATATTGATAAATTGTCATAACCATTACCACTTGTAAAGAAACTAATTATAAAATCATCAATGCTCATAGTGAAAGCTAAAAGCATTCCTGATATAATACCTGCACGAACTGCCGGTATTACTACTCTAAAAATAGATGTAACTGGCTTTATACCAAGGTCGGTTGCAGCATCAATTAAATTTGGGTCAAGTTCTCTTAGTTTTGGTAATACACTTAAAATAACATAAGGCATTGTGAAAAACATATGCGCTAACACTAATGTTGGAATACCAAAAATATAAGGGAATATCGGCAATAATAACGAAAAGATAAACATTAAAGATAAACCAGTAACTATGTCGGCATTTAGAATGGGCACGTTATTTAAAATTGTTATTTGCTTACGCCTTTTAGGGGATAAAGCATGAATACCAATGGCAATAAAAGTACCAAATAAAGTTGATAAAACAACTGCAATAATAGATACTACAAAAGTATTTTTAATAGCATTAAATAATGAGTAATTTGTAAATATCTTGCCATACCATTCAAAAGTAAATTTATCAAACATAAAAATGTCCGTATTAGAATTAAAGGACTGAATAGCTATCATAATAACTGGTACATAAAGCATAAATATAGATAATATACAAATTATTTTTATAAATATATTAAAAATCTTTTTGACAATACTATAATCGCGATAACCATAATCTGCCAATTTGGCAACTTCATATTGTTTTTCAGTCATCATATTAATGTTTCTCCTTTACTATCTACTTTGGATAAAATAGCTAAGAAGCCTAGTATAACTACTAAAATAATTATGGCAAGTAAACTACCTAAATTATAATCCATATAACTAATACTATCTTCGATGACATTTCCAATCAAAACAATATTGCCTTCCCCCATAATTTTTGGAACCGCAAAGCCAGATGCACATGGTAAGAATACTAAAATCGAACCAGTAAATACACCTTTTGCTGATAAAGGAAAAATTACTTTCCAAAACTTTCTGATTCCTGTTACCCCTAAATCCTGTGATGCTTCTTGCAAACTATCATCAATCTTTTCTAGAGCAGAATAAATAGGTAAAATCATAAAAGGTAAATAAGTGATTACTAAACCGATAACAACAGCTATGCCAGTTCCGCTCCACTCAAGACCTTTTTCAATATGAAATAGATTGGTAATAATATTATTAGGTTGTAATAAACTTTTCAAAGCATTGACTCTAAGAAGTAAATTGCTCCACATTGGTAATAAAAAGATTGTTAAAATCAAAAATTTGTTTTTGATTTTTTTAGAACAAAAAACAGCATAAGCAACTAAATATCCAATTACACCACAAACAATAGTTGCAATGCCTGCATATTTTATGGAATTCCAAAAGGCTATGCGAATTGATGGTTCCCCTAACTTAACAAAATTATCTAATGTCAACGGAAAAACTATCCCTACTCCATCAGTTGTCATAAATGATAAAATAAACATTACAATTAACGGAACAACTGCCAGTAATATTAACCAAATAATATAAGGTATAGAAAATCTTCTAAAGATTTTACTGTTCGGCGTGTTCATTATTTTTTTCTACCTTCATTAAATGTATTTCATAAGGATCTACTTTTAAGCCAACTTTTCCACCAATTTCAATATGCTCAAAAGAATGAGCAACAAATTCGCGTCCTTTTATATCAATTAATAATTCATTATATACACCTTTAAAAATTGATGAAGTTATAGTGCCCACTAACTTGGCTTTATTAAGTGCTACAACATCAAAGTCTTCTGGTCTAATAACAACATCGACTTTTTCACCAATTTCAAATTTATAACCAACAACATCAAAAGTTTGATCCATAAATTTCACTTTGTCTTCAGCGACATATACCCCTTCAACAATATTACTTTCTCCAATGAAGTTAGCTACATATCGGTTAACTGGTTCGTTGTAAATAAATTTTGGTATTCCCATTTGTACTATCTTACCATTATTCATTACCACAATACGATCACTCATCGTCATTGCTTCTTCTTGATCATGGGTAACAAAGACGAAAGTAATACCTAAAGTTTTTTGCATTTCTTTTAACTCATATTGCATGTTATGTCTTAGCTTTAAATCTAAGGCTGCTAAAGGTTCATCTAATAATAGAATTCTTGGACGATTAATCAAAGCTCTAGCAATGGCAACACGCTGTTGTTGTCCACCACTCATTTCTGCAACTTTTCTTTTTTCAAAGCCCACTAGATTTACCAGTTTCAATAAACGATTTACTTCTTCAGCTATACGTCTACTAATCGTGCTTTCCATTTGAAAAACATTCACCTTTTTGGAAGTTGGAATATTATAATACGCTCTAGCAGCATTTTGTAAATTTTCTAATCCAAAATGGGCAACTTTTAGTTTATATGGTTTATTTGCTAAACCAAAAGCAATATTGTCAAAAACATTTAAATGTGGAAACAGAGCATAACGCTGAAATACAGTGTTAAGGGGACGTGCATATGGCGGTAAATCATTTACGATTTTATTGTCCAAAATGATTTGCCCTTGATCTGGAGTAATGAATCCTCCAAGCATTCTTAAAGTTGTCGTTTTACCACAACCTGATGGTCCCAATAGTGTAATAAATTCATTTTCATAAATGGAAAGATTAATGTCATCCACTATCCTTTCGCCATCAAAAATTTTAGTAATATTTTTTAGTTCAATTATTACTTTGTCCACATTTAATACTTAACCCTCCTAATATATTATAATAATTGTTTTTTTGTTTTTCTGATATTTAAAAATATCAAAGTGATTATACACTTTTAATTTCAACATTACAAGTACTTTCAAAAAAAAAATTATTTTTTTTTATTTTATGACTTATATATATATTTTAGTAAATGAATTTTTCCTACTATAAAATATAAAAAATCTTTATTTACTTGACTCATTAAATAAAAAATGATAGAATTAATCATTAAGAGGAATCTATATGAATGAAGAATTAATTTATTTAGTATTATCTATTGTTGAAGAAATTCCTGAGGGAAAAGTGTCATATTATAGTCAAATTGCTGAAATCAGTAACCGCCCTAAAAATGCTAGATTAGTTGGGAAAATTCTTAGTCACTCTGAATTTTGGGGGGAATTTCCATGTCATAGAGTTGTCCACTCCGATGGTTCTTTAGTTGCTGGGTGGGATGAGCAAAAGCAATTACTAATCAATGAGGGTATTACTTTCCTAAAAAATAATAAAGTTAATATGTCACTTCATAAATGGAAATATGATGAAATCTAATTATAAGTTCCTTGTGAAAACATCAGGATTATTAATAAACGACTTTAAATCCCTAATCATATCAAGTTCTTCATATGGCACTTTATTGAAAATACAATCATTTAATTCATAAATATCTGCATTTGGAATAGCCGCTAAAACTGGTGAATGGGTAGCAATAATGAATTGACATCCTTTATTACTATACTCTTTTATTAGCGATATTAGGGCAAGTTGATTGATGAAAGATAATGGTCCTTCTGGTTCATCTATTATATAAAGGGAGTTTTCTCGCAGACGTGATTTAAAAAACTCAATGAAACTTTCCCCATGTGATAATTGTTGTAAATCTCTTTTATACATATTATCTATTTCATAAATAGTTTTGAAATGTGGAGAAGCTGCCATACTCCTAGCATAATTAGACTTATTTTTATATTGCTCTTTAATGAGACTCAATTCATCTTGAGCCTCTTTTTTACTTTTATGTAGAAAATAAATATATTCAATAAAATCCTCGCCACGAAAAAAGAAACCATTTTTTTTGATTGTGCTACTAATACTAAACTTTTTTGTCGCTTCTTTAATAAGTTTAAATTCTTCATTAGCATAATCATGCAATAAAGAAATAGGGTTTATTCCATACCCACAAGCAATGATTTCTAAAAACGTTGATTTGCCACAGCCATTTGTTCCAACCAATATGATGATACTATTATTAATGTACAATTCAGAAAAGTTTTTTATTAAGGGAATAATGAACGGATACCCATCACCATCAGATGTTTTTGTTATTTTTTTAATCATTTTTTTATCACCACTTTTTTATCTTTTTTAATATTATAACATAATAATTTGCTTTTTACATCACAATCTAAGTAATAATATTTTAAAGAATATAAAAAGAATCATTTTCATGATTCAATTCTATTATCCTATTCTATTTTTTTCATTAATCCAACCTACTGCCAAAGTCATAGCACCCCGGCATGCATCAGTACTATCTAAGGCATTAAGCATAACAAAATCATGGATTATTGCTTGAAATCTTGCAGCAGTGACATTGACACCAGCCTCTCTTAACTTTTGAGCATATGCCTCTCCCTCATCGCGAAGAACATCTACCGCGCCATTTATGATAAGTGCTTGTGGTAAGTTTTTTAATTGATCAACACTTGCTTTTAAAGGGGACGCTGTTATTTCATTTCTATCTTCAAGTTTTTCAATATATTGATTCCAAAACCATATCATTCCTTGTTTATATAAATAATAGCCACTTGCATATTCATTATACGAATTAGTATTAAAGTCTGCATTTGTCACAGGATAAAACATTAGTTGCTTATGAATTTTTGGACCATTTCTTTGCTTAGACATAATAGTCATCACGGTTGCCATATTGCCACCTACACTGTCCCCTGCCACTGTTAATTTATCAAAGTTGATTTGTAAACAATTTTGATAAGCAATCATAGGGAGTTTACATAAAATATCATAACATTGTTCAATTGCTGTAGGATATTTTGCTTCTGGGGAAAGTGAATACTCCGG
Organism: Bacilli bacterium; assembly: GCA_031553555.1. Taxonomy (GTDB): domain Bacteria; phylum Bacillota_I; class Bacilli_A; order ML615J-28; family CAG-698; genus CAKOMG01. The sequence continues at coordinate 24,189 of JAVBLL010000017.1, forward strand.
AAAAAAGATAATTGACTTAGTTCTGACAGCTAATTCACAAACTAATTTTTTATGTGTATGTAAATTACCAAAAACCCAACCAGCACCATGAATATAATAAATTGCGCTTCTGATTGAGTTATATAGATAATTGCTTGGTATTATCACATATAGATTTACAACACCCCATTTTCCAGTATCAATATTCATTTGTAATGATGTTACTGGATAATTATGCATTACATTACTCTGAATGTTATCTAAAATTATTCTACCCTGTTCAGGTGGAAGTTCAAATATTAATGGCGTCTTTGAACTATCTTCACAAACTTTTTGAGCTGCGGATTCCAGTTGAATAGCTTTTTTCATAAATTATACTCCTGTTTATAATAATTATATTAAATATTATAATAATATATTACTACATATAGAAGTCTAATCTTAATCCTTTTTATACTATATGTTTATTATTTGTAGTTTAAAAAGTATTTATTTAATTGATGGCGATTATTAAAAACCACAACCTTGTCATTATATTGTCGACATATTTTACGATACATTTTCTTTCTTTTTCTTGTTCTTCCACCAAATAACAGCCATAAACTAAATTCTAAATCAAACTTTTCAATGCATCCAGGTGCCATATCATCTCTGGCCTTACCCTTGTTTGTTTTATATCTTCGATGTGCATATTTGAAACAAGAAAAACGATTGAAATTTAAAAAATATATTATATCAGCTAGTTCATACCTTTCAGGGCAAGATGAAAAATAAGTGCCATCAATAATCCAATTTTCTTTTTGTATTTCTTTTTCAATAATACTTATAAAAATTTCATTGGCTGCTTCTTCCCAGTTATCTTTAAAGTGAATTGAATCCAAATGTAGTGGAACGATATTATGGTATTGTCCGATTTTTTTAGCCAAAGTTGATTTACCACTACCACTATAACCGCATATTTGCACTTTCATAACATACCACCCTATTCTATAAAGTAGTTATATCATAAAAAAGCAAAAACTTCAATATAATTTTAAAATAGCATTTTAAATAAATTAGAATTGGATATGAAGTTGAGTTTGGCAATCTTCCACTTCACTCTTATGATTACTATTTATTGATTGGCAATTTATATGTCATATTATACAATAATCAAAAAAGAAATGAAAGTTATATATTTTTAACAATCATTTCTTTTTTAAATTGCATAATTATTTATTTCCAACAATAACTGCAATACCATCTGGAATTATAGTTATTTTTTTATTATCTCCAACTATTTTTTCGGCTTTGTTTAATGCTTCTTCAATAGAGAAAGCATGTTGCATATGCATGTCTGTAAATAGTTTTGGATCACAATGATTACTTACTACAATTACATTTGCCTTAATTAAAATTCTTGATAAAACTTGTGCTTCCCATTGATCAAACTTTGTTTCAGAAGGATCTATATTCACAATATTATCAAAAGCTTCTTTTGGTGATTTTGCTTTGGCTAAAATATCATAGAAAAACTCACCACCATGGCCATCAGAACAAGATGATGCAATAATGATAACACCACCTTGATTAACACACGCTTCTCCTGCTGTTAAACCTTTTACAGTTTGATAAATGTTTTGATCAAGTGGATATCCACCATTTGTAGTAATAGCAATTTCGGAGATAATTGGTTTTACTTGTGCAAGAGATGCCACAAATTCGCATCCTTTTGCATGGGCTTTTGTCACATCACCAGAAAATGCATTGATAATCTTCTTTTCTCCATTAATAACAACATTAAGAATAAAAGCAAGTTTTGCTTGACCAGCAGCATAAATCATATCTTTATGAATTGGGTTCTCTTCAAGGCTTCCGGCTCTTGCGGCTGGATGAGCGATGAACTTGGCGTTATGATTCCAAAGAACAGTTTTCTTTGAAGCAATTCCTGGCAAAACTGATTTTCTTCCGCCAGAGAATCCAGCAAAGAAATGTGGCTCAATAAAACCTTCAGCAACTAATAAATCAGCTTCATTGACTAATTTGTTTAACCATAGTTCTCCCCCAGACGGTAGAATGCCTTTAAAAACCATTTCTTCATCTTTATAGGCATCATGAACTATTATTTTTTCATTTTGAACAATTTCTTTGCCATACTTACTGATTAGTTCTTCCTCAGTTGTAGGACGATGCATTCCCGTTGCTATCAATATAATAATCTCTACATCTTTATTATTCTTACGAATTTCTTCTAATAAAATAGGCATAGTAATTGCACTAGGAACAGGTCTTGTATGATCACTTGATATAATCACTATCTTTTTCTTTCCCATTGCAAGCATACTTAATTGTTTGCTGTCAACTGGATTACTAAGAGCCTGTCGAACCAAATCCTGTTCACTTAATTTTGGAACATAACTTTCGGCCTGTGATACCAAAACACCAGCTACCCTATCATCATCTATTTGAATAGATATATGTTCTTTATAATATGGAAGTTTAAAATTTGCCATCTTTTTCTCCTTTTTTAATATTGAAGCGCATAGATTACTATGCGCTTTATATTTATGTTAAATTCTTGAAACGCCAGATTTACGAGCTGCTTCAGCAACGGCCTTAGCAACGGCTTTTCCAACACGCGGGTCAAATGCAGCAGGCATAATATTCTCTGGATTTAATTCTTCATCAGTTATCAATCCAGCAATTGCTTTTGCAGCAGCGATTTGCATTTCATCATTGATATCGGATGCTCTAACATCAAATGCTCCTCTAAAAATACCAGGGAATGCTAACACATTATTTATTTGATTTGGAAAATCACTTCTTCCAGTACCCATAATATATGCTCCGGCTGCTTTTGCTATATCAGGCAAAATTTCTGGTTCTGGATTTGCCATAGCAAATACAATTGGTTTTGTAGCCATAGACTGAATCATTTCTGGAGTAACTAATTTAGGTTTTGAAACACCAACAAAGACATCAGCGTTTTTCATTGCATCAGCTAGTTTACCTTTAATATTATTTTTATTAGTCACTTTAGCAATTTCCGTATGAGCTGGGTTTTCATACTTATCATCTTTAGTAATAATACCATTAATATCAACCATAATTAAATTGCCAATCCCAAGTGATAATAAGAACTTACCAATAGCAATACCAGCAGCACCAGCACCATTAATTACTACTGTCAAATCTTTTATTTTCTTATTTGCACATTTTGCAGCATTCATTAATGCAGCACCTACAACAATGGCTGTACCATGTTGGTCATCATGAAAAACTGGAATATCACATATTTCTTTTAGTTTTCTTTCAATTTCAAAGCAACGTGGAGCTGCTATATCTTCTAAATTAATGCCGCCAAAACTACCAGAAATCAAATAAATTGTACGAACTATTTCATCAACATCTTTACTTTTAATACATAGAGGAAACGCATCAACATCAGCAAATGCTTTAAACAATGCGCATTTTCCTTCCATTACTGGCATACCTGCTTCAGGACCAATATCACCAAGTCCTAGAACTGCTGTACCATCTGTAATTACTAAACACATATTCCAACGGCGTGTCAATTCATATGATTTGTTAACATCCTTTTGAATTTCTAAACATGGTTGAGCAACTCCAGGTGTATAAGCAACAGCCAAATCATGTTTATTATTAATTTGCACAGTTGTTACAACTTCAATTTTTCCTCTTTTTTGGGCATGAAAGGCTAGACTTTCCTCCGCGATTGGCGTCATTTTTTTCTCATTCATTTATATCACCGTTATTCTTTCTAGTAATTTCCACTAAACATTTTAGATTTCTTTTCATCAATATCGCCAAAATATTCTTTTGGATCAAGTCCAACGAATTTTGCGAAATCAACCATTTCACGAACTGTATTTTCATTTACTGGAATACCATTCTTTTTACGATCATTAATGGCAGCAATTTCTTTTTCACCATGCGTATATATTCTTTCTTGACCTTCAGCCTTTGGACTTTCTCTTAACTCTTCTAAGAATGTAGATAGATGATTTTTGATATCTTCTGGTTTTCCAAAATATGCAGGGTTAATAGCCATAAAACCATGACAAGTTCCGCTTTTTGGTCCTACGTTAACATGATTTGATGTATTACCTTGAGATAAAATTGAACAGAAAAATTCACAAACCATTCCCCATCCATATCCCTTATGACTACCGCTTTGTTCTATTGACCCACCAAGTGGCATAATTCCACCACCATTTTTTGCAACGATATTTTTCAAAACATCTGGAGCATCAGTTGAAGCATGTCCATCTTTATCAAGAGCCCATCCCTCTGGAAGTGGCTTTTCCATTTTATTATACATTTCTAGTTTTCCTCTAGTTACAACAGTTGTTGAAGCATCAAAGAAAAATGGATATGGTTCAGCAGGAGCAGCCATGGCGATTGGGTTAGATCCAATCATTGCTAAACGACCAAAAGTGGGAACCATGATGGCTTCTGAATTAGTTGCAGAGAAACCAATCAAACCTTGGTCACATGCCATTTTCGCGTAATAACCTGAAATACCATAATGATTAGAATTTCTTACTGAAACTATTCCTATTCCACCATTTTTTGCTTTTTCAATAGCAATTTCCATTGCTCTATGGCCAACTAATTGTCCCATACTATCATGTGCTTCTATAACTGCAGAAATCGGAGTTTCAAAAACAATTTCCGGTTTTGCATCTATTTTAATCATTCCTTTTTCAATACCTTTATGATAACGAACTAATCTTTGCATACCATGTGATTCAATCCCATATAAATCTGAAAGCATTAAAACATCCGTAATAATTTTACTTTCTTCCTTATTAAATCCAATTTTTTCAAAAGCCTTTTTACAAAACTTTTCAAGTAATTCACTTGAATAAACGATATATCCCATTTTTTGATTCCTTTCTTTTTTCTGGTAACTTTAACCATACTTTAATATAATCATTATACTATAAATCATAAATAAAATCAATAAATTATAACAAACCTTTGAAAGAAATTTTTTATATCATTACGTACAAATATTCAGTAATTATAAAATAAATAATATTAAATTCTATAAATCCTATTTAAAATAAAACATATTTTTAAATAGTTATGTCATTATTTTTATTTACTTTTTTAATAATAAAAGTGATAGTTTATTATGACTACCACTTTTATTATAAATATTGATTACTTTGTATTTAGCACTAACTGACTCTAAATGCTTTAGATGTCACGTTACCTGCTTTATCATATACTTTTATCGTGTACATTCCAGATGCTGTAAACACCTGGCCATTTGTTAGTGTATAAGTACTTCCTCCAAATGTGTATGTGGCATGGCTATAATTGGAATCAATAAAAGTAATTGTTGCTGATGTGACTGCTCCAAATGTTGTTGAGCCATTTAAGTATGCTGTTGGGGCGGTCTTATCTATTATGAAAAATCTTTCTGAAATATTTCCAGCTTTATCTTCTACTAGTATGTAATATTCACCCTCAACACTAAAGGTAGTTCCTGATACAAATGTTCCCATATATTCATAATCAAGATAGTATTCTGCTGATTCTATACCTGATCCAGTATCTGAGTATGTTACTGTTACATTTGAATTTGTATATGCCCCATCGCTTAAGTTACCATTATTAAGTATTATTGTTGGTGGTGTAACATCGCTGATTATAATGATATCAACCTCACCTATATTTCCTTCATTATCTTCTACTATAAAATAATACTCACCATTGGCACTAAAGGTAGTTCCTGATGCAAATGTTCCCATATATTCATAATCAAGATAGTATTCTGCTGATTTAATTCCTGATTCATTATCATAATATGTTACTGTGATTGTATTGTCATTATTATTAGTAACTACTATTGTTGGTGCTGTTATATCGGTAACAAAAAAGTCTATTTGATATTCATTACCGTTCCAATCAACAAATTCTAAAAGATAATAACCATAATAAGTAAATTCCATACCATTATAAAAATCATTAATTTCATGTCCGTCATATTCTTTATCATACCACCAACCAGACACTTCAACTGTTCTATCTTCATCATAATTAAGTATTACACTACCTGTGCTTGTTGTAGTTAATTTATAAAAACCTATAATAAATGTAAGTAGTCTTTCATTTCCAGCGTAATCGCTAATTATAATTTCATACTCACCTTCATCATAAAAAGTATGACCCCATCCAGGACCACTGACATACTCATCTAGTTCAAAAGATGTGAATTCACCGCCCTCAAAAGAATATTCACAAGTTGCTATTCCAGAATCATAATCATCAGCAAAAACAAACATTGGGCCTTCACCAATTCCCTGTCCAAAATAATCTCTTCCAGGTATATCTTGATGAACCTCAACCACCCACACAAACGGAGCAATAATGTCAGGAAACGTTCTATAAACTATTATTTTTGTTATGCTAAAAGGAACAGATAAGGATCGATTTTCATAATAAGTCCAATTAGTACCATTACTATATGCATATTTATTTTCTATTTGGTCAATTCCTAAAAAATACATTCCACCATCTATGTAAAATTGTAAATATACACTATAGCGTTGCCATCCCTTAATTGTCACATTGGGATTAAATGATTTTGTAATTGGATAATATCCAGCGTAAGTATAATCGATTGAAAAAATCCCTTCAGAAGTATAAACCTCAACAACATCACCATTTTCAATATAAAAAACATCACCATTATACATGGTATCTATAATACCATCACCATATTCATAATAACCATTGAAAACCATATAATTATTCGTATAAGCATTGACTTTATTGTTGAAACCTAAAAAACATGTTAAAATAGACATTAATAATAAAATTGTAATACTAAAAATTTTTTTCATTTTTTCTCCTTTATACTTTATTGTATTTTTTTATTGTAAAATTTGAAACTAATAATTTGCTTATATATAAATTGTTTGTTTTTTCCTCCTTTCTTGGTTGTCAATTAATTATAACATATAATATTTATTTAGTAAATATTATATGTCTATATGTAATAATAAACATAACAAATACAAAAAACAATTTGGTGTTATCTCTTATAAAATAAAAAAATCATCATTTCTGATGATTGCTTAAAACAATGATTATTTTCTTAAAATATTATTGCAATAATAATGCAAAGCAACTATATACTTCATTATTATTCAAAATCATTTTATTATAAATACATCCATATTTTTCTTCTTTGTCTTTGGACCACCAATTTTTATAGAATAGCAAATATATCTCATTTAACATTAATTTTTTCTAATATGTCCTCAACATTGTTAGCAGTGATTGGGACATACCTATTATCCTTCAGAAGCAAAAAGGCTAAATTTTGGTTTGCAATATATACTTTTTTTATGTAATCGTATTTATATATTATATTAGTGATAAATTGATCAGATGTTGTTTTTGCATGAAATTCAGTTGAATAAAACTGATAACTGCTCTTGGCCAAAAAACTATAGTTTTTAGATATCTTTTTGCAATAGTAATTACTATTTTTGTATAAAGCAAAAATTGATACTAATACAAAAGGCAAGAAAAAGAAACCTGCTTCTAATGTATGAAAATTTTTTGGACCTAAAATATCTAACAAAAAGCAAGATAAACATACTATAGTTACAACAATAAAATAAGATACATAGAATTTTCTTTTATCCTTTGCAGTGCATTTCAACAGCTCATAATAAATATTTGCATTATGATCAATATTTTCTTCAAATAATATTTCTTCCATTTTTTCCTCCTAATAATACTTTTGCAATTGTTATAAAAAGATAAAATTCTTAATTTTTATTACTTCACATAAAGGTTTTACTATACATCTGAATTATCATAATCATAAAAATAAGGTTCTTCAATAAACGTCTTTTTTAGATGTGATATATTTCCTAGTTCAAATGATCCTGCACAGGCATTTATATTTTTAAGGCGAGATTCCTTGCCTTCAACCAATAAATAGTGATTCTCATCAAAAAATTTATTAACAAAATGATTATTCAATATTTTTTCATCATAATAAAATTGATTACTAAATTTATAATAAAGCTTTCCCTCAAATTTATTAATTTCCAATATTTTTAAGCCACGTTCTTTTAAAATATCAATTGTTGGCGGTATTGTAGAAAAATAATCAAAAAATGAACCATAGAGATCATACCAAACTCCAATATCATTTCTTGCAATAAAATATCTATTTTCTTTTTTAGCAAAAAATTCAAAAGCAAAATAGTAGCCTTCAAACTCCCCATTTGGAATTTTAAAAACTGCTATATCACCTGAATTAAAATAATCACATGAAAAAGGAAATTTTGGTTTAACATATTTCTTAACACTTAATTTGGGCGAAAGAATGATTTCTCTAAATTTTTCTAATTCTCTCTTTCTCATCTCATATTTTTTTTGTGGGCTTTTATCTAACATAAGGATTTGAGTAATGTTTTCAGAATGCATCGATTTTTTAATATCTAAATAAGGAATATAGTTTCCAGTCACCAATTCAGCAAAATCTTTTACTAACTCATTTTTATTGCTACTACTATTATCAACATCATAACATATACCTTTGTAAAAGATATTTTCTAACCACTCACTTCCATCTTTAAATACATAATCTATTTCACTTATTTTTTCATTTTCAGAAATACTGCATGCATCTAGCCATGGATCAAGTGCTATTTTATTATCCAATACTTCAAGTGCTTTTTGCTTTATTTTATCTGTAATATAACCACTTTTCCATTCGCCATAAGCAAGAGCTAAATAGCAAATTGCTATATCGTATAATGTTCCTTCAGCATTTTCAAAAAAATTTGTTAATATATTTTCAGCTTTTTCTACTGATTCTCCTAAAGAAATATATTCTAAAAATTCTTTTTGAACTTTATTAAAAAGTTCATCATACATCAATGTAACACCACCAATTGACCTAAATTGGTTTCTTATTTTAGGCTCAAAAATCATGTTTTACCCCCACACAATTATTATATCATATTTTAAAAAATTTGACAAAAATTAACATTAAAATGCTTTCTTAGGTTTTCAATTTATGAACATATAGTTTGGTATATAAAAACCAAAGCAATGTTTTCTATATTTTTGTTAATACTGCATTTGGAATTGTTATTAAAAGAAGCAATTAGCATTTTATACACTGTCTTTCATATTTTTTTAATCCATTTATGTATAGTATTTGCAGCTTCATTAGGAGTTATTTTGCTAGTATCTAAAAGTTTAATCGGTGGACTATATTTATCAGCATTTTTTTTGAGCCATTGGTTAAAATCTCTTGAATTTTTTATCCAATTTTCGTCAATAATTTCTCTTCCAATTCTCATTCTATTTTCTAAATCCTGATCGTCACATACTATTGCAAGATAATATACTTTAGTAAAAAGATTATATTCACTACACAATTCAAATTGTTCCGGAAGAGCACACACACAAAGCACAACTGGTTTTCCAATTTGCGATATATTCGCACACACACGAAGCCATAGTTGACGATACTCATAATAAGAGTTATGTGGAGTATTGTACATTTCATGCCATAGTAAATCACTCTCCATTACAATATAATCACATTCGTTTTGAAATAGTATCTCACATGCCGTTGATTTGCCAATACCACTAGCACCGGAGATTATGAACAATGGCATTTTTTTTGTTGGTTTCATTTTATCACCTATTCAAAGCATACATTTATATATATTATATCATCAGTATCTTTTAATTGAAAGAAAAAAAAGAATATCTTTCAATATTCTTAAATTTCAAATGGTGAGCCATATGGTTTAAAGTACGAACTCCAAAATGAAGTATTCTATATTTTCATTAATGATACTTTTGGAATTGTTATAAAAAGATAATATATCACAAAATAGTTCATATTTTAAATGATAATTTGTAATAAAAATATACGAACAATTATCAAATCTATCTTTATTAAAAAACTTTTATTAGCTATGTTTCCTACCTTTCCAATTATTAGTTTCAGCTAAACCTAAAAGATATAAAAATGCACAAGCAGGAATACGGTAAATTGATTTTGTCTTATTATTAAAATATTCTAAACCATAGTCGTTATCCCTCTTTGTCACAACTAAGTTTGGCTGAATATCCGTAGACAAGTTTACTATTCCATCACTTTCTTTTATATCAGATTTTTCTCTATATTTTATTTCAATCATTATATTGGTATTTTGTGGTAACTTCACAACAATATCAATTTCTTTTCCTCTGCTACCATCTCTATAATATCCAACTTTAGTAGCCATATTATAATAAAATGAATTAACATGTCTATAAGCTGATGTTTCTACAATTATTCCCAATTCATCCGGATTTGTCATTAGTTCATCATCCATTAATACTGCATTTCGCATTGCTGCATCCGATATATATATTTTATTTTGCTGCTTTAGCATCTTTTTACCACCAATTTCAATTGGTTCGCTAATATAAATTAAATTTGCACTAGCAAGTTGGTTTATATATTTTTCTACTGTTGGTCTGCTAACACCGTTTAATTCCTTAGAAATTGTTTCAATATTAATAATATTTGAAGAATGATAGCATAAATAAAGAAATATTCTCTCTACATCATTAACATTTCTAATTCCATAAATAGATGGCAAATCTCTTTTTATTGCTTTATCAACAATATCTTCCCGCAAAATACGTTGAGCATATATATCATCTTTTGATAAAGCTAATTCTGGAAAACCACCCACTTGTAAGTATCTAATAAAATGTGGTTGTAGCGTACTCAATTTCATAAAAACATCGTTTTGTTCTTCTTGAGATAATTTAAACATTTGTGTAGGTTTAATATCTTCTGAAATATCTGGTTTGGGTAAGTTTAATATATCGCAGTATTCATAAAACGATAAAGTGGGTACCTGAACAGTTGTCCAACGCCCTAAACCACTTTCTGTATTCACTTTATCGCTTAAAATTGGGCTAGCAGAACCAGACGCCAAAATTCTTACATTAGGCATAGTATCCATTAAAATCTTGATCCAATTACTCCAATCATCTGCATATTGAACTTCATCAAAAAAACAATATATTTCTTTATCGTTTAAAAAGTTTTGTTTATAAATATCTAATACATTGTCTATGCTGCACATCTTTAAAAGTGGATGATCAAAGGATAAAAAAAGTATTTGCTTAGGGTTAATTTGTTCTTCTGTTAAAAGAAAACTTATTGTTTGATACATAATAGTAGTCTTACCAGTTCTTCTAGCACCACTTAAAAGAACAGCTCTTCTAATATCTTTGTGAAGAAAATTTTGTTTTGATTCATAGAAAGCAAAGCGTTTTTTTGGCTTATCAAAATTTTTATCCACTATCCCATTTTTCCACCAAGGATTGTAAAAGTATAGTAATTTAAGTACATTTTCATTATTAATAAGTGACATTGTATTACCTCTCTCTATTAATATTATATATTATTAGTAATATAAAGTCAATAATTATAAATATATTTTTAATATTTGTTTCAAATATTATAATTATGTTTTAATTTGTTAAAAAATTATTTTTTATTAAATAACAGAAAAACGAACCCTATTATAGGGTTCATACACTAAACTAAATGGTGAACCGTACGTGAAGTTATCCGCCATCATTTCAATAATTTCTTACAATATTAATATTTATACTATCCGGTGAAGTTTTCTCAACCGTATAATAATAACAACCGGCGTTTCACAGGCACCATCCGGTTCTTCAAAAAAACCGTCAATCACAAATCCACAGCCAATGCATGTATTAAATATTTCCTGTAATGAACGGTGAAAATAACTTTGAAGCACAGGCTGACCAATGATTGCTTCACCTTTATGAGTACAAGATGTCAAGTATATATCTGACGGTCTTTCAAAGCAAGGATGGTGTGTTGAAAAAACAAATATACCCTCATCCGCCAACAAATCATATACAGCTTTGAATAAAGGCTTTATATCTGCTATATTCATAATAGACATATTAGAGACCGCTTTATCGTAAGGCTTTTCTTTACGCAAAGCGATTACTTGTTCATAGTCTGTTGCGTCACATACAAAAAAACTGATTTTTTCCTGATAAACCGACTGCCGTCTTTTTGCGTTTTCAATCATCTTGCTACTGTAGTCAAACGCTGTAACTTCACAACCTTGTTCTGCAAGCCGTTTTGAGAAATTCCCATTACCACATGCGATATCAAGGACTACATCATCTGGCATTATGTTAAGCAACAATTCAGTTTTCGGCCGGATAATTTCGCGATGAAATTCGTTGGAGTTATCTCCCATTTTCGCATCCCAGAAATCTGCATTTGCTTCCCATGAAATAAGACTTTCTTTTGTTAATTTCTTCATGCTACTCCTCCTATAATACAAATTTTCTAATTTTATTTTTGCTTTATCGAAAAGAAATCTCCTATATTTTATTCTAGATATAGTATACCATAAAACATTTAAAATAAAAGAAAAAAAGAATATCTTTCAATATTCTTAAATTTCAAATGGTGACCTATACGGGGTTTGAACCCGTGAATGTAAGCTTGAGAGGCTTATGAGTTAACCACTTCTCCAATAGGCCATGCTTTTATATTTTATCATAAAACGTCTTTTTTTACAATCACTTTTAAATTATTTATATTAAAATAATTGAACATGCATTGTGAAATAAAATTAAAATATTCAAGCAATATACTATAAGTCAATCCAAATTCCCTCATCTTGTATCTTTGCATCTTTTAGTGAACGATAAAAATTCAATGATTCTTTATTATGGGCAATTAATGCTACTAAGCAAGTAGCACCATAATCCTTTAATCGTTTTCTTATTTCTTCCATCAAATTTTGAGCAATTTTTTTATGCCTATAACTTTTAAGTACACATATCCAATCTAAATAAGCTTTTATAGAACCATCAAAATGACTACAAACTAGTGTTGTGTCAATTCTACCAACTATTTTATCATCAATATATGCGAGTAAAGAAATAGAATTTTTAAATCTCTCATCGTCAAAACTCTTTGTAACTGATTCAAGATATTCATTATTAATTTCCCAACCCCAAAATTGTTCTTCCTCTCGAAGTCTTTTCTCAAAATCAATGACATCTTTGATTTTATCTTTTGTGAATTTTTTAATTTCCATAACTACCTCTATTATTATATGAAAAAATGAGAACATCAAAATTATATATTATATCTTTAGAAAAATTTTCTTTAATAATTCCAAATCCCTATATAGCCACTCCTTATAAGAAGCTTTTTGTAAACAATCTTCATTGATTTTAATTGCTTCTTCTGGTGAAATAAAAATGCATTCAAGACCACTTTCTATTTCATGTTCGGTTAACGATAAAGGATATCTATATGATATATCAACTTGAAAAGTGTACATATGAGTAACCATCTCCCAAATAGCATCTTTATATTTATCTTTTCTTTTTTCAATTACAACTCCAATTTCTTGTATCGTATTATAAATTATATTATACCCAGTCTCTTCCATTATTTCTCGTTTTAAACAAGCCATTTTATCCTCTCCTAGTTCTATTCCTCCCCCAGGAAATTTAACATCTCCTTGTTTAGACTGTTGCATCACAAGTTTATCGTTTATAAAAAATATTCCCTTAACTGCTTCTCTTTCATAAATTTCCCATTCTTCTTTGTAATTTTTTAAATCAATTCTTAATATTTCTTTCATAATTATCTTCTCTTTATTATTACTATGTTATTTATAATGTCAATTTTCTAAAAAATCTTTATTGCTGTTTTGTTATATTAATTATAATATAAATACTAAAAAATTGCAATATAACTATTTATAGGATAAGAGAATATAAAAACGTTTATACAAAATGTATTATCCACATCAATATAAACGTTACTTTTATAAACTTATTCATTGTTATTAATTATATAGTAATTGTGCTATTATTTGCATATCCAAATCCATTTAAAAAAACAACTGATATATTTGAACCTATTCCTATAATAGTAGTCTTATCTTTATTATTATAAACTTCTTTAACTATGACATAAATAGTCTCTTCTTTTCGCTTATAACCCTTATAAGAATAATCAAGATATGAAGTAAAAGTAGCTTCACTAATTAGAGTATTATTTTTATCATATTGATATAATACAATTTCTTGCAATACTGAAATATAACTGATATTTATATTATAAATAATTTCATGGCTATAGCTCATTTCATAATTTTGTAGATCTTTTCGTTGTTCATTAAATGTCATACCCTTTAATGTAATTTTCCCTCCAATTGTAGACATTTCTTTGAATAAGTGAAATCCTTCTTCTGTGTTATCCACCGCAAATATTTTTATTTTAGATAGTTTATTGGCATCTATTTTAACTTGAATATTATATGTCAAGGATTCAGTTCCATAATCGTCATATATGTAATTGCTGTCAAGAATTTTTATTATATCATATGATGATGCAAAAAATCCACTTTTATATAACATATAAGGATATTTAAATGATTGACTGACACTAAAATTATCAAAAATTTGAATATCTGGAACCTTATCATTAAAGTCAAAATTTGGTGCATAAACGGGTATTTTATCTAAAACTTCTGAATTATTACTTATAAAAAATCCATATAATTTATAATCAGAAATATAATCTTCAATAATTTCAATCCTTTTTAAGTTTTCCATAACTATTGAATTATTATAAATTAACTTCAAATAATACCCAGATAAAAGGTCTTGATAAGTAGTCTCATTGCCTTTTCTATTAAGCACTTGTACTTTGCTTAAAAATTCTTTAGTATAATCTACTTTATTTTTTTCTTTATCAATAAAAGTGAATATATTATCTGACTCAGTAATTTTTACATAACTACTTATCTCAACGTCGATTTCGTTTTCGGAGCTATCATTAAAGCGATCATTAATAATTATCAAAAATATTGTTAATGCAATAAAGGCCAAAATAATAAAAAGAATAAACCATCTCAACAATGATTTATTTTTGCTAATTGATACAGCATTTTTTAATGTCATTGTTTTTATATCTTTCTCATTTATTAATTCATCTATTGTAACCTTGAACATTTCAGACATTTTATTAAGGATATCAATGCTTGGCAAGCTTCTTCCTTGTTCCCATTTAGCCACACTTGATCTAGAAACAAAAAGTAGTTTAGCTAGGTTTTCTTGAGTAAGCTCATTCTTAATTCTAAAATCTTTTATTTTATCTTTTAATTCCATAATTTTCTCCTTACAATATATCTTCATTAAAACTTTGATAGTTCCGATAATAAATTTTAAAAATCGCCTCTGATGAAGTCAACTCTAATACATTCATATCTAAATTTGAAGTTGATATTACCGTATTTCCACTGCTAGAATGAGAGTAATATCCATCAACCCCATTTATTTGATACGCCCAACCAAACCCATAAGAAAGTTTAACTTCGTATTCTTTTACACTATAATATATTTTTTCTTCTATATCATTTTCAATTAAAATTACTTCTGCCTCATTCATGAAAATTACATTATAATGAAAGGAAGAATAATCAGATTCATCTATTAAGATATTATTTCTATATTCTATTTGTTCATTATCTATATAGTTAGTGAAACTTAAAAATGGTTTATTATATATGCTAATATGATATTTAAATCTTTCGTTTTCATTAGAACCCATTTTAACACTAATTTCAAGTCTATCAAATATTATATAACCACAAACTTCATATTCAACTACTCGGCTCGTTTCTTTATATTGTATATGCATATTCTTTATTCCGGCTTCATTAGTATCAAAACCGGTAATGCTAATTTCAGGGGATAATGTTGTATAGTCAATATTTTTTCTACCATTAGTCACCTTTATAGGCATTTCTGGTAATTCTTCTCCAAGTTTATATATAAGTCGAAAACTATCAGTGAGTTCAATGTACATGTCATTTTGTGTACAAGCAATTTGTCAAACTGACAAAAACAAAATTATAAACAAATTACACAATTTTTTCATAAAGGCCCCTCATTTGATTCTTTATAAATACATTTTATCATATAAAAAAATTATATTAAAGATACTCAATGATACTTTTAGTATCATCATAACAAATTACTATTATTATAACTATTTTGGTTAAATATAAATTCATTATAATATAAAGATTTTGATTAAAATAGAAAAAGAACATTATGAAATGTTCTTTAGATAATTTCCAATAAGAAAATTATAAAACTATAATATAGAAATAAATTATATTTAAAAGAAAGGCATTATTTTTTTATTAAATTCACTATTAA
Source organism: Bacilli bacterium (assembly GCA_031553555.1). Taxonomy (GTDB): domain Bacteria; phylum Bacillota_I; class Bacilli_A; order ML615J-28; family CAG-698; genus CAKOMG01. The sequence goes on from JAVBLL010000017.1 coordinate 40,467, forward strand.
TAATTTGACCAACTGAAGAGTATATTGCCGATAGACCACAAATAATGCCAACTACCCCAGCAGCAATAGTAATACCATTTACTCCAGTAAAATCTCCAATTGCCAGCATAAAAAACAACACGGTTAAAGAGCCAAAAACAACTTTAGTTATTGTATTATGCTTTAGTGTGCCTATAAACATAAATGCTGTAAATAATCCCCATACTAGCAAATAATAACCCATTGAAACATTATCCGCTGAAGTAAGACCAAAAGGATTCCACCAAATAAATACAAGTGACCACCAAAAACCGCCATAAGCAGTAAACGCTGTTCCCCCAAAGGTATTACCAGACTTAAATTCTAAAATTCCAGCAATAATTTGAGCAAAGCCACCAAGTGCAAACCCCATAGCTGCTATCATTATATTTAATTCAAAAATGCCGGCATTATGTAAATTTAATAGCACCGTAGTCATTCCAAATCCTAACAGCCCAAGAGGGGCGGGATTTGCTTTCTTTATGTTTTGTTCCATATCAATTCCTCCATTTAGCAATCATTATATCATTTTTTGATATATAAAACAAGAGGTAATAAACATAACATTTGGGGATTATTTTTTGTAATATATTGTTGAAGCAAAAAAACATTTTTTAACTCTCACATGATATTTTATTTATAAGAGAGTTAATTTTTAATTAAATAAATTGGAACTCATGGAAAGCATAACAAGTAATGGATAAACATCTAAATGTGTTAAAAACCATCTTTCTTCATCGTTATTTTTATTTAGCTTTAAATCTAATTTATTAAATATATCCAAAATTTCATTTTCAGATAATTTAGTTTCATTTTTTAATTCATCGATTGTCATACCTATATGGAATCTTTTATTTTGATTATAAAACATTGCTTGAAGAACTTTTAGAACATTAATATTGCTTAATGACGAAATCTCTTTATAAATTCTTCTAAGTTCAGGAATACCATGAAGAGGGTATTCCTTGAAACTTGAAATAAATATTGATTCACTTCCCTGAGAGCTTAGACCTCCAAATTTATCACCATATGCCTGAAAATACGATTGCGAGTTAGTACTTTTTCCTGCAATTAGCGGCGCAATAGTGTCAGTTTCATTTTTTCTAGTACAAGCATTTGCAAGACGGGCAAGTCTATATACGGTGTCCATTTTTTCGCCATCATCAGCAATACTTGAAATCAAAGTATTCATTTGCAAATAAATGCTATTAATAGTTGAGGATGGCCTATATCCCAATAAATCATCTACAGATACACCAAAAAAATCAGCGATATCTGGAAGTGTTGCAATATCAGGACATGATTGGCCTGTTTCCCATTTTGAAATACTTTGATTAGTCACATTAAAAATACTGGCCAATTCTTCTTGAGTTAGCCCCTTCTCTTTTCTTAATAACTGTAATTGACTTGCTAATTTTAAATTCATATTTCCTTTTTCCTTTCTAAATAATTGTAACCTTGCAAGATTTACAATTATATTATATATGAGTATTCTCTCTATTATAATGGATTAAAAGTTGGATTACAGCATATTTTTCCAACTAAAAGTTGGAAGATATGCTGTAATAAAGTAAAGTATAAAAATTCATATAATATTTATTTAATTGCCATTAATGATATACGAATAAAAAATTCAATAGCATATTTCGCCCTTCTTTAATTAATATAACATATTTTCCAATTTGTCTTAATAATCATCATCAAGTGATTTTGCTTTTTGAATAAGCTCTATGTAATTTATATTACCTTTTAAAGACATAAACTCATTAGAATTTAGTTTATCTAGTAATGTAGTCTTAATATTATAATGTTTCCAATAAAATTTATAATTCACATCTTTTAAAAATGGATTAATTACTTTCATTTCATTTTCAAAATTACATCTAACATTTATATCATAATCAACCATCTTTGTTAACCATATAATTGCTTCATCCATATTATTCATTTTCAAATAAGTTCTTGCAATCAATATATGAACATCCCCTCTTTCTCTAATGTGTTTTGGGGGTAAATATGTGTCTTCACAAAATATATGTTCAATCATTTGGAAAACTGATTTATACATTTTGAGTGCATCATCATATTCACATAGATTTTCATAACTAATACCAAGTTGTATTATGTTATCTAAAGTAGCATCCATATTAAACATAAATCCATTTTGACAATTGATTTTTTCTGCGTCATATTCTTTGTTAACATGGTTAATATGCGAATACATTGTATGAATAGTCATATCAGATCTCCATGGAAACTGTTGTGCGTGTTCTAGAGCTTTATGTGTATTTCCATATGATGAATGAAGTAAAACCATAATCATATGTGCCCTTAATATATTTGTCACATTATTTGAGTATGCGATAACTATATTAGCTTGCCTGATTGCCTCAGTATAAATGTCATGACTATTTTTTATATCATAACAATCATTTTCCGGATATGCTAATGCACAACTATATTCAAGACTTTTTTGCAAAAGCAATAGATTACTAGGGAATTTTTTCAACCCATCTTGGATTATATCATAGCCGTTTTTTATATCAGTTGCTTTTTGTTCTACAATTTTTTCTTTTGCTGAGAAAATTATTTTTTCAGCTTCTTCATTATTACTTATACTACATAATCCAAATATAACATCAGTACTCACATTAAACACGCTAGCAAGAGGAATTATTTGAGAAATGTCTGGCATTCCAGCTTCATTTTCCCATTTTGATATTGCTTGCGCAGTAACATTAAGCAGTTCCGCTAATTCTTCTTGAGTTAAATTTCGCTCTTTTCTTAAACTCTTTATGATTTGTCCAATTGTCTTTGTCATCTTTTATTCACCTCGTTACACTTATATTATATCACTTTATTTATAGGATATTAAGCGACTTAAAAGTAATTACAACTCAACGCAGCGTTTACTTATTCATTATATTTTAGAAACATGATTGAATTCTATTATCTATTGTTTTGAAAATTAATAGTTAAGCAAGGACTAAAAAAATAGTTTTTTAGAAATATTTCATTAATTTCAGTTTATTACATAGACATCCTCAGTAGTATTATTATATCATATAATAAATTTTATAAAAAGAAAAAGAGCATTTTTAAATGCTCTTTCCCAAATAATAATAATTTATAATATAATCGTTAAGTTAAAGTTTTTTAAATTAAGATTTTTTATATTTGATAATAAAATCCATTCCATCAGAGGTGAAATTCCATATAACCTTATTATTTTTATATTGAATAGTTCCATACCTATCTGAATAATCTAATGAGACATTATTGTCAATAAATTCATAATTAAATTTCCTTAACTCTTCAAAATACAAAATTTCTACTTCAGTTTCATTTATAAATTTAAATGTTGAATCAAAAAATTGGGGAAATACTTCAGGATCTAAATCCGTTTTATTAATTTCATCTATATGATTATTTATTTGTCCAGCCTTCACAATTATCGAGCTATCATCTTCAAAAAACACAGTAACTTCATCTACTACATATATTCCAGAGGGTTTAGAACTTCCACATCCTGTCAAAGTCATATTTAATACAATTAACATCAAAATCAACACTAAAGTAACGCTAAATTTTTTCATATATTTCCTCTCATATTTTTTATTAAATTAAGGTAAGCCAATCTTTAATTTAAACTATCCAAATAAGTTTGATAGGCAATTGTTTGTAAAATAAGTTTTATTGAATCATCAATGCCAGCAATATCATATCCATTATTTATTGGACTCTTTCCTGTTATAGTACAATAATGTACGCAAGCTGATAAGTAAGCACCATATGTTGAAGCATGACCATTATTATCAACATATAGATTAATGTTTGGATAGTTAGCAATACAATTATAAAAAGCAGTTCCCGCTCTTGATACATATAAATCTGCTTTTGTAGCGGCTTTATCATATGCCTGTTCTAGTCCCAACTTCATATTTTCTTGTAATGTTGAATTTCCTGAAAAATGATTAAGGTTATAACACCATGTCTGATAAAGGATTGTTTGTGCCCCCGAATTATTAATTATATCAGCAAAGTCCATAACTGCTTTTTCAAACCTTGTATAATAATCAATTGGTCCACGGCTTTGCTCTTGTAAAAAAACATGTGTGAATTTTTCAGTTTCTAGATAATTATTTAGGACTTGTTTGTGCTGATCTATGTACGATCCTCCTGGTGCATCAACAAAAACTCTTGCTTTATCACCATCTATCTCAATAATTTGTTTTATAATATTTGGTATATCATAGTAAACACATTTCGTGAAACTATTTCCTAGAAATAAAAGGCTATATACAGTTGTATCTTCTGGATATTCTACATTAAATTCTATGCTTCCTCGAACAATGATTTTTTCCTTACTAAATCCTATTAGGGTAAAATTGCCACTATCTAAAAAAATGATTTCCCATGTTTCTTCATCAAAAATAATTTGATTTTTTGGATAAACAAATTTTAGATCTAATTCAGAATATATTGGAGAATATTCACAAGATATTTTATATTTTTGATCAGTATAAAAAATGCCTTCATGATTTACACTAAATTTTATCTCAGCCAATGGTGGCCTACCATTGACAGTAATTTCATGCTCTACTACTGTACCAGTTTTACTACTAATACTAACTATAACTGTGCCAAAATCAAGAGCTTTATAATTACCTAACTGATCAATAATAAGAATTTCTTCATTACTACTTGCAAATGAAATAATATCATTATTAACCGAACTTTCAACAAATATTAATCCTTCATAACCTAAAACAACCTCATCTTCTCCCTCAATAATCAAATCGGCTTTTTCTTCTATATCGTTTTGGCATCCCACCAAGCAGAAAGTTATAATCATAGTAATCAATATTATTATTACTGCTTTTATTTTTTTAATTCCCATATTAGATTCCTCTTTACTTTTTTAATATTTTATAATGAATTATTATCTAACTCTTCTTTTGGTTGGTTGTTTTTTTTCGGTTTTTGTAAAAACTTTCATTTCAAAATCACGACTATCCATTTTTTCTAACTTTACTTTGCATGCTGTTTCAATCTCTTTAATCATATCACATTCATCAATACAGCAAAAAGCAATTGCCTCACCAGCCTTGCCAGCACGTGCAGTTCTACCAATTCGGTGAACATATGTTTCTGCTGTATCCGGTAAATCATAGTTGAAAACATGCGACAAATTGTCTACATCTATCCCTCTGGCAGCAATATCTGTTGCTACTAAGACCTTTATTTTATTATCTTTAAAACTATTCAAAGCATTTTGCCTTGCCGTTTGACTTTTATTTCCATGAATTGCTGCACTTGATATCCCTGCTCTCATTAAAAACTTTTGAATTCGGTCGGCTCCATGTTTCGTTCTTGAAAAAACTAAAGCAGACGGGATTGAGTTATTTTTGATTATATCAATCAACAAATTAGTCTTGTTATTTTTATCCACATAATACAATTTTTGCACAACTTTCTCAACCGTTGGTGTTGGGGGCGTTACATTGATGTGAATGGGATTATTCAATAATTGATTGCACAATACTTTAATAGTATCCGGAATTGTCGCCGAAAATAATAAAGTTTGCCTCTTTGAGGGAATATACTTTATGATCTTTTTTATATCATTAATAAATCCCATATCAAGCATACGATCGGCTTCATCTAAAACAAAGTAATCAATAGCGCTTATATTAACCACTTTTTGATTGATGAAATCAAGAAGTCTACCGGGTGTAGCAACTAAGATATCAACGCCTTGTGATAGTTCTCTTTTTTGATTTTGTTCACTAATACCACCATATATAGCTGCAACCTTAATATTTGTATACTTTCCATATATTTTGGCGTTTTCATAAATTTGAATCGCTAATTCTCTCGTTGGACTAATTATTAGTCCCTTGATTTTTTTACTTGATGGCTGTTCAAATATCTTTTGTATCATAGGGGCAACAAAAGCACATGTTTTCCCAGTTCCAGTTTGAGCACATCCTAAAATATCATTACCAGCTAAAATTGCAGGTATTGCCAATTCTTGAATTGGAGATGCTTCCTCATATTTTTGTTCTTCTAACGATCTAAGTATTTGGCTACTAAGATCAAATTCTTTAAATAACATTTTTCCTACTTTCTTGTTTTGATTTAGTTCAATCCAATTTTTACTACTTTTATATATATTATAATATTACTCAAGAAACGCATGCCGAGAGACATTTTATTCTTCAAAAGTTCTTCTTTTTTATTTTAAATAATTCTATGACAATCAATAATTTTTGACTAGCAGTTTGCATCCTTTATCCTACTTGATATTCTTGTATCCTATAAATTCCTTTTTTAATATTTCAAAATCCATTATTACAAACCTAGTCCCGTCCCTTTAGTATATGATTTTCATTTTACCTCAAGCAAGTAATTAACTAATTAATATTTTGATTTTTCATCATTAATTAAAATATTAGTTGCACCCTTTCTTTCACTTTCCTTTTATCTGATGCAATTTTTTACTCCCAATTTTTATTAGATAAGGTAATAAAAATTAATAACATTATTACAATAAGAAATTGCAATTTGGAAAATAAAAAGAACATTTTTCAACGTTCTAACTAGTCGAAATATGGTAAAACGTGCATGAACTTATCCTTCAACATTCCTTTTGCAACGATAATGATAAATATGTATATACAAACGAATAAGACCTCTCAATGAAAGAGCATATTTCTCTTCTAGATTACATTCTTCTCATATACAATTTATTAATATTTTTTTAATGCCATTTATATTATTTTTAAATGATATAATCCTATTATCGTTTTTTAATAGATTAATTTCTTCCGAACAAAAAACCATATCAATGTTAGCCAATAATTTAAGATTATTCAAACTAATTGAATTAGTATTTTTTATTTCTTCAATAATAAAATTCAATTTATAAGTTTCATTGTCATCGCTAAGTGGTTGTATAAAATATTCATCATCTGTATAATAAATATTCTTAAAAGGCAAATAAAGTATCATAGTTTCATTATCACTTGTTAGTATAAGTCCTTCTCCAAAAATATCATGTTTTATATCAAGAATCTTAAGATTTATATTATTTTTCACTAATACATTCTTTATTAAAAATATTGGGTCTCTTGTAATACCCAAAAAATAAAATCCTTTTAACCTAATTTTGTTTTTTCTTACATAAGATGAATTTTTTATAATAATAATTTCAATAAGAGCATAAATAGGAATAAAGATATAAATGGGAATAAGCAAAACATTAATAATTATTGCTAATAATCCTTTTAAAATTTTCATATCAAATACCTCCTTTAAAGATAGCAATTAATATTATTTATATTATACTGCTTTTTTTGATACTTGTCAAATAATTCATTCTTTTAAAGTCAAAAACATGATTACTTTTTAATAAAAAGAAAAAGAACATCAAAAATGTTCTTCAATGCAAATAATGGTGACCCATACGTGAAGTTATCTGCCATCATCCACTTGCAACCATATAATTTTGAATTTTTATGCCACTAATTTAAACAAGTGTAGTCTAACTCTTCTTTCATTTAAGTACCATTTAATCGCAAAATAATTAACTGATTTGTAATTCATATACTATCACTTCAATGATATTATATACCGTTATCGGTATAATGTGAAGTTTTAATTATTCCTTTCAAATTTTTTAATTACATTAATCATAAACTATTTTTTTATTTGTATATCAATTTTATCTAGTAAAATTTAATAACATTAGTAGCACCTTTAAAACCACATATTAGAACTTTATTCTCTAATTTACCTTAATATATTAGATTATATATTTTATATTGATGATTATTTAATAGCAACTATCAATCAAAACAATAATAAAAAACATTTTCAATGCTCTAACCATTCAAAATATTAAACAACATATAAACTATATTATTAAACTTTTGTAAATTAAATATTGGATATTATTTTAAATACTTAGTATTTACTTGCACTATTATTCTGCATCTTGAAAGGTCACAACATAGGTTTCAAAAACACCATTTCTTAAAATATCACTTATTAATTTTGGAATGTAATTTTTCGAATCTTTTGTTGCCCAAATTGAATGTCTATTTTTACCTATTAATAATTTAATGAAAGAAAAAAAATTAATTTTTAATCTATATTTTTCAAAATAAGGGGTCATTTGAAAAGATATATTTAATGAAGTTTGAAAAAACGAATTTACTCCTTCATATATCATTTGTCTTGTTAAAATAAGATGCATTTTTTCTTCTTCATATTCTTCTGTATAACAATTATAATCTTGCATCGCAATAGCTTCAACTAAATATTCATCTTCATCACAAATAATTTCATATTTAAGAAACTCAAAAAATGCTTCTATAAGTATCTCTGCTCCAATAATTTTTTCATTTTTTAATATTATGATTTCTTCAAGTAATTTTTTCGTTTCATTCACTTGATACATATTGATCCTCCCTATTAATTCAATATCAAATATACTAATATTTTGATAAGCTAATTTAATTATATCACAAAAGACATTTATTAAAAAAAAAGAATATATTTCTATATTCTGGCATTTCAAATGGTAACCCATACGTGAAGTTATCTGCCGTCATCAACTTGCAACCGTATAATTTTGAGCTTTTCATGTCAATAATCTAAGCAAGTAAAGATATGTATAACTTTTCTCTTTCTAATACTAATTTACTAATTAAATTGATAAAAGCATTATAATCTCCATGAACATGTGCTACATCAAGCGCCCCATAATATTCTAATCTATTTTCTTTTTTTATAATTATTGCAGGATATCCACATTTCATTAAAATAAAGTTAAGTAACAATCTAGCTGTCCTGCCATTACCATCTATAAATGGATGAATTTTTACAAACTCTCCATGCAATAAAGATGCGATAACAATAGGATGGAGTTTATCCCATTTTTTTTGATAATCGCTTATTAGTTTTGCCATTTTTTCTTGAACTATAAGATGTGATGGAGGAATATGTGTGGCGCCACTTATAATCACATTTTCATTGCGATATTTACCTGCATTTTCATTGTCTATATTTTTTAATATTAAAGCATGAATACATTTTATACTATATTCCGTTAATTCCGAATTTTTTTCAACTAATTCCTCTAAAAATAAAATGGCTTCCTTATGATTTATTGCTTCTAAATGTTCTTTAAGCGATTTACCACCAATTGTCATACCTTCCTCTAACACAATTTTGGTTTCTGAAATAGTTAATGTATTTCCTTCTATTGCATTTGTATTATATGTCCAATCTACAATTAATGCATCTTTTAACTGAATTGACAAATTTTTCGAAAACGGTCTATAACTATCAATTATTTCTTTTAATGAATCACAATTTTCAAATTCTTTATTAACGCCAGAAAATATGTCACTTTGTTTTAATCTTAAATCAACAGGTTTTACCGCATCTTCTGGTATTGACCAATTCCTGCCAATCTTAATTGCACCGGCTATGCGTCCTTCTTCACATAGCAGTCTAACCCTTCTTTCATTTAAGTTCCATTTCATTGCAAAATAATTAACTGATTTATAAATCATATGTTATCACCTCAATGATATTATATACCGATATCGGTATAATGTCAAGAAATTTAATTATATCTTTTCCAACTCGCTTTACAGATTTTATTATAGGATTATTAAAAGTAGCAAGAAATAGAATAATAATATACGTTTCAGCATGCCATTGCCAAAAATCTAAAAAAGTCATAAATGATATACCAAAATAAAAAGAACATTTTATATGTTCTTCAGTACAAATAATGGTGAACCATGCGTGAATTTATCCGCCGTTATTTGTCTAAATTCATTTAATATTGAATTTAGTATATTATAATAAAAGATTTATTTATTATTTTCATTTATTATTTTGTTTCTTTGATATATAATAAAAGATGCAGCTTCTTCAACATTATTTAAATTATTTACTATACCATTATATGTATTAGTTTGATAAATAAATTCAATTTCCAATCTATTAATATTTTTTGTGGTTGCTAAATAACCCACTGCCCCGAAAGAACTGCTGCTTCCCTCTGGCTTATTTATTCCTTTAGTTGAAATTATATTACATATTGGTATAACAAAATATTTAGAATCATCAGAAATCGGTATTTCAATCGGAAAAGATAATTTCGCCCCTTTTCGTCTTATTAATAATTCATTTTTTATATCATCATATAAAAGTATTTTATTTGGCTTAATAAACAAATTAATTAATGCTAACAAAAAAAGAAACCCCGAAATAGAAAAAAGCACTATTGCAGGAATAGTTGTGCTACCATCATCTGTAACATTTAATAATGCTATTCCAGATATTACAATAACAATGGCAGCTACAATACAAACAATTGCTAGTATTCTAACTCTTTTGGCAATAACTTTCATTTTTCTCTCCTGTTATAAAATAACTCATAACTATATTTTTTGTTTTATAAGACTAACAATATAATTTTATATTATTACATGTTTATATATAATCTTAGCAGAATTAAATGGTTCCCCTTTTCTCCTTGAGCGATGGCGTTACTAATTTAGACCCTTTTTATGGATTGGAACCATTTACTATTGCATGCATAGCAAATCAATTAATAATATTATATCATTAAATGTTAAAAAATGCAACAATGATAATCATTATGTTTATAAAATAATATTACACTTGATATTAAAAGTAATTAAAAAAAGAACATTATATATGTTCTTCAGTTCAAATAATGGTGAACCGTACCTGAAGTTATCCGCCGTCATTCAATATCAACTATGGAAATAGAGTTTTTTATGTTCTTATAACAATAAGTTATGGATAATGTAATCGAAAGTATCCAATAACTTATAGGTTAATCACTCCAAAATTCTTCTTTAGTTGTAATATAGTCATTTTTAATCTGTTGATTTTTAAAATTGTTAATTTCATTTTGATAATACTTTTCTGGTAACAATATTATACGTCCATCATTCTCATCACATCCATAATATTCTGATGTGCCTCGCTCCAACCTAATAAAGTTTTTAGCCATATAATTTGAATAATTTTTTATTGAAAAGATATTTTTATGACAATTATCATTAGTAGTTATTTCATCATTATTTATTAAGCATTCCCTAAATTCATCCGCACTTATAATTTCGCCATTTTTATTTTTTAAATATAAATTATATGTAGGATCAAGCATTATCCATTTTTTTATGCTTTCACAATATACACTTACAATAACATGACAATCACTAAAAGGTTCCTCATATGGCATGCATGTCAGGTGAAATGCTCTAAGATTATAAGCTCTCAGTAAATGAGCTAATATAATAGATAACCCGCGACAATTTGTTCGTTTTTCATTTTTATCAGCAAATTCCATAATTGCTTGTGGTGTTGTGACACCGCCAAAACCGATATCACCATGTTTATACTGTCCACACAACCAATTCATTAGTTCAATTGCTATCTCAAAATCTTTTTTATCTTTTACTAAATTATTCAAATTATTATTTTCAATAAAATTTTTCATATTTTGATATTCATCAAATTTATATATATAGTTTGTTTTTTTAAGATTTTCTAATCCATATTCAGCATACTCTTTCAAAATATTTAGTCGACTCATATTTTTTGGTTCAACAACATATTTATATTTTTCTTCTTCCTCTTCTGACATACGATTAAAAGTTATTTTTCTTTCAAAAACCCCACTCATACCAAAACAATTTTTAATAAAAAAATCACATTTGATTATACTGTCATTGTCTAAAGCTAAAATATATTCAGCACGATATTTGTAGTCATTGTGGAAGAAATATAAAGTATTATAACTATACTCCACGTATAAGACTTCATTTGCAAAAAAAGCTTTGTCAAAATTACCTGTAACCTTAGCTTTTTTTTCTTTATCTAGCCATTCAATATTTAAGAAAATAATAGTCTCACTACCATTTATCTCAAATTTTTCACTTTTCCATTTACCACATAATCTTTTATCAAAAAATGCACTTCCTATCATTTTAAAATTACCTCCTTGTAACAAATACATTTTACTATTATCTGCTTAATATAGCAAGCAACCTTTAGTTAAATATCACAACCTGTAATTGTTTGACTCAACTATATATTGAACAGTGCGAAGGAATATAAAAAAGAACATTAATTCAATGTTCTTCAGTACAAGTAATGGTGAGCCGTTCGGTTTAGTATACGAACCCCAAACTAAAATTTATTATATTTTTGTTAATAACATTTTAGGTATTGTTATTAAAAGGTAGAGTTTAAAATGCAAAAAATTTGTTTTGTATTTGTGGTAATATTTCTGATTAATCATCTTACTTTTATAGTACTTTTTATGCTATTTAAAATAAAATGTATTACTATCCCCATAATAATTATTGAAAATATTAGGTCTTTTGACTATCATGTCAGCAAAGGCTAGTAATCCTATTATTGCAGTGTTTTTATTTAATGAATAAGTCTTTTGAATTTCATTATCTAATTCAATTTCAGTTACTGTAATAAGATTTAATCTACCTAAATCAATAATTATCTCTTCTGCTCGGCTATTAGAAACTCCCATTTCTTTAATAAATAATTTAGCTGTAAAGTTCCTATTTACTCTTTTATATAATAAAACTATTGCATCAAATATATCTTTATTTCCTAAAATTCCAAATGCTTTTATATAATCATCGCTATGATGTAACAGATAATTATAACCATTTGTGGGATATGGTGCTATAAAGAAAAAGGTTTCTTCACTTGCCATTCGCATTAGGCATGTTCCCCCCGGTTGTGTTATATCCATATGACTAACTGAATCTTTCGATATTATATCACTTAAATCATTTATTTCATCATTACCAATAATGCAATTACTTATTTTCCAAAATAAATCCATTGCCTTAAAATATCGTTCTTGATTCGGAATATTACAAAAATATTTCTCTAATCTTTCTTCAATACTGTAAATATCACGTACTGGTAAATCAAAGAGAACATCTATACTAACTTCAAAATATTCAGCAATCTTTGGTAATAACTCAATATCTGGAGTTCCGCCATTTTCCCATTTTGATACTGCTTGTGTTGAAACACTCACAAAACTTGCTAATTCCTCTTGTGTAGCGCTTTTTTGATGCCTTAGTTTTTTAATTTTTAATCCAATATTCATAATTAATCTCCTTTTCATTTTTATTTAATAACTACAACATTATTATATTACAATTATTAGTTGATATCAATAGAGGTGTTTTTGTTAATAATCAACTATCGTTTGACATTTGTAAAAATAAAACTCAATAATTACTACATAAAAAAAGAACATTTATATAATGTTCTTTAGTATTTTCTTTGGTGACCTATACGGGATTCGAACCCGTGTGTGCATGCGTGAAAGGCATGTGAGTTAAACCGCTTCTCCAATAGGCCACGAAATGGCGCCCCCACTAGGACTTGAACCTAGGACCCCATGATTAACAGTCATGTGCTCTAACCAACTGAGCTATGGAGGCAAAATGTTTGTTAAATCAAAATAGAAAGAAAGCTTGGCAACTACCTACTTTTGCGGGGTAAAAACCCAACTATCATCAGCGTAAAAGTGCTTAACTACTGTGTTCGAGATGGGAACAGGTGTATCCACTTTGCTATTGTCACCAAACTTTTCT
>JAVBLL010000020.1:0-47055 GCA_031553555.1 Bacilli bacterium
TTTCTATTGGAAGACCACTATTACTTGTTGTCCCATCCCCTAACTGACCATTGCCGTTATTTCCCCAACTATATACTTTTCCTTTTTCAGTTCTAACTATTGTATGATAAAAACCTGCTGATACCCCTACTATTTTATCATCTGTTAGGTTGAAATTTTGTGTAATTTCTATTGGAAGACCACTATTAATTGTTGTCCCATCTCCTAACTGACCATAGTTATTATTTCCCCAACTATATACTTTTCCTTTTTCAGTTATAGTTATTGTATGATCTCCTGTTGCAACCAAGGATACTTTGCCAATGATATTTGTTACTTGTGGGATTATATTATTTGGTTTTTCTATGGCATAAACCTCACTCATATTAAATGATGTAATACATAGCATTGTTAAAATTGCTAATACTAGATTGATTATTCTTGCTTTTAGATTTCTACTTTTTTTCATTGTTTTTCTCCTTATTAAATAACTTTTAATATTATATATTTTAATACCTTTTTCCAAAAAAGCAAATACGCAAACCGGCGTATTTACCATTTTTTATAATGAATAATAAAAAACTATATTACTTTGAACTGATGTAGCAAAAGTAATATAGTTTTTTGAATATAACAAAAATTTTCTTCTTTTAAATACATCAATTAATTACTTTCAAAACCAATTGATTTTTTATCTTCCTTCATAAAGAAAAGAAAACAATTTAAAAAATTAAGTTCATTTCCTTTAAAATCTTTAATCTTTCCTGTACTTTTGATTTTTGTGATTATGCGGTCTAAAACTATATTTCCTGCTAAATAATTTTTAAAAATGACAACAATGATATTATGTTTTATAACATGGTTACTTAGAATTCCTCCATCATCATACCCTATATAACCAGGGGAAGTTCCAAGTAATGATGCTAGATGGTGGTCGCTTGGATAATCATTTAAATCAATTTCTAAAATGATATCTTCAGTAAAATTGAATATATGCACTAAATCTTTAATAATTTGATTTTTCTCATCATTTGTTTCTATTTCATATGATGTTATATATTTATCATTTACTAAATTCAAATAGTTTATTATGTCATTTTGAATATTATTTTTTGTTTTTTGGGTCTTCTTCAAAACATCATTATAGCTAATTCCTAGATTTTCAAATATTAGTCCTTTGATAATATCCTGAGTGACATATGTTTTTTTCTTTCTAGCTGTTAAAAGGCCACTTTCATCCAATATATCGATAGCTTTATCTGGAAAATTATTATGTAGATTATACTTTGAAGCATGAATTATAAAATGCAAAATTTCATCTGTATAAATGACATTATGAAATGCTTCATAATCTTTTTTGATTCCTTTTAAAATACGAAAACATTCATCTGCCTTTGGTTCATTTATATAAATATTTTGAAAGCGTCTGGCCAAGGCTTTATCTTTATGAATTGTTTTATAATATTCTTCAACGGTTGTCGCACCAATGCATTTTATCATTGACCTTGCTAAATAAGGTTTTAATAAATTTGCTATGTCAAGGGTATTTTCTGAGGATGATCCTGCCAAAATATTATGAATTTCATCAATAAATAAAATACAATTTATTTCTTTTAATTCATCTAATGTGTCCATTAATCTTTCTTCTAAATCTCCACGGTACCTAGTTCCAGCAATCAAAGCACCCAAATCCAGCTGATAAATTGTGACATCTGGTTTGTTTTTTAAATACGTTTGTGCTACCCCTTCCACGAGTCCACTCTTGCCTACTCCTGCAAGACCAATTAACATGCAATTATTCTTTTGCTTTTTTGAGAGAATTCTATCAATTTTTTCAATATAATCTTCTCTTCCGATAAAGGGATTAGTCTTTTTCTCTTTAACCAGCCTTGTCATATTAATAAGCAGATTTGATTCCTGTTGCAAGTAATCTAAAGCATTGCTCAATTCATCTAAGATAATTTTGCCTTCAATTTGTAAGCTCTTCAGAATTTCTAAAGCAACGTTATCTTTATTGTTTAGTAAACTAAACAAATAGGCTTCATCGTAAACATATTCTTGTTCACTTTCTAATAATTTAGCCTCTTTAATTACATTTTCTAAGGTTTGAGTGTATTTTGTTTGTGGTCTTATAAAGAATGATTCTTTAATTTTATCAGCAATAGTTTCTTTGGTTACCTTCATTTCTTTTAATATCAAGTTAGTCATTGAATCCTCAATGCTAACTAATGCTAATAGTAAAACTTCTGTTCCGATACATTCGTATTCAACTACAGAACGATTTACTTCCATCAAGTCGATAATGTCTTTATATAAAATATCATCAATCATTGTGTATCCTCTCATATACACTATATGTAGATAGCTTGTTTTTTATTTAAAAGAAACATCTTTATTTACAAAGATGTTCCCCAAAATATAACTATTTTTTATGCTAATCCAAGATTCTTTATTGCTTGCCAGTAAATTGTATTACCAAGTTCAAAAATATTATCTCCGTAATACTCTGATGTGAATGAATAACCATTGTTATCAACTAACAAAGTAATTGTTCCATTGCGTTGGTTAAAACGATCTTCACTAGAACAAACATATGTACCACTTGCTTGCTTCTGACCATCAACTGTTCCACCACCGCATATCGCATAAACTTTTATACTGCTACTATAATTATATAAATTACCTACTGCTTTTGGTGTTGGATGACCATGTTTATTGCCTAAATAGTTACCATTACATATGATTGCCACTTCTGGTTTGATAGCATTTAGAAATAAAGGATCTGTTCCATTGGCTGTTCCATGATGAACAACTTTCAAAATATCTACATCTCCTACTGTTGACATATAATTTTTTTCGAGATTTGTATGCCCACTTCCATTATCAGCATCCCCAGTCATAAGAATTCTCGTGCCATATGCTTCTAACATAAAGACTATACTTTTTCCATTTGATTCATCAGATAAATAATATGTAGTATCAATAAAACTAATATAAATCTCTGTATCCAAAACAATGAACTTATCTTGTTTATTCTTTGATATTATATCACTGTGAATTTGATAAATATTGCAGCCTTCTGCAACATATGCATCTTTCATATTTTTAAATTTTTGTGAGTCTTTTTCTCCTTCAAATTTAATTAAGTTTGCTACTTCATATTTTGCAAATAAATTAGCCATTCCACCAATATGATCGCTATCTGGGTGTGTAGCAATGACATAATCAATAACCCCATCTTCTAAATGCTGATTTATTGTTTCTTCAATGGCTTGTTTTGTACTATCAAAATGATCTCCAGCATCAACAATTATATCTATATTACCATATTTTATGTAAATTGATTCACCACAATCACTACTTCCATATTTTCCAATATCAATGAAATATATTTCTAATGGTGTAGATGATAGTAAACCATTAATCTTAATCTCAATAGTCACTATATGTATTATTCCTTGATAAGCAATAGTCGCCGTCATTGTTACAAAAATCATTTCATTTGGTTGGTTTACATAACCTAAATCTGATATTATACTTTGATTGCTGCTACTCCATGTAATACTACCACCATACATTGTCGTTGTTGGGAGCATTAGTGATGATGCCGTAGTTGTGGGTGTATTATTAATTACCCAAGATTCTAAATTATTATCAGAAATTTTTGTTGAAAGAGAGACATTATCAATATTTATGAAACATTCACCCGATGTTGGCCATACATGAATAATGGTGATTTTAACCGTATCATAATCACTCAAATCTAACTCGTAAGTTTTATAATCACTATAATGTTTTACATTTACTTCTTCTGTATATACACCACTTTGACCAGCTTTCATATATTCAATTTTAATATCTAAATATGAAGTTTCACTAGCTTGAGTTCCTGAAAACATATAATCGAACTTTAATATATTTGGGTTAATAATATTATCAATTATGAAACCACCACTTTTTATGTCTTCTCCGGTTCCAGAATCTTTTCTTAGTTTGATATAAGAAGGATATGTTGGATTAGTATCGGTATCATCACTTGATGGATTATCTTTATCCTGGATTATTCGACCATTTATATATGTAATATATTCAGACATTTTAATATCTGAATAACGAGATGTTGCCGATAAGTTATCAAAATAATCATCAATAATTAATAATTCTGTTTCTTCACTTTTTACTAATACATTATAGTCTTTATCCATTGTAATACCTTGGTAAGCAATAGTAGCTCGAAGTGTTACAAGTGTGTCATCAGCTGGTGTATTAACAACACCATTTGAAGATAATATTGTGTTCTCATCACTTTGCCAAATTATAGTAGCTCCATCAAGATAACATACACTTGGAAGTAAGATAGAAGAATAAGTTTCTGATGGAAGATATATTTTCTTTAAAACCTCCAAAGCTATTTCTTCTGGAGTAGCTTCATTTTTTAGAACTTTAATTTTAAATGTTTTAATGCTTAATTCATCTTTCATAACCATTGATTCTAGCATTGGTGCTAAGAAGTTTTTATATGATATTGAAAATTCAGCAGTTAATGTTACATAAGTGTCTTTTTGATTATAACTAGGTCGTGTGACAATACCTGTTGGAGTTATAATCTCAGAGCTTGTTGTCCAGGAAATCGTTATTTGGTCCCCAATTTTAGTTGGTAAAACGAGATTTTCTGTTGTTTGATCAGGAATATTAATCTCATAGTCTGATATTTCTTGAACAATGCCTTGGACTTCTTTGTAACCAGTAAAGCCAAAATATCCACCTAGGCCAACAATAGCTAATAAGATAATAATGATTAAAACTTTAATTCCTGTTTTCTGCTTTTTTACTTGCTTTGCTACTTTTTTGACTGTTTTTTGTTTTTGCTTTTTTGTCGCCATTTTTTTACCTCTTTTTTGTATATTATACATTAGTTTATCTTTTTTTACAATATAAAAGTTTGAAAGCGAACTATAAATAAATTTGATTTATAACCATATTGCTTTAACTATTAAGAATATTATCAATAACCATACCAATATAAAGGGGATTGCATAATACCATTTTTTAGGTTTACCATTTTCCCACATTCCAATTGCTTCTTCTCTACATTTTTCAAACAATTCATTTGGAATAAACTTGATTGTTAAAGCGATAAATAGTGGTAGGATAATCAAATCATCAATGTATCCCAAAATCGGAATAAAATCTGGGATTAAGTCAATTGGGGAAAGTGCATAAACAATAGTTATGGCTGCAAATAATTTTGCTAGAAATGGGGTTTCCTTTTTCTTTAGGGCAATAAACACAGCTGGAATATCTACTTTTAATTTTTTAGCGCGTTCTTTTAGTTTCATTATATTCTAATTCCTCTATTATACTTCTATAACAATATTTTACTATAAGTCTATAACTTTGTAAATATGACTTTAATTTTTCAATATTATTTGTTATCATTATCAAAAAATCATTATGTAATTAATTATAAGGTACAACATATATAATACAAACAGGTGAGTTTTATCAACTCACCTGTTTGTATTTTGGGTTATTATTTAATTATGCCCCTTTTCATATTTAACTTTTATAATATAAGAACCATACACATACGGCAATGATTGTTAAAAGTACAACTAAAAAAATGAAAAACTTAGGCATTTTCTTTAACATTGCTATAAAGCCGGCAATCAATAGAATAATAACAATAATGCTTATACATGCATAAATTATATACAATTCTTTTTGTAAAAAGTTATCAATAAAACCCCATAATGGTTTTATCATATTTTCAATTGATCCTAAAAAATTTTTAATTACTTCCATAAACTCTTCTCCTTATTTTTTCCTTCCAATGCATTAATAAAATTCATATCATCAGTGCATTTAACGTTAGTCCCTTTTTATTTTATAACATTTATCAAAATATAATTATGCAAATGAAATATTTATATCGCCATTGGTTGATTTAAATTCCACTTTATTTGTGCCATTTGTTTGAGGAATGATATCTTTACCATTAGTTGTTGAAGATACAATATGATAATCACTAGCACTTCCTACCAGCGTTCCTTGAATACTTCCATTTGTTGATTTAAAATATCCAGTCCCTACTTTTATTTCTTGTAAAGTAATTCGACCATTTGTCGTTTTAGCCGTAAAATCACTACTGACATTTACATATTTAAAATCAAATCTTCCATTGGTAGTCGCCACTTCAATATTTTCAGACACAACTGTTTCTAAATTGATTGCACCATTTGTTGTTGATATAGCAATTTTTTTCTCTACTTGTGTATCCTTGATTGTGAACGCCCCATTTGTACTATGCAAATCAAGAGACTGGCAAGTTATATTATTTATTTTAAATTCAGCGTTTGTTGACTTTATTTTAATATCTCCATTAAATGTTGAAGGCAAAGTAATTGTTATATAATATTTATTAAAATCCCAATTATTAAATCTAACATAAAAGGCAGTATCATCATAAAGTTTTAATGTTTCGCCTTGTTCTACTGCATAATGCACTAAACTAGATTCAGCATATTCAACTCTTATACCTTCTTCTCCATCCTTATTAATTGTAACTGAAGCATTGTATGCATAAATATCAATGTTTTTTGCAATATTATCAGTTACATTTTTTATTTCATAATTAGTAGCTGTGTTTAGCGATGAAAAATCAAAACCATTAACTGCAATAGCATAACCACATAAACCAAAACCACCAAGTAGCAGTAGTACTCCAAGAAAAATACTTAATTTTCTCATACGGTTACTCTCCTTCCAAAAATTGAACCAAAGAATCCCTTTATTGCTCTAATAAAACATTTAATAAATTTCTTTAAAGCCATTATAAAAAGTGGTAAAAAGATTAATGACAAACCAAAAATTACTGCTGTTGAACCTAATTTTAAGGCAATAGCATCAAACTGACCTTGTAAATCAGGAATTAGAGAGACAAATGTGATAACACCCAAAACCATGCTATAGACACAATATGATATAAAAGAAGCAAACATTGAGATTAAAACAAAGAAAACAAATACTTGCACGCCATATCCAATAATACCACCAACATGTACTTTCTTTTCTGTTTTAATTTTTTCTTTTTGTTTTTGTTTTATACTTTCGGTATGCGTTTCTTCTTTTTCATCAATAACTAGTTTTGTTGTTGATGTATTATAAGAATTTCCATTTAAACTACGAACAATATATTCAACAGAACCAAGACTTGCAATAACATCTTCTTCTTTTTCACCATCTTCTATCTTTTCAATTATCAACTCATCATAGTAATTTAAAATATTATTTCTTTCTTCATCACTTGTGAAGTTAATTCTTGAAGCTAAAATTCTAATAAACTCTTTTCTTTTCATTTTCTCCTACTCCTTTCGATTTTATAAAACTATAAATAATGTCCATTTCCGCCCATTCATTCATAAAATTATCAATTTTATCAATGCCCTTATTCGTTATTCTATAATAACGTCTTTGCCTACCATTAAAGAACTGTGTATAGGTTTCCAAGCAATCACTTGTTTCTAATCTTCTTAAAATTGGATACAAAGTAGATTCTGATATTTCAATGACATCAGAAATATCTGTAATGATTTTATAGCCATATGATGATTTAGACCTTAAGACAGCTAAGACACACACTTCTACTAACCCCTTTTTTAACTGGATATCCATGTATTCTCCTCTCTTAATACTATGCAATGCATAGTATTATATGTAAAAAAATATAAACACACCAATATTATACTACGTATCACATAGTATGTCAATACATTAAATAAAAAAATTAAAATATTTTTTAAAAAGAAAAACTCCTAACTTATAATTAAGAAAGGAGTTCTTTTTCAAGATAATTAAAATTCCATTTTTACATCTACTCTTTTTGCTTCTTCAGCTTCAAAGAACTTTTTCTTAATCATACCAATTCTTTTTGCTACCCAACTAGTAGGGAAAGATACTATCTTTGCATTAATAGTTGTAACATTAGAATTATATAGACGTCTTGAAGCTTGTAAATGCTCTTCAGTATCCGAAATAGTTTTTTGTAGATTTGTGAACATTTTATCAGCTTTCAAATCTGGATATTTTTCAACAATCACGTTTAATCCATTTGCTACTTTTGCCATTGAAGATGCGAATTCACTTTTTTCTTCCATTGTTGCATCAGATGGAATACCACTACGCCATTTGATAACTTTTTCTAAAGTTTCAGCTTCATGCTTTGCATAACCTTTAGTTGTATCTAACATTTTTGTTAGAACATCAAAACGTTTTGTTAATGCAACATCAATTCCAGATGCTGATTCTTCAACTTTTACTTCTAAACGACGAAGTAAATTCATTGTACTAATGTACCAGCCAACAATTGAAATCACTATAACTAAAATAATGATAACAATAACGATAGCAGCAATTGCTCCAGGTCCTAATTTTAAAAACATATTCTATTCCTCCTTTATAAATATATTTCTATTTAATTTTAATTCCAATATAATTTCCTTTATTACTTCAATATCTTTTTTAAACGCATCAAGCAAACGTTCATCAATTTTTTGTGTCAATCTAATACTAAAAGTATCACGGCGATTATCAATAGCAATAACTAACTTTGTACTACTAAATGACATTGCTATAACCCCAGGGTTTCTTCTTTCAAGTTCCATCAAAGATGTCATTAAATGTGGGGTTAAAACATAAAAGACCGACAATTCATCAGCAGAATATGTTTTGAACTTTTTATTAAACTCTGCACTTTCCAATTCAACTTTTTTCATTTTAGAAAATAATGTTGGAAGGCGTCCTTCTGTCACGAATAATTTTCCTTTGAATTCTTTATTAAAATCTATTTCAAAAAAACGTCCCTGAAAATATGTGACATATTGAACAACCGTTTGCCCTTTAGCTGTATGATGGACATGTTTTTCTTCTAACTTCAAATCACAAGTCTTAAATTTGACACCTTCAATATTACCTTGAATTAAATCTTCTGTATATGAACGGTCAGCCTTGGCAAGAAAACCACAACTATATATATCATTCATTGGAATACCCATAGATGCATTGAAAGTTGCGCCTGGAATGACCTCATTAAGAAGAGAATGCATCATGTCACTTTTAAATTTCTTTGTTAGTGATGCCGCCTTTGAAGCGCCAATCCCTAATACGACGATTCCTGCAAGTGCAACAATAATTCCTAAAAAGGCAACGTTTGTATTCATTAACAGCAATAATAATATTGCTCCTAGAACGAATATTCCAATTCCAGCCATAATAAAATATAGACTATTCTTTCTACTTTTTTCTAATTCCTGAAACTTTTCCAAAACTTTCCTCCCTATAATAACAATTTTTTCTTAATAATAACTAAAAACTTTAATATCTATTGTATTATACTATAAATTATCCAAAATATCAATAATTTTAGAAAAAGTCTAAATATTATTTAAAACTTTTTTCTTGTTTACTCGCCTGCTTTTTGATATAATTGACATTTTGTGTGAGTAGTATATTTAAATGGGATAGTGAATTAAGTTAGTTGAAATTAAAATTGGAGAATTGTTTTTAATAATTAATATACCTACAATATTCTCAATGTTCATTTAAGCATTATACAATATTATTGATAGCATATTCTATGGAACTTAATATTTTATAAAATTAAATATAATATGTTATGTTTGTAGAAGAATTTGGTGAAAAACAAATTTTTTGCTTTTTGTTTCTCATCATCTTATAATCAACCTAAAAACGGCTGTCCAATCGTTTTTTGCCGAGTATTCTAATAATTTTAAGTGTATCACGTTTTTTATATTATATCGCATTTTTTATGTAATTTTTTTTAAAAATATGGTATAATAATATTATAAAGAAATTATTAATTAGGAGAAGCAAAATGGCACAAATAGGAATATTGGTGGGTGTAAATACTAAACAAATAAAAAACTCTTCAAAAAAATCTGATATTGATTTTTTTGAAGAAATGAAGGAATTGAGAGCATTATCAGAGGCTTGTGAAATTGAGATAGTTGATGAAGTAAATCAAAACTTGGAAGCAATAAATAAGCATACATACATTGGAAAAGGAAAACTAGAAGAAATAAAAATAGCCATCGCCAATCATGATGCTGATGTTATTATTTTTAATGATGAATTAACACCATCACAAATTAATACTTTACAAAAAGAATTAGAAATACTTGTATATGACCGCACTTACGTGATATTAGAAATTTTTAAACGAAGAGCAAGAACAAAAGAAGCTCTTCTTCAAGTTGATATTGCTTCTCTTCGTTATATGTTACCACGCTTAACGGGATTAAGGCAAGGACTATCAAGACAACGTGGTGCTGGAGGAGCCGCCCATGGAAAAGGTCAAGGTGAAACGCAGCTTGAACTGGATCGAAGAAATATTGAAGATCGCATAGCCTTATTAAAAACCGAATTAGAAACCGCAACAAAACAACGTGCTAACCAAAGAGTACACCGTAAACAACAAAATATGCAAGTTGTAAGTTTGGTTGGTTATACAAATAGCGGAAAATCGACTATTTTAAATGCTTTATTATCTTTTTCTAATGGGATTAAAAAAGAAGTATTTGAAAAGGATATGTTATTTGCAACCTTAGAGACAACAACGAGGGCTATAAGGTTAGAGTCAAAAAGGGAATTCTTATTGACAGACACTGTTGGGTTTGTTAATAAATTACCTCATCATTTAGTTGATGCTTTTAAATCGACTTTAGAAGAAATAAAGGAATCTCATTTGATTTTACATATAGTTGATTCCAGCAACTCAAATTATGAAAATCAAATACAAACAACAAATAATGTTTTAGAGTCGCTCGGAGTAAAAGATATCCCAATAATATATGTGTTTAATAAAACTGATAAATTGGATAATTATTTATATATCCCTCCACAATACCCTAATGCCATTAGAATAAGCGCAAAGACTCACGAAAACTTAGATAATTTATTGAGTGCTATCGAAAAGGAATTATATAAAAATCATAAGATAATAACATATTCTATTCCATATCAAAGAGGTGATTTAATAAACTTATTAAATGAGCAAAGCGAAGTATTAAAAATTGAATATCTAGACAATACTATTATTACAGCCAAGGTAAGTGAAATAACTTATGGAATGTTGAGAAAATACATGTTAGATGAGTCAAGTAATTAAAAAAGTTTGGTACAATACCAAACTTTTTTAATATTTTTGCATAAAAACTAATTCTGTTTTTCTTAATGTATCTAAATCATTTATCCCGGTTAATTTTACACTATCCTCAACAATCAAGGTATCAACTTTTTGATTTTTACTAATTATTTCAACAATATCCGTCAAATAATATTCATGACCTTCATTATTATGATTAATTAAATTGATAGAAGAAAATAACATTTTCATATCAACACAATACATTGAACTATTAACTTCTTTAATTTTTCTTTGCTCTTCAGTTGCTTCTTTATATTCAATGATTTTCTTTATTTTTCCATCTTCACGATAAATTCTACCATATGTCATTGCATCTTCAACAATAGTTGATACTACCGTAAGAGAGTTATTATTTTTTATATGCTTATCAACTAACTGATTAATTATTTGCACGTCAACTAATGGCATATCACCAGGAATAATTATACATAAACCTTCTTTTTGTGATAGTTGTTGCTGACAACACATAATTGCATGTCCTGTTCCAAGTTGCTCATCTTGAACCACATAATGAACTTTGTTTCCTAGAACATCCATAACCTTTTCTTTTTTATAACCAACAACTACCCAAATATCGTCTATGTCACTTTGTAAACAATTATCGACAATATGTTCTACCATAGGCTTACCACAAAACGGATAAGCACATTTGGGTAATTCCGTCTTCATTCTTGTACCCTTACCAGCTGCTAATATTATAGCATATTTTTTCATAAAATCTAATCTCACTTTACTTAATATTTAATGTTTGATGAGCCTTAATTTGAAATAGTTCCTCACAGTAATCTGTTCCATATTTTTTCTCAATATACTTTTTTGCGACTGCTAAATAATTTTTTCTACTAGCATGAATGTCACTAGCAATAAAATCAACCAACTTATTTTTTAAAAGTTGATGAGCGTATTTTTTCATTTTTGAACCATTTTGACCAATTACTGTTGATGCATTCATTTGAATTAAAGCACCTGTGTTTTTCATTTCATAAATGTCATCAATGTTAATATATTCATAACGTTCAATATGTGCAACAATAACTTTCCAACCATGCAGGTGACAACTATATATTATTTCATTTATATCCGTTTTATGTATATATGGAAATTCTAATAATAAATAATTTGTATTATTTAAAAACATGATTTTTTCATTTGAAAAATATTCTTGAATTTCTTTTGCCCTTTTACAAAATATCTCTTGACCCAAGTATAAATTAATTTGCATTTTTAATTCTTCTACTCTTTTTTTTAATTTTTCGAAGTTTTTCTTAATATCATCTACTGAAGTTTCAAATTTGTCAGAGCAATAGTGTGGTGTGCAAATGATATCCGTAACACCATTTGCAATTTCTTCTTCAAGAATACTGATGGATACTTCCAAATTGGGACTTCCATCATCGACATTAGGAATAATATGACTGTGTATATCAATCATTTATTATACCAATTATTTATCTTGGTAACCGTAATGTTTGTAATATCCATATTCACTACGGCTATTTGATTTTTTCGGATCAAAGAAAGTGAAGGCTGACCCTATTATAGGAATATTATTTTTTCTAAGCAAAGAAACTGCATCTGACACATATTTCTTTTTTGTTTTGCCATAAGCCACGATAAATAACACGCCATCAGATAAATGTGAAATATGAATATAATCACTAATGATTAATACTGGTGGGCAATCAATAAGTATGTAGTCATATTCTTTTTTTAATTCTTCAAATAAATTAATAATTTTTTGTGACGTTAATAATAAAGATGCATTGGTAACTTCTGATCCACGAGTTATAATAGAAACATTTTCATATGAAGTTTGTTTAATTAAACTTTTTTTATCAATTTTCCCCGTTAAATAATCACTAATTCCTGATTCAATATCTAAATTGAATGAACGATGTACCCTAGCTTTACGGAAATCCAAATCAACAACACATATTTTTTTACCACTAAGGCCCAAACATACAGCTAAATTACATGTAGTTGTCGTTTTTGCCTCACCACTAATTGATGATTCAATTTGAATAACTTTATTTTTTCCGTCAATTCCATAATATAAAATGTTATCCTTTAAACGAATATATGCTTCTTTTAAATTATCATTGCCTTCTTTTGCGAAAACAATTGATTGACTTCTTTTCAACCTAGTTTTATTTTTACTAAACAGTGTCATTCTTAATGCCTCCAATTGAACTTTCTTCTGTGATTACTTCTTGTAAAGAAGCAAAAACATTAATTTTATATGTTTTTTCAAAAAGTTCTTTTGATGTATATGTATCATCAAGCAAATACTTTACAAAGATGATAGCACCCGACACAATACACCCCAATAAAAAACTAACCATTAGTACTAATGTAGCACCTCTTTTTCCAATAACACTATCTATGTCCTCAACTTTTTCAACAACATTTAATTTGTCATATAGTGCAGGATATTCAGCCACTAACTCAGTTTCACCAGTTTGATTAAGGCTTTCTTTCATTTGGTTGGACATAGCAATAGATTTATCTAGAATAATATTTGCAATAGCTTGCGTCAATTCTTTGCTACTTGTTGAAACATTAATTTTCAAAAGTAATGAATTAGCCTTTGATGTAATTGATACAGCACTTTTAATTTGTTCATTTGTAATATTAATATTAATATTCTCAAGTTCCAATCTAGTAGCAGTAAGCACAGGTTCACAAACAATGATATCTGTAAACGTACTTGTTAAGTAATTAGTAATTTGATAATTAGATGCTGAAGTTGTTGTGCCACTCATATCAATAGATATTAAAGCCGTTGAAGATGCAGTGTATGTTGTTTTTTTGAACTTAAATCCATATAAACCGCCAATCAATACAAATAATAATGTTACTATTACTACGGTAATAATATTTTTTTTAACCAAAAACAATAAGTCACTTATTGTGACTCCCTGTTCTATAATATTTTCGTTTTCCATTTTCGCTCCTTGCTAATGTTTATTTGCATCATTATTATATCATATAACTAATGAAAAAACAAATCTCTATATTTTTAAAAAAAGAATTTTTTATTATATTTTAATTCACGTAATAAATCAATAATAATATTTTTTATTTCTAATTCATTTTTTTCAATTTCTTTTACTAATTTGATTTGATTGCGACAACGATCTAAATTGTGATTTGGATGACTTATTCTAAAATAATCATCACCATTTATATAATCATCTAAAAAGCGCATTGCTACTTCTAACGTCATTATTAAATATCCATCATATAAATGTGCTATTTCGTTTGGAGTAATAACTTCTTTTACTTCTTTTAAAAAACCACGAGTAAATGATCTAATCAAATTTAAGTCTATATGAACAGCATCCAGTAAAACTTCATCTTCTGAGGCCGTTGATGCACCTATTCTCAGAGCATCTCCGTAGTCATATAACAATGACCCTTTCATAACGGTATCTAAATCTATCAAGCATAGTGCTTTGCCTGTTATATCATCAATCATAACATTGTTTAATTTTGTATCATTATGAGTTACACGTCTCACTATTTCACCACGTTCAAGCATGTCAACTATTATAGGATATACATGAATATGATCTTTTATAAATTTAATTTCATCTAAACACATTTTTGCTCTTTTATGAACATCTGCTTCCAAAATTTTTAAGAAATGCTCATAGCGGTGTATTGTATTATGAAAGTTGGGAATTGTGTCATCTAATATTCTAGTATGGAACCCTTCAAGTAAATTTTGAAATTCACCAACGGCTCTACCAACTTCTTCAAACATTTCTGGGCTTGTAATTACTTGATGAGTTGTAGCATTATTAATATAAATAAAACAACGCCAATATTTATTATCCGTAAAAATTATATATTGGTTATATCTACTTTTTACCATTGTTAAAACGGAGCGAGCAGGATCTCTTCCTTCATATACAACTTTTTTTCTAATGTAGTCTGTAACTTCTGCAACATTATGAACTACACCATACGGGCTTTTAAATACATGTGTGTTAATTTGTTGAATTATATATCGGCACTCTGGCATTATAATTAAATATGTTATATTAATATGTCCGCCCTTTATTTCTTGAATATCCACAATTTTGTCAATATTTAAAAATTCTTTAGCGACCTTTTTTACATCATCATACGTTTGTTTACTAATCATATTTTTTCCTCTAATGCTCTAATTATAGCATATATATTTATCAATGTAAACGTTTAATAAAAATATCGCCATTTTTTGTCGAAAATATATTCCTATAAATACTTCTTAATATAGTATTCACATTTTTTTTAAATTTATTTACTAAAACGGCAATATTCCAAGACATGCAACAATTATAAAACATAAATAGAGACCTAGCATTAGGTAACCTTGCCATTTATGAAATTTCTTAAAAATCAAAGTTGGCAAAATAGCTATAAACATAATCAATATACACATCGGTAAATCCCAATAAACTGTTTGATTTGAACCTAGTTCTAATATTCCTCCACCAATAAAAGCACAAACAGGTAAAATTATAGCTAAATCAATTATATTGGCACCAATTATATTACCTACTGATAATGAACCTTGTTTTTTAATAATTGCTGAAATAGTAGTAACAAGTTCCGGAAGGCTTGTCCCAATTGCTAGAATTGTCAAACCAATTATTGTTTCACTAATGCCAAAACTAACTACTAGCTTTTTTCCATTATTGACCAATAAGTCAGACCCCAAAATAATAGCGGTTATTCCAACAATGAATTTTATTATATTTGTATATGTTTCATTTTTGCGAATGGCATTTTCTTTTGAGGCATCTATATCAATTACCTCAAGTTCTATCGGTTCTGCTTCTTTTATGCATTCATTACCATTATTGTTATTACTACAAAGCATTTTATTAATTTGACTTTCTCTCTTTGATGAAATAATATTTTCTACTAAAAAAACTATAAACATTAATAAGATAATAATTGATTCCCATAAAAATAATTTGTAATCTAATAAAAACAATAATAATAATGTAGCAACCACTAATAACAATATTCCTTTAAAGCTAAATGCTTTTCTGTCTATCACAATTGGCATCGCAATAATAGCTATTGCCATAATTAGTCCGGTATTAGCAACAACTGACCCTACAGCATTGCTGATAGCCATACTATTTGAACCTTCTATAATCGCAAAAATGGATGTCACCAACTCCGGAAGAGTAGTTCCAACACTTACTATTGTTGCTCCTATAATAAACTTAGGAATACCACTTTTTTCGGCAATCCAGACAGATCCATCAACAAAAAGGTCTCCGCCTTTGACGATTAATGCAATTCCTAAAATTAACAATAAAATAATCCAAATCATAATTTACCTATATATTTCTAAACTTCAATTGAGAAATCTTTTTCAATAAAAGAAGTGTATATAATTTTTCTATCAAAATCGCTCAATTTTTTGTTCACTAATGCTTGGGCATCTAACATTTCAAAATTTCTTAATTCATCAGTTAAAGAAATCAAATTAATTCGATAACAATAATAGATATCATCCACTTTCCCATGGTGGGTAGCAGTCCCCAATAATTTGTAATCTTCTGTTTCTAATTGCATTTTTTTTATGATTTTTTTAATATATTCATCATAAAAGAATTCATTTCTAGGAAATTTAACAATAATATTGGAATAATTTTTATCACCTGTTTTTGTTGTTTCTATTTTCAATAACATTTGATTTTTATATGACAATAAAAGATAAATATATTGTTTTTTATCTCTAATAGTAATTTCTGATTTTTCTTTTTTATAAACCATTCTAAACTTTTGATGATACTTATACCCCTTACTAAAGTATAAAATGAAAATCAATATAGTAAAGACAATAACTACTAGTGGAGGAATATAATAAGCAAATCCATAATAATTAACATAGCTATCAAGTTGACTATTAATGACATCAAATATTAAACCTCCAAAAAAGAACATCAATAGTCCTAAGCCTACAAAACTCAAAAACACTGCTTTTCGAATATAATTATGTGTTTTTATAGCTCTTATAGCAATAAAAAAAACAAAACAAACTACAATTAATGATAACCCTAGTATTCTTAGTGCATCCATATACCCTCCAAAATGTTTTATAATTATATTTGATTATTATAACATTATATGTTGAAAATGTAAATTACAGTTTCAACAATTTATCCACATATTTGTCATTATAATTATGCATATCAATGACAACAAAAACATCAACTGAACCAAATTCATAATCAATATAATATTCTTTGGCGACTCTTGCCCCAAAAGCCAAGTATGCTTTTATTAATGATGGTAATTCTTTTTTCATTTGCATTAAATCAATTTCTTCATATTCTAAAAATTGCATAGTTGTTGAATTGCCTTGTTTTGATTTAATTGCAAATTTATCATCAACAGCATACTCATAATATAAATATGATAGACAATGCTTGTATAGTTTAGGGTCAAGTCCTGCAAAACTAGCATCTCCAATAACATAATTAATTTTATTTTCTCTTGCATATCGAAAAATAAAAGCCCATAACAATTTCAAAACAATACCATTTCTGTATTCAACCTTTACTATTGCTCGACTAAGTTCTAAAATAAGAGCATTATCATTTTTAAGACCATCAATATTGAATTCTTCTTCACATAAAAATTTTTGATTATTTAATAGTTTATCATTTGTCACAATTCTATAACAACCGACTACCATATCAATTTTTTGATCTATAACTACTATTTGGTCAGCAAATTCATCATATTCTGTAATATCACTACCAATGGCATTTGTATTAGTACTACAAAACGCTAAAACCATTTCTTCATAACGTAATTTAAATGCTTGCTGTTTTTCTTTTTCAGTCATAGCAATTTTGACTATAAATTGACTTGCATTATTTTCCATAATCACCCTCCATAATTGTAATTTATTGGTAAATAATATAACCTTCGCTAATAGTCATACTAACATTAAAATCGGCATCAATAATAGCAAAATCGGCATCTTTGCCTTCTTTTATACTTCCTTTTCTATCATAAATTTTTAAGCATTCAGCTGGATTTTTAGTTGCAAAATCAACAATATTTTCAATTGATAATCCTAAAACTCTTTTTAAATTTTTTAATCCGACATCCATTCTCAAAGTTGAGCCTGCTAATGTGCCATCAATTAGACGAGCTTCTTGGTTTTCAACAAAAACGTCTTGTCCACCAAGTGCATATTTACCATCTGGTAGTTGCTTTGCTTCAATTCCATCTGTGACAACGACTATTTTCTCTTTACCTTTACATTTATACATTAACTTAATAACATTCGGTGAAATATGAATTAAATCTGCAATTAATTCACAGTATACTTCATCAGCTATTAAAACGCCGCCAGCTGTTCCCGCTTCACGATGATGAATTGGTCGCATGGCATTAAATGTATGCGTTGCTGAAGTCAACCCATTTGTTACTGCTTCTAAGACTTGGTCACTTGTCGCATCACTATGACCAATGCTTGCAACAATATTATGCTCTTTCAAATATTTTGTTAATTCTTGACCATTTTCTTCATAGGCTATTGTTACTTGTTTAATTTGATTTCCACTTACTTTTTGAAAATGTTTAAACTGTTCAACGTCACATGGAATTATACAACTTTCTACTTGTGCACCTTTATATTTCTTACAAATAAAAGGACCTTCTAAATGTATGCCTATAGCTTTAGCACCTATGTGCTCATCATTTTCAATAAACTGTTTAGCAGTTGATAAGGCTTGATCAATGTTTTCGATGGTTTGTGTCATTGTTGTAATTAAATAAGATGTTACTCCTTCTTTTGCTAATGATTTTGAAATGTTTCTAGAATCATTAATTGATGGATACATTCCATCTGAATTATTAGCTCCATGTACATGTTTATCAATAAAACCAGGAACTATAATTTTATTATTTGCTAGAGCCATTAAATTAGTATCATTAAATGGATCGGTTATTTTTGAGATTTTACCATTTTCAACATAGATATTTTTCTTGACAATGCCCAAACCTTCAACATAAATATTTGCTTCTTTAAATCCTTTTATCATTTTATACCTCATTAAAAACTATATTTTTGTATTTTTTCTATTTCTATTTCCAATATTTCATTATTTGCTTTATTTCTAAGCTCTACTATGCCTTCAACAGCTTTTTTACCAACTATGATTTGATATTTGCAACCAATCAAATCTGCATCATTGAATTTCACACCTGGAGATTCACTGCGATCATCAAATAAAACTTCATATCCTTTTGAAATTAATTGGCTATATAATGTAGTGGCAATTTCATATCCTGCTGTATTCACTTTATCCATAGGGATAATATGTATTTTAAACGGCGCAACACTATCAGGCCATAGTACTTTTAAATCATTATTATGTTGTTCTAGTACCGCCATCAACAAGCGACTAATTCCTATTCCATAACATCCCATAATAACCGGTTTCTTTTTATTATCTTCATCAATAAAAGTTAAATTCATTGGTTCAGAATATTTTGTTCCTAACTTAAAAATATGTCCTGCCTCAATTCCTTTTGCATGTTTTATTATACCAATACCATCAGGGGAAGGGGCCCCTTCTTCTAACTGACAAAGTTCAGTATTACTTGCAAAAGTTCCAGTGTCACTATAGACAATTGTGTCTTCACCAATATCACAAAGAACCATAAATTCTTCGCTACTTTTGCCACCAATTTGCCCACTAGCTGCATTTACTATACGGTAATGTAAACCAAGGCGGTCCATGATATTAATGTAAGCTTGGCGTACTTTATTATACCAAATATCTAAATCTTCAGTACTTGTTGAAAAAGTATATAAATCTTTCATGATGAATTCACGCCCACGCATTAAACCAAAACGAGGTCTAAATTCATCACGAAATTTTGTTTGTATTTGATAAAGTGCTACTGGAAGTTTTTTATAACTAGTTATACTATCTCTGACAATTGCTGTTATTACTTCCTCATGGGTCGGACCTAAACAGAAATCACGATCATGGCGGTCTTTTAGTCTCATTAATTCTTTTCCGTATGCTTCCCATCTACCACTTTCAACCCATAAATCTTTGGATTGTAAAGCTGGCATTAGTAGTTCACTACAACCAATTTTATCCAGTTCTTCACGAACAATGTTTTCTATTTTTTTAATTATCTTATATGCTAATGGTAAATAACTGTACACCCCAGCAGCATGTTGCTTGATATATCCGCCCTTTAATAATATTTTATGGCTGACTATTTCCGCATCTTTTGGCATGTCCCTCATTGTTGGAACGAACATTAAACTTTGTTTCATTTTATCTTACTCCTACCAAACGCAAAATATCATTAAATGATACATAAACCATTAACGCCATCAATAAAATAAAAGTTACAGATATTAAAGCAGTTTCAACTTTTTCACTAACTCGTTTTTTAGTAATTGCCTCATAACCTAAGAATACTAATCTTCCTCCATCTAGGGCAGGTATTGGTAGCAAGTTCATCAAACCAACATTTACGCTTAAGAACCCAACCCAATATAAAAGCGAACCAAATCCTTGCTTTGCAGCATTGCTAGTCATTGAAAAAATTCCAATTGGTCCACTCAAATCACCAACGCCAACTTCTTTACTTGCAAATAGCATTCCTAGTGTATTGACCATAGTAACAACTGATGCTCCCATTTGTTCTCCAGCATATAAAAAACTTTTTCCAAAACTGAATTTATTAACTGGCGAGACACCCATAGCAATACCTACAATGCCAATATTTTGAGTTTTTTCAAATAAAGCTTCAGAATATGGAGTAATAGTTATTTCTCTTTCTTCATTTGCACTATTTTTTAACTTTAACTTCATTTCTTTTGCTTCTTTATTATCATTGAATGCATTATATACTTCTTTCCAAGTTGTGACAACTTTACTATCTATGGAAACAATTATGTCACCTTCCCTAATGCCTGCTTTATATGCTTTTGATTTACTATCCAATTCTCCAACTTTTACAGCATCCGATTGAAAATCTTGGATCATGCTCACGGAGTAAATGACAACCATTGGTCTAATAGTGGCATTATATATAGTACCATTTCTTTCATATTTAACAGTAACATCGCTAGCATATTGAGTATCATCTCGATAACTTTGCATGAATGTTGTTATATCATTCCATTCATTAATATCTTTATTTAACGTGCTCCCACTTGTTCCAATGGTTTTTAAGTTTAATATCTTATCTCCCTCACGAAGTCCAGCGGCATATGCAGGTGTATCATCTGAAACTTCATTTAATGTAGTTGATGATAAATCGCTAAAACCCATAACCAAACCAGCAATAAAAAATACGATAATCGCCAATATAAAGTTCATCATAGGTCCACCAAACATTACCATTGCTCTAGCACGTTTAGTTTTTGAATTTAAAACACGATTATGTGGAGCAATTTGATATTCTGCAGCATATTTTTTTTCTTTTTTATCTTGAGATAAATCATTATTTTTGTTATATCCTTTTTTCACAAACACATATAGTGCTTGGCAATCAACTGCTAATCTTTGAATATTTTCATTTTCTTTTATATCAATATATAAAACACCAGTATCGTTTATATCATATAAATCATAGCCAACTATATTGAAAATAGGAATATCAGTAAATAAATCATTGTCTATATCTACGTATATCTTTTTAACAAGGCCATTTTCAACCAATAGTTTTACTTTTTCTTTTCCCTTTAAAGGATCAGCCTCCAGTTCTTCACCAGCAATCACACAAGCACCACCAATAGGGAATGCTCTTAAAGCATAAACTGTTTCCCCTTTTTTCTTTTGCCATAGTAAAGGCCCCATTCCAAAAGCAAATTCTCGGCATAGGATTTTGGCTCTTCTAGCAAAGAGAAAATGCCCACCTTCATGAACAAGAACAATAATACCTAAAGCAAAAACAAAAGCCAAAATTCCAATAATTATATTCATATAATTTCCTTTCTATTTTGATATTGAAGTTTAATCTTATTTCGTACTTTCTTATCAACCATTAATATTTCTTCAAGACTAGGATTAATAATATTTGGGTGAGATCTTACAGTATTAAAAATTATTTCTTCAATTTCTAAAAATTTTATTTTTTTATTAATAAATAAACTAACTGCTTCTTCGTTACTTGCATTATATACCGCGGGCATAACACCACCCATTACACCAACTTCATAGGCTAGTTGTAAACATGGAAAACGATATAAATCCATTTTTTGAAAACTAATATTTAAACTAGACGTTATATCCAGACTTTTAGACAATCCAATATTCAATCGATTAGGATATGTCAAAGCATATTGGATGGGTATACGCATATCAGCTTGACATATCTGGGCAATAATTGTATTATCAATATATTCAACCAACGAATGAACTATACTATTCTTATGAATAACTGTAGTTATTTTATCATATGGAATATTAAACAAAAAATGTGCTTCTATAACTTCTAAACCTTTGTTAACCATTGTTGCGCTATCAATTGTAATCTTTGCGCCCATTTGCCAGTTTGGATGTTTTAGAGCATCCTCTAAAGTAACACTTTCTAATTCCTCTCGAGTTTTGTCACGAAAGGCACCACCACTTGCTGTAATAATAATTTTATTGACTTCTTCAATTGGTCTATTTTCAAGGCATTGCATAATCGCACTATGTTCAGAATCAATTGGAATTAATTTAGTATTATATTCTTTAACTAATTTAGTTATTATTTCTCCACCGACTACTAATGTTTCTTTATTAGCAAGTAAAATTGTCCTCTGCATTTTTATAGCCTCAATAGTTGGCACTAAGCCTACCATACCTACTACTGCATTAATTACAATATTTTCGCCTTCAAGATTGTGATTATATATCGCCGCCTTAATTAGCCCAGCATTTCCATAACCATATTCGATATTTGAATAAACCTTTTTTAATAATAATATTGTTTCTTCATCATGACTGCAAACATATAAGGGATGAAATTCATCAATAATTTTTCTTGCACTCTCAATATTTTTGCCAAAACTAATACTTACTAGGCGATAGTCTTCTCCTAGACTTCTTAGCACTTCCAACGTTTGACTACCAATTGATCCAGTTGCCCCTAGCAAATAAATATTTTTCATAATTATTATACTCCGATAGTAGCCATTGACAAAATTATTATTATAAAGAAAAAGGCTCCTGAGAAAATCAAACTATCAAAACGATCCATAACTCCTCCATGTCCAGGAAAAATAAAACCATAGTCTTTAATTTCATATGATCTTTTTAACTTTGATGCAACTAAATCACCAAACTGAACGGCAACTGATAAAATACAAGAAAGAATAAAAATGCCAATTATAATTAATACTTTTATTCCTCCTTTATCAGTAATTGATAGAGGCATAATTCCAAACAAATATGATGATAAAGTACCAAATAAACCGCCCATAACTAATCCGCCAATTGCACCCTCAACACTCTTTTTGGGGCTTATATTAGGGCATAGTCTTTTCTTACCAAACTTACTACCTACCAAATATGCAAAAACATCAGTAAACACCACAATAGTATATAGATATGCAAAAAAGGCACCAAAACTTTTTACTTCAAGAGCTTCAGGGTTGGTTGTAATCTTGATATATTCTACGCTTAAAGCTAATCCCATAAATAAACCAGTATAAATAATTGTTGTAACACAAGCAAACATATCTTGTGATGTTGTTCCATCAATTAAAATGCAAGAAAAAAAAGAAAAAAAGATGCTCAATCCTAAAGTCACTATAGATAGAATAGTAAATGTCCCAGCACCTGTTCCACGAAAACTTGCTATAATCTGGCCACTTTGAATAATGAAAGTGGGACTTAATTCTTTGTTAATAGCAAAATATAAGCAAATAATAAAAAAACCATTAAATATTGGTAAAACGTAACGAAGCCACCTCAAAGTTGGACTTTTTTTATTAAACATATTCATTAATTCATATGAACCAACAACCGACAAAATTATAGATATTATGAGAAAGAATACTCCCCCAAAATAAACGGCTGGAATTATTATTGCCATTAACAATGCACCTGTTATAATTCTAGTCATTAAATTATTTTTCATCTTTTAATCCTCCGAAACGGCGATCTCTTTGTTCGTATGCTAATATTGCTTTGTCAATTTCCTTAGCATTAAAATCCGGCCAAAATTTATCAGTAAAATATAATTCACTATAAGCTATTTGCCATAATAAAAAATTACTTATTCGACTTTCGCCACTTGTACGAATTAATAAATCAACGTCTCCTGATTCAGCTGTATATAGATACTTATCTAACATTTCTTTGTTTATTAAGACATTATCTTTAATCATTCTCTTCATAGCATCAATTATTTCATCTTTGCTGCCATAATTAAATGCTATATTTAATATCATTCCGGTATTATTAGTTGAAGATTTTTCGATATCATCAATAACTTCTAACAAATTCTTTGATAATCTATTTTTTTCTCCAATCACTTTTAGTTTTATATTATTTTTGGCGATTTTTTTATGTATGCCTTTTAAGTTATCTTCTAAAAGTTCTAACAAATATTGTACTTCTTGTTCTGGTCTAGACCAATTCTCTGTTGAGAAAGCAAAAACAGTCAAATGTTTTATGCCTATTTCATTACAGTAACGTGATACTTTAATTAAAGTTTGTACGCCTTGCCTATGGCCCAAATTGCGGGGGAGGCCACGTTTACGAGCCCATCTACCATTGCCATCCATAATGATGGCAATATGTTCAGGCAATCCTTTTTGTTCATTCATATAATTCACCTAATAAAATATATATACTATTATATCATAGAATACTAAATTTTTCCATATTTTTATATTGTTTTTATCTATATAATAAGACAAATTTCATTTAATAAAACAGTATGATTATTATCTTGTTTGCTTTATTTTTTTAGTCAATATACTTCCATAAACTTTTTATAACCAATATTTTTTACAAAAATTTGAAAATATTTATCCTATTGAGGACAAAATCTAATATCAAACAAATAATTAAATAAAATTTAGAAACTAAAAAACCTAAGAAAATTTATTTATATCAAATAGATTTTCTTAGGTTATATTTTTATTTTAGTACAACTGCCCCTAGACTCGTCAAACCACCTAGAATGGCAAACACACCGCCAAGAATTGCTCCAATTGCTAACTTAAAACT
This sequence comes from Bacilli bacterium, assembly GCA_031553555.1. Taxonomy (GTDB): domain Bacteria; phylum Bacillota_I; class Bacilli_A; order ML615J-28; family CAG-698; genus CAKOMG01. The sequence continues at coordinate 25,423 of JAVBLL010000020.1, forward strand.
AGCATCATAGGTTGTGCTTGTCTCGCCTATTGCAAAATACACTTTTGTATAAGACGGCATTAAAAATATTAATATTGCTCCAACTATAAAAAGCAATGCACAAATTAGAAATTTTATGTTTCTGCTTTTCTTTTTAACAGGAAAGATACTAATAATTCCTGCAAGTAATGGTAATAAAAACGCTAAAAATCCTAATATATTAAATTTAAATTTTAATGATACAATAAATAATTTAAATTCTGATCCAAACACTACTGCCGTTCCTTTATGAATACCATCACCTGAATCCTTTAACATGCCCATAAACAACATAACAAATGTTGCCACACCCAAAACTAACATAACAAATGATAAATATTGTACTATTCCATTTGCTTTTGATTTTTTACTTGCCATTTTACTCTTCCTTTCAATATATAAATGCCTTAATATACTATACTTAAGATTATTTATACTATTAGTATTATACCATTTTTGATAATTTAATTCAAGTTTAAAATAAAAGACAGGAACTAAAATTTCAGTTCCTGTCGGTATTTAATTTGTAAGACTAGTTAGCAGCTTTAATAACTACTGGACCAGAAATTCTTAATACTTTATCAGTTGTACCAAATACATCATTAGAACCAACAACAAATCCTTCAACTGAATATGTATCTGTTGTATTCACAAGTGCACTAGTAGCTAAATCTGATTTGTAAATTCCCACTTTCATTGTTTCCGCAATACTCTTGAAATATGAATAATCTGTACCAGCGGCAGTAGCATCAGTAGATTCGAAATTAACATTAACAAATTTTACATAACTTCCCATGAACCATGAAGTTGGATTTACAGAAACAGCTGAATTGTTTACATCAACCCATGCTTTGAAAGCACTATAATCTACGATATATGGATTTAAAGCTGGAGCAGCGGCAGTTTGATCAGCTAAAGCTGACATTTCTGTAGCTACAACAACATTAGTTTTTGAAGCTGTTCCATCATCACCATATGCAGCAACGGCACCTTTTAAAGTAATCCATTTGCCAGCGGCAACTACGCTCGCATCATAAACATCAGTTGTATTAGCATAACTAACAACCATTGTTCCACTTGCAGTATTAACATATACAAGTTCTGAACTTTCATCAGCACCAAGAACATACGCTTCTGTATCAATAGCAGCAGCTACTGCTTTGCCTTCAAGAGCGTTAGGTGTTGATTTTGCAACAGATTCGTTATATGTTGGAACCGCGTCCGCACTATTGTATGAAGCTTTGATAAGATTAGTCTTATACATTACGTTAGCAGCAGTTGGAGCTTTAGCAAAATAATTATACTTAACAATAAATGGTTCAGTAGTATCACCACTTGTTAAATAAACTTGTTTTGCACTTGTATCTAAGAATTTATTATATGAAATTTCATAATTTCCATTAGTAATAGTACCTCTTAAGTTAAGTACTCTATTGCCTCGACAATCTTCAAATGTATTATATGAAATAACACCAGTTGTTGCAGCTTTAGAATTTTGAAGTAAAATTACAGCACTAATATCACTTGTATCACTTGCATAGAAGTTTGCCCCATGAGCGAAATAGTTATTAATTATTTCAATACGAGCAATAGAACTTCCAGTTGCTGATCCTGCCCAAATTGGATATTGGTCAAAACCTATAAATGTATTACCAATAACTTTTAATGTACCTTGGAAATATTGAAGTCTAATACCATCAACATATGGTTTACTAGAACTGTCATTAGTGTTTTGTAAACCTTCTGCATAGTTATTTGTAAATGTGAAGCTTTCTACTAAACGATCAGTTGCGTTTGCAGTAGATGCAGCTCTACTTTGTGAAATACTTACTAATTTACAACTATCAATTGTTGGATTCTTAACACCCTTTGTAATTAATATCATATCTTCAGTATTTTTTGCACCAGTTTGCGCATAAACATTCAAACATTTTAATGTAATATTATTATTACTAATTTCAAAACGACCTTTAGCAGTAGCAGCTAAACCATTAATAGTTACGTCAGCACCTGTTACTTTTAAAACATTTGTGAATAATGCTTCTTCTTTTCTATCTGTAGCATAACCAGCTTTACCTTTATTTGGACCAACTACTGTTACCCCAGCAACAGAAACAGTTTGGCTAGATGAATAAACACCAGCTGCTAGATAAATTATATCCGTAGATGTAGCAACAGCATTAGCTTTTGTTAAACTTGAGAAAGCATTTGTACCCACTGTATAAGAAGCAAAATTGATTAATACTTTTGCACCATCTGCAATACCATCTAAAGCATTAGTAACAACCATAGTCGCTGTTGAGTCAATTGCGCTAATACCAAAAGCAGCTTCTGGACCAGCAACTTCAGTAGCACCGCCACCTAAATCCGGAGCAGTAGCAAGAATATTTCCGTCAGCACCTTTGTATGTATTTCCAGAGAAAGTTGCAACAGTTGTGCAACCAGATTCTAAACGATAGAATCTACCTACTGGTAAATTTTGGAATTCATTATTAATAACAAATACTTGACCGCCGTCAACTCTAATTAAAGTTGTTGTTGCAGCACCTGACATATCCACTTTTTCAAATACATTGCCTTCAATAAGTACTTTTGTTTCAGCATTTGCACCACGGATAGCGAAGCAAGAATTTGAGCCAGTATTTAACTGACCAGTTGCTGAAGCAGTATAGTTATTTTTAAATTCATATTCTAAATTACTAAATTGTGTAGCACCTGTGAAGAATACATAGAATTGATATAATAACTCGAAATAATTATCATTCATTGCAAGTTTACCACTAAATACACCACCAGATAATTTAGCAACAGTGTTAATCTTGTAGAATACGTTATTTGAGATAGTAAAGTTAGTAGTATTTCCAGTAAATATAATGCAATTTCCTGTAGATGCACCAGCACCTTGGAATTTAAATCCTTGGAAACTAACATTATCAGCTTTAACAGCAATATACTCACCCGATGTACTATTTATCACAGCCTCAGCTTCTCTCTTATCTGTTGATCCTTTATCAAAGTTAGGACCATAGAATTTCAATCCAGCTTTTGATATAGTAATCAATTCAGCAGCATAATCGCCAGCCTCAACATAAATTGAATCATTAGCATTAGCAGCAGCAACAGCAGCTGATAATGTGCTATAAATACCATTATCTTTTGTTAATGTCACATTTGCAAGCACAAGTGATTCTAAAGTAGCATTTTTAGTAACTAAAATTGTAGCTCCCAAACTATTCATAATAATGTCAAGGGAAACAATCCATTTTGCCTTTAATGTTACATTAAATTCTATTTGTGTGTCATCTGTAAATTCCACTTCATCTGCATACCACCCTTCAAAAACAGCTCCTGACTTTGTAGGAATAGGTAATACTACAGACGATAAATAATCTAAGCCAGAAAATACAGTTTGCTGATCTGAAGTAGCGTATTGACCACCATTCACATCTAAAGTAACAGTATATTTATTCATATATTTCCCAATTATAGACATATCTAATAAATCTTCCCATTCGCTATCAGCAGCTTCTGAAAATTTCCATTGTAATTTTCCACCATTTTCACGTAAAACAATGAAGTCGCCTGAATCGCCTTGATCCCCTTGGTCTCCTTGTGCACCTTGATTTCCTTGTGCACCTGGGTCGCCTGGGTCGCCTGGGTCGCCTTTATCTCCCTTTGATCCTTTGTCACCTTGTTCGCCTTGTTCGCCTTGTGCACCTGCATCACCTTCGGGACCTTTTTCCCCTGGATCGCCAGCACAACCAACTAAGATTAAACCAGCAACTAACAGCATTAGGAATACAAAAATTTTCTTTAGTTTCATATCTTTCTCCTTTGTTATATAATAATATCTAAAATAGATTTATCAAAATATTATCTATTTATGATTTATTATACATTATTTTTTACTTTTTGTCAAACGTTTTCTATATATTTGAAAATCATTTTTAATATTTTTTTTTAATATTTTAAAAATAAAAAAAGGGAGAATACTAATATTCTCCCAGATCTTCCCCATATTATTAGGAAAAAATCATTTACATAATTTTATAATTAATGTCCCAATGTTCCTTCAACAATTGATGATAAAGTAATAGATTTTGATACTCCTGCTTTTGTAACAGTAACAGTGTAAGATACACTAGTTGTCAATGCTGGGGCTTTAACAATATTACCATAATTATCTAAAATTGTTGGATTATTACTCTTAAATGCAATTGTATAATCGCTGAAGTTCTTTTGAATATCATATTCTGCTTCAGTCATTTTTACAAATTCATACCATAAATCATTGTCTCTCATTGTTTGAGGACAATTTTTACCACTGAAATAATGATGTGGTCTGATTCTTGATGTATCTAAATCATTTTCTATACATAATTTAGCAGATAATTTAGCTGTTTTATGCCATGTCCAATATAAATTAGAACCTTGGTTAACCATTGTTTCAATACCAATACTACTATAATTTCCACCATAGTTAGAAATCAATTTATATGTGCCATTATAATATGTCTTACCTAAGAAATAATTTCCATTATCTCCAATAACACAATGAACTCCATAATCATTAATTTGAGAAGTAGTGTAGTTAGTAGTATCTTTTGTTTCAACACTTGAATTAATTACATATGGTCTCAAAGTTGTTAAAGTGCCATTAACTTCATAACAACCATTTGCATTAAAAGTAATTTTTGCGTCTAATGCACTTCCAGTTGCTTTAATGCCTGTATCTTCTATTTGGTATGGTCTTGTTCCATCACCTGCATGAAAACTTACTTCATCATCTGGAATTTGATAGTATACGCCATCATTACCGACACTATATCCCCAACTCGTCCCGCCACCGCCATCAAATACATAATTGGCATGAGCTAAGGCAGTTCCGCTAGCCGCGCTTGATGCTGTATCATGAACAACTACATATTCAGTAGAGGCTTTTTTAGTTCCAGGTCTATTTGGATGCCCCAGTCCGCTTGGGTCTTTTTCTAAACGAGCCTCCTTATTAGTAATAGTATTTGGATCAAATGAATATAAAGAAACACTTCCGTATACTTCAGGATAATAAACGAATTGATAACCAGTTGCTTTTACTTTTTGATATAATACATTGGAGTAATTATATTCAACAAATTTTTGTAATAAAGCATCTAAAGTTTCAAATCCATCAACTACTGTAATCTCAAATTCCACTTTTACATTTGCATCATTTGCTAAAGTTCCTGTAATTTTAGCAGTTCCGGCACCAATTGCTGTGATCTCACCACTACTAGAAATTGTTAATATGTTTGTATTACCAGATGCCCATAATACTTGTGTTGAGTCTCCAGCACCAAATATTGTTGGAAGTACTGTTGCTTTATCTCCAGTTTCCAAAGTTGTTTCACCTTGCAAGTCTATTTCGATTCTTGCTGTTGATTCTATTTCTAAATCCATAGTTGCCTCTACTGTGTCTTTATCAACTGATGTAATAGTAATTGTTACTGTACCAGCTGTTAAAGCAGTTATTAATCCATTAGCATCTACTGTAGCTACTGATTCATCAGATGATGAGAAAGTTACTTTTTTATTATGTGCTCTAGATGGAGTTACACTATATTCTAGTTGATATGTATCTAACTGTCTTAATGTTGTAACTTCATTTAAAATAGTAATTCCTGTTACTGGTAGTTTTGGAGCTGCTGGATATGCAGGAACTTCTTCAGCTGTCGCATAAGCAGCCGTGATTACTACACCACTTACTTTTGAAGCATATGCACTATCTTCAAAATAGTTATTCTCTAAATTTTCATTCTTAGCATTTGTTTGTGCACCACTTTCAACTGTTGTATAAATAGTTGGAATTGTACCTAAGAAAGTATTATAATTAATATTAATTTGAGCACTTGTTGCATTAGCAGCATTATGTCTAATAGCTATAGCTGTATCAACAACATTACTAAATGTGTTATATTTAATATTTATAATTGGTGATGTTGTTTTTGTGTAATTACGGATAACAATTGGCATACCTGTCATACCAGTACCCCAAGGATAATTATTAAATGTATTATTTAATATATCTATGCTTGTTGCATTGTTTGATGTTGAACCAATAAATAAACCAAATTGACCATATGATTCAATTGTATTATTTTCAATTAACAAAGCACCTTTAACGTTTGTTGTTTTAATTCCATCTGCATAATATGTTCCTTTTGAGCGTAAATAACAATCTTTAACTGTTAATCCGTCAATCCAGTCTAAATTGATTGTTCTAGCATCATTAAGAGCATAGAAACGTGTATATTCAAATTTGAAATTATAATTGTATGCTTCTGTTGGACTAACACCATACACTAATCCATCTGCACCACTGACAACAGTAGAATCATGGTAATTACAATATGACACTACTAAATCGCTAATGCCACCCTTTTCTACATGAAGTGATGTTTTTCCACTGAACTGCAAACCTTGAAGTTTTAGTCCTTGAGTGTCTTTCGCAACATTAATAATTGAACCAGCAATGTCTGTTTCTGGATTTCTCTTATCATAGTTTGGATTTACATTAGCATTTGCACCATATATCTTTAAACCGTTTTTATCAATATTTATATCGCCTGTATAAGTACCAGCAAAGATATAAATACCATCATTATCACTAGCCGCTGCAATAGCTGCTTGAATTGTACCAAATGCATCTGTACCAACAGTAAATTCAATACCAAATGCCGTTACTTTTTCACCAGCTGCTAAAGTTGACCAATTTCCATCAACAACAATATTAATTGTATCAGTAATACCATATTGATACATATCAAAATCTAATTGAGATGCAAAATTGTTTTTATATGATAAAACATCTTGGAATTTATCCGCAATAGAAGTTAAATCAGCTATTCCTTTTCCATCATTATCAATAAATAGATTATAATCAAAATTTGATAATGTTGGATTAGTAACCGTTGTATCACTTGATTCTGTTCTTGTCTTGAAATAAACACCAGTAGGTACACCGATAAATGTATTATAATTAGCAATAAAACTCCAAGCATATGCAGTGTGATTAGCTCCACTTGCATTATTACGGATAATCATTGAATTATAACAATTTTCAAAAACGTTATTTGTAACTTCCCAAGACATTCCATATTCTTGGTACGCTCTTTGAACAATTGCACCTGAGTAACTATTAGTAGATACACCGATGTTTTTGAATATATTATTAGTAATATAAATTTCTTGTTTTGATTGATCCTTTACACCACCAACTGATCTGAAAAATAAACCAGCATTTCCGCCTTGTGTATCATTTTCAAAAGTATTACCAGTAATAGTATAAACACCACTATTATAACCGCCATCAAAACGAACAGCATCACGCTCAAAATTAGTAAATACATTATTTGAAATTGTTACATTCATGCTTCTTGCAAAACTTAAAGCATAATCTTTGACATCAAATTTACAATTTTTTACCACTAATTTATTAGATAATTCAGCATCGCTAGTTCCTGCAGCATTAAACAAACTAACCATTGCAGGCACATTGGAAGCAGAACCAGTCCAAGTAGATGTAGCCGCAGCAGTATTAACAACATCTAAATATGCTAATGTCACATCTTGAAGTCTTACAGTTGAAACGATCTTACCAGTATCTTTTAATTGTATACCATTAATGGCAACTTTAGATACAGCATTAAGAGTAATCGTTCCTGTTATTACCGCCTCAGCAACACGTGTTCCTGTATTAGGATCTATGTTTTTGTTAGGACCAACAATTGTCACAGATTTTGCAATCGTGAAAGAATCAGAATATGTTCCTTCTTTAACAATAATTGTTCCGCCAGTTGTTACGGCATTATATGCATCTTTTAAGTTTGTAAAAGCATTATTACCAACTTTATATTCAATTCCTTCACTTACGAAAGTATCACCAGCAGTTAAAGTAGCATCCACAATAATTACTTTTTTATTATAATCAGTAATTGTAATTGTAACTGTATCTTCAACATCAGTAGTTCCGCCAGCTAAAACTTTAATTGTAACTGTTCCAGCGCCAACTGCAGTAACTAAACCAGTTGTTGAAACTGTTGCAATTGCTGTATCTGTAGACGAAAAAGTATTTGTTCTTGTAATTGTTGAAGGTGTTACTGCAACATCTAATTGTTGAGTTTCGCCTACTCTCATACTTGAATTTCCAGTAAGAGTAATTGCTGTAGCAACAGCTGGAGCAATAGTAATACTAAATGTTTTACTAATTCCACTGCCATCTGTAGCTGTAGCTGTAATAACCACAGTACCATCATGAATAGCATTTACTTTACCTGTTTCTGATACAGTTGCCAGTGCATCATCACTAGAAGACCATTCAACACCTTGTAATGCTGTTTCTGGTTGGATGGAAGCAACTAAAGTTTGCTCATCACCAATCATCATTGTTGAAGTACCAGTAATTATAATAGCAGTTGTATCTGGAGCATTAACCGTTACCGTAAATGTTGATGACTGTGTTCCTGCAGTTGCAGTAACAACAACTTCACCAATCTTTAGTCCCTTAACAACACCCGTACTAGACACAGTGGCAGTATCTTCATCATCAACTGACCATTCAACTGTCTTAAAAGTTGCGTTGTGTGGTAAAATATTAGCAGTTAATTGAATTTCTTCAGCGACTTTTACTGCATTAGCTCCTGTAATGCTTACTGATGTAACATCAACGTTTGTTACTTTAACTGTTAAAGTAACAGTGATTTCAGTGTAACTTATTAGTTTTACAGTAATCTGGGTTTCACCAGCTTTTAATCCCTTTAATTTTCCATCTGTGACACTAGCAATTGTAGCATCTTCAGACACATATTCCACTAAATCTTTCGCTTCTCCTTCTAGACGAGTAACTTTTGGACTTAAAGTTTCTTCTCCACCAACTTTAATATTATACTCAGTTACGTCAAAAGAAAGAGTTGGGTCGGTATTACAACCTACTAACACGAAAGCCATCATTAAAACAAGTAATGAAACAAAAAGCTTTTTCATTAATTCTCCTCCTTGATATCAATGCTTATGCATTTCTACTTATTATAACATGAAAACGATTATATTTCAATATAGACAATCAATTTTTTTGTTTTTTCCACATTTAACCACTATGGGTATACCTACTAGTCATTTCCTGATAATAACTAATATAAAATACATTAGACAATTGAATATAGATTACATTACAATGATATTTTAATTATCCTTTTTTATGCAATAAACTACTTTTAAGATAATAAAAAACACCTCATATTAAATTGAGGTGTAAGTATTAATATCTTTTAATTTTTTAATTCCTTGGATCTATTAGTACATGCTAAACTAGCTTTTTCAATAATTTCTTCAAAATGATTATCTTTTAAAATATTCATCCCAGCAATTGTAGTGCCCCCTGGACTACACACATCGTTGATTAATTCATCTATTGTTTTATTACTTTGTAATAACATCTGTGCAGATCCAATGACACTATTGGCTGCAAGATACTTAGCAATTTTTTCATTAATGCCATGGATTTTGGCTGTCTCAACAAATGCCTTTACAAAATAATACAAATAGGCTGGCATACTTCCATTTATTGGAATAATGGCATCTATATCCTCTTCTTTTACTTCTTCAACAATTCCAAGGTTTTCAAAAATTCTTCTTGCTTTTATAAAAGTCTCATCATCAACCTTATCATTTCTAGTAATTATAGTTGTACCATATCCAATCGCAGCTGGAGTATTAGGCATAACCCGTATGTACTTTTGTTCTCCTAAGTACTTTTTCATATATTCAATAGTAATACCAGCAGCAATACTTATGATGGTCGTTTTTTCTTGACTATCCTGTAATTTTGATAATACTGATGCAAACAATTGTGGCTTGATTGCTAGAATCAGCATTTCAACACTTTGAAATAGTGCTAACTCTTTTTCGGCAATCTCATAACCCCGTTCAGACAACATATTTACTTTATCAAGATCAGCATCATATAATAAAATATCTGATTTTTGATATAAACCTGATTTGATTAATCCTTGTAAAATACTACTGCCCATTTTCCCAATTCCGATAATACCTAGTTTAAATTTTTTCATTATCTGATTTGCCCTTTTCCATATATTTTATATTTATAGGATGTCATCTCCTTCAATCCCATTGGTCCTCTAGCATGCAATTTTTGAGTACTAATCCCCAGTTCTGCTCCAAAACCAAATTCGCCACCATCAGAAAAACGTGTTGATGCATTCCAATATACACAAGCACTATCAATATTATTTAAAAACTGTTCAGCAATTTCTAAATCCTCAGTTATAATGCAATCAGAATGGTGTGTTCCATATTTTTCAATATGTTTAATAGCCTCATTTACATTATCAACTACTTTTATAACGATTATATAATTATTATATTCTTCAAAGAAATCCGCTTCTGTTGCCTCAATTACTGTAATGTATTGACTCGTCTTTAAACAACCTCTTATTTCAACATTGTACTTATTCATTTCATCCTTAATTAATGGTAGAACTTTTGACGCCGTTTTTTCATCAATCAATAAGGTCTCTATAGCATTGCATACAGATGGTCTTGAAACTTTACCATTTATTAATATATTAATAGCCATTTCTACATTAGCTTTTTCATGAATATACAAATGACAATTTCCGGCTCCAGTTTCAATTACAGGAACTGAAGCATTATTTAAAACATAACTTATTAGACCTTTGCCACCACGTGGAATAATGACATCAATGTACTCTCTAGACTTAATTAAATAGTCCGTAACACTACGGTCGGTTTCATCAATAAAAACAACACTATCCTCAGGAATATAATTTTTAATAACTTTTCTTATTAAATTTGTTAAAAAGAGGTTAGTATGAAAAGCATCACTTCCCCCTTTTAATACGCATACATTTCCAGTTTTGATTGCTAGAACGGCAATATCTATTGTGACATTAGGACGTGCTTCATAGATGACTCCTAATACCCCTAATGGCACACGAACTTTATTAATTATTAATCCGTTTGGTCTAATACTCTTTTCTATAATTTCACCAATTGGATCATCCAAAGCAATGATATCATGAATATCTTTAACGATTTTTATAATTCTTTCTTTTGTGAGAGTTAATCTATCTAACATTGATATTGCCATATTATTTGCTTTTGCATTATCAATATCTATTTGATTATATTTTAAAATATCTTCAATATTATTTATCAACATATTTGCAATGCTTTCTAGTGCTGCATTTCTATCTTTTGTTGAATAAAGAGCTAATTGAGGAGCTGCAATTTTGGCGTTTTTAATATATTTATTTAATTTTTCCATAATTTTTTCCTTCCAAAATGACCATATTATCAGCATGAACAACTTCATCTTTTGCCTTATAACCTAAAACCTCATGACATTTCGGGCTATTTAAACCTTTGATTTTATCTATTTCTAAACTGCTATAGTTCACTTGACCTTTTGCAATTATATTATCATTAATATCCTTAATAAGGACAATAGCATTTGCAAAAAAATTTCCATCTACTTGGATTATCCCGCTTGGTAGCAAACTTCGTCCAATGAGTACGGCATTTTTTGCACCATCATCAATTTTGATACTTCCGGTTGCATAAGCATCAAAAATTAACCAATGCTCTTTTAAGTTAATATCTGACTTATTGGCAAAAAACCATGTTCCTATATCCTCGCCATCTATTATTTTTTCAATGCTTGATAGTTTATTAGCATTAGTAATAACCATGTGGCACCCTGCATTTGTAGCAATACGGGCGGCTTTTATCTTTGTTTCCATTCCTCCAGTACCAACTAATGTTTTCTTTTTGCCAATCATATTTTCTATATCTTTATCAATAGCCATCACTTCTTTTACTAATTGAGCATCATTATATTCCTTAGGATTTTTATCATATAATCCATCTATATCAGAAAGTAATATCAACAAATCAGCTTGAATAGTTCCTACTATAAAAGCAGCCAATGTATCATTATCTCCAACCTTAATCTCATCAACGGCAAGTGCATCATTCTCATTAATCACAGCAATAATTTTTTGTTGCATCAAAGTAAATAAAGTGTTTTTTAAATTGACCATTCTTTTTCTATTTGAAAAATCATCATGATTGACTAGTATTTGAGCACACAATAAACTATTATTTACAAAATATTTTTCATATATGCCCATCAGGCTCGCTTGTCCTAAAGCAGCACACGCTTGTTTCAAAGCCATGTTTTTAGGTTTAGTTTTCAAATCAAGTTTATTCATACCCACTGCTATCGCACCACTAGTAACTAAAACAACTTCTTTTCCTTTACTTACTAATATTTTTATTTGTTCAATTAATTCGGATATCTTAGATTCGTTTATACTATTATCATTATTAACTAATGATTGTGATCCGATTTTTATAACAATTTTTCGCAAATTTAAGTTTGTTCTCATTTTTATACCTTTTCTTTTTAAGTAATTATATCATATTTTATAAAGTTAATAAAGATAATTATTACTATAAAAAAGAAAAAATATTATTGCCTTATAGACAATAATATTAAAATTTAGAATTGCATAATCATTTTTTCTTTTTCTAAAACAGCTTCATCAACTTTCATTATATATTTGTCAGTTAATTTTTGCACTTCAGCTTCACGTTTTTTAAGTTCATCCTCAGATATAAGACTTTCTTTTTCAAACTTCTTCAATTGTTCAATAATATCACGACGAATATTGCGGACAGCTACTTTGCTATTTTCATTATAGCCTTTTAAATCTTTTACTAATTGTTTTCTTGTTTGCTCAGTAAGTGGTGGGAAAACCAAACGAATAACCACTCCGTCATTTTGAGGATTGATATTTAAATCAGCCATTTGTATTGCTTTTTCAATATCTCTTAAAACACCTTTATCAAAAGGCTTAATTGTTAATATTTGTGCCTCGGGTGTAGCAATTGTGGCAATTTGGCTAAGAGGTGTCAGAATACCATAATAAACAACTTCAATCTTATTTAGTATCGCTGGATTTGCTCTTCCAGTTTTTACTGATTGCAATTCTTTTTTTAAAGAATCAATTGTTTTTTCCATTTTTTCTTGACCATTATTAATAATTGATTGTGGCATGTTATTCTCTCCTTTATATTATTTTGTTGTTACTAACGTTCCAATAGATTGGTCGGTTAGTGCTTTTTTTATATTTCCTGGTACATTCATATCAAAAACAAAAAGATCGATTTTGTTTTCCATACACAATGTAGCAGCAGTTAAATCCATAACTCCAAGTTTTTGTTCAATAATATCTTGGTGACTAATACTAGTAAACTTTTTAGCATTTGCATTTTTACGAGGATCGCTATTGTAAATGCCATCAGTACCATTTTTGGCCATAAGTATTAAATTACATCCAAGCTCTGATGCTCTAAGTGCGGCAGTAGTATCAGTTGAAAAGAAAGGATTACCAGTGCCTCCGCCAAATATACATATGCGGCCTTTATCTAAATGAGAATCCGCTTTACGACGAATATAAGGTTCAGCAATTTGGGGAATAGATAGTGATGTCATAACTCTAGTATCTAATCCAAGAGGTTCGAGAGCATTTTGTAAGGCAACAGAATTTAAAATCGTCCCAAGCATACCCATATAGTCGGCACTAGTACGATCCATACCATTATTAATGGCATCCCGTCCCCGCCAAATATTTCCAGCCCCACAAATTATACCTAATTGAATATTTCCTGTATCATATAAAGCTTTGATTTCCTTTGCAAGCACATTAACTTTAGCTACACAAATTCCGTTTCCATTATCAGCTAGTGCTTCTCCGCTAACCTTAAGTATAACTCTTCTCATTTTTCCTCCTAAAATAAAAGGCACAATATTTTTTGTGCCTCGTTCTTGACTACTTGTTTACAGCTGCCATTACTTCAGCAACAAAATCATCTTGTTTCTTTTCAATTCCTTCACCAACACCAAGACGAACATATGTATTAATTTGGCATTGTTCGCTTTTTACGTATTGGCCAACCGTTAAATCAGGATTCTTTACAAAAAGTTGATCTAATAAACATATTTCTTTCAACATTTTATTTACACGACCATCAACCATTTTTAAAATAATTGCTTCTGGTTTAGGTTTTTCAGCAGTTGCATTTTCATTCAGTGCTTCTTGCTTGATTATCTCTGTTTCTTTTTCAAGATATTCATTATCAACTTGTTCTCTAGATAAATATTTTGGGTTCATCGCAGCAACATGCATACAAACATCTTTTGCTACTTCTTCATTATTTCCATTTAAAATAGCAAATGCTACGATTTTTCCTTGCATATGAGAATACGCACCGAATACTTGGTCATTGTTTTTTGTATAAACTGATACTCTTCTTAAAGTCATCTTTTCGCCTATTGTTGCAGTAGCATTAACAAGCATATCAGCAATTTTCTCGCCTTTATAACTTGCTTCTTGAGCCTCAACATCATTTTTTGGCATTGAGTTTAATATAGCTTTACCAATTTTTTCAGATAATTCTTTGAATAGTGGATTTTTTGCAACAAAGTCAGTTTCACTATTTAATTCATAAATAGCTGCATTATTACCATTAATAACAAATGCACAAATTCCTTCAGCAGCAATACGACTTTCTTTTTTTGCTGCTTTTGCAATTCCTCTCTCACGAAGCCATGTTATGGCTTCATCAATATTTCCATTTGTTTCAATAAGCGCTTTTTTACAATCCATCATTCCAGCGCCAGTTATATCGCGAAGTTCTTTTACTTGTTGAGCATTAATCATATAATATTCTCCTTAACTATCAACTTTTTCAGAAGTTTTCTTTGTTGCTCTTTTTGCTTTTGGAGCTTCGGCTTCAACTACTGGAGTTTCGGCTTCTACAGCTTTTTTTGTTGTTCTCTTTGCTTTTGGAGCTTCCACTTCAACTACTGGAGTTTCTGCTTCTACAGCTTTTTTTGTTGTTCTCTTTGCTTTTGGAGCTTCCACTTCAACTACTGGAGTTTCTACCCCTACAGCTTTTATAGGAGTTACCTTAACTTTTGGAGTTTCTACTTCAACTACTGGAGTTTTTTGAGCTGGTGCCTGAGCAACTGGTGCTGGAGTAGTTGGTGAAACACGATACGGTCTATCTTCTCTTTGGCCTTGTGGTCTTGGAGTATACGGTCTACTTTCTTTATTTCCATAACCGCCACGATTATTATCTCTATTATCTCTATTTCCATAACCGCCACGATTATTATCTCTATAGTTATTATTTCGACGCGGTTTTTGTTCTTCAACAACTGGTTCATCCGTAAAAACAATTTCAATCGGAGTTCCGCCATTTGCCTCAACAACAGCATTTGCTAATGTAGCGATGATTAATTTTACACTACGAATAGCATCATCATTAGCAGGTATTACATAATCAACCTCATCTGGATCACAATTTGTGTCAACTAATCCAAAAATGGGAATATTTAATTTACGAGCTTCAGCAACGGCATTATGTTCCGTTTTTGGATCAACTACAACCATAGCATCTGGAACTTTATTAAGTGTTTTGATACCGCCAAAGTTTCTCTCTAATTTTTCTTTTTCTTTTTTAAGAAGAATGACTTCTTTTTTCGGCAAAACTGAGAAAGTACCATCTTCTTCCATTGCATCTATTTTAAACAATTTCGCAACAGATTTCTTTATAGTCTTAAAATTCGTCAATGTTCCTCCCAACCATCTTTGGTCAACATAGAACATATTACATCTAGTAGCTTCCTCTTTGATAACATCTTGAGTTTGTTTTCGAGTTCCAACAAATAATATTTGCCCTCCATTTTGAGCAATTGTATATAGAATTTTATAACTTTCTTCAATCAACTTTTCTGTTTTTGCCAAGTCAATGATGTAAACACCATTTCTCTCTTCATAAATATACTCTTTCATCTTAGGGTTCCAACGGCGAGTATTATGACCGAAATGAACTCCTGCTTCAAGTAACTGTTTCTTACTAATTACTGACATTTTTTCTTTTTCTCCTTTTTATTTTGTTTGGCCTCCACTATTCTCAACAAATACCGCCCCATTTCTGTACATGACGACATTCTCCTATAGTGTGTGTATTTTTTACCTTTTTTATTATAGCACACTATTGCTAATTTTGCAATGTTTTTCAAAGATTTATTATTTGAACATATAAATTTATTTATTGAAATTTCTTGAGTTTTTGAGCTAAAGTGGTATATTTTTGTTTATACCGGTAAACTGTTCTTACATCAAGATGATTAAGTAGTGCGATTTCTTCTATGACATATTTTTCAGTTGACAAGAATATGTCATAGAAGACACGTGAGTGATTGGTGCCATTATCTAAATCATAAATTTCATAATAAAATGCTAAGATTTTGTAGGTGTGTTTTATCACTGTGATATTCATAAGTTTCTCCTTTATTATTAGCTACATATATATAAAGTCATCAAAATTCGTTTTCACAACTTTTTCATTTTATGAAAATGTTTTCTATAATTTTAAATAAGTTAATAATGAAATAAATTAAAAAAGTAATGTATTAAAAACACATTACTTTCATATAAAGAAAACTATTTATTTTTTATTTTTGATTTGCAGACACCGGAGTTCCTGTTTTTTTAGCTTCTTTAGCCGCTTTGGCAGCTATAGTCTTTTTAGACTGTTTTCTAGTTTCTTTTCCAGCTGGTTGCTTTGCCATATCTATAATCCCTCCTTATGATATAATTATAACCTTTTATAATTTTTTGTCAATATCTTCATAACTAAATTCAACTAAAAAACTTATAATAATTATTATTAAAAAAATAATTATTAAATGATTTTTTCCTAGTATTCATCTCGTTTAGCCCTAGGAAACTTATCCATGTATTCTCTCTTTAATTGTTCTTTGGAAACATGTGTATATATTTGAGTTGTTGTTAAATTGGCATGTCCGAGTAATTCTTGGACCGTAATCAAGTCAGCACCATTATCCAATAGATGTGTAGCAAAAGAATGCCTTAGCATATGCGGACTAATTTTAAATGTTTGACTTGCATCTTCAACCAATCGATTCAAGATTTCACGGACCCCTCTAGTAGTTAGGGCCCCACCATGAAAGTTTAGAAATAATTCCTGACAAATTGCTTTTTTATTTTTAGCTTGCAATTCAATTCTAGCATGACGAGTATATTCATTTAATGCTTCGATAATGAGTTGGTGTAGCGGTAAATAACGCTCCTTATTTCCCTTTCCAAGTACGATTATTTGTTTATTAATATAATCAATATCTTGAATCATTATTTTACACAATTCACTAACACGAATCCCGGTACCATATAACAGTTCTAACAATGCATAGTCTCTAACTCCAAGAATTGTTCTTGTGTCTATACTATCAAATAATATTTCTATTTCTTCATTATACAGAAATCTAGGTAGAGTTTTATCTAATTTTGGTGAGGATACATCAGCAAATAAATTCGCTTCAACTATTCCTTCTCTTACACAAAACTTATAGAAGCTACGAATTGCACTTAACTTTCTAGCAACACTGCGAGGTTTATTATATTTAGTATTTAAGTATGCTGTATAATATCTTTGAGCATTATTTCCATATTTTACTAAATTACCGAATTTTTCAGCCTCTAAATAATTAGAAAACTCTTCAATGTCTTTGTGATAATTACTTACAGTATAATCAGAATACGCTCTTTCTGTTTCTATATACATCAAGTATTTTTCTAGTACTTCTTTATCATAAACTGTCATGACTTATTTCCTCGACTATTTTATCAATATAATCTAAACTTCTTTCTGCGTATTTTAATTTACGCTCATGTTTTTTAGCTCTCAGTACTAATTCATTAAACAAACAAAAATTTGTATTCATAGGAACAAAACTATTATTAGGGGTGCTTATATACTGTGCTAAAGAGCCAATTGATGTATCAGCTGAAAAGGCAATCAATTTTTCATTATTCAAAAAACGCGCCATATTCAATCCGGCAATCAGCCCGCTAGATGCACTTTCAAGATATCCTTCAACACCTGTAATTTGACCAGCAAAAAATAAATCTTCACGTTTTAATGTTTGATAGAAATTATTCAAAACTTTTGGGCTTTGAATATACGTATTTCGATGCATTACTCCATATCTCACAATTTCACAATTTTCAAGGCCTGGAATCATTTGTAATAAACGTTTTTGTTCTGACCATTTTAAGTGGGTCTGAAAGCCAACAATATTGTACATTGTTTTTTTAGCATCATCTTGCCTAAGTTGAACAACTGCATAAGGCTGAATTAACGTTTCTGGATGACGTAAGCCAACAGGTTTCATTGGCCCAAATAACAAAGTTTTCTCTCCACGACTTGCCATATCTTCAATAGCCATGCATCCTTCAAAAACTTTAAGTTCAAAATCATGTGGAATAATACGTTCTGCTTTTATTAACTCTTGATAAAAACTTTCAAATTCTTCTTTGGTTAATGGACAATTATAATATGACGCTTCACCTTTATCATAACGTGACTTTAAGTATGCTTTGTTTTTATCAATTGAAGATTCCAAAATTATAGGAGCAATAGAATCAAAAAAATATAAATGATCTTCACCACAAAATTTTCTAATTGCCTCACTTAAACTTTGACTTGTTAGGGGGCCGGTGGCAATAATTGTTGGTCCATCAGGAATACTTTCAACCGCTTCATTTATCACCTCAACTAGTGGATGATTTTTCAAATAATCCGTTATGTAGTTACTAAAACCATTGCGATCAACTGCCAACGCTCCACCAGCATCAACTTCATTTTCATATGCTGCTTTCATTATAAGAGAATCCAGCTTTACCATTTCAGTTTTCATAAGACCAACAGCATTCTCAATTGATTTCGACCTTAAAGAATTACTACATACTAACTCTGCAAATTTATCAGTTAAATGTGCTTCTGTATTTTGTTTACCACGCATTTCGTATAATCTTACTTGAATGCCTCTTTTTACTAATTGATAAGCCGCTTCACTACCAGCTAAACCCGCTCCAATTATATTGACAATTTTTTCATTTTTTTTCATATATTCACCATCTTAGTTCATTAATAAATAATAATTCAATATATATATTATAACATTTTTTCAATTAAAAGTAAAAAAGAAATATTCAAAATAAAATTGAACATTTCTTAATATACTATTTAGAAAACATAATTTTTTCATTATTAAACATTAATGTAAGTAAATAAACAAAGATTCCTGTATAGACAATATTGCTTGCTATAGTAATAATGAACTGAATAGTATTAATTTCAAACGTGAATACTTGGCCTAATATTTGAACAGAATTATATAAAGGTATCAGGAAAATAAAGTTATTCATGTCACCGCTAATTCCAAACATTGAAGTAAGCCCTACTGCCATTGATACTAGCATTAATGGTAATACATACATTGAGGCTTCTTTTACGTTTTTAGCAAATGCTGAAATAATAGAAATTAAGCTGACAATAATTAATACAGTTACTACTAAAACTGCTAATACAAAAAGATATTCTTTTACTCCATATATATTTGCATCAGCCCCACTCATTCCCATAATTTTTGGCAAGGATAAAATTATTCCAATAAAACTACTTATTGCACTAATTGTTGAAATGATGCTTAAAGAAATGATTTTCCCTAAAGCAATCTCGCTTCTTTTCGTTGGAGTAACTAGTAAAGTAGCCATCGTTCCTCTTTCCTTTTCCCCAGCAATTGACTCTGGGGCAACTGACATTGCTCCTGAAAATAAAAAGGTCAGTATTAGAAAAGGTAATAGCATAGCAATATAACTGGCGATTCTTTTATTCTCTTCAAAAATCTCACCGATACTACTAACAAACATAGAGACATCACCATGAATGTCTTGAACTAAACTATTTCGATATACCTCTATATAACTATTTATATAACCAAACGCCGCTGTAGATTTTGATTCACTTGGATTATAAAATATTTGTACATTAGGATTTTCATTAGCAGCGATTTTAGTTTCAAAGTCATTCTCAAAAATAATAATAACTTCTATTGAACCTTCCTTTAAGGCTGCTTTTCGAGATTCTAAGTCATCAAGCGAAAAATTCACAATATCAAAATTTTGTTCTACGCCATCAAGCAACGCCCGATAACTATCTGGCATACCAAATGATTCTATATAATAAATAGTATCCTTAGATTCATCATCAAACATTGCTGAGCCCATTAATGAATACATACCATATATCATTAAACCAGGAAATAAAAAAACCATAATGATTAAGCGAGGATCTTTAAAAACACGAATCAATTCTTTTTTTATTATTGTTAATATATTTCTCATATTAAACCACCATTTTTATAATAAATATCAAAAAAAATCTCTTCCAAACTTTTGTCTTTACATAGATTACTAAGTGGTTCCTCGACTATCATTCGCCCATCAATAATTATTCCTACACGATCACATACCTTTTCAATAAGCGAAAAAATATGTGTGGAAAGAATAATTGTTTTATGTTCAGCTTTTAATTCTAATAAAAAATCAGTAACTATTTTTGCCGTCAAAACATCCAAACCATTAGTTGGTTCATCAAAAATAATAATATTGGGATCATGGACCATAGATATAGCTAGAGATGCTTTTTGCTTCATTCCAGTAGATAAGTCACCAATCTTCACTTCAGCAAACTGGTCAATACCAAAACGCTTAAATAACTTTTCCTTACGCTTTTCACTTGTTTCAGAATCCACTCCATGTAGTGAACTATAAAAATCATACATATAGTTCGGAGTGAAAAAATCTTCTAATTTCAATTCGCTTGTCAAGAAAGCAATCTTACCACGTACAGCACCGGGTTCTTTTGTTACACTATTTCCATCAATAATAATATCACCTTCATCACAAGTAATCAATGTTGACATCATTCTTAACGCAGTCGTTTTCCCAGCACCATTTGGACCTAGCAAACCATAAATTTCTCCTTCAACCACTTTCAAACTTAAGTTGTTGACAGCAATTTTAATTTTATCCTGAGTTCGGCTAATTTTTTGCTGTTTCTTTGATAAATTAAAACGCTTTGTTATATTATTAATCTCGATTATATATTCCATTTTTCCTCCATTAAAGCTTTCTATTTTTTGATTTTGAAAAAATGTCAATAATCTCAAATTTTAATTATCAAAAATTTTTCATAAAAATATTATATACTATAAAAAAGAAATTGTCAATTAAGCATTCTTGATATTATATAAGTAAATGTTTTTATTTATAAAGACATTGTTAAAAATTTTGTTGATAATTTTATGTTTCATTGAAATTTTTAAGAGTCGTATAAAAAAACTGAAATTAAATATATTGTTATATCTAACTTCAGTCTTATATTATAATATTAATAATCTTGTTAATAGAGAAATACTTCCCTTAGTTTATCTCTGGAATTAGGTAACATCAAAAGAATAGCTTCTTCCCATGTCAAGTTTCCTCTAATATAATTCCTTATGGAATATGTTATAGTCCCTTCACCACTAGCATATAAGCTTACAAGGGAACTGTCACTATTAGCAAGTGGGTCATAAAAACTTGACCCTTCACTAATTAA
>JAVBLL010000006.1:0-89749 GCA_031553555.1 Bacilli bacterium
TTATCTGTTATTAATCTGGCGATTATATTATAGCATAAGGACATTTATTATTTATATATAAAGGGGCTGTCAAAAACTATGCTGATGTCAGTATAATTTTTGACAGCCCTATTTTTCAGTATAAATTTATACAGCCCCAAAGTATTAATATACATCAGTTTTGCTCTTATGTATATTAATACTTTTTCATTTATATGATATACTTATTTTAGTTTTTTAAAAATCTCATTTGCTTTTTGAATATGATAAAGGCAGCTATCTAATTCCTCATCCGTCAATTTAGCAAAACGCTCTATAAGATTAGAATGAATTACTTTTTTATAATGAATTAATAAATCAATGCCCTTATCAGTTATTTGCGCCAAAATTATTCGACGATTATTTGCGGGAATGATTCTTTCAACCAACCCACTGTCAACAAGACAATCAATTATTCTAGTTACTTGTTGATTAGGAATTCTTAAGTTAATAGAAAGTTCACTCATTGAGATAGGACCAACATTATGAAGTATCATTAAACAAAAATGTTGTTGCGGAGTGAGTTTATAGCCGCAAATATTATTTGCTGGTGACATGAAGATGTTTTTAAAATCAGGGGCTAAAAACATGGATTCTTCAATTAGTAAGTCAATTTTATCTTTTTTCATAAATATTCACCTTTGCTATATACATTATAACATGAGTTAATTTAAAAATCAATAAAATTATACAAATGTTTACATTCAACAAATGTGAAATTTTAATTGATTTTTAAGGTTGATTAGTGTATAATTCATAATGTTAATATATAATCAATGTAAGATATATATTTTAAAATTAGAAAAAAGTAAGGAGATAAAATGTTTAGATTATTTAAAAGATTTAAAGCTATAGACTGGATTCTGATGGTGGTATTAGTTGGATTTGTGGTTGGATCCGTTTATTGTGAATTAGAGATTCCAACATATACTGGAATGATCACTAATGAGATGACTGGTCGTAATGGTATACCAACGACACAAAGTATTTTAGATATAGGGTGGAAGATGCTTGGTTTCTCAATTGGAGCCGTTGCATGTAATATTGTGGTTGGTTATATTGCTTCCTTTTTATCAGCTAGATTTGGAAAAAAACTTCGTCATGATATATTTGAAAAAGTTCAATCATTTTCTTTTGCTGAAACATCAAAGTTCTCTACACCAAGTTTGATTACACGTTCAACTAATGATATTACTCAAGTTCAAAGAACAATGACGATGATGTTAAGAATGGCGGTTTCTGCCCCAATTACAGCAGTATGGGCCATCATCAAGATTCAGGCAAGCAGCCTCAAGCTAACACTGGCTACAGCTGTTGCCGTTATTATTTTAATTGCTTTGATTACGATTCTATTCATTGTGGTAATGCCCCGTTTTAAAATAGTTCAAAAACTAACTGACAAATTAAATGGTGTTACTCGTGAGAATTTATCAGGATTAAAAGTTGTTAAGGCCTATAATGCTGATCAGTACCAAGAAGATAAGTTTGAAAAGGTTAACGATGATGTTACCAAAAACAATTTATTTGTTAATCGTGTGCTAGGAATTATGGGCCCAGCCATGAATATAATAATGAGTGGTATAATTCTAACAATATTTTGGTTAGGTGCATCACTAATGAATAATTCAGAATTAGATTATGGTACATTAATGTCATTCTATATGCTATCAATGCGTGTATTGATGTCCTTTATGATGTTGACAATGTTATTTCTTTTAGTTCCTCGTGCAACAGTATCGGCAAATCGTATTTTAGAAGTATTAAATTCAGATAATTCAGTTATTGATCCTGATACAGAAGATGAATTCACTAGTATTGGTGAAGTGGAATTTCAAAACGTCAGTTTCAAATATCCAGATGCGGAAGGATATGTTTTACAAGACATTTCATTTAAAGCAAATAAAGGAGATATTGTGGCGTTTATTGGTTCTACTGGCAGTGGTAAGTCCACGTTAATTAATTTGATTCCACGTTTCTATGATGCAACTGACGGGGTTATATTGGTAGATGGTGTAGACGTTAAAAAAGTAAAACAAAAAACATTACGTAAAAAAATCGGATATATACCTCAAAAAGGATTTTTATTTAGTGGCACAGTGCATAGTAATATTGCTCTAGGTAATGATGGTATTGAACAAGGAAAAATGGAAGATGTAGCAAAAGTAGCTAATGCATCTGAGTTTGTTGAAAAAATGGAAAATAAATATGAGGCACAAATCGCTCAAAGCGGAAAGAATGTATCTGGCGGACAAAAACAACGTTTATCAATTGCACGTGCAGTGGCAATTAATCCGGAAATATATATTTTTGATGATAGTTTTTCAGCACTTGATTATAAAACAGACCAGTTGGTTCGTCAAAATCTCAAAGCTTATACAAAAGATGCAACAAGTTTAATTGTTGCACAGCGTATAGGCACAATTAAAGAAGCTGATTTGATTATAGTTCTAGATAAGGGCAAAGCTGTTGGTCAAGGTACTCATATGCAACTTCTTGAAAACTGTGAAGTTTATCGTGAAATAGCTTTATCACAATTATCAAAGGAGGAACTTGGTATATGAACAAATCTAATGATTCCCAAACACTGAAAAATAATAAACGTCCTCAAGGTGGTGGCCCAATGGGTGGAATGAGGCAAGGGTCAGGCGATAAAGCAAAAGATTTCTTTGGCAGTATATTAAAGTTAGTTCGTTATTTGAAGCCTTATTGGTGGATTGTTGCCTTGTCTCTTGTTTTTATTATTACAGCAACTATTTTGAGTATTATTGCTCCAAGTTATATTGCCATAATCACTGATGCTATTCAAGCATCTCTTCCGACTATGGAAAGGCCATATCCTATTCCGATTGATATGGATGTAATAACAAAGGCGGCAATTGTCTTAATAATTTTCTATGGTTTAAGTTTTATTTTAAATTATTTACAAGCATTTTTGATGGCACATGTCAATCAAGGCGTTTCAAAAAGTTTGAGAAAATCAATATCAAAAAAAATAAATCAAGTGCCAATGAATTATTATGATAAAATAAGTTATGGTGATATCTTAAGCCGTGTAACAAATGATGTGGATACTATTGGCCAAACACTGAATCAAAGTATAACAACATTAATATCTTCGGTTGTTATGTTAGTTGGTGTCTTAATTGCAATGTTTATTGTCAATTGGATTATGGCGTTAGTTGCTATTGCCACGGTCCCTCTAAGTATGATTTTCATGATGATTATTATAAAAATCTCACAAAAATACTTTATGGGGCAACAAAAAAAATTGGGTGAATTAAATGGTCATATAGAAGAAACTTATACTGGATTAAATGTTGTAAAAGCCTTTAATGCCGAAGATAAAAGACAAGAATCATTTGATGATATAAATTCAACATTATATACTAATGAAAGAAAATCGCAATTTTTATCTGGATTAATGATGCCTATAATGAGTTTTGTTTCCAATCTTAGTTATGTAGCAATTGCGGTTGTCGGTGCTATTTTATTTGTATCTGTAAAACATAATATTACGGCTGGTGTTATTACTTCCTTCTTTATATATGTTAATCTATTCCAAAATCCACTAAGTCAAATCGCGCAAGCTGCTAATAGTTTGCAGTCAACTGCCGCTGCTTCAGAAAGAGTGTTTGAGTTTTTAGCAGAACCTGAACAAACAAATGAAGATAGTAAACAAAAAATGCTAGAAACAGTTAAAGGTAAAGTTGAGTTCAAAAATGTTCGTTTTGGATATGTTCCAGAAAAAACGATTATAAATAATTTTTCAGCAAAAATCGAACCAGGACAAAAGGTGGCAATTGTCGGACCAACTGGTGCTGGTAAAACAACTATGGTAAACCTATTAATGAGATTTTATGAACTTAATGCTGGCGAAATTCTAATTGATAATGTTCCAATTTCAGAAATGAAAAGAGAAGAAGTCAGGAGCTTATTTAGCATGGTTTTACAAGATACTTGGTTATTTGAAGGAACTATTAGAGAAAACATTGTTTATTCAAAAACGGATGCAACTGAAGAAGAAGTAATAAATGCATGTATTGCAGCAAATGTTGATCATTTCATTAGAACTCTGCCGAATGGTTATAATATGATGTTAGATGATCAGTCAAATATTTCTAGTGGTCAAAGGCAATTATTAACAATTGCTAGAGCTATGATTCAAAATAGTCCAATGTTAATACTAGATGAAGCTACATCAAACGTTGATACTAGAACTGAACAATTAATTCAAGACGCCATGGATAAATTAACAATTGGTCGCACAAGTTTTGTTATTGCTCATCGTTTGTCAACAATCAAAAATTCTGATTTAATATTAGTTATGAAAGACGGAGATATTATAGAAAGTGGCAACCATGAAGCCTTATTAAAACAAAATGGTTTTTATGCTGAATTATATAATAGTCAATTTAGCCATCAAGAAGAAATAGAAGAATAAGCAATAATTCAAAATAATAAAATAAAAATGGCTTGATTTCGTTTTATAGAAGTCAAGCTATTTATTTTTATTGATATTTAAGTTGAATTATGATATTGTATTATTATATATAATTCTTTTAACAAACTTTTAACTTAATAATCATTAAGATGACACATAATAAAGATATAATAAAGTAACTATGGGGGCTATCATGTATAAAATACTAATTGTTGATGATGAAAAACAAATAAGAGAAGTTTTGAAGGAATATGCAGAGTTTGAAGGATACCTTGTTGATATGGCATTTGATGGTATGGATGCAATAAACAAAGTGAAAAACGATAAATTTGATCTTGTCGTAATGGATGTGATGATGCCACGTTTAGATGGTTTTTCTACAGTCCAAAAAATTCGTGAATTTAGTGATGTTAAAATAGTTATGCTATCGGCCCGTGGTGAAGAGTATGACAAACTATTTGGATTTGCAATGGGTATAGATGATTATGTTGTAAAACCCTTTTCAGCAAAAGAAGTAATGGCAAGAATTGCCGCTATTTTAAAAAGAGGGGTTATTCAAAATAATAAGGTAGTTAATTATGAGGGCCTGAAAATTGACTTGGAAGGTCATGAAGTATATATAGATGATAATAAAATTTCCATAACACCAAAAGAATATGATTTATTAAGTTTTCTAGTTAGAAATAAAAATATTGCTATGAGTAGAGATCGTTTATTAAATGAAGTTTGGGGTTATGATTTTTATGGAGATAACCGAACAGTTGATACGCATATCAAAATGTTAAGGGATAGTCTATCTAATTATAGTAAGTATATTGTTACTGTTAGAGGATATGGATATAAATTTGAAGTATGAAAAAATCAATGAAACCAAAAATACACTCTAAGATATTACTATATTTTTTGTTATTTACAACTTTTATTTTATTATTAATATGGCTTATGCAAATACTTTTTTTAAATACTTATTATGAAAAAAGAAAGATGAAAGAAGTGGAGTCGATTGCAAAAGACGTAATTCAAGAATACAATAGTAATGATTTTGAAGGTTATTTACGAAATGCTGCTTTTCAAAATGAATTGACAATTTATGTGTTTACAAACACTAACCAAAAAATAAATATAAAATTCTCGTCTGAGCGTAATATACCAGGTGGTAATAATATCGCATTAACCGATTTTATTGAACGCTTAGATGGGAAAGATTCCCTTAGTTATATAACGGATATAAATATATCCTTCTCTCCAGAAGGTAAACCTAATGATAAACAAAATCTAAAAACTATTGTTTATGGACAAATAAGAAATATAGATAATGAGCAAATATATTTTTTTGTTTGTGCATCATTACTACCAATTGCTAATACAACATCTATTTTAGCTTCACAATTATTAATTATTACCGTTATTTGTTTTTTATTTAGTGTAGGCCTGTCTTTTTATATGTCAAGAAAACTATCAAAACCGATTTTAGATTTACAAAAAAGTGCGGAACAATTATCAAATGGCAATTTAAATATTTCCTTTGATGCAAAAGGATTCCAAGAAGTAGAGTATTTATCAGATACTTTAAACTATGCAACTATGGAACTTAAAAAAACAGATGAACTGCGAAAGGATTTAATTGCAAATGTTTCTCATGAACTACGTACCCCACTAACAATTATTAAAGGATATACAGAAATGATTCAAGATTTTAGTGGGGATAATAAGGCTAAAAGAACTGAACATTTAGAAGCCATTATGCAAGAGACTGAACGTTTGGCGGTATTAGTAAAAGATATTTTGGATTTATCTCGTTTGCAATCTGGTTTCGTGAAATATGAAAAAACTATTTTCAATTTTAGTAACTCATTAAAAAATGTTTTCACTTTTTTTAAAGGAATATATGAAAAAGAAGAATTCACTTTTATTAGCGAAATAACTGAAGAATTGTATATAGAAGCTGATGAGAAAAGATTGGAACAAGTTGTTTATAATGTATTAGCCAATGCTATTAATTATTCAAGAGACCAAAAAGTAATAGAAGTGCGTTTGCATAAAAAAGATATGCTCATTTGTTTAGAGATTCAGGACCATGGAATAGGCATAAGCGAAGAAGAAAAACCTTATGTTTTTGAAAAGTTTTTTCAATCTACTAATGAGGGGAAAACTAAAATTGGAACAGGAATCGGCTTATCGATTGTTAAAAGCATCTTAGATGCTCATAACTATGAATATGGCATAAAAAGCATACTTAATGAAGGAAGTACTTTTTATTTAAATATTAAAGTAAATGAAGAAGACCAATAATTTTATAAAACATTAATCATTTAATCACAAACCTTTCACAATCATTGTATACAATATTAGTGACAAACAAAAAAGATAAATGATTTGTCTTATAATTTAGGAGGAAAATATGAGTTTCAAAAAAATGATAAGCTTGTTTTTAATTGTCATGCTTTTATGTATTGGGTTAATTGGTTGCAATGATAATAGTGAAGAAGAGGAAGAAGAGCAAAAAGACCCAATAGAGGAATATATAACTAATACAAGTGGTTTATTCATTTTACAAGTCTATGGTGTTGGCAATCCTGACTTAGGTGGAAATGTTCCAGCACTATCACATTCATTTGTTGAAATATATAACCCAACTGATGATAATGTCAATCTAACAGGTTATTCACTACAATATAGTGCGGGGGATAATAGTTGGGAAAAATTAGAATTATCAGGAATTATTAAATCACACTGCTCATATTTAGTGTTAGTCAATAATTATGGCGATTATGGTGTAAAGCAATTTAATACTAGTGCAGCTGATAAAACATGGAGTGGAATTATTTTTGCTAATAAAGGTCTTAAGGTTTGCTTAGTTGAAAGTACTGAAGTTATAGATGTGGTTAATCCATATGATAGTGATGGTGAAGGAACAAAGATTAGCGGTTATGTCGATATGCTTGGAGCAGCTGGAAAAGATGCAAGTATTGATGGTGCTGAGGGTAATTATATTGTAGGTCAATCAAAACAAAAAGCATTAAGAAGAACTAATGTAACGGATACTAATAATAATGCAGCTGATTTTACGCTAATTGATTATTCAAGTTTAAGTAGCAATGAATTAGACGCTTATTTCCCAAGAAATAGTGCAACTGGGTCATGGGATCCATTTGCTGAGATAGAAGAAGAATCATTGTCGGCTCCTGTTTCAACAACAATCATTATTTTACAAGTTTATGGAACGGGTGGATCAGGTAATGATAATACGACATCAATTAGTAATTCATTTGTTGAATTATATAATATGACAGATCAGGATATTGATTTGAGCGGATATTCTTTACAATATTGTAGTAATGGAACAACTTGGCAAAAACTTGATTTAGAAGGAACTATTAAAGCTCACAGCTCATTTTTGATTGTTGGAATACTAAGATCAACATCAGGAAATAATTATACAATTGATATGGATGAAGCAGATATGATTTGGGATATATACTTTGACAATAAACAATTAAAGATGTGCTTAGTTTCAAATACGGATTTAATAACAGTAGCAAACCCATATAGTTGTGATGACGAAGGAAATGCTATTAGTGGTTATGTTGATATGGTAGGGGCTGCAGATACAACACTGGATGGAAGTGAAATGAATCCTATTTTAGGATTATCTAAGCAAAAAAGTGCTCGACGTATCACTATAACAGATTCAAATAATAACAGCATCGATTTTGAAATTCTAGATTATCGTTCTACAGGTTTAAACGCTGAGGAACTAGAACTATATAGTCCAAAGAACAGCACATATGGAGAATGGAATCCATTCAATTAAAGGAGAATTTATGAAAAAATTTTGTTTTATATTATGTTTCATATGTTTGTTATTTTGTATGACCGGCTGTATGGAAACATCAAATGATGATAATACGGATAAAACACCAGTTGAACCAATTGAAGAGATTGATGAGAGCCATACTGATCCAAATATTTTTGTAGACGAATTAGTATTTGATGAAGATGATTACTATAGTGATTGGCAAAGTGTAGCATATTATGAAATCAATTTAAATAATGAACTGACAACCACTTCTGCATCATCTGGTGTAGAAATTTCACCTGACAAAATAACAATTACTAAAGCAGGCATATATGTTTTGAACGGAAGCTTTTCAGGTAGTATCATCATTAATAGTTCAAAAAGTTTGGTTAGGTTAGTATTAAATAATGCTACTATTAAATCCAAAACGGGTTCAGCGCTAATTGTTTTCAAAGCAGCAAAAGCAATTATAAGTGTGGCACCAGATACTAAAAACTATTTAGAGGATAGTAGTATTTATAATTATACTGATAGTGATTATGCGAAAGTAGATACAACAATTTACAGTAAAGAAGATTTAATAATCAATGGCTCTGGAGATTTAACGGTAATTGCTAATTACAATGATGCCATCAAAGGTAATGATGTTTTAAAAATTGGAGAAGTAAAATTGACAATTCAATCAGTTGATGATGGAATTTGTGCAAATGACGGCCTTATATTTGACAGTGGTGAATATATAATAAACACTAATGGTGATGGAATAAAGTGTACAAATGATGACGATGCTACTTTAGGATATGTCATTATTCAAAATGGTACATTCACAATTAAATGTGCAAACGATGGAATACAAAGTTCTTCATTATTATCTATTTATAATGGTGTTTTCAATATTACGACTTCAAAAGGTGCTAGCTATGCTGTTGCTAGTGGAGTTTCAGCAAAAGGACTAAAATCACGAGTTGGTATTGAAATCTATGATGGTATATTTACAATTTCATCATCAGATGATTCAATTCATAGCAATGATTACATTACAATCAAAGGGGGCACATTCACTTTAGCTTCTGGAGATGATGGCGTGCATTCTGATACAAAATTAATAATTACTGATTGTAATATGACAATCACAAAAAGTTATGAAGGTCTAGAAAGTCAAGAAATACAAATTAGTGGTGGAACAATTAACCTAAAAGCAAGTGATGATGGCATTAATGCTGCAGGTGGAGCTGATTCATCAAGCATTGGAAGACCAGGACAACAAGGTGGGTTTACAGCTAATGCCAACAATAGAATTGTGATTACTGGCGGAACTATTATTGTTAATGCTGATGGTGACGGC
Source organism: Bacilli bacterium (assembly GCA_031553555.1). Classification (GTDB taxonomy): domain Bacteria; phylum Bacillota_I; class Bacilli_A; order ML615J-28; family CAG-698; genus CAKOMG01. The sequence goes on from JAVBLL010000006.1 coordinate 9,604, forward strand.
GTCGATTCAAACGGTCACATATATGTTAGTGGTGGTTTGCTCTTTATATGTGGACCAACATCAAGTGGTGATGGAGCTTTAGATTTTGATGGAGAAATGATTGTAACGGGAGGAACGATTATTGCGGTAGGAAGCACAGGAATGGCAGAAACACCATCAACTACTTCGACTCAATATTGTTTTCAATATAATTTAACAAGCACAAAACCATCAGGTACTTTGATATCCATTTTCGATAGTAGTGGAAAGTTAGTTTTAGCTTTCATTCCGAATAAAACATTCCAGTCAATTGTTGTATCTTCGCCATTATTAGAAAAAAATGCGAAATACTCTTTATATACAGGTGGAACCATTGTTGGAGAAGCTAATAATAATTACTATACAATAGGTACTGTAAGTGGTAATACTAAAGTAGTAGATATAACTATGTCCTCTATCATTACTAAAGTAAATAGTGGAAGTACTAATCCTGGTGGTGGCGGACCAAAAAAATAATTTCTTTAAATTTATAGATTTTACCACTATTTGGAACATAAACTAAATAGTGGTTTTTTACAAGCAATTTCTTTATATCAACACAAATGTTTTTATTTAATTCTATTAATCAAACAAAAATATTTGCTCAAATACTGATAATTGTGATATAATAATTATAACAAAATAAATAAAAAGGTGAATTTATGAAAAATATCAAAGCTATTATATATAAGTCAAAAGCAGGTCATACAAAACGTTATGCAGAATTGTTAGCTGAAGAACTAAAATTACCATATTATTCATTTGATGAAATTCCACTTGATATTAACAAACAAACTCCAGTAATTGCTTTAACATATGTTATGGCCAATAGTCTAAGTAAATATAAAAAGATGATCAAAAAATATAATATTCAATTGGTAATAGCCGTGGGTTCAAGTCCTGCAAACGAGGAAACAAAAAATAGCATAATAATTAATAATAAGATTAATTCAATTCCGCTTTTTTATGTAAAAGGCGGTATAGATCAAACGAAACTAAAAGGGTTTGAACGTTTTATTATTAAGATGATTGCTAAAAATATTACAAAACCAATTCTTGCAAAACATGAAAACGAAATAACAATGGATGAAAAAGAAACTTTAGAAACGTTTATCAATAATAAAGACTATGTTTGTGTAGAAAACCTTAAAGAAGTTATTAAATGGTATAATAATGAAATATAGAGAACTTCTTTCACAATATCAAAACCAAGAAAATATTGAAAAAGAAGCTTTGTTTTTTCTAATTGAAGAGACGCTAAAGATTAAACATACTGATTTACTTTTAAGGTTAGATGAAGAAATTGAGAGTATAATCATTAAAAATTTACAGGATAAAATTCATCTATATATTGTAGATAACATACCCGTACAGTATATTATCGGTCATACATATTTTTATGGATTAAAATTTTTTGTAAACAAGAATGTGTTAATTCCACGTTTTGATACGGAAATTTTAATAGATATAGCTTTATCAATTATTCGAAAAAATAATTATCAAACAATTTGTGATATTGGTACTGGATCAGGATGTATTGCCATTACTTTAAAACAAATATTAGCAAGTATTGATATGACCGCTATTGACATAGATAATAAGGCTTTGGAGATAGCGAAACAAAATGCTTTATATCATAAAGTTGATATTAAATTTATTGTTAATGATTTACTTGGAAACATAAATGAAAAATACGATTGTCTAATTGCTAACCCTCCATACATTGATATTAATGAGGAGGTAATGACACTCGTTAAAAACAATGAGCCACATATTGCTTTGTTTAGTCCAATGCAAGGGTTGTATCATTACGAACAAATTCTTAAACAATCTAAAGTCAATTTAAATTTAGGTGGAAAAATTATTTTTGAAGTGCCGGCTAATCGTGATGGTGATTTAACATTGCTCTTTAAAAAATATTATCATAACATTGAAATTTATAAAGACTATCATCAACATACCCGAATTATGGTATTAAGTCAGGAGTGAAAAAATGAAAAGTATTACGTTATTTTTTAGTTTATTTGGATTACTCCTATCAAGTGGAGTCATTGAAGATAAATATATAACTTTTATGGAAACCATTAATGAAGGATATGATTTATATTGTGAAGTTTATAGTAAAGAAAATAATAATTATAAACTAGTAATCGTCCAAGGAATATGTAATGACAAACTAAGTTATAGTATCCAGTTCACTGCCGCCGAGGCTAGAACCTATGACATAATTATTAAAATTAATCAAACAGAATATAAGGGCAAAAAAGATGGTCGTGGGGACTATTTGATTTATAACCTTGATAATAAAAAAAATATGGAAGTCATCATTAGACTAAATGCCACTGATCATGACAGTCATACATTAGTATATTATGATAATGTTGATACCTTTTTGAGCTCTAATGATAATTTGTCTAGTGGCCTTAATGAGGGCATAAAAGCCAGCAAGATAAGCAAAAATAACAATTTCACTTTTTTAAATATTTTAATAATTATCTTTTTTGGAATAATAATTATTTCATCAATTACTATATTTATCCTTTTCATTACTAAAAAAGGCATGTTTAGTGAAAAATCAAAATTGAAATATGTCAATGCCAGAAAAAGTAATTCTGGAAACTATCGTCACCAACAAACGATAAATGTTGAAGCTGAAGAAGTTATTGAATCTTCCTCAGAGCCAGTTAAGGTATATGAACGTCAACGTTCGTATACTAGTGAAGATGAAGATTTTGTCAAAGGATTATTAAAACAAAAAGGATTCAGTATAGAATATAAATTATTAGATGAAGATGCTAAAACCCAAGTAATGATTGAATTAATGAAAATGCGCAATAATAGTGAAATTAGCCAAGAACAATATAAAGCTGAGGTTATTGATTTATGGAGTTAGTAACGGTTGATGAACTACTAAAGCATAATATTAAAGGAAAAATTGTGTGTTTTCCAACCGATACAGTTTATGGGGTGGGAGCATTAGTTGATGATATTGAAGCGATTGATAAAATATATCAATTAAAAAATAGGGATTACAGTAAACCTCTGGCTGTATTGACAGCTACATATGACATTAGTCAATATGTAAAAGGAGTGAATGTAGAAATTAATAATATAATGAAAAAATATTGGCCGGGAGCACTCACATGCATTTTTTATAAGAATGAAAATATTGATAGAAAAATCACCGCTGGTTTTGAAACAATTGGCCTTCGTATGCCGGCGTTGCCAATTGCATTAAAAATTCTTAACCACTTTGGATTAATGGCAACTACCTCAATTAATCTTAGTGGGGATAAACCAATAAATAATCTTGAAGAAATAATAAGCCATTTTGGTGAACAAATTGATTATATTGTTATTGATAAAGCTACCTTATCAAATGTTTCATCTACTGTTATTGATGTCACAAAAACCCCCTTTACAATCATAAGGCAAGGAGATATATATATTGATGTATAGAAATACCAAATATTACCAATAATACCATCAGAGGATGGTATTTTTTTATGAAGAAAAAAATTTTAATTATTGTTGGTATTATTATCGTGGCTTTATTTTTATTTACGGGAAAAGAAGAAATGCGAGTTAGGGTTATTGCAAATTCTAATATGACAGTTGATCAAGAATTAAAAAAGACAATCGTTAAGGAAATTACAAAAGAGATAATTGATTTAAATAATTTAGACATAATCAAGAAGAAAGTAGAATATATTATACAAGCAAACCATTATAGTTATTCAGTAACTATTAAAGTAGAAAAACAAGAGTTTGCTACAAAATATTACCAAACTGAGGTTATTAAAGGCGGAGTCTATGATACTTTGGTTATTACCATTGGTGAAGGTGCTGGTGATAATTATTGGAGTATTTTGTATCCTGAATATTTTGGCGTTGGTTTTGATGATGTATCAACTGGAAATGTTGAATACAAATCATGGTTCAAACAAATATTTGGGAATTAAATATGGGGGAAGTATGGAAATCAAGTTATTCAATAAAAATATAAAAGATAAAGTATATCATTTTTTAGAAAACGTTAAAGGATTAGTTATTGATGATAACATTGTCAATAATGCATCTGTAATGCTCGAAGAAGATGAAATTTTAGGAATGATATCTTTTGAAAAGTTTGGCTATATTGGTTTAATAAGATATTTCATATTTCAAAGAACGATTACTGATATTTATACAATCGAACTATTAAATAATTTAATGGAAAAAGCAAGAAATGAAGATGTTACAACCTTGATTAGTATAATTAATAATTTAGAAGTAGAAGAGATTTTTGTTTTATTAGGCTTTCAAGAAGTAGATAAAGAAAATGTATTTTTTGATGAAACAATTTTTTCAAATACCGAATATAAGGATAGTAAAGTATTTATTAAAAAGATATGATAATAATTATTAAAAAACAGTTATATAAATAATTGACTCGTTTAAGATTTCCTCTTAAACGAGTTTTATAATGAAAAGGTAAAATGATTAATATAAATAGTTAAAATAGATTGTAGAGCGAATTTCACCCCTATAATGTTAGTTTTTACTATTTATATTTGTTGTAAGTGAAATAATTGAAATTAAGGTATTTATAATAGAAAAAACGGAATAAAAATAGTGATTACTTCAAATCCTTTATTAAAAATAAAACAACTAATATTTATTAAATGTTTATTTTATGTTATAATATACCATATGAGGTGAAAAATGATAATTAGTATAGGTTCAGATCATGGTGGGTTTGATAGGAAAAAGGAGATTATTGAATATTTAGAATCACAAAATATTTCTATATTAGATCGTGGATGCTATGATAATAGTAGTTGTGATTATCCTGTTTTTGCAAAAAAGGTTGCATTAGATATTCAAAAAAAACAAGCTGATTTTGGTATATTAATATGTACTACAGGAATTGGTATGTGTATTACAGCTAACAAATTCACAGGTGTTAGAGCGGCGCTTGTCACTAATGTTGAAACGGCTACTTTAACTAGACAACATAACAACAGCAATGTGATATGCTTAGGAGCAAAATTCGTTTCAAAAGAGCAAGCACAAGAATATGTTATAAATTTTATTAATGAAAAATTTGAAGGTGGCCGACATTTAAGACGTGTTGAATTAATCGAAACAGACGGTGAAGGAAATGAGTAAATTAGTAATTTTCAACCACCCACTTATTCATCATAAATTATCTTTAATTAGAGATGAAAAAACCGGAACCAAGGACTTTCGTCAAACAGTTTCTGAAATTGGGGCATTAATGGCATATGAAGTGACTAGAGAACTCCCAACCATCATAGTAGAAGTAAAAACTCCGGTTGGTACGGCGAAATGTTCTAAACTTGCCAACGAAGTTGTCATAGTTCCTATTTTAAGGGCAGGCCTTGGTATGGTTGATGGGATTACTAGTTTAATACCTACCGCAAAAGTTGGACATGTTGGTGTATATCGTGATGAAGAAACTCTACTTCCCCATGAGTATTATGCAAAATTCCCACCTTGCACAAAAGAAGCAACGGTATTAGTAGTCGATCCAATGCTAGCAACTGGTGGTACTGCTTCCTTTGCAATTAGGTTATTAAAAGAAAAAGGAGCAAAAGATATAAGATATGTCGGATTAGTAGGAGCACCTGAAGGAGTTAAAAGACTTCAAGACGAGCATCCCGATGTTGATATATTTTTAGCAGCCTTAGACTCTATGCTTAATGACAAAGGGTATATTATTCCTGGTCTTGGCGATTGTGGAGATAGACTTTTTGGGACGAAATAAACATAAATATTAAATTACAATTAAATTAACCAGTCTAAATAAATCAATAAAATTTATTTAGACTGGCTTTTATTTTATTAATTTAATATTTTTTAAAGTAATAACTTTCCATATTAAATAATATATAGGTAAATTAAGGAGGAGATTATGTTCATTGAAAAGAATAAAAAAAAGATTATTATAATTGGTATTTTATGTTTGTTAGTTATTGGAGGAATATTATATTTTACGAATAAAAAAAGTCCTATACCTGTGAATAAGGTAGATAATAAGGAATATGTTATAATTGAATTGCAAGGGGAAGTAAAATACCCAGGCAAATATGAAATAATATATAATACTAGACTTGATAAAGTGATAGATATAGCAGGTGGTCTTACTAGTAAGGCAGATCAAGATAGAATAAATCTTATGCAATTAATAACTGGAAACATAACGATTATCATTAATGAAAGTAGTAAGATATTGAATGAAGATAATAAAAAAATATCAATTAATACTGCCACTGTTACGGAGTTAAGGTCATTGTCAGGAATTGGTGAGTCTAAGGCAAATAGTATTGTTAGATATCGCTTAGAGAATGGACCATTTACATCTGTTTATGATTTAACAAAAGTAACTGGTATTTCAACTACTATTTTAACTAATATAATTAATGATATTTGTTTATAAAATAAAACGATTCTTTAGAAAACCAATCTTCTTTGAGCTTATTAATAACTGGTTTTTGCTGGCCATAAGTGTAATGCTATTTGTTATAACAATTGACTATTATCTATATGGAATTTTATTAATCTTTTTTCTATTTTATTTGTATAAACAAAATCGCCATTTCTTCTTTATTAGTATAACCATAATATTAATTTTATTATTGCAATATCTTTTGCTACAAAGAAATGGATTTTTTTTTGATGGTGTTGTTACAGGTAAAGTTATTAATATACAAAGTTATGATGAATATCAATATATTACTATCAGGCAAGGTTTAAAAAAAATATTAATATATGACTCGGGTTTATCAAATGTTGAAGTAGGTATGATTATACAAGTAAGGGGAACGATTAGGGAAATTGCTAATGCTCGTATTCCATATAGTTTTGATTATAAAATATATTTAGACCATCAGCATGTAGCATATTCTATATATAGTCAAGCAATTGTTATAGAAAAACAAGGCTTTTCTATTTATTCATTAAATAATTTTATAAATAACTATTTTGAAAAATTATTTTCAGATAATAGTTTGATATTTTTAAAAGCCTTTATCTTAGGTGATACAAGTGGTTTTAGTGATGATTTTCATCAAGTATTAACATCTAATGGCATTATTCATTTATTTGCAATTTCTGGACTACACGTCACTTTGTTTATTAAAATGTTGAACTCGATTTTGAAGATTATGAGAATACCTGAAAAATATCATATAAAAATTATTTGTGTTATTCTAGGTTTCTATTTAATTATTACTAAATTCAGTGTTTCGATATTAAGAGCAATTTTAATGTATTATTTAGCTATTGCAAATAAAAGGCTTCATATTAAATTATCGCCTTTAGATATTGTGAGTATTGTTTTTATATTAATGCTTATATACAATATATATTATATATATAATATAGGTTTTGTTTTGAGTTTTTTTATGACATTTATGATAATTCTGTATAGTCCAACAATTAGGGAGTTCTCAAATATAAAACAAACCTTGCTAATATCATTAATGTCTATGCTCTTTTCTTTTCCTATTGTTATAAATTTAAATTATGAAATAAATATATTATCTCCATTCATAAACGTCATAGCTATTTTTTTAGTATCAACTATTATTCTTCCTTTCACTTTTATAATTTGTTTTCTCCCTTTTATGCAATTTGCATATGAAATATTAATCAATATTTTTATTAAACTAATGACCATTCTAAATAGTATTTCTGAGGGCTTGGGTTTTATTATCTCTTTTCCTCATATAAATGAACTTGTAATTTTGTTATATTATTTTTTATTATATTTTGTAATAAAAGCTTTTTATTTGGGAAATAAAAAGTTTAAAATATATATTAGTTGTTTGTTAATAAGTTTTTTGATAATTATTAGTTATAGTGGACAGTGGCATTTTGGTTATAAAGTGGTATTTTTAGATTTATATAATGGGGACAGTACTTTGATTACTACTCCTAATACGACTATTTTGGTTGATACTGGTGATGGTTCGGCGTTTGCTGTTACAAAATATTTGCAAGCAGAAGGAATTAAAAAAATTGATTATTTAATTTTGACTCATAATCATGTTGATCACAACGGTGAAGCAGAAAATATCATAAATAATTTCAAAGTAAAAAATATTGTTTTAAGTTATTTTGATAATAGTAATTTTAAGTATTATTCTCAAACTATTCAAATCGGTATAGATGAAACTATTAGTACTAGAGATTATGATATTCGTTTTCTACATCCAGATAAAAGATATGAAAATGAAAATGATAATAGTTTAGTATTTTATCTCAATTTGCAAGGAATAACTTATTTGTTTACAGGGGATGCTTCAACTTTAGTTGAAAAAAATTTTTTGAATATTAAAGCAGATATTTTAAAAATCGGACATCATGGCAGCAAAACTTCAACGAGCAATGATTTCATTAAAAGCATTAAACCTAAATATGCCATAATTATGAATGGTCGGGTTAAAAAATTTGATTTTCCTGATGAAGAAGTTATGGAGATACTATTAAATAATAATGTTATAGTATATGATACAAAAACCTATTATACAATTATAATAAAAAATAAACGGAATCAATGCATAATAACAACAACCCGGTAAATACTATATAAGCAGATTACATATGTGGTTAACAAATATAATCTGCTTATATTGTCCATTAAGGTAGTTAAATCCCAATGGGTAATTACTTTGATGAGTATATATTATAAAAGTCCAAGTTTTCTTGGACTTTTATTATTTCTATGATATAATAAATATATAAAAGAGGCTAGTTATGAAAAATGTTTTTTTATTTACCGGAAATGAAGAATTAATGATACACTCAAAAATTGAAAAATTAGTTAGTGAATTATCTAAAAATAATTTAAATGTGACAACATATGATATGGAAATCAATAATTTATCTATGGCGATTCAAGATGCTATGATGCCGCCTTTTTTATATAGTAATAAAGTAGTAATAATTCGTAATCCTTTGTTTCTTACTAGTAAAAAAACGGAAATTAAGCATCGTTTGGAGATGCTTGAGGCATATATTGATAATCCACTAGATACTACTTACTTGATTATTGATGCTAGTCATTTGACAATCAATGAAGATAATGAACTTGTTAAAAAGATAATTAAAAAAGCTGAATATTCAGAAACTAAAACATTATCCAATGTTGAGATGCGTGGATGGTTAAAACGTAAGTTTGATGCTGCCGGAAAAGAAGTTGATTATGGAGTAATTGATGTTTTCTTAGAGCGTGTTGGGTGGAATTTAATAACAGCAAATAATGAATTTGATAAAATAATTAACTACATAGGTCTAAGAAAATCGATAACAAAGATTGATATAGAGAAAGTTGTTGTAAAAGAATTAGAAACAAATATTTTTGCTCTAACAAATGCCATTATGGCTAATGATAAAAATAAGATAGTAAATGTTTACTATGAATTAATTCAAGGAAATAATGATGCTGTTGGATTATTAGGATTGGTCGCAAAAACGATAAAAAATACGTATACCGTTAGCAGAATGCTTGAAAATGATTATAAGCAAATAGATATTGCTAATGCGCTAGGTGTTTCAACAAATCGTGCTTATTATATGATTAGAGATAGCCATACTTTCAAAAAAGAGATTATGGAAAATATGTTAATAAAAATTAGTGACTTGGATTATCGCATAAAAACAGGGCAAATTGATAAACAAACAGGATTAGAATTATTTTTATTTGCTATATAGGCAAATTGAAATATAATTAATTATAGTATTTAGGTTAATTCACAATTAAAGATTTTAACTCTTTAATTGTGTTTTTATTAAATGCCTGAGTTAATATAACTTTAGGTTAACTTAGGCAAGTGATACTTGCATGCAAGCATCACTTGCTTGGAATTTTATAATATAGTGTTATAATGATAGTGTAAGCAAAAGAAGTAGGTGATATATTTGGATAATAGTTTCGGATTGTATTTAGTTAGTTTAAGGAAAAAGAATTATTTGACCCAGGATGAACTAGCTGATATTATTGGGGTTACCAGGCAGGCGATATCCAATTGGGAAAGAGGAGTCACCTTACCAGATGTTCAGTTTGTTTTACCACTAGCAAAGATATTAGACACTACTGCAGAGCGAATTTTATTTATGATGTGTGGGGAATATACTAATAAATCTATTGAAAATTATTTAGCTTGCAGAAAGGACAAAAATAATGAAAAAATGGATAAATAAGATGAAAGAGTTTGAAAATTCTTATTATTTGAATAATAGTTTGTGGATACATAAAGGATATTTTATATGAGGGTAATTAAATAACTAAAGTCATTATGAAAAGGAGTAAATATAATGGATAAATTAAAAATTTTAGAAATGGTTCAAAATGGTGAATTGACACTAGAACAAGCTATGAAGTTATTAGAAAATGATATTGATACTGAAAGTATTGGTGATCAAATCAAAAATGTTATGAAAGAAAAAATAGAAAATTTTCGTAGTAAAATTGATGAAACAAATAAGGAAATGATTGGTGTTAATGAGAAGATTAAAAATATGTTTGATGGAAAGAAATATAACTATAATTTTAATTTTTCTAATAATGATGTGGATAGCGATGAAGAATTAAGTGGTTGGGATGCAATAATTAAGTTGGCTCCATTTGCATCAACTACTAAAATTACTTCTTTAATTGAAAAAGAATTATGCAAGGAAGAAAATATTGATTGGGATAAAGTTATTAAACTTGCTCCTTTTATTGAAGATGAAGTATTGGGAAAGATATGTCAAAAAATATTTAATATTCAAAAACCAGATTTCAGTATTGCCATCAAACTTGCCCCTTTTTTGAAACAAAGATATTTAGAAGAATTAATTAGTCATTGTGAAGATACTATTAGTATAAAAGTTATAATGAAATTAGCCCCCTTCTTAAGTGAAAACTTTATTGATGAATTAATAGATAAATTAGCAAATTAATTGTAAAAGAAAACAACCCAGTGATGGGTTGTTTTTATGCTAATGAATTAACTGATTTGCATAATTGAGATTTATGTCTGGCAGCATTATTCTTGTGCAAGAATCCTTTTGTAACAGCCTTATCCAATTTTTTGCAAGCTAAAGCACAAGTAGTTTTTGCAGCCTCAACATCTTTTGCCTCAACAGCTTTTTGAACATTTTTTACTGCTGTTTTTAGAGATGCTTTAAAACTGGCATTTTGTAATCTTCTCTTTTCGTTTGTCAAATTACGTTTAACTTGTTGTTTAATGTTTGCCATAGTCTTACCTCCATATAATATTATAAAATTTAATCTAACTTATTATATCAAAAAACAATATTAAAGGCAAGAGATTTTTTTAGTTTTTATGGTTATTTTTCGCAAAATGGGAAAAACTATTTTATATAACGAAAAATGCGGAGGATTTATGAAAAAAACTTTAAGTGTCCGTACGGATTTGGCCATCGAAGCTTTAAATATGAATAAAAATAAAAAACTGAAAAATATCATTGATAAAGAAGAAGTCTTCGATAATGTCATAGTAAAAGAAACAATCTTAAACAAAGAGGAAGCTGAAATAATTGGAAAAAGGGCTGGTGTATACTACTTACTTGATATTAGCAAATGTGATATCAATGATACAGATGAATTAAATAATATTGAACAAGTATTAACACGTGTTTTAAAAGAAGTATTAAAATACGAAAAAATAACTATTAAATCTAAGGGATTAGTGGTTGGACTTGGGAATTCGGATGTTACCCCAGATGCTTTGGGACCACTGGTAATTGATGATGTTATTGTCACACGTCATATGTTTTTGTTGAATCCTGATGATGTTAGTGAAGGAATAAGTAATGTCAGTGCTATTGCACCTGGGGTTATGGGAAATACTGGTATTGAGACAAGTGATATTATCCAAGCAATAATTGAAAAAATTGATATTGATTATATTATTGTCGTTGATGCTTTAGCATCAAGTTCACTTGCTCGTGTCAATAAATCCATTCAAGTCACAAATACTGGAATAAGTCCTGGATCAGGGGTTGGAAACCGCCGTAAGGAATTATCAAAGGAAGTAATTGGGGTTCCGGTTATTGCCATAGGTGTTCCAACGGTTGTGGATGCTGTGACTATCGCGGCTAATACTTTAGATTATATTGTCGAGTATTTGAATAAAGAATTAAAGAAAACAACAGCAGATGATAAATTAAAAGAACAATGGTTAGGAACAGTGGGCACCCTATCGAGTAAAGATAAAATGGATTTATTTAGTACTGTTTTAACAGAAAATGGAATTAATATGATGGTAACTCCCAAAGAGGTTGACATAGATATTAAAAATCTAAGTGAGATTATTAGTGGGGCCATTGACAGAGCTTTGCATACAATAGTCAATTAGGAAATATAATATATTGGTGAATATATCAATATGAAAGGTTTCAAGATTTTTGGTTTTATTAGCGGTATTGTGGCAAATGCAAATTTATCTTATTTAATAGTGAAAAACGATTATCGTGAATTTTTAGGATATTATTTGACGTTTAACGAGACAACAAGAGATACTGGATGGTATTTATTAAGATGTTTAATAAAAATCATTACAAATTTTGATTTTAATAATTTATTAGAAAGTTTAAGAGTATTTGGGGTGAGATAATGAAAAAAATTGGTTTTTTATTTCTATTATTTTTTATTTTATTATTTGGTATGAGTTTGGCAGCTGGCGATACAGATTCGCAAGCTACAAATGTAAAAGATAAGATAGAGGATTATGAGAAAAACATAACGGAAGGTAAAAATATTACTTCAACATCAGACAATGTGATTACGCCTAGTATTGCAAATAGTGCAGCAAAAACGTGCGAAAACGCAGTAAATTCGATTATTGAAAAATTATTTGGTTTATTGAAATAAAAAAACGGCTATTCTTTTGGAATAGTCGTTTTAATTTGTTTTATGGTTCTGGTGTTACTGGAGTAGCAGTCCATTTCGCTACTAAGTCAAGATTACCATTTACAACAGTGTCAGCAGTAACTTGCACGTCTTCAGCTGTAAACCAGCCATCAAATTGGAATCCAACTTTTGTAGCAACAGGAAGAGTTCCAACTTTTTCGCCATATCTAACTTTTATATCATCGACGCCATCAACATCAAATGTAACAGTTTGTTCAACGCCTAACCATGAAGCAGTCAATACACTACCACTGAAAGCAGAAGTAACTTCTGTATACTTATTACCATCAGCATCAACCCAACCATCAAATACATAATTGGCTTTTGTTAATCCAGTAGGTAAAGTATATTTTTCTGTACCATTAAGTTTGATAGGATCAGTTGTTAATGCTGGATCAGCAACTCCGCCATTTCCATTTAATGTGAATACAGCACCAAATTCAGCTTTTAATGTACAAGCAGCAGTAGGTTTGAAATCATCAGCAACTTTATTGTCGTCAGCATCGAACCAACCTCTGAAATTATCGCTATCTTTTGCAGCATTTGGAAGTTCATAAGAATCACCAACACCAATAGTAATGGATGCAGGAACTTCTTTATAAACATATGGCCATATTTTGTCTTGTAATGTTTTATTTGAATAATCTGCACTTGAGAAAGCAGCAGAAGATTGTGTTGTACCAGTGAAGAAAGCTACTACTTCAAATGTAACAGCATATGGATCAACATCACCAACTAGATTTACGCCATCTTTTAATTTTTGGAATTGAGCAGTTTGAGTAGAACCGCTATCTGTAATAAAGTAATCCATTAAGAACATCCATTTTGCGCCATAAGAAGTTAAAAATACATCATCAAGATCTCCAGTCCATTTTGATATAGATGGAGTTGTTGCTACATTTTTGAAAACTCTATAATCTTCCTTGAAAGCAGCATACATTTCTTCAATTGAAGAGTATAGGTAAGTTCCTGTACCGCCATTAACATCAAGAGTTACTTCATAACCCCATTTTGCTTTTAAAGTAACATCTTTTTTAACAACATATTGAGAATCAACTTTTACATCGCCATCATACCAGCCCATAAATGTGCATCCAGTTTTTACAGCATCAGCTAAAGTTATAGTTTCTTTATAATTAACTTTTGTTTTTGCATCAATAGCAGTTCCGCCGTCTACATCAAAAGTAACTGTATAAGTTTGAGAATAACCAAGTATGTCTTCAAAACTTACTAATAAAGTCCAACTACTATCACCAATGTATCTCCATTGTATTCCTGCTAAAGTTACTTGGAATTCAACTTCTTTGCCGTCAACGCCATCTTCACCTTTGTCGCCTTTTTCACCTGGAGTTCCAGCTAATCCTTGTTCACCAGTAGCGCCTTTGTCGCCTTTGTCGCCTTTGTCGCCTTTGTCGCCGGCTATACCTTTTTCCCCAGTAATACCTGTAGGCCCAGTGTCGCCCTTTTCGCCTTGTTCGCCTTGATCACCACAACCAACTAGGCAAAACATAGCTACAAAGAACATTAATACTACTAAGATAAAACTTCTTTTTTTCATTTTTTTGTACTCCTCCTTGTTTTTCTAAAATAGCATACATAAAATAGGAAGCTATTACTCTCTATTTGTGTATATTATACCATTTTATTAATAATAAAGTCAAGCGTTTACAGGTGAAAAAAAAAAGGAATAATTAGGAAAAAGAAATATTTCTATTAAAAAATAATAAAAAAACAAATTAAATAAAAAAACTAATAATTCAAAATGGATAAAATTTGTTATTTATCTATCATTTTTCCATTTTTTATTGTATAATATAGAAGAGTATTTAGGAGATTAATATGTGTAAAAATAATATTGCTATTATTGGCGGTGGAGCATCAGGTATGCTCGCTGCAATCGTTATAAAAAAGCAATTACCTAATGCCTTTGTGACAATATATGAATGTCAAAACCGTCTCGGTAAAAAATTATTGCAAACAGGTAATGGCAAATGTAATCTTTCAAACAAAAATATAAAAGTGGATGATTATAATAGTGATATTGTCAAAGAGACTTTGCAAAATTGTGATCATGAAAAGATAACAAAGATATTTAATGAATTAGGGTTGATTATTAAAGCTGATGAAGAAGGACGCATATATCCATACTCTGAAAGAGCAACAACAGTATTGGATATTCTAATGAATAATATTGCAAAACTCGATATTAATGTTGTCAACGATATCACAATATGTGATATAAGGGCGTTGGATGATTTTTCGATTTACTCAATTGACTTACGTTTGTATCATGCTGATTATGTGGTAATGGCATGTGGGGGAAACTCTAATATTAATTATACAAATTTGGGTTATGAAATTGCAAAATATTTTGGACATGAAATAACAAAAATTTCTCCAGCACTTGTGGCATTAAAAACTAAAGAAAAAACTAAAGCTCTTAGTGGAATAAGAATAAAAGCGAGTGCTTCCATTTTGATTGATAATGATGTGGTAAATCAAACAAATGGTGAGATATTATTTAAAAATGATGGACTATCAGGAATTGCTATTTTTGAATTATCAAGATATTATGATAATTCAAGAAAAAATGTTATTGAAATAGACTTAATGCCAGAAGTATCAGAGGAAGAACTAAATAAAAGGTTTGATAATGAAGAAGCTTATGAAACACTTTTATTAGGGTATTTTCCTAAAATGATTAATTATGATATATTAGAAAGACTAAAAAAAGAAAAAAAGACATTAGTTCAAATTATTAAACATTATTGTTTTAATATTATTGATACATATGGATTTGAAAATGCCCAAATAACTAAAGGTGGGGTAGATTTGGAAGACATTAATCCCTTCACCTATGAATCATTGATTGTTAATAATTTATATATTATCGGCGAAATGTTGGATATTGATGGCAGATGTGGAGGATATAATCTACATTTTGCTTGGGCAAGTTCATATCATGCCGGAAATGATATAGTGAATAAAATCAAGGAGAATGATAATGAATTTACCAAATAAAATTACTGTAGCAAGAATATTATTAATTCCATTTATTATTATTGTGCCACTACTTGCAAAAATAAATCCAGATAATAATTTTTTAGCTCAAAATATAATTATTAACGGAATTTTAGAAAATGGTAGTTATGCTGTAACTTGGTCAAATTTAATCACGTTAATAATCTTTATGATAGCAGCCTCTACTGATGCAATTGATGGATATATAGCTAGGTCAAGAAATTTAGTTACAGATTTTGGAAAGTTTTTGGATCCATTAGCGGATAAACTATTAGTGATGGCAGCTATGCTTGTTTTAATGGAAGAGGGCAGATTATGGGGCTGGGTAGTAGCCATTATTCTTGCTAGAGAGTTTGCGGTTACAGGACTTAGAGTGGTTGCAGCATCTAGAGGCAATGTCATTGCCGCTAGTAAATGGGGGAAGTTTAAAACAATTTCTCAAATGATAATGATTATTATATTATTTTTGAACAATTTTCCTTGTTCAATTATATATCTTAATAGTAATGTATATATTCCTTTAGATATTATTATTGTAGTTATTGCAACAATACTAACATTAATATCAGGAGTAGATTATTTCATAAAAAACAAAGAAGTTTTAAAAAGCATGTAGGAGGAAATTAATATGGCAGATGATAAAGTAAAAGCGTTAGAGGAAGCCTTTAAACAAATTGAAAAGCAATTTGGTAAAGGTTCAATTATGAAACTTGGCGATAAAGTATATGAAAAAATGGAAGTTATTCCTACGGGATCAATATCCTTAGACATGGCTATTGGAGTTGGTGGTTATCCAAAAGGAAGAATAATCGAAATATATGGTCCTGAAAGTAGCGGTAAAACAACCCTAGCTTTGCATGCAATAGCTGAAGCACAAAAAATGGGCGGCTTTGCGGCTTTTATAGATGCTGAACATGCCCTAGATTCTCAGTATGCAAAAGCACTAGGAGTTGATATAGATAATTTAATTCTATCGCAACCAGACACTGGCGAACAAGCTCTTGAAATTGCTGAGCAATTGGTTAGAAGCAATGCTATTGATATTGTTGTCATCGATTCAGTAGCCGCTTTAGTTCCAAAGGTAGAAATTGATGGAGATATGGGAGATAGTCACATTGGCCTTCAAGCTCGTCTTATGAGTCAAGCAATGCGTAAACTTAGTGGTGTTATTAGTAAAACTAATACTGTAGCTATCTTTATTAATCAAATTCGCGAAAAAGTAGGGGTAATGTTTGGAAGTCCTGAAACTACTTCAGGAGGAAGAGCCTTAAAATTCTATGCCACAGTTCGTTTAGATATTAGACGTGTTGAAGGTATAAAACAAGGTGAAGAAATAATTGGTAACCTTACAAGAATTAAAGTAGTCAAAAATAAAGTAGCCGCTCCATTTAAAAACGTTGAGGTTGATATTATATATGGCAAGGGCATATCTTATCAAGGCGAACTTTTAGATATGGCAGTAGATAGAGAAATTATTAATAAGAGTGGCGCATGGTTTAGTTATGAAGGCGAAAAAATTGGCCAAGGAAGAGAAAATGTCAAGAGATATTTATCGGAAAATCCTAATCTTTGTAAAGAAATAGAGCAAAAAGTTAGAGAATATCAAAAACCAAATGCAAAATAAATTAAAAACCTGAACAAAAAGGCAAAATCATTATAAACTGATTTTGCCTTTTTGTTAGTTTGTTTTAATTTATTCGCCAACTTTTCTAGCTTCCCCAACAAAAGAACTAGAATGTACTTGTATAGATTTGGTATATTCAATTATCTTAATATTACAATGCTTGCCGATTACTACTTCATCACCTTTAATAATATCAACATCTGCATAATTTATATCCACATACGAAGCATCAATAGACTTAATATTAATTTTAGGATTAAAACTGGTCACAGAATCATCAATAATGACTTTTTTTGCATAAATATCAGCAATAATGGTTTTACCTGATTTTATAGAAAGATAATCACAGTTCACTCGACCACCTATTCGAATTATTCCAGTCAAACTAATTCTTTCTCCATCTAAATCATTATCAATTGTTATTTTTCCTAAACTATTAATGTTTTTTCCCTTTACACTTCCATGAAACTTAGAATTTCCATTAACAGATATTTCTTCATATGCAAAGACATTACCATCACTTTTTGTTGTTCCATTACTATGAAATTGGTTTACGATAATATCTCCAAGAATAGTACAAACACCATTTAGAGAACAATTTTCATATTCTCCACCTGTTATTTTGCTTATGCCAGTTATTTTCACGTTTCTATTCATTATGCCCACCTTTATTCATAATTATAATATACGAAATAATTAGATATTGCAAGTGTTTAATAAATATTGACATAATAAATTTTTTTTGATATAGTAAAAGTAAGAAAGGGATTGTAATATATGAAAAAAATTGTATTTATATTATTTATTTTTACTTTAATGTTTTTAGTTGGATGTGAGTCAAAGGAACCTATATTAGAAGTTAATAAAACTTCGTATAACATGGAAATAGGAAAAGAAGAAAAAATAGAATATACTTTAAGTAGTGGCGAAGTGGACATCACAAGTAGCGATGAAACAATTGTTATAATAGTTGATGGAAAAATCAAAGCTATAAAAGCAGGGGAAGTGACGGTTATGATAAAAGTCAAAGGATATGAAATATCTAAAGAGATTGAAGTAGTAGTTAATCCGAGTAAAGCACTTCAAATTGTTCGTCCAAGTGAGGGCGTATATGTAAATAAAAAATTAACACTAACTATTATTAGTGATTATTCATATGAAGATGGTGATTTATTATGGAGTTCAAGTGATGAAACACTAGCGACAGTTGAGAAAGGAATAGTAAAACCGTTAAAAATTGGTGAAGTAGTTATTAAAGTAGAAAGCCTTCTTGATGATAAATTCAGTGATGAAGTTACCTTAATAATCGAAAACTACAAAATTAGTATTTCAAATTTCACTGATACTATATATGTTGGTGAAAGTTTACAAATAAACTTTAATTTAACACCAGCAAACAGCACAAAACAATATATATTTACATCGAATGATCCTAATAAAGCAACGATTGATGAAAATGGAGCTATTGAATGTTTAGCTAGTGGAACGGTCAAATTAACAGTTGCTCTAAAAGATAATGTCAATATTTCTAGTTATGTATATCTTACAATTAAGGAATCATATACTTTGGAGTTATGCTGTCCAAGTGAAGAGTTAGTAGTAGGTAGTACAATTACTTTAGAAACTTTGCTTATTCCATCAGCAAAAGAAGAAATCATTTGGGCCTCATCAAACCCCAAAATTGCATTAGTTAAAAATAATGAGTTTACTTTTTTGACGGCTGGTGAGATAACTATAACAGCTACTTTAAAAAATGATTCAAATATTAGTGCTACCATATCATTAGAGATTAAACTAGATCCAATAAAGTTAATGGAAAAATTAAATATTACTAATCCTTATGTGAAAGAAATAACTACTTATGGATATAATCCAGATACTCGTGTTCAAACAGTATATGGTAGTGTTACTAAGTATTTCTTCAGTGATTTGAATTTAATTGAAAAAATCGTGCCAATAAATACAAATATTTATGCTGGACAGACAGCTACGCCAGCAATGATAATAGCGGCAGAACCATTAAAACTTGTGAGACCAGGGATTTATTTAGAACAGATTAAACATATTATTTATCATGATACAGGTAATCATACACCAAATGCTAATGCTTTAGCCCATGCTAATTATTTAGTTAGTAATGATAATGCCACTAATCGTGCTCGTAGTTGGCATTATACCGTTGATGAAAATTATGTTTATCATCATATTCCTGATAACGAAGTTACTTGGCAAGGAGATAGTTATATTGCATATGCTCAAAGCATAGGCATTGAAACTTGTGTGGATTATGGTTCGGATTTAGAAACAACATGGCATCGTACAGCTAAGTTAATGGCTGGTTTACTGCTTAAATATAATTTAACTCCTGCTGATATTAAACAACATTATGATATGAATGGCAAAGATTGCCCAAGAGCACTTCGTAATAGTAATATGTATACTTATGCAATAGATTTAGTTATTGCTGAATATATCGTTCAAAAAAACTTGAGTGGTTATACAATTGCTATGGAATCATCTAATACAACATATGTTGATAATCGTGGACGTGTTATAAAACTCCCTGCAAGTACAATGAATTTTTCATATAAAATTACTATAAAAAATAATAATGGATATAATGAAAGTGTAACAGTTAATTCAACACTACAAAAATCATCTTAGAACTTGAAAGGATTAAAATGAGGAATTTAAAAATCTTTACAAACAACATTGAAAAAGAAGCAATCAATCAAATTGATTTATTATTGAAACAAGAAGCTTTTGAAAATTGTAAAGTTAGAATTATGCCAGACGTTCATGCTGGAAACGGATGTGTTATTGGTTTTACAGCTGACCTTGGTGATAAAGTAATTCCTAATATTGTTGGGGTGGATATTGGATGTGGCATGCTAACGATTCCTTTAGGAAATATTGAAATTAATTTATGTGAATTTGATCAAAAAATTAAAGAAAAAATTCCATATGGGATGAATGTGCATACAAATATTCGTGAAAAATTTTCTCCTTTAAAAGATTTAAAATGTCTTAAGATACTTAAAGATATCGATAGAATTGAGAGATCTTTAGGTAGTTTGGGTGGTGGAAATCATTTTATTGAAATTGATGTAGATGATGATGGATATAAATATTTGATAATTCATTCGGGGTCACGTAATTTAGGTAAACAAGTAGCCGAATTCTATCAAAAACTAGCCATTGATAATTTACATAAAAATGCCTATAAAATCAAAGCACTTCCAATAATTGAAAAACTAAAAAGGGAGAATCGCCATCAAGAAATAAGTTCCATTCTTATTTCATTAGCTGATGAAGTGAAATGTAATATTCCTCAAGACTTATGTTATTTAGAAGGAATAGACCGATTAGATTATTTACATGACATGAAGATATGTCAAGATTATGCTGTAAAAAATCGTGAATTAATGGCTAAATTATTGATTGGTGAATTGTCAGAAGAATCTTTTCATACTATTCATAATTATATGGATTTTGATACAAATATAGTAAGAAAAGGAGCCATCAGGGCCAATTTTGGTGAACTATTATTAATTCCTATGAATATGCGAGATGGCTGCATAATGGGGCTAGGTAAGGGAAACGAAGACTGGAACTACTCAGCACCACATGGTGCTGGAAGAATTATGTCAAGGGGGAAAGCAAAAGCCATTTTAGATTTTTCTGAATATAAAAAGTCTATGGAAGGAATATATACGACATCAGTAGTATTAGAAACAATTGATGAAGCACCTTTTGTATATAAACCAACTGAAGAGATTATAAAAAATATTCAAGATACTGTAGAAATCATAAAAGTCATAAAGCCAATATATAATTTTAAGGCTTATGAATAAATATAAATAAATGATGATAGTTTTAAGTTTAGATTAGTCAAAAATGTTTGACTAATCTTTTCTAATATAGTATAATATCCAAGTAGACAAAATATATTTAATATATTTAAAATATATAGTGAATACAGATGGAGGCTAAGAATGAAAGTATTTATTTTAATGCTTGAAGTTCTTGATATTCTTATTCCATTATTAGTAGGAGTCATCTGTTTGGCTGGTGGTGCCTTTTTAGGAACTTATCTTGTTAATAATAAAATGAAAAAAGCTGAAAAATCTGCAAATAAAATTATTGAAGACGCCAATAATATTGCAGAACAAAAGCTTAAAGAAAAATTATCAGAAGGAAAACAAGAAATCCAACAATTAAGACATAATGCCGACAACGAAATCAAAGAACGTAAACGCAATATACAAGATTTAGAAAATAAATTAAACCAGCGTGATGTACGTATGGACAATCGTAGTGCTAATTTAGATAAGCGTGAAGAGAGTCTAAATACGAAAGAACATAAAATTGATGATCGTAAAGCAGAAATAGAAAAACTTTATAATAAAGCGGATCAAGTCGTTCAAGAACAAGAGAGAAAATTAGTGGAATTATCTAATTTAAGTGAAGAACAAGCTCGTGAAATAATTTTAACACGTGTCGAAGAAAGTATGACTAATGAAATTGCTTCATATATTAGAGATCAAGAAGATAAAGCCAAGAGTGAAGTTAATCGCAAAGCTAAAAGTCTACTAGTAAATGTGATTCAACAATTTTCAAGTGATATGGTTAATGAGGCAACAGTGTCAGTAGTGGCGCTACCAAATGATGAAATGAAAGGTAGAATTATTGGTCGTGAAGGCCGTAATATTAGGGCAATTGAAGCCGCTACTGGAGTTGATATCATAATTGACGATACACCTGAGGCCGTAGTTTTATCATCTTTTGATCCAATAAGAAGAGAAATCGCTCGTCGTGCTGTTGAAGCTTTAGTTCAAGATGGTCGAATTCAACCACCAAGAATTGAAGAACTAGTTAATAAGTTTAAAAAAGAATTAGATGTAGAATTAAAAGAAGCAGGTGAAAAAGCTGTATTTGACACAGGTATTGGTAAGATTCATCCTGATTTAGTAAAAATGATTGGTAGATTAAAATATCGTACAAGTTATGGTCAAAATGTATTAAATCATTCTTTGGAAGTTGCTTTCCTTGCGGGTAAATTGGCGGCTGAAATTGGCGAAAATGAAATCATTGCTCGTCGTGCAGGGTTACTTCATGACATTGGTAAAGCCGTTGATGCTGAGATGGAAGGAAGCCATATAGATATTGGTTTAGAATTAGCTAACCGTTATCGTGAAAAGCATGAAGTTATTGATGCTATTGGTAGTCACCATGGTGATCGTGAAGCTGAGACGTTTATTGCTCATCTAGTTGCGGCAGCCGATACTTTGTCTGCGGCTAGACCAGGTGCTAGAAGTGAATCACTTGATAATTATATTAAACGTCTAACCCAGTTAGAAGAAATTTGTAATGGTTTTAAAGGTGTAGATAAATCATTTGCCCTACAAGCTGGTCGAGAAATCAGAGTTTTAGTAAAACCAGAAGAAATAAGCGATGTTGAAGCGTTTAAATTGGCTCGTGACATGCGTCTAAAAATCGAAAATGATGTTCAATATCCAGGAACAATTAAAGTTGTTGTAATCCGTGAACTTCGTGTTAATGAAGTAGCAAAATAATAAGTAAAATGAGAGTAGAAGATAATAATTAGCTTCTACTTTTTTCATTTATTATTTATTTTAATAAATTATTTATAGTAGAATAATCACATGTATGATAAAACTACTTAAATATTGCAAAAAAATATGTTATAATATTAATGTTATCATTAGATTATTTAAGAATGGAAAGATTATGAATATAAAACAGTACAAAGCAATAATAGAGGAAATTAAATATTATTCATTTTATGATAAAATATTTGGGAAACATAATATAGAAAATCTTATAAATAAAATTAGTTTCAAAAATTTTAATAATTTTTTAAAATATGAAAAAGATTGGCAAACCGTTCTACTTCAATACTTTTATTCACATATAACGATGGATGGCATAGTATCTTCTTTAGAAGTGACAAGTAAACAAATAAAAAAAATAAATGAGAATTATTCTTATTATGAAGAAATAAATGATTTATTCATTAATGAACTATTAAAAAACAATAAACCTTTATATTTTTTAGATGTTGATAATACTTTGACAGACAATGCCCATTTAAGTAAAGAAAAAATTTCTTTTATTAAAGACTGGGAAAATAAACAAAATATTATTCTTAGTACCGGCAAAATTGCAAAATCAATTATGGAGGTTATTAATAAATGTGAAATCGGTGACAATTATTATTCATGTTTAAATGGTTCTGTAATTTGGTATCAAGGAGAATATACGATTTTATCTAAAATTGGCGCTGCAAGCAAAAAGATTATTGATGAACTAATACAAACAGATTTACCATTTATAACATATTATGAAGATGCTATAAAAATAATTAAACCTTTGAATGATGAAAGTTTTGGATATTTAGAAAAGTTTGATGAACTTTATTTTGATGAGAATAATGATATTGAATATGATAGGATTGTTAAAGTATTGCTACATATAAAAGATGATAATACCAAAGAATCCAAAGAAGCAGAAGAAGTGGTGAAAAAAATTGTTTCTAAATATGATAACTTAGTTTGTGTTAGAACAGCCTTTCATTGTTTTGAGATTTTAAACAAAAATCAGCACAAAGGTAATAGTGTAAAAAAGATTTGTGAGCTCCAAAACACTTACTACCGATGTTCAATAGGTGTTGGCGATAGTATGAATGATTTGGCTATGCTTAATTATGTTGGCTTCCCCTATGTTGTCAGTAACGTCAGTAATGAACTAAAAACTTATAATTTTAAAATTCTTAAAGGCTCAAGAGACACTGATATCGTAAATGTATTAAAAAAATATTATATAAAATAGGAGTATATATGAAATTAAGTAATTCAGAAAAAATCGCAATTGTATCAATGCTTGTTACCATTTTAATCGCTGCCATTAAACAAGAGTTTAATAGAGAGATTTCTATTATTATTGTTTCCGTAATAGTGACTATTGCATTTGCATATTTTACATATTTAATCATAAAGACATATAAACAAAAAAAATCATTGAGTAATTCAGCCGTAGTTGCTGAGAGTGCTAAATATATTAAATATTTAAATAATCTTGCAAATGCTAATGATAAAAGATTAATTAAATTATCTAATGTAAATTCGTTTAGAAGTGCTGAAAAAATTTATAAAAAAATAAATAAATTCACTAAAGGAAAAGTTGTTAAAACAGATGAAAATAATGATAAATTAAATAAATTATTGCAGGAATTAAAAAAATATCAATTCACTAATATTAATAAAAAAGCTAAAACACAAAATAAAAAACATATAAAGACTACAAAACAAATTGACAGAAATACATCACAAATCGTTTCAGCAAGAATTATTAAATGTATTTTAGAATTAGATCGTGTATTATTACAAATTGAACAATATCAATTAAAAATAAAATTGGGGAAATTCATTATTAAATATTCAAATAATGATTTTGAAATTTTAAAAGCATATATTGATTTTGTTGGCTGGACTAACTTCTTACTTGGAAAAAACAAGGAAGGCAGAAATGCAATAGCTCAAGCCATTCTTATGATAGATAATAAAATTGGCAAAGAAACAAATATTCCAAGTGATATGAATGAAAAAGATTATTATGAATATAAATTTTTAAAAGTCAGAGCGCTAAGACATTTATCAACTACACATTATAGTTATAAAAGTAATGATTATATTGAAGATGAGTTCGATGAATCATATAAGATTATGAAAGAAGTAAACTTTAAAAATTATTATGTCAATTCATCAAGATATTTAAATATGCTAATAGGCATTGAAAATAATTATTATTTATACAAATTTTATATTCATCAAGAAATGGTTAAGAAAAATCAAATATCGGATTTTGATTATAAAACGGTAATGGATATTATTAATGAATATATTCAAAAAATAAAAGATATGCCGCTACAAGAACAAGATCGCCATCGTTTAATAAAACTATATGTTTTCAAAAATCAATTGTTAAAAGAATTTAGTGATGAAAAAAATAGTATTAATGAACGCAATGAATTTAAGGAAGATTTAAAAAATATTGAAACGATATTTAATAAAAACATATATTTAGATGATGCTTTAGAAGTTTTTGTTAATGAAAAAATCCAAGATTTATATGATGATGTAAGAGATATTATATCAAAATAGATTATATTATTTCAAAATGTTTATTATTATTTGCTAAGTAATATTGTTTAACTATTATTTAAAATCAATTTAGGCAATATCAACACAAAAATACTAGCGTTTTCATAATGTTTATGATACAATATATTTGAGGTGATAAGATGAAAAAGTTTTTAGTTTTTACGTTTTTATTGTTATCTTTGTTTTTAGTCGCATGTACAAAAGAGATAACAGTGACATTTGTTTATGGAGATAAATCAGAAGATATAGTTATTCAAAAAGGTGAATCATGTACTCCAATTACTCCAAATGTAGAAGGTTATACTTTAGAAGGTTGGTATTATGAAGATACTTTTGTAACACCTTATGAGGGAGAGGTGATAGAAAAGAGTACTAGTTTATATGCAAATCTAGTAATCAAATCATTTACCGTTACTTTCAAAAATGGCAGTATAGAATTGAAGAAGGAAACTGTCAACTATGGAAATGCGGCAACTGCACCAAGTACTCCGACTAGAGACGGATATGATTTCGTTAGTTGGGATAAGGCTTTCGACAATGTTAAAAGCGATTTAACAGTTGAAGCCCGTTGGTCAATCCAAAAATTAACGGTAGTTTTCTATGATGGTGAAACTCAATTAGCTGAGGAAGCAGTTGATTATGGGCAAACAGTTTCAACACCAGAAGATCCTGAGCATGTTGGTAAAACATTTATTGGTTGGGGATTAGAAGATGGAACTATAGTTGATACTGATGAGGCAATAACTGAAAGTGTTGAATTATATGCAATGTATGAAATTATCAAATATACGGTAGTTTTCAAAAATGGATCAACAACTTTAAAAACGGAACAAGTAGAATATGGTAAGGATGCAACTGCTCCCACTGATCCTACTAAGGCAGGTTATGAATTTACATCTTGGGATAAAGACTATGATGAAGTAACAGCCAATTTAGAAGTAAATGCGCAGTTTCAAATTATCAATTATGATATATCATATTTTGATGGATTAAGTAAGTTAACACATACTCCAACATCATTTACTGTTGAAGCTTCAACTATTACTTTAACAGAGTACAAAAAAACAGGTTATGAATTTGAAGGATGGTTTGAAAATTCAGATTTCACTGGTGCAAAAGTAACGACAATTGCAAAGGGAACAAGTAAAGTTATTACTTTATATGGAAAATGGGTTTCAGAAGCGTTAATTAAAGACTTGGTTTTTGAAACTAATGGTGGTTCTTTCACTTGGGAAAATAAAGCAATTACTAATGCTAGTGCTGGTATAAGTACAATATCAGATTTACCAGTTATTTTTGCTCAAGATTTCTTCACATACTTAAAAGATAATAATTTACTTGCATCAAGTTCAATTCATTCAACAATGAAAGTTACTGATTGGACTGGTTTTACTACACAAAATCCGAACCATAGTGGTGACCCATATTCAATATGGTGCGATTCATCAACAAATCTTGCAGCTGGTGCGGATGGATATTGTATCTTTTTATATGATTCAGCAACAGGAAATGCATCGACTGGTGAATTATTAACAATTACTGGTGGCTTTTTAGGAACAGAACCATATAAGACAAAATACTGGGAATTCAGTTGTCATTTAGCAGCAATGCAACATGTTAAATATACAGCCAATGAGTTTTGGACTGGAAATAACGCAAAAACTTTAGCTGGATTTATTATTGATGGATATTTCTATGGTACACAAGGAGCCGGCAGTGGTAATTTTGCCGCTTTAAGAGGTGTAATTCCTAACTCTAATGAAGGCTATACATTTGTTGGAACAACTCTAACAAAACACACAACAGATTTTGGGGCAGTCAAGTTTAAAGCTCAAGACGTTGAACTTCCAGCTCCATCAAAAAAAGGCTTTGTGTTTAGAGGATGGTTTGATAATGAAGGATTAACAGGAACAGCCGTTTATAAACTGGCAGGAAGTGCTACTCCTGCTGATAAATATTATGCAAAATGGGAAGCTATAGCATAAGATTATATTTAAGCTTAACACATAGTTTAGTGCTATGTGTTAAGCTTTTTTCTTTTTTTACAAAAAACACTAGTTTTATTTTTGATTTCATTATACAATAATAGTATAAAATACGTTGAAAATAAAAATTATGTATATTTTTTATAAAAACAGGAGAAAAAAATGTTCATATAATTCAATTGTAGGATGCCATAATAATTTAAATATTAATCATTATAGTATATTCGTAGTAAATTTCGTAGCAGGCTTTATAAAAGTATATGAGAAAGAGAAAAGTTATGGATAAAAGAGTTAGTAATGTATATGAGTTTTATAAAATGTATCAAATAGCCAAACCAACTGAAAGAGAAGAAATATTAATTGAAATAGTTTATAAATTAACGCCTTTAATAAAAAAAATCATTTCACCAATATCAACTATATATTATGATGATTGCAAACAAGACTTAATAATAAAAATTTACGAGATATATGAAAAAGGAAAATTTAAGGTTTCATTATTTGAAAAAATGTCCATTTTAAGATGTGATATGCTAAGTGAAGAAAATCTTGAATTAATGTCAGAATCAGAGAAAAAATGGCTTTTAAGTTTTACAACAAAAAATGATTACTATAAAGAATTATATAACAGAGCTCAATTGAATTCGTTATCCTTTCAGTTATTTTTAAAAGAGTTTTGTAATTTTATCGGTGAAAAACAATTGTTGAATTATTTGTATGTTGTTTTAATAAATCATATGAAACGTCTCAGTGCTAAATATAAAACCCATCTTAGCTTAAATAAGAAAAATGAACAAGGTTACGAATTGATTGAACTTTTGTTGGAGAAATCGAAACCTATAAAAAGAATTAACAATAAAAATTTGTTGTTATTATTAAGTGAAAAGGATAGGGAGTTTATGAAATTATTTTTTCCTGAAAACGGAGATATTTTAACTCAAGAAGAAGTAGCGCTACTTTTAAATGTATCACAACAAGCAATTTCAAATAGGCAAAAAAGAATTTTAGGAAAAATCCATGAAATGGAATGAAAATTATTGCTTTGCATTTTGCGAAAATTGTTGAAAAAACTCATAAAAAATGATATAATCTTAATATCTTAATATTTAAGGAGTAAAAATGAATTTATCACTATTAAATTTTTTGGAAGTAGTTCCATCCAGAACATTAAACGGATTATATATTATTTTGGATATTATATTTCTATTATTTTTTTTATGTTTGTTATTCTTCAATAAAAGAATAATGACATTTATTTTTGCAATCATTGGTGGCATTATTTATTTTATTGTTGATTATGGTATCTTTTATAAACTACTAGGAACTAGAACGGTTAATAATGCTAGCCCATTTTGGTTTTTATTATGGTTGTCAATGAGTTATGGGATAACTAATTTTGCTTGGATTTGGTTATGGATTAAAAAAGATAAACGGTTATTGGAATGGTCAGTGCTTATATTAACATGGTGGATAGCTTGTCCTCTATTAAGTCAAAATTTTGGGTCAACTGAAAATATGATTTCAATTAGCCGTGGTACTAATTCTTATCATGGGGTTATGGCTTTGATAATGTTTGTTGGTTATGCTATTTTATGTATTTATAATATTACCATTGCCAATGATGATAAAAAAATTAATATCGTGTGGCTTTTAGTAATTGGAATTCTAGTTCAGTTTGGTTGGGAATTTTCTTTATATATTACAGGTATTAGACCTCAAGATAGCCTATTGCCAATGATTGTAGATTCTTTGATTGAAACTAATTTGGGTATACCATTTATATTTATGATTTATAAAGCCGTGAGTAAACGATACAATGAAGATTTGTCGTTAGTTATTGATAGTAATAAAGTATTAGAAGAAGCAAATGTATAAAAATTATCTATGAGAAGTAAAAACTCATAGATTTTTATATTAAAACAAATTAATTGACTTTTATTAAAAAATATATATAATAAAAGGAGGTGAAAATATGAATATATTAATAGTGGGAGATATTTGTTCGAAGCTTGGTCGTGAAAGTCTTGAAACAAATTTAAAACAAATTAGAAGTCAAAAAACAATTAATTTTGTTATAGTAAATGGAGAAAATATTTCTCATGGCAAAGGCATGAATTATAATCATTATAAATGGTTACTTTCTTTAGGGGTTAATGTTATAACTATGGGTAATCATACATATAATAATAAGCAAATATATAAAGTAATGGAAGAAGCAACAAATGTTGTTAGACCGTATAACTATCCAGATGATAGTGCTGGCATAGGCTATGTGACTGTCAATTATAACGGGATAAAAATTACCATAATGCAAATGATTGGCAATGTTTTTATGCCTGAAGGGAACAAATCAGTTTTTACTGCCACAGAAGAACTATTGAGTAAAGTTGAAAGTGATATTTATATTTGTGATTTTCATGGAGAAGCAACAAGTGAAAAAATTGCATATGGATACTATTTTGATGGTCGCATTCAAGTTATTTTTGGCACTCACACTCATGTAGCTACAAGAGATGCGAGAATCTTACCAAAAGGTACTGCATATATTACCGATATTGGAATGACTGGTCCTCTAGATGGAGTCATTGGAACAAAAAAAGAAATAATTATCAATCGCTTTATTAACGATGGAAAAGATATGTTTCAGCCAGAAGATGAAGGGCGAAAACAGTTTAATGCAATATTTTTAGAAATAGATGAAAAGCAGCGCAAAGTGACATTTTTCGACACCATAAATATAGTAGAATAAATCTTGTGAAATAAAGGCATAAAAATGATAAATAAAACATATATTTTTATGACCACAAAGTACAGGAGGAAAAAATATGGATGTATTAAAAGTTTCATCAAAGTCAAAACCAAATTCTGTTGCCGGAGCACTTGCTAATGCCTTTAAAGATAAGCAGGGAGTAGAGATTCAAGCAATTGGAGCGGGAGCTCTAAATCAAGCAATTAAAGCTGTAGCCATTGCACGAGGATATGTCGCACCAACTGGAAAGGATCTAATTTGTATACCTGCTTTTAGTGATATTGTTATAGATGGGGAAGAAAGAACAGCAATTAAGTTGATTATTGAAACGCGCAAATAATGTGTATAAAAGAAATTCGAATGTTATTATTAATAACATTCTTTTTTATTTAAAATAAAATAGTTAATATATATATTTCATTAAAAAAGCAAAGTTAATAATAAAGGAAAATTGACATTGGTGAAAAAATGTAATATAATATTCAAAGTAACAATTAAAGGATATAAGACCATTAAGTGGTATATATAGATTGTTGAAAGGATAATATATGCATGAAGATATAAAAAAATATATTGATAGTTTTTCCAAAGAAATACAAGATAGATTAATAGAAATGTATAATATAATAAAAGAGGTAGTGCCTGATGAAACAAGCGAAAAGATAAGTTGGCAAATGCCAACATTCTATTTGAATGGTAATTTGGTCCATTTTGCTGCTCAAAAAAATCATATAGGACTATATCCTGGAGCCTCGGGCATTGAGAATTTTATAGAAATATTTGATGAAAGAGGATTAAAATATTCCAAAGGTGCAGTTCAATTTAAATACGTAAATGAGTTACCAAAAGAATTGATTCAAGAAATTGTTAAGTTTAGAATAAAAGAAAATATATAATTGCTGCATTTATCATTATATAATAGTAAGATATCTTTTTATATTATAAAATTCGAAAACTGAATTAAAAAGGTTTTTAATAATAAATAATAATTTTGAAACTGTAGATTATATAAAATCTGCAGTTTTTTATATATAATATTTTCAAACTAAAGAATACATTAAATAAAAATAGTAAGGATTGCTAAAAAATGAAAAAAATGCTATAATATTTTATAATATAATTAGGAGCATACAATGAATAAATACTATCAAATGTTTCAAGATGGAAATATTACTAATAGCATTCTAAAAATAAATAGTAAATCAATGAGTTTTGAAGATCACTTTTGGCATTATGCTTGTTTAGCGATTTACTATAATCAAGACAATAATGAATATTTACAAAAAAAGGTCTTAAGCTTTGCTTGTGATATGAATTATATTTATAATGTAATTATTTACTTAGATCATTATAATGTTTTACCTGGGCAATATAAAAAATATACAACTGCCTTTGAACATAAAATGAAAGATGACAAATTGGAGTCAATGATAAAAAGTTTCAATTCAAAGGATAAAAGTAGCCGGAGACTTGGTTTTTTAAGTTATAGTTTAATTTCATTAATTGTTATTCCATTAATGTTTTTACTAGTATTAGTATTTGAAATGGATACTCAAAAGGCAGCCATTATCTCAGTGTGCGTTTTGTTGTTTGCTCAAATGGTTGTAACGCCATATTTGCGTACGCGTAAACAAAAAAAGCAGCAAAGAAAAGCTTTGAATATGACCAAGGAAGAAGTTCAATTATTTAATTTTGTTCATTTGTTTGATAAATTAATTAATGACCCTCAGTATGTATATTTAATAAGGGCAAAAACAGATGAAGATAGAGATTTGGCCTTAAAAGCAATTAAGACAAATGTATCTTATGAAGATTTGAAAAAGCAACAAAAACAAGATGCCAAAAATATGAAGCAAAAATAAATATTTAAACATAAATTAAATAGAAAAATAATACTATTTATAAAAGAAGGTGAAAAAATGTATGATCACACTTTACCATATTTAGAGACACCACGCTTAATATTACGTGAGATAGAAATAGAAGATTATATTGATATGTTTGAATATGCTAGTCTTCCAAGTGTTGGACCAAGTGCTGGATGGCATCCGCACTTTAACACCGCTGAAACAAGGCGTATCATATCATCAATGATAGATAAGAGAAGATATGGTCAATTAGGAACATTTGCTATAGTTTTGAAAAAAAATAATAAAATGATTGGGACTTTAGAACTTCATACTTATACTCCTAAGTTTAAAGCCGAACTTGGATATACTATTAACCCAAAATTTCAAGGAAATGGCTATGCATATGAAGCATCATTATGGGCAATTGATTGGGCGTTTCGAAGTTTATTGTTACAAAGAATAGAATGTAGTTCTTTTATAAATAATATTGCTTCTCAAAGGGTATGCGAAAAACTACATTTCACATATGAAAGTATCCGTAAAAAAGGATACCAATTATATGATGGTTCTATTCATGATATCAAATGTTATGCTATAACTGATAATGAATATTTTAGTAGTAGTCATCAAAATTACCTAAAAACTATTGAGTTTAATTAGATTATTCATGAAAACATTTTACGTAGACTAACATAGACAAAAACAGTATATAGTGATAAAATTATTATTGTATTGTAGGAGGATTTATGAATAAAACGATTATTACGGTTGTTGGAAAAGATAGGGTTGGTATTATTGCCAAAGTATGTACATATTTATCAGAAAATAATGTAAATATATTAGACATTTCACAAACAATAGTTCAAGGATTTTTCAATATGATGATGATAACTGATATAAATGGTTCAAAGAAAGCTTTTAATATTTTATCAGATGAACTTGAAGCACTTGGTTTATCGATTGGGTGTACAATTAAAATGCAACATGAAGATATATTCAATAAGATGCATCGCATATAAGAAGGTATAATATGATTAATATTAAAGAAGTTATTGAAACTAATTCAATGATTGAAAAAATGAATCTTGATGTGAGAACAATTACTTTAGGGATTAGCTTAATTGATTGTATTGATTCAAATATTGAAAAATTAAATGAAAACATTTATAATAAAATCGTTAGGGTTGCTAAGAATCTAGTGCAAACTGGAAAAGATATAGAAAAAGAATATGGTATTCCTATTGTCAACAAACGAATATCAGTTACGCCAATTGCTATTATAGGCGCCAGTTCATGTAAAACCAAAGAAGATTATGTAAGTATAGCCAAAACTCTTGACAAGGCAGCTGAAAAAGTCGGAGTTAATTTTATTGGTGGATATTCAGCATTAGTTTCTAAGGGAATGTCAAATGGTGAAAAGTTACTAATTGAATCAATTCCTGAGGCGATGTCATTAACTAATTGTGTATGTAGTTCAATAAATGTTGCATCAACTAAAACAGGCATTAATATGGATGCAGTTAATCTACTTGGAAAAGTGATCAAAGAAACGGCATTCCTAACAAAAGACAAAGATTCAATCGGTTGTGCAAAGCTAGTGGTTTTTTGTAATGCCCCAGATGACAATCCATTTATGGCTGGTGCCTTTCATGGAATAAGTGAAGCTGATAGTGTTATTAATGTTGGGGTTAGTGGACCAGGTGTTATTAAAGAGGCTCTATTATCTACTCAGAAAGAAGATTTTGGTGTACTTTGCGAAACTATAAAAAAAACGGCTTTTAAAATTACAAGGGTTGGTCAGTTAGTGGCTCAAGAAGCTTCGAAAAGATTAAATATTCCATTTGGAATTATAGATTTATCTTTAGCTCCAACACCAACAGTAGGAGACAGTATTGCTGAAATATTTGAAGTAATGGGATTAGAAAAAGCAGGGGCTCCCGGAACCACGGCAGCATTGGCCCTTTTAAATGACCAAGTAAAAAAAGGTGGTGTGATGGCCTCATCATATGTCGGAGGACTAAGTGGAGCTTTCATACCTGTAAGTGAAGATCAGGGAATGATTGATGCTGTTAATGTTGGTTCCTTAACATTAGAAAAGCTAGAAGCAATGACATGTGTTTGTTCAGTTGGTCTAGATATGATAGCAATACCTGGTGATACAAAAGAAAGTACTATTTCGGGAATTATTGCTGATGAAATGGCCATAGGCATGATTAACCAAAAAACTACAGCTGTAAGGTTAATTCCCGTTATCGGTAAAAAAGTTGGTGACATTGCCCATTTTGGTGGATTATTAGGATATGCTCCGATAATGAAAGTAAACGAATTTAGTTGTGAAAACTTTGTTAACCGAAAAGGAAGAATTCCCGCTCCAATTCATAGTTTTAAAAATTAAAAGATTTAATATAACCTCGCCTCTATGAGGCGGGGTTATATTATAATAAAGAAAAAATTTATAGAAATATCTTTAAACATTTGCAATCATAATATAGATATGATAAAATATGTTTATAAGAGATTAATTTATATCATAAAAACGATTAAAATAACAATAAAAAAAGGCTAAAGAAAAAGCATTTCAAAAAGGTGATAAAAAACCTCCAATTCATTATCCAAATGGAAAATATGGCCCACATTGTCATCCTGCAAATCCAAGATTTTCACATTTACATTATTATTAAAAGCCATCACTTTGGTTTTTTGCGTTACTAGTGGAGTATATAAGAGAAAAGATTAATAGAGATTACTAGGAAGGAATAAAATGAATTTTCAAGTGGAAGAAAAAATTATTAAGAATTTCATAATAAAAAATATGCAAGATAGATTTTTATATGAATTATCAAAGAAAGAAAAACGAAAAAAATTCTTATCAAGATTTGCTCATAATATAGATAAATATTTAGTGAAACAATATATTTATCTGCAAGGCAATAAGTTAATGGAAAATGATATTGATGTAAAAATTAATTTGCTTTCGTGCAATATGCAAAATTGCTATGTTATTTCTAATTATCATGATGGTAAGGAGATGTCAATTAAGTTAGCACTTGAGGAGTGTTTTAATAGTATCAGTGAATTCATAATTATTGTAAATGAAAATATTGTTTTTATAAAAGAAGAAACTGAGTATGGTTCTTCAATGAAATATCTTTTATATAAAAAATAATTTTGCAATAAAATATTCTTATATAAGTTGTTTTATTATGAATTCTATATGAACTAAATTAAGCAACTGGACATCACCACCAATTACAAATGCACGGAATTGGTTTAATGGAAATGCTTGGTATCAAAAATCAGCAAGAAGTGTAGTTGCCGGTGTGATATTTGGATTAGTGCTGATGATATTTTCTTTTCAGAACAAATTATATTTGCAATCATAATTTGTGGTCATATTGTGATAATAATCCTTTTTTGAATTATGATCCGAATGTAATTGGAAATTGAGTGGTTTATTTAAAACAATATCAGAAGTTGTAGAAGATTATATAGCTAGTAATGGAAATTCAGGGTCAAGTAATACCATGGTGGAGTGAGTATAACACAACCTAACGCTCCTAATACTATAACTGGTGTTGAATACATTATAATTGCAGGGACTTTGAGTATGGGTATAATATATGCCTCAAGCAATGAAGATGTTCCAGGTTCTCATGATACAACTAAGAATGATAAAAAATAGTGATAATCATTATAGAGCTAATTCTAGAAGGCAAAGAGAACAAAATAGACCACCTAAAAAAAGAGGTAGAGGTACTAATAAAAATCCTAAATGGTTAAAGGCATTAATTTTGGGATTATTAGATAAATATTTAAATGATAAATAATCAGAAAGGTAAATGAAATTTATAAAGAATTAAAAAAATTTTTGAGTAATCAAGATTTGGTTGCTATTTATGCCAACCCTATAAATATTGGTAAATTTTCAGTTGGTTATGTCTTAGCAACAAATGAAATGTGTTTTGTAATGGAAAATATATCACCATTAGGAAAATATGACGGATTATTATGTCACCTAATTGATGATATCAATAAGATTGAGTATGATAGCGAATATATAAAGAATATTAATAAATTAATTGCTTATCATGGAGAAGAAAGGAATATTTTTAAAAATTTTAAAGATCACCCTTTATTTGATTTATTAGAATATGCAAAAACCAATAATAAAATATGCACAATTGAATTATGCGGTAGTGACTTAACTGATGCTGCCGGATTTATTGAGAGTTTTGAAAAAGACACGGTTAAGATAAAATTAATTACAGAAGCAGGAAAATATGATGGAATTGCAATTATTAAACTTGAACAATTAGCAAGGATATGGTGTGATTCTGAGGATTATCGAATGTATGAATGGCTATATAAATTAAATAATTAATTTTAT
Organism: Bacilli bacterium; assembly: GCA_031553555.1. Classification (GTDB taxonomy): domain Bacteria; phylum Bacillota_I; class Bacilli_A; order ML615J-28; family CAG-698; genus CAKOMG01. The sequence goes on from JAVBLL010000006.1 coordinate 46,346, forward strand.
TAAATATATGTTAGAAGAAATTTTGTGATCATTGATATAATATTATAAAATTTTTGGTTTAGTTATTGGAAGTACTAATAAGGTTGCTATTTCATTAATCATTACTAAATTTTGATTAAAACAACTCCAAGAAAGTTTAAAACTTTCTTGGAGTTGTTTATTATCTATATATTAACTTTTCGTATGTTTTTCTAAAACATTAATTGTTCCAATAATATTTTGGTTGAATTCATTTAAGTCACTTGCAGGAATCCAAAATTCTTTATGAATATCGCCTCCTACAATCTGGACATTATATTTATTTATAAAGCTATCGTTAATTTCAAATGAGAGAACATAACCAACATATTCTGAAAATGGATCTTCAGTATTCCATTCAACCGCAATTTGTCTAGCATATTCGATATATAAAACAGGATAAAAGATAGGCTGATCAGGAAGCCTTGGTGGAAATTTCGTAAAGCCACTGCCTTTAATTAAATCATATTCTTTTTGTCCAACTGGACGATATAAAATCATGAAACCTCCTAGTATTTAAAATCTTTTATTATATTGACATTTATGGCAAAGTTCTAAAGTCAATATGTGTTTTTGATAATTATTAATAATTTGTTGGTAATAACCATTTTCAATAATGCTTTTAAATGGTGTATCAAATATATTTCCAAGACTTGTTTTTCCAAGACTATCTAAGCAACATAAGACAACTTCACCATTTGTTAAAACGCCGATGTGAGTAATTCCGCCCATACACCGGCCTTTATGACTTATGTATGGATCAGATAGTGATGGCCAAATAAATTCTTGTTCTTCGGAAAAATGTGTTTTTAGGTGATTTATATGACCAATTTTTTGTTTTAATCGTTCAAGTAAAATATTGCTTTTTTGATAGTCATTTTCATCTTTATTTATCCAAGTTCTAATACTTAAATAAAAGAGTTGCTTTTCTTCATTATGAATAATAAGTGAAGAAAGAGTGTCAAGATAGTTTTCTTGTTCCTCAAAGGGCCAAGATAAAATACTATGTAGGGAAACATTAATTTGTCTAATTGGAGAATTTAGTATTAGTTCATAATTTTCTTTCAATAATGTTCCGTTGGTTGTGATGTTTACAAAAATGGTATTCTTGTGAGCAATATCTAATATTTCTTTCAAATGAGGATGAAGAAAAGGTTCCCCTTTAACATGTAAATAAATATAATCAGTGTAAGGTTTGATTTCCTTTATTATATGAGCAAACTGTTCAGAAGTCATTATTTCTTTTTCTAAACGATTATTATTACAAAAAGGGCAATTTAGATTACATATGTTTGTTATTTCAATATATATTTTTTTGAATTTCTTTACTGTTTTCATTTTTCTTATTCTATATTAATAAATCAGCATTAGCAATAAAATCAAAACTATCATAATATTTATTTTCTAAAGGAATCCATTCATTAATAAATCTTTCATATAATTCACGTTTTTTTAAACGTTTATTTTGTTCCTCATTATTAATAGTTAAAAAAATAAGATAATCAATTAAATTTCTAAATGATTGATGGTAACTGTAGACACCTTCTAGTATTACTATTTTTTTAATATTTACAGTTTTTGTGATATAACTTTGAATTCGACAATCAAAAATTTGGTATTTTAATGTTGAATTTGGTTTTATTTTTTGCAATAAAGCCTTTATTGCTTCATAATCAATATTACCACCAATTTCTTGCATTCTTTCTTTTGTTTTTGAAATTTCTGGCAAAAAGAAATCGTCACATGATATAATAGTAATATCATCATTAATTAGTTTACTAGTTAAAGTGCTTTTTCCACTTGCACATTTTCCCTCAAGAGCAATAATAGAAAATTCATCTATTGATGATAAAAAATTTCTTATTTGATATTCTTTCATTTCTAAAGTAACATATTGTTTTTCAATTACTCGATAATGAGGATAATATAGTTGACTATATATTGAAGTGTGGTGAATAGGTTTCATATCATATGTTTTCAGAAAGGCATCAATTGGTAAATTATTTAATTCTTTTTGAAAGTTAGCAGTTTTCCCATAATTATCATTAGCACTTTTTATAAATGCATCAAGAAGATAATTGTGACTTAACTTAGCATTTCGGTAAGGTATCATATTTACACGTATCATATTTGGGCCAATAATATCATAAAGGTTTTGTTTGTTATTATCGGCTAAATCTTCTAGTTCACTAAAATAATATTGTTTGACCATTTCTTGATCTTTTATCATATGACCGCCAGCAAATTCATTTTGATATAATAGTTTTACAATATCTTGTATCATAGCTTCAGGGTGTTCTTTTTGATGATATTTTATATATGAGTTCATATAACCACCTCGCTATTAGTTTATCATAAGTGACAAAATTATACAATAAAAAATTAAAAGGCTCAGCTCACGCTAAGCCTTGTTGTACCTCATTTACCTAGTTGTAGTCATAGCACGTATAACGTGCTATAACCTGAAAGGGAGGTAAAAATGATTTTTTAAAATAATTCGTTCAAACTATTCTAATGTAAATCTTTTAACTAAAGCAATTGGCAATTAGTCATTCGGTACACTAATATTATATACACTATTAGAAAAGATATGCATTATTTTAATTTATTTTTTCATGATCTTATGTTATAATGGTTTAAGATAATAATAGGAGATTTTTATGAGTAAGAACTATAGCAAATATTTCAGACCATCTTTAGAACTAGCCAAAAAAAGAATAAATAAAGATACTGAAAACATAAAATACGATTTAAATGATAAATATATTGGTTTAGGACATAATTTGAAATTTATGGTAAAAACTTATGGTTGTCAAGGAAATCTTGCTGATAGTGAAAAAATAATTGGCATTATGGATAGTTTAGGATATCTTGAAGTCTTTACTGAAAAAGAGGCTGATGTTATTTTTTTTAATACATGTGCTATTAGAGAAAATGCTGAAAACCGAATTTATGGTGAACTTGGTCGTCTAAAAGGGTTAAAAGATACAAATCCTAATTTAATTATTTGTTTATGCGGATGTATGCCTCAAGAAGAAGTTACGATTGATTTACTTACAAAGAAATATAAACAAGTAGATATAATTTTTGGTACTCATAATATCCACAAAATCCCAGAATTCTTATATGAAATTTCTTTAAAGCATGAGAGAATATTAGAAGTTTATAGCATGGAAGGAAATATTGTTGAAGGTGTACCTATTAAACGTAATCATCCAACTAAAGCATGGGTAAACATAATGTATGGTTGTGATGAGTTTTGTACATATTGTATTGTTCCATATACTCGTGGTAAAGAAAGAAGTCGAAAACCACAAGATATAATTGATGAAGTGAGAAATTTAGTCGAATCCGGATATTTAGAAGTTACGCTTTTAGGTCAAAATGTTAATGCCTATGGTAAAGATTTTGTTGATAACAATTATTCATTCGCAAACTTACTTGAGAATTTAGCAAAGACTGGCATTGCTCGTATCCGCTATACAACCAGTCACCCACGTGATTTGGATGAAGAAACAATGATAGTAATGTCTAAGCATTCTAATATTATGCCGCATTTACATTTACCGGTGCAATCTGGTAGTAATGATATTTTAAAAAAAATGAACCGCAAATATACTCAAGAAATATATTTAGAAAAAATCAGATTATTAAAAAGTTATATTCCTGACCTTTCTTTAACAACTGATATAATTGTTGGTTTTCCTGGAGAAACGGATGAAGATTTTAATGATACATTAAAATTAGTAGAAGAAGCAAAATTTGAAGGAGCATACACTTTTATATTTTCGCCTCGTGTTGGAACCCCTGCCGCAAAATATATCAATATAGTTGAAGCGAATATCGCCAAAGAACGTTTATTGAGGCTGAATAAAATTATTAATGATGGATTTTTATATGGTTGTAAAAGATTTGAAGGAGAGATTGTTGAAGTATTGGTTGAAGGATTTGATTTAAAAGGCAACAATGTTTTGACAGGATATACTAAGCATAATAAGTTAGTTAACTTTGAGGGAAATCCAGATTTAATTGGTAAGATAATTAAAGTCGAAATCGAAAAAGCATATACGTGGCACTTGAAAGGAAACGTTGTAAAATAATTCTAAACTTGTCTTTTCTTGAAACTATGTATTCGTGTAATATTTAAATAAAGAAATATAAAAAAGGTATTTTATGGATATAAAAATGAATAATGTGAATTTTGGTGAATATATAGAATTTTTTGAAAATGAGAATGTTATACTTACTGTTGATTGTGGATCAACAAAACCTTCCAGTTTAAATTTAATTAATATTAAAAAAAATTTAGATAAGCCAATATTAATAACTCACTTCCATCGAGACCATTTAAATGGTTTTATAAACGCAAGTAAGAAATATGAAAAAAAGGTTAGCAAATTATATTTACCAAAATATAGTTCAAGAATTATTGATAGTAATGTTGAGCTGGCAATGAAAGATATTATCATTTATGGAAAAAAAACTAAATCGATTGCTTATAAATATCTTACAGGTTTTCATAATATTTTATCTTTATGTGATACTAATGATATTACTTTCTTATCACGAGGAGATATTATTCCTGAAGTTAATGGAGAGGTATTGTGGCCTGATATATCAAATTATAATTATTATATTGATGGATTTCAAATGAACGAAATTAATAAAATTAAATTAGAACATAGAGAAGCTTATAAAACTTTTAAAAAATCATTTAGTGATATTATTACAGCGATAGTTGTAAAAGATAAAATACTTGATAATAACCAAAATAATGATAACTTAGCTAACGCATATGTTGAGTTAATTAAAAAATTTAAACAATATATTTTATCAAGTAATATAACTTATAAATATAGTACAACCTTTGCAAAGAAATTCAGTTCAAATGAAAATAATTATAGTATTGTATTTTCAGTAAATGGCGAGGAAGGTAAGTCCTTATTTACAGGGGATATAAGTTTTTCATATTTAAAAAGATGTGCTACAAAAAATGATTATTATCTTATTAAATACCCACATCACGGAACAAATAAATGGGATTTTGATGGAGTTGTATCTAAAGTAATAATATCTTGTGGAAAATATAAAAAAAATTGGAATGTAACTGACAAGTTACCTGACACAAATATTCATTGTACCAATGCGAATGTGTTAGATGCTACTGGCTGTAGTTCATGCCTTCTCTATGAAAAACTTTCAATATGTCCAAATAATCATAAATGCCATAATGGTGATATTTCTATTACATTATAAAATAAAATATATTAGTTAAATTTCAATTAAATTAAAACCAGAAAGATTATATTTCTTTCTGGTTTATTACATTTTATGGGTGTTTATATAATACCAGCATATTATATATTAATAGATATTATTAATAGATGATTATATATTTTACCTTTAACAATATTCAATAATTTTTTAGTTTCTTTATTGAATTGTCATATTTTTAATAGTAATATATATAATATAGTAAAAAGCCTAGTAGCAAACTACAATGACATTGAATATATTGTTATTGAGGAGGGATTTAAATGAATGAAATTCGTGAAATAGTTACCAAGGCTGTTGTTAGCAAAGGTCGAAAAAGAGTTTGTCTAAAAAGTATTGTGACTCCAAACAATGATACTTTTAGTATTTTAGGATGCTGGGTTATCAATCATGAATTTAATGCTAGTTTAGAAGGCAATGTCGTATTAATTGATGGCAATTTTGAAATTAATATATGGTATGCATATGATAATAACACTCGCACAGAAGTAGCAAGAAAAATAGAATATTATACTGATAAAATTAAAACAAGACAAATTGTTCGCGATGTTACTAGCACTAGAGATGTTATTGCCCGTGTCACTCAACAACCTACGTGCACAAATGCCAGCATTGTTGAAGATGGCATTGAAATAGATATCGTACTAGAACTTGCCGTAGAAGTAATTGGTGAAACTAAAATAGCAGTAACTGCTTTTACTAATATAGATACAGTTGATATTGATGATAATTTCGAAAATGAAATTAATGAGAATTTCATTAATGAAAATACAATAATCAACTAGGGAGGTGGATTATGAAATTTCATATAGTTAGCGATGGAGAAGCACTTCAAGATATTTTGTTTGCCTATAATTTATCTGCTGAAGAAGTTAAAAAAGAAAATAAACACATTCGTGTTTGGGCACGTCTAATTCCGGGGACTAAACTTAAAATCCCGGCAATTTCGGAAGTTTCGGCTCAAGATCTAAATGACATTGAACCTTTTATTGAAGATTATTATCCTAAGTTAAAAGTAAAAATGCCAGAAGAAGAAAAAATAGAGGAGACTATTATTCCGTTTTATAATAGCGAAATTAAAGAAGAAATGCCCGCTTATGTAGAGCCCTTACCAATAAATGATTCCCAGCAACAAAAAGAATCATTGCCAGTTAATAATTTTCAAGAAGCAAATATTGAAAAAATAGAATCCAAAATTCAAGAAGTTGTTAAGGAGCAAATGGTTCGTCCTATAATGGTAGTACCTCAATATGCGCCTTATCCTTTATACCGTCCAATAATATATGTTATTCCCCGTTATAGAAGATAAAAATAAGTAAAGCACTTTATAAAGTGCTTTTTACTTTTATTGGCAAAAAATATTGGTTTAAGTGTATATTTTTCTTGTTAAATATGGTATAATTTATATGTAATAATTTGTAATATGGAGGATAAAAAATGAAAACAAAAATTAGAATAGTATCTTTTTTAGTTGTAAGTTTATTTAGTTTATTTTTAGTTGCTTGTGATCCAAGCGGACAAAAAAACGTAGATAAAAATTTTAATTTAAAAGGCTCTACTTTAACAAATGATATATACACAATTAAAGTAAGTAATGATGAAGATTTTTTTGATTTTACTGAAGTTGTTGAAGCGAATATTAAGACCACTTGGCAAGTTTTTATCAGTGAAGAAATATTAGACGATAAAAGTTGTTTTTTGGAAATAGGCGATAATGAATATAATATTAGTTTTACATTTTCCGATAATTCACAAATTGATGTTGTCGTTAATGTTTATCGTAGAGATATATATACTGTAAAATTCAATACTAATACAACTCAAAAAATTAGTAGTATACAAGTTGAAGAAGATAGTTTGATTACTGCACCGGAAACGGTTCTTACAAAGTCAGGAAGTGCGTTTGTTGGTTGGGTATATAATTTTAATACTCCGGTTACTAGCGATATTACAATTGAAGCAAGATGGCAAGCTAATAGTTATGTAGTTACATACGATGCCAATGGTGGTGAAGTAGAATCAGAATCGACGATTGTTAAATATGGCGATGAATATGTACTAGATATTCCAAGCCTTGAAGGATATGATTTTCTTGGTTGGAAATATAATGACAAAACCATTAATAGTTCAGTATGGAATATTGCTGAAAACATTACAGTAGTTGCTGAATGGACAAGAACAAGAACGACTTTCGAAATAGAATATGTCATAGTTGGAGCAGTTGGTCCTAATTTAGAAAGAACATATTCTAATAAAGAAGCCCTTGTTTTAAGAACACCATATAAATGTGGTTATAAGTTTTTAGGTTGGTATTTTGAAAGTGATTTTAGCGATGAAAGAGTATATGAGATTCCGGTTGGAACGGAAGGGGATTTAAGAATTTATTCAAAGTGGGAAGTATTTAAGCTAGCTGGTGCAGAAATATCTTTCTTAGGTGATAGTATAACAACATTTTATAGTGCTTCATCTGAAGTTAATAGTGATTATAATGGTACTAACCAATACTATTATCCCCTATATTCTTCAACAGTTAAATCCGTTACGCAAACATGGTGGCATCAAGTTATTACAGCTACGAAAACAAAACTTGTGAAAAACGATTCTATTAGTGGTTCTTCGTGTTTTAATAATAATAGTGAGACAACTTTAGGACCAGCAATGAATATGAATCGCATTAGTAATTTAGGCACTCCGGACATTGTTGTCGTGTTTATAGGGACTAACGATAATGTTAATGGTTTTACTGAAGCCCAGTTTTCAGCAGCTTATGATAAAATGATTAAGCGAATAAAGGCTCAATGTCCAGATGCTTTCATTTTCTGTTGCACAATGGGTTACAGTAATTATCATAATACACCTACTCACTATTTCTACAAAGAAGAAACTAGGTTAGCTTTTAATCCACAAATTATAAGTGCTGTTAATAGAAATGATTGCGTCTTAATTAATTTTGCTGAAGTGCAAACAATTGATAATTATTCAACATTATTAGGAGATAATTTACATCCAAATCTTACTGGTATGAATGCTTTTGCTCAAAAAGCAATTCAAGTTATTAAAAATCATGTAGGAGCAGTATAGTAAAAAGGAGGGTAAAATGAAAAACTCAAACATTAAAAAAAGTTATATTTTGTTTTTAATGATGGTTGTTATGATATTTTCAACATCTATCAAAACAAATAGTTATACAATTCCTACAACATATGAAGATCCTATTTTTGAAATGAGAGGTTGCTGGGTTTCTACAGTATATTCAATTGATTTCAAAATATCAAATAATGTTGAAAGTTATAAAAGACAATATGTAAGTGTCTTAGATACATTGGAATCTTTTAATATGAATACAATCTTTTTCCAAATTCGTCCTACCAATGATGCATTTTATAAATCTAGTTATAATCCTTGGAGTAATTATTTGTTTGGATCTCAAGGAACAACAGTTGATTTAAAATTCGATCCATTAACATGGATGATTGAGGTTACTCATGAACGCAATATGTATTTTCAAGGATGGTTGAATGCATATCGTGTTACTGCAGGATCAATTAATAATACTGGGAAGAATATTAATACCTTAAGTGCGGATGCAGTAACATCACTAGTTGAAAACCAACTAAGTAAATTAGATAATAAAAACTTTGCTAAAAAATATCCTGATTATGTGTTAGTTGGTGGTCAAGAAGGCGAAGAAAAAATCATTTTAAATCCAGGTGAACCAGCTGTTATCAAACATATTATTGATACGGTAAAAGAGATTGTAACTAATTATGATATAGATGGTGTTCATTTTGATGATTATTTCTATTTGCCAAATGGTGGTAGAGATAGTGGTTCATTTGTTAGTAGCTATAATGACACAAATACTTATAATGAATATAAGCAAGATGGAGAAACTTTAGGGGCTTTTCGCCGCCGTAAAGTTAATGAAATGATCCAAGGTTGTTCTGAGGCGGTTCACAAAGTAGCAGAAGCTAAGGGAAGAATAATTGAATTTGGTTCAAAGCCAGCTGCTGTTTGGAAAAATGAAGGAGTTTTCTCTTATAGTTTTAGTTCATATAATGATATATATGCGGATACAAAACTGTGGGTTGAAAGTGGATGGGTTGATTATGTTGCTCCACAAGCTTATTATAATATTAATAATACCGAAGCTCCATATACCGAAATAGTTGATTGGTGGGTTAATGTTGTAAAAAACCATAATGCAACAAGCAGTAAAAAAGTGAAATTATATATTGCTCATGGTATTTATAAATATGACACAACTGAAATCGCTAGTGATTCTAATTCAGCAACATATTTTTGGGATCCATATGAAATGGTAAACCAATTAAAATATAATCAAAAGTATTCAACTATTACAGGTAATGCAGTATTTGCATATAATGATTTATTGCAAACTTATCCTGATACACTAGTAGAAGGGATCAAATTATTTAAAGATTTATGGTGCAAAAAAACCTTGGCATTTGAAGGAACATCAACAACAACTTTAGTTACTGATTTCAATTTAATAAATATTAATAATCAAAAAAAATGTTCTATCAAATATAATGAAAATGCTAAAGCATATATAATTTATAAAGATAATAAATTTTTAAATATAATTTATAATCATGAAAGTTTAATATTTGATTATGATAGTCAAAGTGATTATTATTTGTATGTAGTGGATAATAATAACAATGTTTCAAAAACAAAAGTTACTCTTAATAAAACGGATGTTAAATCTAACCAAGCGCCAATAATATCATCTATTACAAATATTAAAGTTTTTACTAAAGTTGGTGCATCAGGAACCATTACTGTTGAATTTATGGATCCGGAAAATCAAAACCTAGATATTAGTGCTTATTATTTATTGGATAATAAAAAAATATCAATATCCTCATCTAGTATGGTAATATCAAAAAATAAAGTGGTTATCTCATATAACATAAGAACAGCAGACATAGGATATATTGTTGTTGTTGTCTCGGATGGGGAGTTTGAAGTAGATATAAAAACAAATCTCTTTACTACAAATAGTTGGAGTAATTATATTTTCGAATATATTTCATCAGAACAAGAGAAACTTATTAGTGATATTTTTATTAAATAATTAAAAAATTTATAATTGGCACTGTAAAAAATTCTAATGAAAATAGCCATATTTCAATCCTTAATGGATAAGAAATATGGCTTTTATTTTTTCTTTATTGCATTTTTTAATTTTAAAGATTTAATAAAGTTTTCATAAAAACTTAATGGTTAATCTGAATTCGGCTTTTTATCATCACTTTTATCTTGGCGTAATAGAAGTCTTCCTAATAATGGTCGTTTTGATTTATAAATGGCGTTTTTTGGACATACTTCGGCACAGCACCAGCAACGTATACATTTTACTCGTTTTAAATGAGGCGGCTTGCCTTTATCCAAGGCTTTTCCAGGGCATATTTCTTCACATTCATTACAACCAATACATTCTTTACTACTTATTTTTGGATGTTCTAAAAGCAAGTTTCTAAGAAATTTGAATCGTAGTATTTTTAAACCAATATGCGATAGGGAATCTTTGGGTGCAAGAAATTTAATTTCATCAAACAAATTAAGTGAATCTCCAATTATTTCAATCTTATTGATATCTCCTTGCCCATATTCTCTTTCATGGGCTATTTGATTGATATAAAGTTTTTTATAATCAAGATGAACAACCTCACAGGCTATCCTATCTAGGGCAATAGCATCATAAGATGCTAGAAGAACATTCGCCTTTTTTGGTATGCCTCCAGAACTTGGTCCTTCACCCTCCAAGCCTAAAATGCCATCACAAAGATGAACTACCATTTTATTTTTCCAAGCTTCTATAAAAGCACCATACAAATCATTCATTGCCTCTCCAAATTCTAATGGATTACTGGCTTTAACATGCCAAGCTGATTTATTTAAACCATATATTAATCCGAAAAAGTTTTTTTCAGCACATGTCATATAAGCAAGTGTATGGGTTTTTAATTTTGGTATATTTATTAGGACATCAACATCAATCATTTCCTTAGTTACTTCAAATGTATGATATAAGTGAGGATTTGAATTAGTTATTTTTGTTAGAACTGTTGGATTAAATATCTGAACTTTCTCATCAATAATTATGGGCATTAAACCACATTTTTTAAGAGTATAGATAATATCTCTAGTAGCAGGATTATCTCCAACAATAATGTTGTTGGTTTTTTCTTTTAATAACTGGATTACTGCTTGTAAAACCACAGGGTGTGTTGTAACAGCCATTTCTGGGGCAAATGGGCCTAAGCAATTTAGTTTTATAAATACTCTTGATTGACTATTTATTTTATCCCACACATATAATTCATCAAAAGCTTTCCGGACCTTTTCTTTAACAATTTCTAAATCATATTCAAAACATTGTTGTACGACAACTTTCATATATTTTCCTCACAAAATTAATATTAAAAACATTATAATTATACTATAAAAATGATTATTAATCAAACTCAAAAAACAGAAAATAAAATATTATTTTCATACCATCTTTTTACAATTTTCCCATTCAATAAAAGATATAGTATATATACAAAAAACGTTAAGGAGGATATCAATTATGGAAATGAAAATAACGAAGGAAGAACATTCATCAAAGGAAAATGTTACACGTTTAACTAGGCTATTAATACAAAATTTAATTATTATATGTATGAAGGTGAAAAAGAAAAAATTCTCGATTACTATTATTAATGAAACAATTATTATATCTGAACGAAATAATAATTATCTAGTTTCTAATATGTTAGAATATAAAAGATTAATCAATCATTTATCATGTATGTACCGATATCCTTTAAAATATTTCCCATATATCTTTTCTGAAGTGACTATTAGTAAAATACAAGAAGAAATTAGTAATAATGAACAAATAACATATTGCATTAGTGATAGTAGACCTGAAATATTAAATAATGATTCTGATATTTCAATATATAAAAAAATCCGTTAACATATTTAAGTTATTTTTTGTTTTTTTATTAATAGTTATATGATATAATATTAATAGATGATTCTATTTATATTATATCAAAAAATTATTTTATGAGGTTACTATGAAAAAAATTAAAGGAATATTCATTTTTATTCTTATAGCAATTCTATATGGATGTGCATCAAATACAGAAGAAACTATTAAAGAAACGACACATATATCGGTTAGCATGCTTTATGATTATAATTTTAAAGATCAAATTAAAATATCGGTTAGTTATAGCTTCCCCCATATGGACATTGAGTTAGATGAAGTCATTGAATATGGTGTCATAGTTGTTTCAGGAAATCCAAAATCTGATCAAGTTATTACTCTAGATTTTCAAGAAAGTGCTATTATGAATTCATCCAGGATAGTTGAAACTGAATATTTTATATATAATTGTTATATTGATATAAATACTATTGATTTGTATGATGTCACATATAATGCAAGAGCGTATTTGAAATATGATTTAAATAACCAAGAAGAAACAATATATAGTATAAATATTGCCAATGGATCTTATAAAAGTTTGAAAACGGCTTTTGATAAAATGGATGATAAATATGCTTCGGCTATTGCAAAGGTGATTTCTTCAGATGAAACCGAAAATTATTATAGCTCACTTTTATATGTATGGATGAATATGTCTGATGGAGATATTATTTACTTATTAGTAAATGAATATAATGAAATGTTAATTGTTGACCATGATGACATAAAGGTTTATGGTAATAATAAAGGCATAGACCCGAATAATGAACAAAGGAAAAGCGAAACAACAATTTATGGTGGTATGTACTTAAACGGAGAAAATATTGAAATAGATGGTATCGCTTTAGCAGATAAAGTCGAGATTGTAATTGAAAATTCAGTTATATTGAAAAACATTCTTACATATGATGCAAATATTTTTTCTATTATAATCAATGCTGAAAATGTAATTGAAAATATTGAGATTAATAATTGTTCATTTAATATGGATGTTACATCTTTATATGCAGCAATTATTGCTAATGGACAAATAAATAATTTCTTAATAAAACAAAACATATTTGTAAATTTTATTGGTCAAGTTTTAGATATCAATATTAGTAACGAATGTGATATTAACATTATTGACAATGTGTTTACTGAATGTGGAACTATTAATATTGAAACTAATACTAATTCTACTATCAAAATCAAGTATAATGAATTTACTACTTCGGTTAGAGGTCTATTAGTCATTAACCATAATAATGCTAGTATTGAAATCAATTATAACAAATTTCTAACAAAAAATATAGTTTATTTAAGTATTATTGGCGGCATTAATAAAGTAAATATGCATTATAATTATTTTGCTTCTAGTATAAATACAATGAATATTGATGGTGGTGACAGTACATCAATGGCTGGTTTTATTAATGATATTATTTCCAATAGCTATACTAATGAGGATGAAGTACCAACGTACTAAAAGGTGTAAATAATAATAAAAATTATGATATGAGAAAAATAAAAAACATTTTCAATTTATTTTTCATTGAAAAAAACTTGCAAACAATAAAAAAAATGATATAATATGAAAAAGGTCTTATATGGTTGATAATATGGTTCAACTGTTTCTACTCTAAAACCGTAAACTTTAGAACTAAGACATGCATTAAAGAGTATAAAACCTCTTTTTTGGTATGTCCTAATAATTAGGACTTTTTTCTTTTTAAAGGAGAAAAACAATGGGATTAAAAGCAACAATTAGAGAAGGATTAACTTTTGATGATGTTTTATTAGTACCTCAAAAATCTGAAATTTTGCCAAGTGAAGTATCTTTGAGAACAAAACTAACAAACAAAATCATTTTGAATGTGCCAATTGTATCAGCAGCAATGGATACAGTGACAACAGCACCGATGGCAATTGCAATGGCTCGTGAGGGTGGTTTAGGCTTTATTCATAAAAACATGTCAATTGAGGCCCAAGCTGCTGAAGTGGATATCGTTAAACGTAGTGAATCAGGGATGATATCTAATCCTATTACTTTGAATGTAGAGGCTACTACAAAACAAGCTGAAAGTATTTTAGCGACCTATAAAATCAGTGGTTTGCCAGTTGTTGATGACAATAATGTATTGGTGGGAATTGTAACAAACCGTGATTTAAAATATTTAAAAGCAACTGATTTACCAGTAACAGAAATTATGACAAAAGAAAATTTAATAACTGCAAAACTGGGGACAACCTTAGAACAAGCAAAAGAAATATTATGGAGACATCGCATTGAAAAATTGCCGATTGTTGATGAAAATAATAAGCTTATTGGTTTGATTACTTCCAAAGATATTGATAATGTCATCCAGTATCCGAACGCTTGTAAAGATGAAAAAGGACGTTTGTGTGTTGGAGCAGCAGTTGGAGTTTCACCAAACGCGATGGAGCGTGTTGGTGCATTAGTAAAGGCTGGGGTCGATATTATTACAGTTGACAGTGCGCATGGCCATTCACAAAACATTATTGATTTAGTTAAAAAGATAAAGACTACTTATCCTAATTTGGAATTAGTAGCCGGAAATATAGTGACTGCTGCTGCCGCTAAAGAGTTAATAGCTGTTGGAGCAGATGCATTAAAAGTGGGAATTGGGCCTGGTAGTATTTGTACAACAAGAGTAGTTGCAGGAGTTGGTGTCCCACAAATCACAGCAGTAAATGATGTTTATCAATACGCGAAAACAAAAAATATTCCGATCATTGCTGATGGAGGTATTAAATTATCTGGAGATGTCGTCAAGGCATTGGCAGCAGGTGCGAGTACGGTTATGCTTGGTTCATTACTTGCTGGTTGTAAAGAGTCCCCAGGGGACGAAGTAATATACCAAGGACGCCGCTTTAAATCTTATGTTGGTATGGGATCTTTAGCAGCCATGAAAAGAGGGTCATCTGACCGTTATTTCCAAGGGCAAGTCAAAGACGCTAAGAAATTAGTTCCGGAAGGAATTGAAGGACGTGTTGCCTACAAGGGCGAATTGTCAGATACTATTTACCAATTATGCGGTGGTGTAAAATCTGGTATGGGTTATTGTGGAACACCAACAATTGAAGATCTTCAAGAAAACGCCGAATTTATAAAAATAACAAGTGCTGGCTTAAAAGAAAGCCATCCACATGATATAGAGATTACAACAGAAGCACCAAATTATATGAAGCAGTAGGTGAATATGAATTTTGATAAAATTATAGTTCTTGATTTTGGAAGTCAGTATAATCAGTTGATTTCCAGACGCATTAGAGAATGTGGAGTGTATAGTGAGTTATTACCTCATACAACAACTAGCAAAGAGATTGTTGAAATGGGTAACGTAAAAGGGATTATCTTAAGTGGTGGTCCATATTCTGTATATGATGATGAGGCTTTTGTTTGTGACGATAATATTTTTTCTTTGAATATACCAATTTTAGGTATTTGTTATGGTTTACAATATATTAGTAAAAAGTATGGTGGAAAAATAAATTCATCTTTAAAAAAGGAATATGGTAGACAATCGATTGAAGTATTATCAAAATCCCTTTTATTAGATAAAACCCCAATTACTCAAGATGTATGGATGAGTCATGGCGATAAAGTTGAAGTTATTCCAGAAGGCTTTTCAAGAATAGCATCTTCTGATACTTGTAAAAACGCCATTATTGAAAATCAATCAAAAAAGATTTATGGCGTTCAATTCCATCCAGAAGTTCAACATACAAAATATGGTTTTCAGATGCTTGAAAACTTTGTTTTTAATATATGTGAAGCCGAGGCTAATTGGAAGATGGAGAATTATGTTGATGGACAAGTAAAGAATATACAAAATATTGTTCAAAATGATAAAGTTTTAATGGGCATTTCTGGTGGTGTAGATTCATCTGTCGCTGCTGTTTTAATAGATAAAGCCATTCATAGCAATTTAACTTGTATGTTTATTGATCATGGCTTATTAAGAAAAAATGAAGCAGAAGAAGTAATGGACATGTTTAAAAATAAATATCATATTAATGTTGTTAAAATTGATGCTCGTAAAAGATTTCTTGATAAATTAAAAGATGTTACTGAACCTGAAACTAAAAGAAAAATAATAGGCACTGAATTCATCAGAGTATTTGAAGAGGAAGCCAGTAAATATGGTGATTATAAGTTTTTAGGTCAGGGAACAGTATATGCTGATGTAATTGAATCGGGAACAAAAACGGCTCAAACAATCAAATCACATCATAATGTTGGTGGTTTACCGGAGAAGATGCATTTTAAACTTTTAGAACCTTTGAACAAATTATTTAAAGATGAAGTTAGAGCTTTAGGAATGGCATTAGGATTGCACCATGATATCGTATGGCGTCAGCCATTTCCTGGACCAGGACTAGGCATTCGTATTATTGGAGAAATCACTGAAGAGAAAATCAATGTTGTTAAAGATAGTGATTATATTTTACGTGAAGAAATAAAAAAAGCCGGCTTAGATCAGCAAATTTGGCAATACTTCACAGTAGTTACTAATTCTAAAACGGTTGGTGTGATGGGTGACCAAAGAACATATGCCTATGCCGTAGCCATTAGAGCTGTAACAAGCCAAGATGGTATGACGGCTGATTGGGCTCATATTCCATATGATATATTAGATATTATAAGCCGTAGAATTGTCAATGAGGTACCTAATTGCAATCGTGTTGTTTATGATATTACTTCAAAACCTCCTGGGACTATTGAGTGGGAGTAAATATATGAAGAGCTATGTTGTTGTTGCGCGTTTTGATGAAAAAACAAATAATAAAATAGCTAGACTTCAAGAGTCCCTAGGTAGGGCGGGATATTCAATATCAAAATGGCCACCACATATGACAATAGCTGCTTATGAAAATATTAATGAAAAAAAGCTTATTGAATGGACTGATGACTTTACCTCTCTCTATAAACAAATGAAAGTATCTTTTAATTCTTTAAACATCCTGCCACCAATTGGTGAGTATAATGCAACCGCAGTGTTATGCCTTAATCCCGCTCATTCTAAAGATTTAATAGATTTTTATTATTATTTTCATACAAAATATGAAGAATATTGTACAGGGATTGGAGTTTTTAACTCAATCTCAAATAATAATCCAACAATTCATACAACTATTTGTGTTGTAAAAATAGAGGATTTGCAAGGGGCCATGAAACTTATACTTTCAAATGACATTTTTGGTAATGCAACCATAATAGCTTTGGAAGTTTATACATACTCTATGCAACTTATAAAACGATTTGATTTGAAATAATTCAGTATAAAGAAAAAGCGAGACGGTCATAACTGATATAATATCAGTGTTGACAATCTCGCTTTTTCTTTACATAAATTTATATCTTGGGAGAGATATCAGATAAAAAAAGTATTAATCTAAAACAGTAAATTATTAGCCTTTGTAGAAATAATTATATATATTACCTAGTATATTATTTGAATCTATTTGTTCATAATGTTTTTGCACAACTAAAGGAATTATTTCATAGGCATTAATTTGTAATTCATTAACTAATGTTTTAGTTCCTTTTTTATTATACGAATAAATAGTTTGTAATTCTGTAGTTTTAACACCATTATACTGTATATAAGACATTAGGCTCGGATTTTTCCCTTCATAATCTTTAGTAAGTTGAGCTTTGTTATTTTTTAAGAAACAAAATTGTAAAGTATTATCAAATAAATCAGTTGTTCTTAATTCAGGAATCAAATAATTAAAGGCTTCACAATAAACTTTAAAAGAAGCTAAATCATTAATATTATCAATATTATCAACAATGAGACCATTTGTAAAAGCCAATTGTTCATTTAAATATTCAATCTCATAAAGCACATAATACTTTTCTCTAGGAATATAGATTTTACCGAACTTTATATTTTCAATATTCCCTGAAACATCCGTTTTTAAAGCAATAGTTTCTGTGAAATTTTCTAAATCATTTATATTATATGGAATTGATGTTTTCACTAATATATCTTGATCAGCATCAGCATTAGAAGCATTATTGATATTATTATATAAATCATTAAAGTTAAAACGATAAATATTTTCTGAAACATCAACATTAAAGTCTAAAACATTGTTTAGCTTTTCTTTTTCTAAGTGATTATATTCAATTTTATCAGAAACTAAAACGCCAGAAAGAGTACCTATAATGACAATAAGAAGTATGAAAGCAATAGATGTTTCCAAAGAATATAATTTTTTTGATTTAAAATCAACTTTACCTTGTTGTTCTTTATATGCATGCAAACGTGCGTTAAGCATATGTTGATGCCTATAAAAAATATAGATAGCACTCATAATAAATACTAATAATATTCCTATGACAATTATAAATATTTTCACTTTTATTACCTCCTAAAACCAAATTTTTCTTTAAATTTATAATAATATGTTCGACCTACAAATAATTTTTCTTTATTACTTAATAATAGTTTATACTTTAAGCCAACAATTGGAGTTATATGCTCAATATGATTAATATTAATAATGGTAGAAATATTAATTCTTATAAAAGTATTTTCATCAAGCATTTCTTCCAATTTTTTTAAAGATTCCTTAATTTGAAATACACCAACTTTGTTATGAGCTAATATTTCATGATCATAACTTTCAAAATAAATAATATCTCCAATTGGAAGTTTATGAAAGTTCAAGTCTTTTTTTCCCATGATAAAACTTTCATTTGTTTTATCATCTTTTGTTTCAGTAAGGATGAGATTTAATTTATCATCAATAACAAATCCTGCTTGTTTTAATTTCTCTTTGTAGATATTATAATTCTCAGTATCTACATTCATTATAATTTTCAAAATCTCACCCTTTCTGCTACAAATAGTATATCATAATTTAATCTATATTGATAATGGTAAATTATGTTAACTAACACAAACAATTTATTAATAATAAAATTGATTTGAGGTTATTTAATTATAACTAGTAATTTTAGTATGAATCTCAACTTCTTCAGAGTAGTATATTATGCCATCAATTAAGTAAGCTGCTCTTACATAAAGTGTAGAACCATATGGTAAGTGTAAAGCCTCAATTTCATTAGTCGTTGTTATATAATTATTAACTAACCATAATTGGCCTGCAGGATAGATGGTCACTTCATAATGAACAATGTTATCCATTGCATCCCATCTGAAAATGGTGCCATCATAACTTAGATTTTCAGGTATGGCAGTAATGTTTGGAAAACGCACTATCGACCATTCTGAATCTTGCCAATATTCATTATCACTAACAAATTTAAATTTGAATGTAGAATTTGTATAATCTATTTTATTATTGAGATTGATAATTATGTCAGAGTCCCACATATTGCTAGTAGTTAAATTAATTATTTCATAATCAACATCATCAATATTTACTATTAAATTAATATTTCCATAACTCAAAATATAATGACTAGGTAATGATAATTTTAACCAAATAAAGTCAGGTCCAAAAAAGTATACTTGTGAAATTGTCATAGGTAATTTTTTGTCACCATAATGTACATATTTTGATTTTGCTGAATCGGAGTAAGTAAATAAGTAAGTGTCACTTATTTTATAAATAGCACTTTCATCAGCACAAGCCATTATATAAAATAAGAACCCATTATTAATTTCCTCATTTATAACAAAATTATTTGTAGATACTTCATATGTTTTTTCGTCTCCAGAATTAAGCGTAATAAAAATTTTATAATGATCAGCATATTGGACTTCATTCCAAGTGATAATATTATCTATAATTTGTATATTTTGAGGAGTAGTTAATTGTTTTTTTGCTTTTAAAATCGGATTAGACCAATTTCCCAAAAGGTTATATTCAATATTATCTCCTATAAAACGAGCTTGAATGGCAAAATAAGTATCTATATCCGAAAGACCAATTTCCCCAAGACTTAAGCCATTTTTCACTTCTTCATAAGTGAAGTTTCTTTCTAATGACATTCCGTTCACCATAATATCAATATATTGAATGTTCTCTTGTGATTCTGTGAAATCAAAAATAATTTTTTGATTTGAATTATCCAAATATATTATTGGTGCAGTTAATGTTTTCTTTTCAGGAGCTGGATTAACATTGAAAACTACATGAAATGTTGCACTTAAACCATTATTTCTGAATACTGTAACAGTAGCAATATATGTTCCAATACTAAGTCCTGTTTTAGGTGTAATAGTAAAACTTCCATTACCACCTGCTGCTATGCTCGGTATTGAAATGTTTTTTATAGTAAAACTGTTAGAATTGGTTCCGGATAACTTTACTGATAGTTCTCCGGTAGCTACATTACCATTATTATTAATTGTAACACTATATGGTGTTTGTTCTTGATATCCATCGTATGCTGATGGGAAAGCATATATATTGGGAGCATTAAGACTTATGCTATAAATTGAAGTTGTATAAGGTGAACAATAGTAAGTGTCTTTACTACTTTTCACAGTACATACTTTGATAATATGTTCTGCTGAAAATTCTATAGGTACCAATATAGAGGTCATAAGAGTTGAATATGACACACCATCTACCAGTATAGTATATGAATCAACGTCGTCTACTTTATCCCATGATATAATGGTACTAATATTATAAGATCCAGAAGAACATCGCACATTTGTCGGGGAAGTTAAACTTTCTGAATAGATCAAATCCTTAGACCATTCAGAATTGGCTATACTGATATCATCACTACAATATTTTACTTTTATTAAATATGTTGTATTACTATCAATATACTGCTTCATAGAAAAACCATTAACTAAATCATTTCCTTCTGTTTTATAAGTGACTCCATTTATATTTACTAAAGCGTAGGAAACGATTTGTTCAGCGCGAGGGCTCATATTGAATTTTAAAATATTATCTCTAATATTCATAATAGCAAATGATGGTTGAGAAATCTTTGTATCACCAAAGAAATAACTATCAGACCATTCAGAATTTGCATAAAGGGCACCATCACCAACGGCTAAAATCTTTATTTCTAAAGGCATATTCTCGATTTGACTATCAGATAGAACATACGTATTATTATTTGAAATGACTTCATTGTCATTAATCATAATTATATATGATAAAGCATTCTCAACTTGATTCCATACAATAATATTTTCAGTAACATGAACGTTTTTTGGATTTTCAAGTTTTGTTGCAGTTACAGAATATTTCAAAGTATTAGAGTAATTAGATATATCATTTATATTATCATTAAAGATGGCCTTAACTTTTATAGCATAAGTACTGATACCTTCAACTACTTCAATTAAATATTTTGTATCTTCAATTATATTTTCATCATCAATTCCATTGACGTTAACAATATAACCAGTTGCATTTTCAACCTCATCCCATCTTAGTTCATTTTCAATAAGACGTAGATTATTTGGAATATTACCTTTATAGCTTACACATCCAGTTACATATAAACATAATATAAAAATAGTGCTTAAATAAAAAATTTTTTTCATATTTTTCCTCCATTTATGACACCATTATATTATATAATGTATTTTTTTGGAAGGCTTCTTGCGTACCTTGCATTTTATAGTCGTACTTTGCATAATAATATCATCAAAATTTTATAATTTATATTATGAATAATACATTATAAAATATCTTATATTAATAATGAAAAATTAGGTTAATTCTCCATTGATTATTATAGACCATTCAGAATCAGGCCAGCCTCTATCATTTCCAGTGAATTTCAATTTGATTATTTTACCATCAAGATCAATATCATCAAATGTAATAATTGATGTCATATTGTTTATACTAGGACTTACAGAGAATTTAGAAATCAACTTATAATCAATGCCATTCACATTTACTAGTAAATTTAAATTTCCATATAATTCGTTATAATTATTGTTAATTGACAATGTCACAAATAATATATTGCTGAGAAGAGAAATTTTTACAACAGGTTTTGCTAGTTTCTTGATTCCATAATACTGATATTCTGATTTTTCGGAATCTATATGACTATATAAATAATCTTCAGTACCTTGTCTGATAATTACTGACTTTCCACAAGCAACTATGCAAAAGAAGAAGTTATCGCCCATTTCGTTACTAACAACTAAATTATTTGTATCTACATTATATACAATTATCTCTGCATTATCCTGTTGAGTATAAATTATGTAATGATCGGCATCTTGAACTTTATCCCAAGAAATATTATTTTCATCAATCATTATATTTTTTGGTATATCAAGTTGTGAGTCTTTTATTCCTCTAAGTGTGTTTGACCAATCTGAATAATTTATAAAATTAATATTATCTCCAATTAATCTAGCCTTAATAGCAAAGTTTTCATTATCATTAATTATAGTATTAAGGCTTAATCCATCTTTTACATCCTCATAAGTAAGTTTTATTTTGATTACAACTCCATTAATAGAAAACTCAATGCCCACATAATTATCTAATGGTTCCACAATATCAAAAATGATTTTTTGATATGATTCATCAAAAGAAATAGTTGGAGCGTTCAAAAATTCTTTTCCTTTATAAAAAGCGGTGGAATAAGATGAAAAATAATAAGCGCTACTTGAACTGGAGACTGCATTTATTTTGATTGAAAAATCTCCATAAATCCCTTTTTCCAAATGGATATATATAGATGATACACCTGACACATAAGATTTCCCATTTAAAAATATATGATATGAATTAGCTTGATCTACGGCTTCCCAAGTTATTATTAAATAATTTTTAAGTGTTATTTGTTCAGAGATATTGATATTTTTCGGAGAACTTAAATTTTTTGCATAAAATATCTCTTTTGACCAATCAGAGTCAGTTATATTAATATCATCATTACAATATTTTACTTTTATTAAATATGTTAGTCCAGTATCACCATATGGTTCTAAAGAAAAACCATTAACTATATCATCATTCTCTATTTTATAAAAAACATCATTTATACTCACTAAAACATATGAAACAAGTTTTTCAGTATAACTAGAAATATTGAAATTTAAAACATCATTTCTAATATTCATAACTGCAAATGATGGGGTAGATATCTTCGTTTCACCTATAAAAAAACTATCCGACCAATCAGAATCAGCATAAAAAATATCATCGCCAGTTGCTGAAATTTTTATTTCTAGAGGTGCATCGCCTATTTGTTCATCAGTCAATGTATAAGAGTTTTCACTAGAAATATATCTATTATTATTAATTAAAATGGAATATGATAAAGCATTTTCAACTGCATCCCATGCAATAGTTTTATCTGTAGAACGAATATTTATTGGATAATCTAGTTTTATTGCTTTTACTTTATAAGTTATAATATTAGAATATTTTGAGGTTTTGTTATTAAAGATAGTTTTGACTTTTACATCATATATGCCAATTCCTTCAATAGTTTCAATTAAATATTTTGTATCTTCAATTATATTTTCCTCATCAACCCCATTGATATTGACAATATAACCAGTTGCATTTTCAACTTTATCCCAACTTAGTTCGTTTTTGATAAGTCGTAGGTTCTTTGGACAATCACTATTAGTGCATCCAATTAGACAAAAGCATAGTATAAGAATAGCATTTAAATAAAAAGTTTTTTTCATATTTTCTCCTCCATATATATATTATATTGCATGTTATATTTTTTTGAAAGGTCTGTTGCGTACTTTACATTTTCTAGTCGTACTTTGCATAAAAAAAGATTGCTTTGGCAATCTTTTTATTTTCAGTACTTTGTATTTGGATATGGTGTTGGTTGAGGTGGCATTGGTTTATTAGGCTGATTATAGTATGGTGGATAGTTTGGATATACTGGATAAGGATAAGGGTAATACTGTACTGGTTGTTGTATTTGATATTGATACTCTATTGGTTGAGGACAATATGGAGGGCATTGTTGAGCTTTATTATTTCCAGCTGCATACCATAATGGAGCAGAAATAGCCGCTCCAGCTATAAATGGAAATAAGAATCCAAAACGCTCATCATTTCCGGGTATTGGCCCTGTAACTGTTTGATGATAATTTTCATTAGACCATACTTGTTTTGGATAAATGTTTTTAAACATTACATTATTCATTTTTACAAACTCCTTTCATTATACTTTATGCAAAGGATGAATATGAGGTCACTACAATTCAAAATTCTTATATATATATTCTTCAAGTGTCATATTATTGTCCATAATATACTCAGCAGCAATTTTCCCAACATAACGGAAATGCCAAGGCTCATAATTATATTTTGTAATAGTTTCTTTATTTTCTGGGTATCTTAATATAAAGCCATAGTTTTTACATTTTTGTATTAATAATTCATATTCATTAGTGAGTTTGAAGTTTTCTGTTAGTCCATGTTCAAGTGTTGATATATCAATCGCAAGCCCTGTCTGATGTTCTGAAAATCCTGGTTTTGCTACATAATTATTATCAAGGGAATCGAAATATATTTCTGATTGCCTTGTAAAACTTCGATAACCAGAAAATAAATATAAATCGAATAATTCTAAGTCATCAATCATTTCAAGATAAGCGAGCATGACATGACGCTGAAGATAGATATTCTTTTTAGTTGTTTTAATTGGATAATCATCAGAATTAATTAAGGAAGGTTCATAGTCCTCCTCAAGGAAAAATTGTTTATTGACGAGCATTGTATTGCTATTTATAAATGGGGCAATAGTAGACTTCGCTACATAAAAATAATTAATAGTTTCAAGATAAGTATAATTATTAGTTAATCGCAAATTTTCAAGCATCAAAAAATCATAAATGATAAAACGCTTAAAATCAAAGTAAGGTTCTATATCATTAATAGATAAAGAGTTGCTATCCAAAAAAGCTTGTTCCTCAGCGGTCAATGTTGAATTAACATTTGGTATGCTTGGGCTACAAGATTTGAAGGAGAATATAATATAAATAATTGATATAAAATAAATTAATTTCTTCATATATATATTATTTGAAAAAAAAGCAAATTAATGTATAAATTTTGTTCATTTTGTGTTAGAATTATAATAGGTAGGTAAAGTAATGAAAAAGATAGTTTTAATTGATGGAAATAGCCTTATGTTTCGCTCTTATTATGCGACAGCATATACTGGAAATTTAATGCAAAATAAAAGTGGATTATATACAAATGCCATTTATGGGTTTTGTAATATGCTCACAAAATTACTGGATAAAGATGTAGATAGTGTATTTGTAGCTTTCGATGCAGGTAAGCAAACATTTAGACATAAAGAATATAATGAATATAAAGGGGGAAGAAAACCTACTCCTGAAGAATTCAAAGTGCAAATACCATATATAAAAAAATATTTACAAATATTAAATATCAAACAAGCAGAGATGCTTGATTACGAAGCGGATGATTTAATTGCAAGTGTAGCCCGTTTTGCATCATATGATCCTCAAAATGATATTCAAATTATTACTGGTGATAAAGATCTATTGCAAATGGTTGATAAGAACATTAGAGTTTTTCTAACGAAAAAAGGAATTACAGAGTTAGAAGAATATAATGAAGAAAATTTCTATGAAAAAGTTGGTTTTTCACCAAAGCAAGTGGCTGATTATAAGGGATTAGTAGGGGACTCTAGCGATAATTTACCAGGAATAAAAGGCGTTGGCGAAAAAACAGCCTTGAAATTACTTGAACAATATCATACATTAGAAAATATCGTTGAAAGTGTTGATGATATAAAAGGCAAGTTGCATGATGCAATTACTGAAAATAAAGAGATAGGTTTAAAATGCAAACGCCTGGCCATTTTAAAACAAGACCTTGATCTTGATTTCACTTTGAAAGATTTAAAGTTTATTGAGCCTAACAATGAAGAGCTAATTGAATTTTTTAAAAAATTAGATTTTTATTCATTATTGAAAAAAATTGATATGAGCAATGATAAGCCACTATCCACATCAAAAGAAAATGTTCTTTCTTATATAATAGCAAATGATAATTATGATTTTTCTTCATTTGAAGAAAGTTATATAATTATAGAAGTATTTAAAGAAAACTATTTAACCAATGAATGTATTGGACTAGGAATATATACAAATAATCAAAAAGTATATATACCATTTAACAGTCTTTTAAATAATAAATCTTTACATACATATTTAGCTAGTCAAAAAGTCAAGCGCACTTTTGATTATAAAAAACTATATGTTGTTTTAAAGAAAAACAATATTATTATTAACGGAATTGATTTTGATGGATTGTTAGCAAGTTATATTATTAATCCTGCTTGTTCTAATGATGATGTAAAAACTTGTTTAGAGCATTTTATAGCTACAGATTTACGATATGATGATAGTGTATATGGATATAAATCAAAGGCGGTTGTGCCAGCAGTAGAAGACATTAGCAAACATTGTTTACAAAAAGCGAGAGCATTAATGGATTCTCACGAAGTGTTATTAAATAAGATGAAAGAGTTTGGGCAAATGCCACTATTTCAAATGGAGTTGAATCTAAGTCCAATACTTGGTGATATGGAATTAAATGGTTTAAAAATTGAACGTTCAAAATTACAAGAGATTGAAGTAGATTTGAACCAAAAACTTGATTATATAGCAAAAGAAATTTATAAACTTGCTGGTGAAGAATTTAATATAAATTCAGTTAAGAAACTTGGAGAAATATTATTTGAAAAAATGAAACTTCCAAGTGGTAAAAAGAATAAAACAGGATTTAGCACTAATTCAGAGGTTTTAGAGAAATTGGCAAACCACTATGATATTGCCAGATTAATTTTAGAATATCGCACGATTGCCAAGATTGTTTCAACATATGTCAATGGTTTATATGACGTTATGAATGAAGAGGATTTTGTTCATCCATTATATAAACAAGCTTTGACTTTAACTGGAAGATTATCAAGTGTTAATCCCAATATTCAAAATATGCCAATAAGAACAGAAATAGGACAAGTAATTAGAGAAGCATTTATTTCAAGATTTCCAGGCGGTAAAATTATGGGGGCGGACTATTCTCAAATTGAATTAAGAGTATTAGCGCATATGTCAAATGATGAAAAAATGATTGAAGCCTTTAATAGTAATATTGACTTTCATAGCAATACAGCTAGTTGGTTATATGATGTTCCTGTATCAAATATTACTAAAGATATGCGCAGAACTGCCAAAGCTATTAATTTTGGTATTGTTTATGGAATGAGTGCTTGGGGATTGAGTGAAAGTATTCATATATCACCAAATGAGGCTACAAATTATATAAATAAATATTTTTATAATTTCAGTTCTGTGAGAAATTTTTTAGATGAATCAATCGCTAAAGCCAAAGAACTGGGATATAGTGAGACGCTATTTAAACGCCTTAGATATATTCCAGAGTTACAAAATAGTAATAAAAATCTAGTAGGATTTGGTGAACGAACAGCAATGAATTCACCAATTCAAGGTACAGCCGCTGATATTATTAAAATGGCAATGGCTGAAGTAAATAGGGAAATTAAAGATATGAAAAGTATTCTTATCGCCCAAGTACATGATGAGTTATTATTTGATGTCTATCCGGGCGAATTAGAGGAACTGCAAAAACGCGTTAAAAGAGCAATGGAAGAAGTAGTTAACTTAAAAGTTGCAGTTATTGTTGAATGCGAGAGCGGAAATAATTGGTTGGAGGCCTAGAGAATATTATGCCAGAATTACCAGAAGTAGAAACTGTAAAAAGAATTTTATTAAATAATATTGTCGGAAAGACAATTATTGATATTGATGTAAGATATGCAAAGATAATTCAGAATATGGATGTAGATACTTTTAAGAGCACTTTGATTGGTCAAACTTTCACAGATATTCAAAGACGTGGGAAACATTTAATTTGTGTATTAACCACCCACTATTTAATTGTCCATCTTCGTATGGAAGGAAAATTCTTTTTGATGCATGATGAAGAACTTAATAAACATGATCATATTATATTCAAGTTTTCTGAAAGCGAATTACGGTATAATGATACTAGAAAATTTGGAACAATGTTTGTCTATCCTAATAATTTAGATATTATGAAAATTAAACCATTAAGTAATGTCGGTTATGAGCCTTTTCAAAAGGAAATGACCGTTAGTTATTTAATGGAAAAGTTCAAAAAAAGTAATAAACCAATAAAAACGATATTACTTGATCAAACCATCATCGCAGGTTTAGGTAATATTTACGTAGATGAAGTACTATTTATGTGTCAGTTATATCCGGAAACAAAAGCATCATTATTAAATGAAGATGATGCAAAAAACATTATTGATAATAGCATAATCGTTCTAAATAAAGCCATTAATTTAGGCGGAACAACCATTCGCAGCTTCCAAAGCAGTCATGACATAACAGGCCGATTTCAAAATGAATTATTAGTTCACACAAAGAAAACTTGTCCAACATGTAGTCTAACGATTACTAAAATTTTTGTTGGTGGAAGAGGAACATATTTTTGTGAACATTGTCAAAAAAAACAACTTCTTGACAATTAATAGTACTTGTTATAAAATAATACATATTCAAGATTATAAAGTTCATCTTGAAATATACAATTATTAATTGTAGGAGGATGTTAAAATGATTGTAGGTATAACGGGGAGTATTTCAAGTGGAAAAACAACAGTAACAAATTATCTAATAAGTAAAAATTATAATATTATTGATTGTGACCAAGTTTCCCATGAAGTAATAGATACCCCCATAATGATTGGATATCTTGTTCAGTATTTTGGAATGGAGATATTGAATCAAGAAACAAAAAAAATTAATCGTAAATTATTGGGTGAGATAGTATTTAATGATTCAATCAAAAAAAGAAAATTAGAATTAATGATGTTTCCGGCTATCAAAAAAATGGTAATTGAAAAAATAAGCCAGATGGAGGGATTAATAATACTAGTTGCTCCCCTTTTACTAGAATCTGGTTTTGATAGTTTAGTTGATAAAATCATAGTAGTCACAATTCATCCTAAAATACAATTAGAAAGATTAATGAAAAGAGATAAAATATCCAAAGAGATTGCTACAATAAAAATTAATTCCCAATGGTCAAGCGATAGAAAACGTCTATATGCTGATTATATAGTTGATAATAACGGCACTATAGAAAATACGATTGAACAAATTGAAAAAATATTAGAGCAAATAAGGAGTATATAAAATGAAGTTTAAATATTATTTTGCTAAAGACTTTGCAACATGTGATAATCACGAAATCCCTACATTGAAAACTCATTATTATCGCATTCGTAAAGATGATGCAATAGAAGCAATTAAAAGAGTTGCTTTAAGTTTTGGTTGCAAAATTAAGGCAACAGATATTGAGCGTGGCGAGGTAGTTTTTGATCATATGCAGTATAGTGCAAGTGCAACTATAACTGGGGTATCATTTACAGAGACAGCAATTGATTTGAATGTTTTCACATATAATATATTGCCAACTGCTAAAGGTAAAAAAATAATTGAAGAATATTATATGGCAATAGATAAAGCACTAGATGGAAAAAGAAAATAAATAAGATTTTGGGAGATCACAATGGCGGAATTAATGTATGACCAATTTAAGATTGGAATAAAAAGACAACTTAATAATCAAGATATATCTAGTCTGACATTACTTTATCTGCCATTGATTGGTTTAGATAGTTATGCTTTTTATTGTTGCTTAGCATCTTTGAATGAAAATGAAATGTATAATTATCGAAGAATACTTGATATACTCAGTTTTAAAAATATTAAAACAATTCAAAACTCTGAGGAGAAACTACAAGGAGTTGGCTTGTTAAAAGCTTATAAACACGAACAAAAAGGATATTTATATGAAATGCTATCTCCATTAAGCGAAAAAGAGTTTATTCAAAATGAGTTATTATATCGTTTATTAGAAACGCAAATAGGTACAATGGAAATTGATAAAATTCGTTCTAAATATAATATTAGTAATAAAGGCTATAAAGAAGTGACGAAGGCTTTTGATGAGGTTTTTGATATAAGCACTAAAACGATAAAAAAAGTTTTAGAGAAAATTATTAAGACGGATATTAATATAAAAAATGAGGATTTTAATTATACATTATTTAAAATGCAATTTGATTCTAGTTTTTTAGGAGCCGATGTTTTAGAAAAAGATGATTTTAAAAAGATGATTACACAAATAAGTTTTTTATACAAACTTAATGAAACAGAAATGAAAGATTTAGTTTTCGAAACTATCAACATTGACAAACGCTTAGACACAATAATATTATCAAAAAATGCAAGAATATTATTTCAAAAGAAATATAAAACAGACAATCCTAAATTAGTAACTATTAAAGATGATAGTTATATTTCGAGTATTCAAGATGATGAAACAATTCAACTATGTCAATATTTAGAAAGTGTCACTCCAGCAGAAGTTCTACAAAGTTTGTCAGGAATTAGTCCAAGCGTTGCTGAACTTAAAATGATTGATGATTTAATTACTAATTGTAAACTCAGCTTAGGGGTTATAAATTTTATGCTTTTATATGTTAATGAAGAACAAAGTGGTACCCTTCCTGGATATAATTATTTTGAAAAAATTGCTAATACTTGGGCAAGGGCAAAAATAAAAACTCCACTGGATGCCATTCGTTATATAGAAAAGAGAAAGCATAATAAGCCAAGCACATCAAAAAATGTGAGAGTTGCTCCATTACCTGATTGGTATTCGGAATATGAAGAGGGTTTAAAAAATACAGATGTGAAACCAATATCCGATACTGAAATGGAAGATATTTTAGAAAAAGCAAAAACAATGTTTGAGGGCTAGTATGGATTTAATAAAAAAAGCATTAAAAGATGAAGAAGTATTAACTTTTTCTAAGAAATTAACAACCGAAGAAATTGAAGATAATATTTGTTTATTATATGAGCAAACAAAAGCCAATGATATTTGTAGGAAATGTTTGGGAGAAAAAAAATGTCAGAGTGACATTGAAAATATGCAAAGTTATTTAGTTAAAGAAAATAAAATAATTTCTAGATGTTATTATTCATGTCAATATAAAAACGCTAGTATAGATGAAAGTATAGATGTTTTGTTTTTTCCTCAAAATTTTAACATTGGAGAAGTATATATAAATGAAAAGCGAAGTGAGGCTTTCAAAGCTATTTTGAATTATAATAACTCAAGCGGTGAAAAAGGCATTTATTTATATGGACCATTTGGAAATGGTAAGACGTTTTTATTAATGAACTTAGCAAAGCAACTTGCTAAAAAAGGTAAAAAAATTATTTTTGCTTATTATCCTGAACTAGTGAGAAAAGCAAAAAGTGCTATTGGTGATGGCACTTTGGAAAAACTCATTGTCAGATTAAAAAATATTGATATTTTAATGCTAGATGATGTTGGTGGGGAAATGAATTCGGCTTTTATAAGAGATGAATTTCTTGGTCCTATTTTACAATATCGCATGCTTGCTAGTTTACCTATTTTTATGACATCTAATTATGATTTAAATACTTTAAAAGACCATTTAAGTGGAACAAAAGATGAAAGCAATCTTTTAAAAGCGGCTAGACTAATTGAAAGAATGGCATACATGATGAATATTGTTGAATTAAAAGATCAAAATTATCGAAAGTGAATTTTAATATAGATATGTTTTTTAATAAGACTTAAGATATATATGATTTTATAATTGCTGAAGTATTAGTGTCAATATAAAGTATTGACAATTACTATTTATGATGATATAATTAATTTAGATAAATACAATGAAAAGAATAAGATATTAAAATACTGATTACAGCGAGGTAGGGATGGTGTGAGCTACTAATTAAGGTTTAATTATTACTATCTTGGAGTAGAGCTCGAAAGAGATTTCCGTAACTATGCGTTATATAGATAATCAAGTGTCTTCAATATTTATTGAAGGAATTAAGGTGGTACCGCGATTAATCGTCCTTAAAAGTATTAATATGCTAAGTTATGGAAATAATTAGTATACTAATACTTTTAAGGTTTTTTTATAGAGAGGAAAAAATAATATGAAAATTACATTTTTAGATGGAAGTGTTAAAGAGTTTAATAAAGGAATGTCAGCTTTAGAAATAGCTAACAGCATTTCAACATCTTTAGCGAAAAAAAGTATATATGCTTTAGTCAATAATGAAGCATACGATTTAGAGAGACCAATTTTTGATGATTGTGTTTTGGAACTTAAAATGAGGGAAGATTCATTTGATGTTCTAAATCATTCTTGTGCCCATTTATTGGCAAGTGCTGTAAAAAAAATATATCCTAATGCGATGTTTGGAGTTGGTCCATCAATTGAAGAAGGATTTTACTATGATATTGATCCAGGAAAAGATGTAAAGTTTACAGAAAATGATTTGTTAATTATTGAAAAAGAAATGAAATACTTGGCAAGTCAAGACACAAAATTTATCCGTAAAGAAGTATCAAAGCAAGAGGCCTTAGTAATCTTTAAAGATGATGTTTATAAACAAGAGATAATTACTGATTTGGATGATAATATTACGATTACTATTTACCAAAATGGCAACTATGCAGATTTATGTCGTGGTCCACATGTTTCATCAACAAAATATTTAAAGAATGTTAAATTAACAGCTGTTAGTGGTGCTTATTGGCGTGGGGATAGTAAAAACGCTCAACTTCAAAGAATATATGGCGTATGTTTTTTTGAAGAAAAAGATTTGCTTGAACATTTACACAATCTTGAGGAAAGAGCAAAACGAGATCATCGTAAGTTAGGCAAAGAACTTGAATTATTTATGATTAGTGAATATGGGCCTGGTTTCCCATTCTGGTTACCTAAAGGTATGGTATTAAGAAGAAACTTGGAAAACTATTGGTATAAGATTCATACACGTGAAAATTATCAATTTATTCAAACACCGATTATGCTTAGTAAAGAATTATGGGAAGTATCTGGGCATTGGTATAATTATCGTGAAAATATGTATACGTCACAAATTGATGAACAAGTGTTTGCAATTAAACCAATGAATTGTCCAGGCGGAATATTGGTCTATAAAAATACTATCCATTCATATAAAGATCTGCCACTTAGATTAGGTGAACTTGGTTTAGTTCATCGCCATGAAGCAAGTGGAGCTTTAGCAGGGCTTTTTAGAGTTCGTAATTTCACACAAGATGATGCTCATATATTTATGCGTCAAGACCAAATAGTTGAAGAAGTTGCTAAATTAATTGATTTATATTCAGAAGTATATTCGACTTTTAATTTACAATATCATATTGAACTATCAACTCGACCGTTAGATAAGTATATTGGCGAAATTGAAACTTGGGATATTGCTGAGGAAGCTTTGGCTAATGCCTGTAAAGAAGCCGGGCACAATTTTAAAATCAATCCAGGGGATGGAGCCTTTTATGGCCCTAAACTTGATTTCAAATTACGTGATTCAATGAATCGTATATGGCAATGTGGTACAATTCAATTAGATATGAATTTGCCTGAACGTTTCTCTATGAATTATGTTGGTCCTGATGGCCAACTAAAAAGACCAGTTATGTTACATAGAGCATTATTTGGTTCACTAGAAAGATTTATTGGCATTATCACCGAACACTATGGTGGAGCCTTTCCATTATGGCTTGCCCCTGTTCAAATCAAACTTATCCCAGTTAATAATGAGTTTCATTTAGATTTTGTCAATGATTTAAAAAAGAAGTTAGTTGATTTAGATATTAGAGTAGAAATAGACGCTCGTGAAGAAAAATTAGGTTATAAAATTAGGGAAGCTCAAACTAAGAAAATACCTTATCAATTAGTAATTGGTGATAATGAAGTTAAAGAAAATAAACTTAATGTCCGAAAATATGGTTCACAAGAAACAAAAATTGTTGATATTAAAGAATTCATTGATGAACTATTAGATAATATAAAGACATTGAAAGGATAAAAGATGAACGAACAGATACGAATATTTAAAAAATTTGATGATGGCACTACTTACTTAATGGCTTTTCTTATTGCCTTCAGTTGGTTATTGATTGGCTCAACGCTTTTTATGATACCAATGATAGTTATTGGGGCAAATAAAGAAGGATTAAGTTTAGTAGATTATGCCCAAAGTTCTGATTTAATATTAGTTCATAGTTTCGTTGCTCAGTTAGTTTCTCAAATAATTGCTATTGGTATTTTTGGATATTTTTTCTTTTCAATTTGCAAAAAAGATTTTCATAATTTTAAAAAACATTGGATATATTATTCCATTATTATTATTGTTGGTTTTCTTTTACTTGTTGGCTTGAATTACTTTTCTGATTGGATATATACTTTATTAGGATTAGGAGAAGAAACTTCGACCAATCAAAAAACCATAATTGATGCTTTGAACAGTAATATTAAGATATTAGTTATTATAGGTACTGTAATTTGTGCCTCGATATTTGAAGAAATTGTTTTTCGTAAATTTTTATACGGATTTTTCAAACATAAAACTAAATTACCTGCTTGGGTAATTGTTATAATTATCTCAATCATATTTGCTGGTATGCATGTTATTAGTGATTTTGATAGTCTAGCCTTTTTTCCAGCCTATTTTGGTTTAGCTTTTATTATAACTGGTGCTTATGCTTTAACAAGAGAAAATATTTTTGTTGCAATAGGAATGCATTTTTTAAATAATTTACTTTCTGTTGTTCTGGTGTTTATATAATGTTAACATATGAAGAATTAATAGAAGCTGGGAAACGTGCATATTCGTATAATGATGTTGGAGCTGCCACTGTATACTATCAAGAAGCTTTTAAAGAGAAGATAATTTTAGATGATTATATTATGCTCGGATATATGTATAAAGATGTTCACGAACATATAAAAGCGCAAATAGTCTTTAGAAATGTTCGTAAAGCGCTTGGAACACCAGATGCTTATTATGCATTAGGAGAAACAATAGTAAATCAAGGAAAAGATGATGAGGCAATAGAACATTACAAAAGAGTTGTCTATATTTTTCCAAAATTTCAACCTGGACATTTTTCTTATGCTGAACTTTGTGATAAAAAAAGTGATTATGCAAAAGAAGATATTGATGGTTATTATACTAAAATTGCCATTAAGGAATATGAGCTATCAATAAAGTGTGATCCAACACATTTTGAGTCTTATATGAATTTGGGGGCTTTATATGAACGAATTAATATAAATGATAAAGCCTTAGAATGTTTTCATAAAGCCTATAAGCTTGAACCAGATGAAGGTACAGTATGTTATAATTTGGGTGTTGTTTATGCGAAATTAGAAAGATATGAAAATGCCATTCAAAGTTATTTAGATGAACTTAAAAAATATAATTTCTATGAACTAGCATATTACAATTTAGCTATTCTTTATAAAGATTATATGTTTGATTATGAAAAAGCTAAGTTCAATTATTTGAAACTTTTAAAATTACAACCAGAGAATTATGATGGATGGTATAACCTAATGTGCTTGTATTCAATAATGGGAGATTATGAAAATGCTAATGAATGTTTTGTATATCTTTTTTATAAAAAACCAGAATATATAGAATATATGAATGAAGATGAAGAGTTGAATGGTTTTGTTGAAACAGAGTATTATAAAAGCAAAATGGTATAGATTTGTATTTTGCCTGGTTAATCAACCAGGCAATTAATATAAAATGAAAATTATGAAAAGGTTTTTATTTATTTTTTTCATAAAAAAAATTGACAAATCACAAATCAAATAGTATAATTAATGTAAGAAAAAAAGGAGAAAAATATTATGATTATACGTAATTCATTTTTTAACTTTAGTTATTACTTTCCAAGAGAGGCGTGTTTTAATTAACATTTATATCTTGGACTTTTTGTGTTAAAAAGTCCATAATGATACAAATTGGTTACTACACAGAGCAAATCTAGTAGTAACTATAGATGAAGTTATTACTAGGTAGTAATAACTTTTTTTTCTGAAGTGAAATCATTTGGGAGGTAAAATATGAAATTACTTAAAAAAGGCGTGTTATTAATTATCGTTATGTTGTCCCTTGTTGGACTTGTTGGTTGTGAAAATGATGATCGTATTAAAATTGGTATTCTACAGTTAGTTACTCATGAAGCATTAAATGCTGCTAAAGATTCGTTTATTGCTGAACTTGCAGAGGCTGGATATATTGATGGTGATAATATTGTTATTACAGTTCAAAATCCAGAAACTGATCCCGCAACAATGTCATTAATGGCAAAAAAATTAGTTCGTGATAATGATCTTGTATTAGGAATAGCAACTGATGCAGCGTTGGCATTAAAAGTTGCTGCTCAAGCAAAAAAGAATGATATTCCAATTTTATTTACTGCTGTGACTGATCCTACTGATGGACTAGTGACAACTTTAGAGAGTCCTGGTGGAAATGTTACAGGAACTAGCGATATGAATCCTATTAAAGAGCAAATTGAACTAGCGATGCAAGTATGTCCAGAAATGACAACTTTGGGAATTCTTTATACAGCTGAGGAAATAAATTCACAAGTTCAAGCTAATCTTGCCAAGGCAGAAGCTGAAAAATTGGGGTTAACAGTAAAAGTACAAACGGCTCCAAAAACGGAAAACTTGGAATTGATTGTTAATAATTTCAGTAAAAATAAAAATATTGACTTATTATATATTCCAACCGATAATACAATTGCTTCAAAAATGTCAATAATAAAAACTGTTGCATCAAATCTGAAACTTCCAGTAATCTGTGGAGAAGAGAATATGACAAAAGAGGGCGGATTAATTACGGTGGGAATTAATTATACTACTCTTGGGGCAATGACTGGTAAAATGGCAGTTGAAATTCTTGAGGGCAAGAATCCAAAAGATATGCCTGTACAAACTTTATCGCTTGATGAATGTGTATTAGTATTGAATGTTGAAATGATGAATCTAATTGAGATTACAATACCTGAAAATTTATATAATGCTGCTAAGAAAGTTAATGAGCCAGCAGAATAAAATAATAATAAAATTAGAATATTAAAAAGTTTAATTAAGATAGTTGTCTTAGGGAGTATGATTTTATGGATATAATTCTAGATTTTTTGGTAGATACCTTTTCGGTTGGGTTGCCATATGTATTTTTGGCTTTGGGAATTTTTGTTTCATATAGGCTATTAGATTTTGCTGACTTAACAACCGAAGGAAGTTTTGCACTTGGTGGTGGTGTGGCTATTGTTGCCATTTTATTAGGAGTTAATCCATTCATAGCTACCATGTTGGCTATTATATCTGGTTTTTTAGCTGGTGTTATTACTGGTGTACTACATACTATCTTTAAGATACCTAGTTTATTATCTGGTATACTTACTATGACTGGTTTATTTTCCATTAATATGGTCATATTAGGAATTGGTTATAGTGAAATGTTTACAGCTAGAAGAGCTTTACCAACTACTCAAACAGATAATGTAAAAACCATTTATGAAACTTTTTTGGGTTTTTTCGAGTTCCAAGACTATAATATAATATTTATTAGCATCATTATTATTATAATTTGGATAATTGCATTGTACTGGTTTTTTGGTACAGAACTAGGAATGTCAGTTAGATCTACAGGTATGAATCAGCGTATGTCTCGTGCCCAAGGAATTAATACAACAATTATGATTATAATCGGTCTAGGAATTAGTAATGCTTTGATAGCAACTGGGGGAGCTTTAATATCCCAAGGTGAACGTTATGCTAGTAATGATAGAGGATCAGGAACTTTGGTTATTGGTTTGGCATCTATTATATTAGGGGAAACAATTTTCGGTAAAAGGTCATTCAAAAATTGGATTATTTCCGTTGCCTTAGGAGCTGTTGTTTATTATTCTATTATTAATTTAGCTTTAGAAATAGGATTACCTTCGCAATTACTTAGATTACTGTATGCTGTTACAATTGTATTGATTTTAGTATTTACGACATATAAAAAACAAATCAATAAAGCCTTTAAACCTATAAAAAGCAAATTGAGAAAGAATTAAAGATTAGGTGATAAAAATGTTGAAATTGCAAAATATTACAAAAATTTTTAATACTACTGGTAATGCTTTAGACACAAGAGTGGCGTTAGATGAAATTAATTTGGAAATAGAAGAAGGCGAATTTGTGACGATTATTGGTGGGAATGGTAGTGGTAAATCGACTTTAATGAACATTATATCTGGAGTTTATCCTCCGGATAATGGATGTGTGTATATCGATAATGAGAATGTCACAAAACTAAGTGAATACAAGAGAGCAAAATATTTAGGGAGAGTTTTCCAAGATCCAAATATGGGAACAGCTGGTGGCATGTCTATACAAGAAAACATGGAACTAGCTATTAGAAGAACTAAGAGAAAAACTTTAAAGTGGGGATTCAATAGGCAAAACAATAATATATTCATTGAAGCTCTTCAAGGACTTGATTTGGGATTAGAAACAAGATTATCTCAAAAAGTTGGTTTATTATCTGGTGGTCAAAGGCAAGCAGTGACTTTGTTGATGGCAACCTTGTGTAGACCAAAGTTACTATTGCTTGATGAACATACAGCAGCACTTGACCCTAAAACGGCTAAGAAAGTTTTGTTTTTAACCCAAAAACTCATATCAGAACAAAAACTTACAACAGTTATGATAACCCATAATATGAAGGATGCCCTGAGATATGGCAACCGTTTAATTATGATGTATGATGGGAAAATTATTTTTGAT
The DNA here is from genome assembly GCA_031553555.1 of Bacilli bacterium. GTDB lineage: Bacteria > Bacillota_I > Bacilli_A > ML615J-28 > CAG-698 > CAKOMG01. The sequence goes on from JAVBLL010000006.1 coordinate 85,357, forward strand.
GTCAAGAATGAAGAAAAAAGTAGACTAACAGTTGAAGATTTACTTAAAAAATTTGATGAGCAAGAGTTAGATAATAGTTTGTAATTATAAAACTAGGTATTGAATTCTTTGTGTTTTAAAAAACAGACAATTTATTTTAAATAATTAACAATATTTTTTAATAAATATTTTGAGTTTATCCTCATACCAATTTGTATTGGTATGAGGGTTTTTTATATTAATATTGATTAATATAATAGAACTATAAAAACATCATTTCAATATATTTAATTGTGATAATTCTGTGTTAGATTTATTGGAATATCGTTATATTTATCTTGCATTTCAATTGATAAAATTGTATAATATATGCAGATGATATCGTTTACATTGATATTGTTAGAAAAGAGGAGAAAGTCATGCAAAAAAATTATGAAACGCCAATTATTGAAATAGTAGAGTTCGTTGAGAATGATACCATTTCTTGCGACACGAGTGCAGATTTAGGATTTCCATCAGATTGGGGAAATTAAATGAAAACACTTAGAAAAAACAGTTTAAGACTTTTATTTTTAGGATTAATATTAATTGCCTTAACTTTCGCAATTAATGTTAAAGGAGTAGACGCCATTGTAACATCTGACGATATCGAAGTAATAGGAGCCCAGGTAAGAACAGTTGAACCTAACGGACTAGCATTTGTTGGAGAAATTACAAACCCTGAACAATATGAAGCAGGAGTAGAATATGGGGTATTATTATCACGTGGAAAAGTAGATGCCAGTGAATATGATAATTTCGTAGTAGATGCAAAAATTAATGGGTATAGTACAATTAATAAAAGTGTAAGTGAACTAGATGAAAATAATCAATTTAGAGTTACTTTAATAGATATACCTGAAGAATACTATAGTTTAGAATATTCAGCAAGAGCATTTGTAAAGCTACTTGATGGAAGTTATGTATACGCAACTCTTCCAGTTGACCGTTCATACTATGGTGTAGCTAAGGCTGCAATGGATGGTGGAGATACTAATGGAGTAATAGCAGATATAAGTAAGACAAGAGTTAACTATGCATTAGATGGAGCTGTATGGAATGATTTAACAATTAGTACATATTATGCAACATATGAAGCAGCAGCAGATGCTTTACTTGCTGATTATAATGCATATGCTACAAAAACTTATACTAAAGATCAGTTTTATGCATTAGGTAGAGATACAGAAATAGGAACAATCAGTAATATGTTATATAATGCCACATATAAAACAAAATGGATGTGGTTAGTAAATCATATAGCAACAATTGCAGGAAGTGCTAATAAATCAGCATACCAAAATTTTTATAAGTATACTACGCAATCAGGACTTAGCGCTGCCAATACAAATTACATATATGCAATTGCTTATGAAATGAGAGGATTTGTTGGTGGTGCACAATATACTAATAATTCATCTTATTTAACAGCTGTTTACTCTAATGCTACTATCCAAGAGAACTTAATAGCAATTAATAGAGATAACGAGAAAACAGTTTTTGCATATAATGGAGAAGTATCGTCATTTCCAACCCCTATAAAGAACGCATATACATTAGAAGGTTGGTATGATAATAGTGGTTTAACTGGAAGTAAAGTTACATCAATTCCTGCAAATAGTGGAGTTGTAAATTTATATCCAAAATACACACCAGTTGATTATTCAATTGATTTTGAAACTGGAATTGGTTCATTTGAAACAACACCTATTGATAGTTATAATATTGAATCTTCTGAAATAATACTACCAACAAATTTAATAATAGCTGGTGGAACTTTTAAAGCATGGTATGCTTCGGCTGATTATAGTGGTACACCGGTTACTTCAATTAAAACTGGAACATATGGCAATCAAAAATTCTATGCAAAGTGGGATATGGATATCAAATCAATATCAGTTACATCAACGGATGAAAGCACAAACACATATGATAGTTTTTCTGACATCACATTTAAAGCAGGAGACATTATAACGGTTGCTGCTGGAACATATGGCGGAAATTTTACGGTATCCGCTGCGAATGTTAAGATTTATGGTCCAAATAAAGATGTACCTGGCTCATCTCCATCAAGAGTGGAAGAAGCAATATTCACTGGTGTAGTGAAAGCCAATGCCTCTGGTGTTGAAATTAATGGTTTTGCATCAAGTGGAACGGGACGTTTTGAAATTGGTACTAGTAATGTTACATTAAAATGTTTAAAAATTAACAACTCTGATGTTGTGACTGCTAATCAAGGCATGATTTCTTATACGGCAGCAGTTACATCTGGTTTAATTGATAATTGTTATTTAAAAGCTTCATCAACAAGTAAAGGTATTATTTCTGATTATAGTGTTAATGGTATTACTATTTCAAATAATTATGTTGAAGGTGTACAATTAAGTGCAGTTAGCCCATATACTGATGGTATTAGATTTGATAATATAGCTGGCACACTTAATATTATTGGAAATACAGTAATTGGTTTTGACCAATGGACAATGGCGTTAGGATATGATGCTAATACAGCAACTTTAATTAATATTATTAATAATAGTTTTTCTAGCGGTGGAAATAGTGGCCCTGCAGTTACTATTAGAAGATCAACTGCTAATCTTACTGTAAATGTTCAATATAACACATTCAGTAATTCAAAAGGTACAACTGTATTAGATTTCCGTGGTACAATTGGTAGTAATAAATATGATATTAGTTATAATAAGTTCTTAGATACTAAATCAACTATCGTATATTTAATTAGTTCAACTGTTGCTGAACCATTTAATGTACATCACAATTACTTCGCTTTAGCTACAACAGCAACAAATGTATTTGTAAACGGTACTGGTTATATATCTGATACTTATGCAAATGTTGAAGATGTTCCTGGATATCCACAACCATGAGATCCACAAGAATTAGTAGAGGAAGCAATTGAAGTTTTAAATACAAAAGTTGGTGCTATTAATTCTGTCTCAATTGATGAAAACATGGAACTACCTGCAGCATACAAACAATGTAATATTTCATGGGGAAGCAGCAATACTTCCCTAATCTCTAATAATGGTAATGTGGTAAGTAGGCCACATAAACCTACCTCAGTTACACTAACGGCTACTTTAACGTATGGTAGCATTGTTTCTACCAAAACGTTTGAAGTAGTAGTTGAGGGTTATAAAGAAATATTCAAAGGCAATGTTGCTTCTGGTTATATTTATTCATCATATTCAACGGTCACTAATGAATTTTTTAATACACTAGATTTAATATATTGTGCATTTGCATTAGTTGATGCTGATGGAGGTTTTACTGGTAGTAATAAAAATACCAATACAACTTATTTGAACAATATGAAAAACTATGTAATACCAAAAGCACATAAGGCTGGAGATTGGGTGGTCTTATCAATTGGTGGAGGCGGTCAGTCGGATAACTTCAAAATAATTGCTCAAAGTGAGGAATTAAGAATAGCGTTTGCTAATAATGTAGTGGGATTAATCAATACATATGGATTTGATGGTGTGGATATTGACTGGGAAACACCATCATCTACTGAAAAAGCTAATTTCACACTGCTAGCAAAAGAGGTTAGAAGTAAAGTGAAGGCTAATAATTCTAACCACATTGTAACAGCTGCTATTGGGGCTGGCAAATGGCAACCTCCATGTTATGATTTACCAAATTCGATTGCTTATCTTGATTTTGTTAATATGATGGCATATGGTATGACTTCCAATTCTGGTTATCATCACAATGCATTATATAAATCAACAAGCGGCAAAACACTAGTGAGTTGCTCTATTGATGAAAGCATTGTAATATACAACAATGATAAAATTCCAAATAATAAAATAATTATTGGTTTTGGTTTTTATGGAGTAAGACAAACTAGAGAAACTACTAGTTCATCTTGGGTGAATACTGAATCTCCCAAAACACTTAGTTATACATCTATTAAATCCTCATATCTTACAAATGAAGATTTTATAGAATACTATGATACACAATGTGAAGTACCATATTTAATGAATAGTGCACAAACAATATTTATATCCTATGATAATAGGCGTTCAGTACTTGCAAAGTGCAATTACATAAAAAGTAAGGGACTTGGAGGAATTATGTATTGGCAAAATGGCCAAGATACTACTGGAGATTTATTAGAAGCTATGAAAGATGGGCTTAATAAATAGTCATTTAATAATTAAAAAATATGCAAGAAAAGAAGTTGAAACATAAATCTGTTTCAACTTCTTTTTCCTACAAAAAGATAACAAATCCTAAACAAAAGCATATAATATAATAGAGGTGAAAAAATGCGATTTAATGGACAAAGACAAACCAATTATGAAGTAAAATCAGGAGACACCCTATATAAAATAGCCAAAAAATA
>JAVBLL010000036.1:0-4302 GCA_031553555.1 Bacilli bacterium
TGCTCAGATTGCCAGCCGAAGAATAATAGAAAAGGTATATATTGCACCTAGCAATGGTGCTGAGGTAATAGCAAAATATAACGATGGAGTAGCAGTTCCGGTTGGTAAGGTAGAGAATTTTCTTCGTGGTGATGTGATTCCATTTGATGAGAAGTTGTCAAAAGAATTAAGTGATCTTAAAAGCATGCGACAAATAAATAATAAATTATACAAACAAAATTTTTTACTATATGAAGAAAGAATTACCACCATTGAAAAAATAGAGTATAATTTTCGAAGATCAAATGAGATGTCAAATTCGTTGAACCTTGCAGGAATCAAGAACACATCATATTATAATGAAAAGATATTTGAGCACCTTTTAGAGGCCGGAAGAACTGCAACAGTGGAACAGCGGATGGTAGAGTCAGTGTTGGAAGGTCCTAATGGAGCTGTAAAATTTAGGACAACATGGATAATATTACCAGATGGAGAGAGATATTTATCAACGATTAATGTGATTCCTAAGTTTGATAAATAAGGAGAAAAGTATGGGGTACGATTTTAGTAAATATAGCGAAAAGCAATTAGTTGATTTTATAACAGATATCTTTGATATAGAAGAAGTTTCTACAGCAATAAGGGAATTGTATAAACGAAACAGTGATTTGGCATTACAGTTATCCAAAAATATTTTTGACAATAATTTAGGGGATAAATATCTCCAAGCTACTCTTGTTAGTTCTATATTTAATTGGGACAGTAAATTTGTTTTTGATTTCTTCTTAAAAAACATAGATCATATGAACTATATACTATTTGGAGCAATAATAGAATGGTTTGCTTTAGATGTATACCAGCCCTTTGGACAATTAATAACAAAAGAAATAATAAGAAAAGTTGAAGAAAAATATAATAATTATTCTTCCAAAGAAAAAAATGAAATTATCGATAAATATAAACGATTTGAAGAATCCTATAAAACTATATTGTAGCATAGGATATATATGGACGGCTCCAACAAGGGTGAAAACACCTGAACTGGTACATATTTATGATATACCAAGAATTTCGGGGAGGCCGGAAATAAAATGAGGCGAATATTTCTTTATGATAACCCAATCATACCTGAGGGTTTTAAATTTCCAGAAGAATATATTACACTTGCAAAGACCAACCCATCAATAGATTTAGAACCCTGGAAATTGCTTTTTAATAGTATGGGGACTTCATTAAGTTATTATGGTGATATGTTAAAAAAGTACGAAGATAAACCATTAATCCCATTCGCAGTATTTGTTGATGAGTCAGGAATTATAGATGAAGGGTATGCCATGTTAGCCTGTTTTGATGTGGATGATAGAAGCGGTGATCCGATAGTATATCTTCATAACTATGAGAAGAAAGAGTACCCCATTTGGAGTAAAAGGTATCATATAAAGAATTTTACGGCATGGCTAAAACGGGCGGAGAAAGAAGCTGAGGAATTCAGGGTAGAAAGATTAAAATATGAGGATTAACTTTGATTCACAAGAATTACGGGAGGCAAGAATAAAATGAATGAAGTATTTCTTTATGACAGACCAATTATCCCAGAGGGTTTTAAATTTCCAGAAGAATATATCAGAATTGCTAAGATATTTCCTGACATAGATATAAGAGACTGGCGGTTACTATTTGATGATATGGGTACTTCATTACGTTATTATAGCTCTATGTTATCGGATTATAAAGATAAGCCATTGATACCGTTTGCGATTCTGCCTGATGAGCTTGGTCGTGAGTGGAGTGGTTTTCCAATAGTGGCATGTTTTGATGGGGATGATAGGAGTGGTGATCCAATTGTATATCTTCATGATTTTAACAAAGGGAGATATCCCAGTTGGAATAAATTATTTTATTTAACTAATTTTTCAGAGTGGTTAGAACGAGCAAAGAAAGAAGATGCGAAAAAATTCCGATTAGATAGATTAAATGACGATTAAGTAAAACTAATATATTTAATAGGAATAAATTTAGAGCACCATAGTTATATATTGTTTTCTCTGAAATAAAGTCAAAATTAATAGATTTTGTTATAGAATGTTGAATATTTATGTTATAGTTAAGGCTCCGGGGATTATTAAAGAAATATGTCAATAGATTTAGATACGAAACTAGTGAAAGATGTAACCATTAAAGATCTTTTAATAGGTACTAAAAGCGAATTAATGAATTTGATTAATTATATTGAAATACCTGATTTGGAGATAAAACAATTAGTTAAAGGACAAAGGTATAATATTGATGAAAACTCGATATTAAAATCGAAGATGTCTTTACTTATAAATTTTAAAGGTGCCGAAGATGAAGTCAATGTTATTTTAACAGAAATTGAACTTTCTTTACCTTATATTGCAGAAGAAGATGCAGGTGTTTGGTTAGGATTATCAATTCAGGGAGAAGAACCAATCAAGTTTTTTTTGGCAAGTGGTATAGCTTTGTATGTTTCAAAGATTTGTGATAGTATTATTTTTGACGAAAGATCATTTTGGACTATAAATCGTGAAAATAATTTTTCCTCATTTTCTGAATCAATTAAATTAAATAATATTAATGAAATAAACGAATTGAAAAATCATAATTATAATATCAATGATAGATTAAAAATAATTAGTAAAAAATTTTATGATGTATTGCCAAAAGGCAATATATCATGATTTACTGGAATCAAAATGCTGATTTATTCTACTATTTTTAGGTGGGCAAATTGAAAGAAAATAATAAATGAAAACTATTGTTGTGCCAAAAACAGAAGATGCAATGCGAAGGTTGGATTTTAATGAATCTAGGGAAAATGATTTATTAGAATTATCTTTAGATGATTTGGAGTATAATGATATATCGCAATCAGGCCTATTTCAGATAATTAATAAGGAATTAGAAATATATATTGATGACTATGAAGATGAAAGTGTGACTGATTTATCAAAGATGATAAAAATGAAGGAAATAATGGGTACATATATAGAAAAAAACAAAAACATTGTATTTTTATATAAATTTCTTAATATTGTTGACCAAGCTATTGTCCTAAAAACAGGAATATTTTTTTATTTTTAAAATATGTCTTTTATATAAATGATGTATTAAAGGGATTAACATATTATGGCAATTAATGGCAAATATTATTCGGGATTTGAAGCCGAACCATCTGTCGAATTTGTTTTTTTTCAACCTGACGGTAATAAAAATGTACTTAAAATTTGGATGGGTTATTTTGAGACAATAATGGATTGTTTAGTAACTGGTTTGCAACGTGGAGGAGTTCGAAACGGTTTGACAAAAGATGAATGGTATGATGAATCCCCTTGGTTGATTGAAGATTTAGATTTTGAAATAAATCAGTTAAAAAATTTTACATGTGAATATGTTGAAGACAAAGAAGATCTTGCTAATATTTTATTAGAATTGCCTAAAATTGTGGATGATATAATTTTATTTTTGTCTGAGGCAAAGGAAAAGAAGGTAGAAGTATATCTTTATAATGATTATTGAATATCAAAATAGGAAATGAAGATAGATATGCTTGACTTGAAAATGTTGAAAAAAAACAATATTGATTATAATTGGTGTACTCTATATGTGGGTATAAAATTAAACTATTTCAATTTTTCAATTTTGACCGATTATGCAATTGAAATTATTAAAGAATTTACAAATATAGAAGATTTATTTCTTAAATTAATAGATGACATCAATGAAGATGAAAAAGATGAAGTTTTGTCAAAAATAAATGATCATTATTGTCATATTATATCTGATAAAGATGAAAAATGGATTATTCAATCCAGAAAACTTCGGTTGGCTTTTCTTAAATACCTTACAGAAAATCTTAAAGATACTGATAATTTATTGAATGCCATTGCTGTGTTATATGAAAACCTTGATTATCCTAAAGATATGGAATCATTTATTTATTATATGCCGCCAAAAGATACTGTTTTTTATGAAAATCCAAAAGACGGATTGATTGAAAATTTATTAAATTTTATTAAAAGTGAAGAAAGCGAATTAATAAAATAAAAAATCATATTTTAAACTTTCATCGTATTTGGATGGTTTAATGCTATTCTTAGAGAAACTAAAATAAAAGAAGGTATTTATGCAGTGGATCATTTTAATTGGTAATGAAAAATGGCCCTTCCGGCTATAAGGTGGAAGGAAAAAGGTCTAAATTCCCCAGGTGAAAAAGGATAGCATTTCTAAAGCGATCACGATTTCTAAATCCACAGGCCATACGCTTTATACGTTGAATGCAATTATTCTTTGCTTCAAGCAGTC
>JAVBLL010000025.1:0-90526 GCA_031553555.1 Bacilli bacterium
TATTTTTTGGCTATTTTATATAGGGTGTCTCCTGATTTTACTTCATAATTGGTTTGTCTTTGTCCATTAAATCGCATTTTTTCACCTCTATTATATTATATGCTTTTGTTTAGGATTTGTTATCTTTTTGTAGGAAAAAGACTATAAAGAAATTTTTAAGATTTCTCTTAAAATATATTTCTTTATAGTCTTATACAAGCTAAATTAGACTAACTTTAAACTCGATAGTCACAGATTCGCCAACACCTATTGTAGGTAATGTTGCTGATAATAAGCCTCCGACATATGTATAAACATATTCTTCGCCATCAACTGTAAATGTATCATCTACAAGTGTAATTAGCGTAGTATCTAATGTATCACTAAATACAGCTGCTTCATAATCATACTCGGCGTTATTTGTAACCACTATTGTATATGTTAAGAAACCACTATTCCACACATCTAAATCAGCTGTTTTAACGGCTGTAATTCCCCCAACAATTGTTGTTGTTACTTTCGTAGAAGCGACATCTAATGGTATATTATTATATGTACCTAACAAAGAGGATATATTGGTTAATAATTTATCTTGCATTTTTTCACTCCCTTTCATAATATAGTATATTCATATTTAAAAATGGTGACAATATTTTCACCTAATATGGTTTTTTATTTACATGGGCTTTTTTTCTTGATTTTTTGGTTCAATGGATGATCTTTTGGAAGACATTTATTTATATGCTTATATTCAATACAAATAATGGTTGTGACATTATTTGTAGAAACTGTGTAATCATCGTTTAAAATGATATGAGCAATATTATTCAAATATTTTTCCATTTGTTTCACTCCTAATTTAATATATGATAAAAAATTAAAATTGTTAGTATATTAAATAAATATATTATAAAATAATAAAACCTTGGCGCTTTGTGCCAAGGCATAGTTACTATAATTAATTGATTTTATCAATCTTCTTGTTCTTTTAGATATCTAAATAATATTGGTTCAAGTCTAATGACAGTATAACCAATTATTACGCTTGTTATTAATGATACTATTATTAGAAAAGCTCCATATGCCATAACTTCTCTTCCCATACTATAGCTAATCATTATTACTAGAAGTTGGGTAATAATATGAACAAATCCGCCGGCTACGCTAATGCCTATTACTGACATCTTTTGATTAAAAAGTTTATTAAGCAAGTACATAGCAAAAAAAGCCATTATGCTAGCAGTACCTCCGATAATAAACGTCATAATACTACCAAATAATAATCCTACAATTATAGCTTTCAGAATCACTAATATTAGTGATTCATGGAAACGATAATTCCTAATAGCGATTAAAACAACAATATTGGCAAGTCCAATTTTTGCACCTGGAAGAAACGGTATTATTAATGCCGATATACCTCTATCAAGTATCCCAAGAATGGATCCAAGAGCAACTAAAACAGCTAATGTTACTATTTTTTTTGTATTTTTCATATATGAAACCTCTTAATAATTCAAATTATATTAAAATAAATAAAACATAATTCATTATAACACGGCTTAGTTTTTTTTTCAATTTCAAGTTGCATTTATAAAACAAAATATGTATAATAACATTATCAGCCAAAAGGAGAAAAATTATGTGTGTATTTTGTAAAATCATAAATAAAGAAATCCCTTCATATCAAATATATGAAGATGATGCATGTATTGCTTTTTTGGATATATCACAAGCATCTAGAGGTCATGTTTTAGTTGTTCCTAAAAAGCACAGTGATAATATATTATCATTAGATGAAGAAGAAGCAAGTCATTTATTTCAAGTAGCAACTAAATTAACTAAACATATTAGTAAACAAATGAATATTTTAAACTTTAATATAATTAATAATTGTGGAACTATTGCTGGACAAACAGTACCTCATTTCCACATTCATATTATCCCTAGATGTATAGGAGATAATAACAAGTTCGTTTTTGATCATAATGTATTGACAAAAAATGAATTTGATAATTTAGTTACTTTATTGAAATATAATTGATTTTTTAAACAGATAAGTATTATGATAATATTTATCTGTTTTATATTATGAACAACAAAAAAGTCCCTAACTTGAGGGACTATAATTCCATATAACTGGTCTATCGGAAAAATTCCAAAATGGAGGCCATCCACTTGGTTTTGATTCCACATGACAGTAGATTGATAAATTATGGCAATAATAAAAAGCACTATCCCCCATATTTGTAACACTTTTGGGTATGGTTACACTAGTTAGGTTACTACATTCAACAAACGTGTATCCATCTATCCTTATAACATGGTTTCCAATGATTACATTATTTAAACTATCACATTTATAAAACGCATATGAATTTATTTTGGTGATTTCTATTCCATCTATTTCACTTGGTATATTTAATTCAATTGCATTACCAATATACCGAGTAATATTGATATCATTATTAATTATTAAATATTGCATTCCATTATGTTCTTTTAAATCTTCTTTTGATATATTCCAATATATAGGTCCCATTGCAGAGCACCACGAGGAATCCCAACCAATTGGTTGTGTTGCCGCCTGGCAATAAATTACTAAAAGATTGCAATCAAGAAAAGCTGAAAACCCTATACTCTTAATTCCTGAATGAAGATATATATATGCTAGACTAATGCAATTAGAAAAGGCAAGAGAATCTATATTTGTTATACTATCTGGAATAGTTACACTACTCAAACTATGGCAGTTATAAAATGCTCCTTTTCCTATACTTGTAACAATTATTCCATTAATTTCGTTTGGTATATTCAATTCAGTTGCATTACCAATATATCTAGTTATGGTAATCTCATTATTAGTTGTTGAATATTCAAATTCATTATTTCCTCTTATATTTTCTATAGTTGCTTTCCAAAAGACTTGTATATTAGAATAATTCCAAAAAGCATCCCAATCATTTGGTCTTTCTGCAACTTGACAATAAATTCTCAAATTGCTACACCCTATAAAAGCCCATTCCCCTATACTTGTAACACTTTGGGGAATATATATATTTTTTAAATTACTACAATTATTAAAAGCTCCAGAACCTATACTTGTGGTACTTTGGGGAATAGTTATGCTGACTAAACCACTACAGCCATAGAAGGCGGCCCCACCTATTATGTTTCCTCCTGTAATAATGACTGTTCTAAGGGAATTTGGTATATACGAATTATTATCTGCAAATGTATCTGCTCCGAATATATATCCAAAATGCTGATTTCTTGTTCCATCTAATGTTTCTCCGACAAACGGAATGGTAATTGTAGTAAGATTACTTAGTCCAGCCAGCGCTCCTTTACTAATAATCTTTATTTTATAACCATCTGGAAGGTCTGGCATAACAATGCTTACTGGATTTCCTTTTATTCCATCAATAGTGATATCTTTTTTGTTAATAGTATATTCAAATTCACTTAATAATTTATTTAAATTTTCAGGTTGTTGTTCACTATTACAACTAGCAAGTAATGTCGCCATACAAAACAATATTAAAATTACGATAATCTTATATGCGTTTTTATATTTATTATTTATTAACATTTTTTTCACCTTTTGATATTATTATATCAAAAATACAAATAAGAATCAATGGTTTAAAAATACAAACCATCGCTTCTTATTTGTTTATTAATAATTTATATATTTATTTGATATATTTCGATATCTTTATTATGTTATAAAATTATAAAACAATAAAAAGAAGCCAAACTAGAGCGCCCAGAAAAGCAGATACACTTATAACTAGTTCCAGATTCTTAAATCGTTTATAGGGATAGAAGAAGTGAAGGATGATGGCCGCAATAGATGATGCCATTGCAATGCCCACCATATAGTAATTAAAGGCAATTGCACATAAAACAAGTGAGATAAGTGATATTATAAATGCTGAATAGTTTTCACACTTAGGTTGTTTAACGCCGCAGTGATTACAGTACTTAATATAATCAGGTAGTTCTTTTTTGCATTGCGGACAATTTTTCATTATTTTATTACCTCTATATTTCCCATATATGGCCTCAATACTTTAGGAACATTGATACTTCCATCTTCTCTAAGGTGATTTTCTAAAAGAGCAATTAACATTCTTGGAGGAGCAACCACTGTGTTGTTTAGAGTATGTGCAAAATAATTACCTTGATCGTCTTTTATTCTAATTCCAAGACGTCTTGCTTGGGCATCTCCAAGATTTGAGCAACTACCAACTTCAAAATATTTTTTCTGGCGTGGGCTCCAGGCTTCAACATCAATACTTTTAACTTTTAGGTCAGCTAAATCTCCACTACAACACTCAAGTGATCTAACCGGGATTTCCATGCTTACAAACAAATCTACTGTATGATTGTACAACTTTTCAAACCAAGATGCAGAATCCTCTGGCTCACACACCACAATCATTTCTTGTTTTTCAAACTGATGAATGCGGTAAATTCCTCTTTCTTCAATTCCGTGTGCTCCTTTTTCTTTTCTAAAGCATGGTGAATAACTTGTTAACGTATAAGGGAGTTTTGTTTTATCATTTATTGTATCAATAAACTTTCCAATCATTGAATGTTCACTTGTTCCAATTAAATATAAATCTTCACCTTCAATTTTATACATCATTGCATCCATCTCAGCAAAACTCATAACACCTGTAACAACTTCGCTTCTTATCATAAATGGCGGTATGCAATATGTAAAACCTTTATCTATCATAAAATCACGTGCATAAGATATAACTGCCGAATGTAGACGGGCAATATTACCCATTAAATAGTAGAAGCCGTTTCCTGAGACCTTACGAGCACTATCCAAATCTATCCCATTTACTTTTTCAATTATGTCTAGGTGATATGGAATATCAAAACTCGGAACTTTTGGTTCTAGATATCTTTTCACTTCAACATTTTCACTGTCATCTTTACCAATAGGAACTGAATCATCAATAATATTAGGAATAGTCATCATAATTTTTTTAAGTTTTTGATTAAAACTTTCTTCGTCTTGTTCAAGTTTTTCTAATTTTTTATTTATTTCAACTACTTCACTTTTCATTTTATTAGCTTCATCTATTTTTTTCTCACGCATCAATGTTCCAATAGAAGCACTAGCATTATTTCTCTTAGCGCGAAGGGTATCAGCTTCTAGCTTTGCTTCGCGAAGGCTTACATCTAAACTTAGTGCTTCGTCAACTAATCCAAGTTTATGATCTTGGAATTTTTTCTTAATATTTTCTTTAACTAAATCGGGGTTTTTTCTAACAAATTTTATATCTAACATTTTTTCCTCCTTATATATAAAAATCCCTATATTATTAGGTATCAAAAAACCTAATAATATAGGGACGATAATTATCGTGGTGCCACCCTACTTAAAAACCAATATATAACCTTGGTTTTCATCTCAATTGTTTTAACGGTCATCACCGGGAATTCTTTTCAATTCCGCTTCATAGGTAGATTCAAATATTATTTGTGTTGATTCTCACCAGCCATCAACTCTCTTAAACAAATGATACTATACTATTCCTAATCAAAAGCATATTTAATTTTCATCAGCCTCATCCATGAACTGATAATCTAAATCCATTTGGAATTCTTCTTTATATTCGTCATCAAATTCATCTTCAGTTTCATCTGCACGTGGAACAACGGTAATATTGGCAACAACTTGACCATCATTTAACATTATAACTCTAACTCCTTGAGTATCTCTACCAATTGTTAGTATTTGATCTAAATGGGTACGGATAATAATACCTCTATCAGTAATTATCATTAAATCTTCATCGCCTCTAACCGTAAGTAAGGAAACCATTTGTCCGTTTTTGGAAGTTAAATTTAAAGCTTTTACACCTTTTCCTCCCCGTACCTGAACCCTAAACGCATCCACGTTTGTCCGTTTTCCATATCCTCGATCGGTGACAATAACTATTTCATCACCATCGGTATTGACAATTGCCATACCGACAACAATATCTTTACCTTCAACTTTTATTCCTCTAACACCTGCAGATATACGCCCCATTGGACGAATATCACTTTCACTGAAGCGAATAGCTTTACCATTAGATGCCCCTAATATAATGTCTTTTTCACCATCAGTCAAGGCAACTTTAAATAATTCATCACCATCGTTCAAGAGAATAGCTTTTATACCATTTGTTCTAATGTTTTTAAACGCAGACACTTCCGTTTTTTTAACAACTCCTTGACGAGTTGCAAACAAGAAGAAGCCTTCTTTTTCGGCTTTTTCATTGATATTCAAAACAGCAGCAAGTTTTTCGTTTTCTTCAAAATTCAATAAATTGACGATTGGCAAGCCTTTTGCGATTCTTGATGCATATGGTATTTGGAATGCTCGTAGGCGATATATCTTGCCTAAATTACTAAAGAATAATAAAGTATCATGACTTGATGTGTATAATACTTTTTCTATAAAATCATCATCAACCATTTTAGCGCCAGTGATTCCTTTACCTCCACGGTTTTGAGCTTTATAGGTATCAGCTGTAATCCTCTTAACATAGCCTTTAGAAGTAATAGTAATAATGACATCCTCAACTGGTATCAAATCTTCATCTTCAATATCAAGTTCATCGCTTAAACTGATTTCACTACGTCTTTCATCACCAAATCGTTCTTTAATTTCATTTAATTCACTAACAATAATGTTTAATTTTTTGTCTTGACTTTTTAGAATGCTTTGATATTCTTGAATGGCTTTTTTAAGTTCAGCATATTCCTCTTTCAATTTATCAACTTCTAAACCTGTAAGTCTTTGAAGTTGCATTGATAAAATTGCTTTAGCTTGAATTTCAGATAGTTTAAATTTTTCCATTAAGCCATCACAAGCAATGTCGGGCGTTTTAGAATGTTTAATCAACTCAATAACCGCATCAATATCTGCTAATGCTATTAATAAACCTTCCAAAATATGAGCTCTTGCTTCAGCTTTATCTAAATCATATTGAACTCTTCTTGTTAATACCTCAATTTGGTGAGTTAAATAATGTTGAAGAACTTCTTTAATATTTAAAACCTTTGGTTGCCCATTGACAAGAGCTAACATATTGATACCAAAAGTCGACTGCAACTGGGTATGCTTATATAAATTATTTAAAATAACACTAGCATTTACATCCCGTCTTAATTCAATGACTATTTTCATACCTTTCATAGAAGAATGATCTTCTAAACTAGTAATCCCGTCAATCAACTTATCTTTTGCAGTTTCAGCAATACGTTCAATCAGCCTTGATTTATTTACTTGATAAGGAATTTGGGTAATTATAATCGCCGTTTTTCCTTTTTCAATTTCTTTTATTTCACATTTTGCTCTAATGGTAATAGCTCCGTTACCAGTCATATAGGCTTTACGCACTTGACTTAACCCCATTATACATCCACCAGTTGGGAAATCAGGACCTTTAATATAGTTCATAATTCCTTCAATAGATATATCGGGATTTTTAATATATGCTAATAATCCATTAATTACCTCCTCAAGATTATGAGGGGGAATATTAGTAGCCATACCTACAGCAATTCCCATTGCTCCATTAACTAAAATATTAGGGAACTTACATGGTAATACTTCAGGTTCTCTTTCAGATCCATCATAGTTATCAATAAAATTAACCGTGTTTTTTCCAAGATCTCTTAGTAATTCCAGGGTTATTTTGCTCATTCTAGCTTCTGTATAACGCATAGCTGCCGCTCCATCGCCGTCAATAGAGCCAAAATTGCCATGCCCATCAACTAATGGGTAACGATAACTAAAACTTTGAGCCATACGCACCATCGAATCATAGATAGCACTATCACCATGAGGATGAAACTTACCCATGATTTCTCCAACAATACGCGCACTTTTCTTATATGCTTTATCGGGATATACTCCCAGTTCGTGCATTCCAAAAAGAATACGTCTATGAACTGGCTTCATGCCGTCGCGAACATCAGGTAAGGCACGAGCAACAATAACACTCATCGCATAACTTAGAAACGAGGTTTTCATTTCTTTAGTTAAATCTATTTCTTTAACACCAAATACTTCAGTTTTTATATCCTCACCAGTTATAGTAGGTTCTAATGCACTGTTTGAGGTTTCCTCATCGACAATTTCTTCATCATTTTCCAAAGTTTCATCGTTTTCTTCTTCTGAAGTATCTATATCTTTTTCTATATCTTTGTCATCAACCATTCAAACCCTCCTAAAAATCTAAATTTTGAACATAAACTGCATTTTCTTCAATAAATTCACGACGTGGCTCTACATCATCGCCCATTAGCATACTAAATATTTTATCTGCTTCAATTGCATCATCCAAATTCACTTGTAAAAGTGTACGCACTTTAGGGTCCATAGTTGTCTCCCATAATTGTTCTGGGTTCATTTCTCCTAATCCCTTATAACGTTGAATGTTAGGTTTGGAAGCTTTTGAGAAGGTTTCAAGTATCTTTTGTAATTCTTCATCGGAATATGCATATTCAACACGCTTATTTTGAGATATTTTATATAAAGGCGGTTGGGCTATATATATATATCCATGTTCCACTAATGGTTTCATAAAACGATAGAAGAAGGTTAATAATAAAGTACGAATATGGGCGCCATCGACATCGGCATCAGTCATAATGACTACTTTTTGATATCTTGCTCCATCTATATTAAATTCCTCACCTATTCCTGTTCCAAAAGCTTGAATCATAGAAATTATTTCTTTATTACCTAAAGCTTTATCTAGACGAGCTTTTTCAACATTAAGAACTTTACCACGAAGAGGTAAAATCGCTTGAAACTCACTGTCCCTTCCTTGTTTTGCTGATCCACCGGCAGAATCTCCTTCGACTATATAGATTTCACTGGATTTTGGGTCTTTACTACGACAATCGGCAAGTTTTGATGCAAATCCTAAGCTTTCAAGAGGACTTTTTCTTCTTGTTGCTTCTCTTGCCTTCTTGGCAGCAAGACGAGCACGACTTGCAAGAACAGCTTTTTCAATAATTTGCTTACCTGCCGAAGGATTTTCCTTTAAAAAGTTGTCTAAACCATCGGCAAGTACTTGCGAAGCTATTTTTCTTACTTCTGTATTTCCTAATTTTGATTTTGTTTGTCCTTCAAACTGTGGATCAGGGTGACGACAACTTATAATAGCTGTCATTCCTTCTCGAACGTCATCACCGCTAAAACTTTCATCTTTTCTAAATAAGTTATTATTCTTTCCATAGTTGTTTAATACTCTAGTTAAAGCAATACGAAATCCTTCTTCATGGGTTCCCCCCTCAGGAGTGTATATATTATTAATGAAAGAATAAATATTGCTTGTATATTCTTCAGTATATTGTAAAGCAAATTCAATTTCAATATTATCATCTTTACCGGAAATATATATAATTTGTGGATGAATAGAGGTTTTATTTTTGCATAAATACTCTACATATTCTTTTATTCCACCATCATATTGGTAAACCACATGCTTTTCATCCTCAGGATGACGCTTATCTGCCAAACTTATCCTCAAACCTTTGTTTAAAAAGGCACATTGTTGAAGACGAATCCTTAAAGTTTCATAGTCATATTGAATCCCTTCTTTAAAAATTTCAAGATCAGCTTGAAAAGTTATGCGCGTTCCATGGCTTTTTGTAACTCCAATCTCTTTTAAAGGGTATAATCTCTTTCCTTTTGAATATTCTTGAACGTATTTTTTCTCATTTTTATGAATTTCTACATGAAGATGAACACTTAAAGCATTAACAACCGAAGCACCTACTCCATGAAGACCACCAGAAACCTTATAAGAAGATCCATCAAACTTTCCACCTGCATGTAAAATAGTAAAAACAGCCTCAGCAGCAGACTCTCCAGTCTTTTTATGAATATCTACAGGTATTCCACGACCATTATCGGTAACTCTAATGAAGTTATCTGGTAATATTTCTACTTCAATGTGTGTACAAAACCCCGCTAAAGCCTCATCAATGGCATTATCTACTATTTCCCATACTAAATGATGTAATCCTCTAGGCCCAGTTGAACCAATATACATACCTGGACGTTTTCTAACCGCTTCCAAACCTTCCAATAATTGAATATTTGAAGCACCATAATTTTCTGAATTGCCATTTTCGTTTGCTATTGCATCTTTTCCTGATATTTCCTGACTGTCAAATTCATCAGCAACTTCTATTTCGTTACTTTTTTGTAAATTGTCTTGATTCATTTTAGTTTTTCCTTTCCTAAATTGAGAATTTTAGCTTTTTCTACTATTTCCATAGGTAAATCATTAATAGAAGTAGTAGTAATAAAAATTTGATTTCGTTGATTAATCAAATTAATAATCTCAATTTGCCTTAATATGTCTAATTCACTGAATACATCATCTAAAATAACTAACAAATCTTCATTTTGACTATTAAAACAATCAACAATCCCCAGTTCAATTGCTAGCAATGCTGTTTTTATTTGTCCTTGAGAACCATAAACTGTTGCAAGTTGATCATTGATTGTAATTTTTATATCATCACGAGCTGGACCGGTGTTAGTTGTCTGAGTTAAAATGTCATATTTTATCTTTTCTTTGAATGTTTTAACCAAACTTTCAATTTCACAGTTGGGTTCGTACTTTAATTTTACAATTTCCTTATTACCTGATATCTTTTGAGACGCTTTTTCAATATAAGGGTTTATTAAATCTAAATATTGAGTTCTAAATTCTATTATTTTTCTGATTTCAACAATCAAAGAAGAGGTAATTACCTCTAAAAGAGTATAATCACAAGAATTTGCGTCAATACTTTTTAAATATTCATTCCTTTGCTTAAGAATTCTCTTATATTTTATTAAGGAAAGTAGATATTCACTCTTTATTTGACTAATGTTAACATCCAAGAAGCGCCTTCTCATGCTTGGAGCGCCTTTTATGATTTCCAAATCATCTGGTGAGAAGACAACTAATTTATGCAAACCTACATAATCACTAATATTACTATATATTTTTTTATTTTGCACTACTTTTTTATTTTTCCCATCATAAGAAACAACAATTTCAATTTCTTTTTGTTGTTCATCTTTGATAAATTTACCTAAAATACTATAATAAGACTCTTCAATCTTTAAAACATCTGTATCTTTAACGTTTTTAAACGATTTCCCCATACATAAAACACTAATTGCTTCAACTATACTAGTTTTTCCTACTGCATTTAGACCAACTATAATATTAACGTGAGGAGAAAAATCAATTTTGTAGTTAGTAATACATCTAAAATTTTGAATTTTTATGTTTTTAAGATATAACATTACTAATTCACCAATATAAATTTTTGATTCAATATTATTATTTCATAATTTTTATATAATTTTCGACCTCGTCTGGACTCTTTTTCCCCATTTACCAACACAACTTGGCTTTCGAGAAAGGCTTTTGCATCAGAACCATTTTGAATTGTTCCTGTAAACTTCAACAATTGTCCTAATGTAATATATTCAGTGGTTATTTTTATATTCTTTAACAACATTTTTTATATCCTTTTCCTTATATTATATGATTGTAGTTATTATAACATATTTTCAAAAAATATTCTACTGTTTTTATGTTTTTTTGTAACTTATTAACAAACCTATTTATAAAAAGGGATTTTATTGATTTTTAATTAAACTACAGTATGTATTTACATATTTACATACGAAAGAATCGTTTTTTATTCTTTTTGAGTTTAGGATACACTAAACAAAAAGCAATAGTTAAAATCCAATTTATGTATTTATGTATATACAGATTAAATTTGCTTGTTTTTATAAATTTATATATATTTATAGAAAAAAGCAGAGATTAATATTTATAATTTTTACGTATTTATGTATTAAACATCCAAATAAATATATGTATTTACATAATTATGTATAAAATACATTTAAAGAACATTTATTATTTCATTAAATTTGCTATAATAACCAACTTAAGTCTATTCAATCCCCAATATTAACTAAATATAGAAATTATTATATATTTCATATACATATATATGTAAATATGTATATATTTCCATTATGAAAATGATTTTTTATTTATAATTTTTTTATCATAAGCATTTTTGTAAGTATAAAACAAATAAAATATTATGTATTTACATAAATATGTATAAATCGCAAATAAAATTCACATTTTGTTTACGATCATCTATGAAAATATGAACTTTAGTGTTTGTTTATACATATTTATGTATTTTTTTACTATCCAAATTTAATTCACCAACTATCTTTTTTGTCATTTTATATGTATATATGTATATACGTATAAAATATATTTTTAATTAATTATATTTACTTGAATTTCTATTTGTCTAAAGCATATTTTTCTTTTCTTATCGAGTATAAAATTCACTTTGCAATTATACTTATTTTTCACTTTTACATATTTACATAAATACATAAAAAAATACATATGTATTTATGTTTTTAATTATTGATTTTTTTAAAGTTTCATTGTATAATGAATAAAGAGAAAAATTATCAAGTAATAAATTATTGATTTTTTTCTTTTGGTGGGTGTATAATCAAATATCAATACATATATACATAAAAATGTATTTAAGTATTTATTGTTATACGTAAATAAATATATACATAAATAAATATATAAACATTTATGTATTATAATTCACTAAATTTGCTTCATAAACTTTTTTGTAGAGTTTTTAACCTCTGTTTTATTAGGTTTTTTGTGCAAAATTTTGTTCGCGTAGGTTGATTTTAACCCCTGGGGGCAAATAATTAAACCTTTTTGTGGTAGAAATTGATTGTAGACAAAATTTAAGGGCGATTTTGAGGGCTGAGGTTTTAGTTTGAAATGTTTTCTTTTTAAAATATAGATGTTTGTTAAAATGATTCTCCGTTTTAGTTCTTTGGAGAAAGTTATTGTTGATATAATATGTGGCTTTTTTCTCTCATGAAGATAAAAGATAAATAAAAATAATACATATTTATGTATATATGTATTAAAAAGAAGTTTTATGTATATACATAAATAAATATATACATAAATATGTATATAAAAAGTAAAATCTAAAAGTAAGGAGGAGATATAGATGAATACTAACTCGGGGATGCCGTTCAAAAAGAGGAGCAATCCTATTGACGATTCGATTGCAGCTAATGTAGTTCAACAAGAACCACAACAAGCTGCACAACCAATTGTTAAGACTGTCAATAAGCCAGTTTCTCAAAAGAGTCAAAAAGATGTGGAAGATGGTAATCGTGAAAAATACACTGCCACAATGGAAAAGAACTTAAGAAAAAGAATTAAAATAGCTTCAGCGATGTCAGGAATACAAGTTTCAACTTTTATCGAGCAAGCTTGTATCGATAAATTAGAAAGAGAGGGGCAATAATGGCCATTATATCAACGTTTTGTAAAAAGGGAGGGGTAGGCAAAACTACTTTCATTGGTTACTTGGCGCATTATTATGCTGTTCAAGGAAAAAAAGTGCTTGTCTTGAGTGCAGATGATCAAAACAGTATATTCAAGATATTCGGAAAAGATGAATTAATCTTTGAAGAGAATGATAATTACTTAGAATTTCTAATTGCAGGTCATGCAGAGCTAGGAGATGTCTTGTTAGAAGCAAGAGAAAATCTTTATTTGATTAAAACTTTAAACACAGACAAACTTTCTATGAAATTAACACTAGAAAGAGCACAAGAAAAAGTTATTAAAAAGATTTTTAGTGAGTATTCTTCTTACTTTGATTATATACTGGTGGATTTTCCACCATCAAGTAGTCGCTTAACTGAAGTTTTATTAGAATTAAGTGATGCTGTAATGATTGTTGTTGGTTTAGATAGTTTAGGATTAGGTGGTTTTATTAATACTATCCAGTATTTTATTGATAATGATCTTGATTTAAATAGTATTAAGTATATAGTCCCTAACGGATATAGTAAGAATAGACGTGCTCCTAAGATTTCTTTAGATAAATTACAAGAGCAAAGTAGAGATTTTACTCCAAACGCCATTGTTTTACCGGCTATACAAGATAAATCTATTATAAAGAACCTTCAAGCAGAAGGAATTAGTCCGTTTGATGTTGTTGATCTTCCTCCATATGACCGAGTTAATAAGGAATTATTAGTAACTGAACTTGAAGAATTGTTTAAACTTATAGATGTAAAATAAAAACCCCTTTTAAAGGGGTTTTTTTATGATACTCTAACTGGTAATATCAATTGAATATGATTCACATCATACTCACCAGTTATAATGAACGGTTTTATCTCTCCAGTTAAGTGAATTGTGATTTCATTAGAATCAAATGCCTTAATTGCATCTAAAAAGTATTTTGAACTGAAGGCAATTTGGAATGAAAGCTTATTTGTGCAACTAATAGGGGTAATTTCTTCTGAAGTGACTCCTATTTCGTTACTTACAGAATTTATTTCTATATTTTCTGCACCATTCATTATTAATTTAATAATACTAGTTGTGTCGTTGGCATTAAATAGTGAAGCTCTATCAATAACAGATATTAATTCGTTTTTATTGAATTTAACACTTGTTATATATTCAGTAGGAATCAAACTATTAGTATTTGGGAAAGTTCCTTCTATAAGTCTACTAGAAAAAACGATATTCTTGTATTTAAATATTACTTTTGTCTTAAAAAAATGAATATGTACCATTTCTTCAACTTCTTCAAGTATTTTATTTAACTCTTCAAGGTTTTTACTAGGTATAATTAAATTTATTTGAGGATTTTCTACATCACATATTATATATTTTTTTGCCAAACGGAAACTGTCAGTTGCAATAGCTTCTAATTTGGGTCCGTTTGTCGATAACGAAACTCCTGTTAACACCATTTTGGATTCCGAGATAGAAGTAGCAAAAGCTGTTTTTTTGATTATTTGTTTGACATTAATCGCATCCAAGACAAGAGTGGTTGGGCTTTCGTCAAACGAAATGTATGGGAATGCGTCTTTGTCTAACACATTTAAAGTAAATGTGGCTTTAGCAGCAATTATTTTAACATTATTTTTTTCAAATAACGTAAAAGAAACACTTTGAGCATCTGTTTTTCTTAAACCATCTAATAAATACTTACCTGGAAGAACGACTGTTCCTGTTTCCATGATATTAAAATGATTAGTTTCGTTTAGTATAGCTTGAATCGATATATCTGAGTTTGATGAAGTTAATATAATTCCGTTTTCTTTAACTTCTAACTTTATTCCCGTTAAGATGGGCATTTGTGGTTTTGATGATACACCACGAAAAACATAATTAAGATTATGTAGTAAATAATTGCGATCAATTGAGAATTTCATATATACTCCTTTAGTAATTTAATTATTTTTATTATAATGTGCATAAGTGCATAAGTTTTTTATAGCTTGTTTTTGATATACAAAACGTCTGATTTTACTTTCGAATCCGTTTCTATAGCCTCTTTAATTTTTTCGAACCCATGAGTTACTGTGGTGTGCTCTTTATTTCCGAAAGAATCACCAATTCTTTTTAAGGATGTGTTATACTCTTTTCTTATTATATAGTAGCACAAATTTCGAGCATACACTAAAGAAGGTTTGCGACTTGCTGATATTAAATCCTCTTCAGATATTTGAAAATATTGAATTACAATCTTTTTTACTTGTTTTATATGATTATCTTCATATAAATTTGGTTCATTATTGATTTTTGGGGCAATACTATCAAGTGTTAAATGAACATTGTCGTCAGTAAATGGAATATTGAAGGAAACACAGTAAGTTACAAAGCGTCTAAGGGCGCCTTCAAGTTCACGAATATTGTTTGTAAACATATCTGCAATTACTTCTAAACAACTTACAGGAACATCATTAGGGTTAGATAGAAGAATTTCCAGTTTTCTTTTTAATATATTAATTCTTGTAGTGCGGTCAGGTGTTTTTATATCAACAGGCATTCCCCACCCAAAACGGGATTTCAAACGACTCATTAAATTCAAATCAGTTGCTTTCCTGTCTGATGTAATAACAATTTGCTTATTGTTTTCATGTAAAAAATCAAAAACTTTAAAAAACTCTTCTTGTGTCTTCTTTTTATCTTCTAAAAATTGAATATCATCTACTAATAAAATATCTGCTTGACGATATTTATTATAAAAAACTTCAATGTTATGATTTTCTTTGTTTGTATAAATGAAATAGTCTTCAGCAAATTGCTGGGCGCTAGTATAAACAACATTGGCGTTTATGTTTCTATCTAATATATAATGACCAATAGCCATCATCAGATGGGTTTTGCCAAGTCCTACGTCTCCAAACATGTATAATGGATTAAAAACAGCGTAGGGGGATTCTGCAACTTTAGTAGCCGTTAGATATGCAAAACGATTTGCCTCGCCAATAACGAAATTATCAAAAGTAAATTCAGCACGCAGGCGACGTGTACTACGGTCTAATACCGGACGATCAGGAGGAATAACACTTTTTTCACTATTTTCTTTTTCGGCTTTTGCATCTTCTTTAGTAATATACTTAAATCCTAGTTTTTGATTAGATATTTCTTGTAATAATTCATCCATACGATGAGAATTAAATTTTTCAATCAATAATCGAGTTAAACTATCCTCAACAATTACATAAATATAATTTTTTTCGAACTTATGGATTTCTTGAGCGTTTTTAAACCGATCACTTATATCGTTGTATTCATCAATTGTAAGTTCTTGTTGAAGACGAGCAAGAACTTGAGTTAAATAATGTTTACATTGGTCTTTATTCATTTGCTAGCACCTCTTTGACTATAATAACACAAAAAAAGATAAAAAGAAAGAGAAAATTGAAAAAAAAAGAGGATGATAACTTATGAACTTTTGCACATGTTCATAAGTACTAAAATAATGTTTATAACTATTAATACATATGAACATGTATAAATGTTTATATAGATATTTATATATTCAATTAATAATAATACTTGCAAATTTTAATAAATTATGTTAAAATAAAAATAATATAGATATGGAGGAATTGTATTTTATGAAAGGTACAAATAAAATAAATGAAATAATTAAGAAATTGAATAAGACCACTTTGTTTGCTATTTTGATTTTATATATAATAGCGTTGGGTGGTATATTGACTTTAATCGGCAGAAATGCTAAATTTTATGTTGAGCCAGAATATAATCATATCGTATATAACGATGTCATAACGCCTCAAATAAGTGTATATACAGCTTATACATATACTGATGCAAACGTTCAAAATATTAAATATAATATTAATCCTAATATAACAGCTAGATTAATAAATGGGGTTAATCCAGGTTATTCAATAACAAATTTTAGAATGTCAGCCTCTACGGCAAAAACAGTTACTTCTTCGGCTAGTGAAATGTATAATTTTACTGAATACTCAACCTATAAAACAGATATTACGCATTCATTTAGTATTGATTGTTCTAATACTCAGCAACATCCAACTAAGTTTTTTGCTCGTATACAGTATGTAAAAGACAAAGAAACAAAAATTGATTCTTTTATGGAAGAATATTGGTTACAACCAACCGCTGATGATATTAATAAATTAAATGCATGGTATGATTTAAATGTTACTGATTCAGGAAGTGAAAAACCAATAAATGCTTTATTAATAAAAAGCCCGAGCGATACAACCGCCGGACAAACTGGTAATCTACAATATATATTAACTCCGGTTGCAAGTTCAACTAAAAAAGATTATACACTTGGAGCAAGAATTACTGTTAATAATAAAACTGTCACTCCATATCATATTGATATGCAAACATGGCTATTAAATGAAGATGGTGACTATTTACCTTTTGTTGGTGTATATAATCATACAAGTCCAACTTCAACATATTCTCAATCATCACGTGAAATAGATCACCGTTTAAAAGCAAAATATATTTGTGCTAAATTGGTTTATATGCGTGTTGCAACAGATGATGCCGGAAATAAGATAGTTGGTGCAGACGGCAACATTAAAATGAAGGAATCAGCAACTTTTTATTTCAAACAAAACATTGAAAATATTCAATCAACATATCAGTCTACTCCAAATGCTGGACAAGATATAAATCCTGATGATATTCCGACAAGTAATAATCTTTGGATTATTGTTGGTGGAGTAGGTGGCGGAATTTTGATAATAATGTCCTTAATAGGGGTTATTAGCATAGTTAATAACACCAAAAAGAAGAAAGAAGAAATGAATTAAAAAAAAACTTGACTTTTTATTTTAATTATAATATAATTATAAAGCATAGTTTTATATAATAGGAGGTATATCATGAAAGGATGTTATAGAACATTTCAACCTAGTAAATTGAAAAAAGCCAAGACTCATGGTTTCCGTTCACGTATGTCAACAGTTGGTGGACGTAATGTTCTAGCTCGTAGACGTGCTAGAGGAAGAAAGAAATTAATTGCATAACAAACAAAACCTGGACCACTTGCATGTCAAATACGATGCTTGTGGTCTTTTTTTTAAATTATGAATAAAAGCTATCGTTTAAAAGCAAATTATGAAATAGAACAGTTAGTTCATCAAAAACAAAGCGTTGGAAATATATACTATGCAGTGTATTATCAGGCTATTGAACAAGAAAAATGCAAAATTGCTATTTCTGTTTCTAAAAAATTGGGTGATGCGGTCACAAGGAACCATGAAAAAAGAATTATTCGAGAAATATTAAGAGCCCAAATAGATAACTTAAAAGGTTATAAATATTTGATTGTTGAAAAAAAAGTATCATTAGAACTATCATATCTCGAAAAAGAAAAACAATTAATTTATCTTATAAATAAAATAAAAAACAGGAGAAGAAATGAAAAACTTTAAAAAAATTATTTTTCCGTTAATTATTATAGTTGCTGTTGTGTTTTTGGCTGGCTGTAGTAAAACTGCGGAAACAGTGTCTAAACCTATTGAAGGGTTTAATGAATTTTGGGATATTTTTGTATTCCCAATGGCAGGTCTGATGTGGGTGATTGGAAAAACGGCTGCTTTTGGTAATTATCCATTGACAATTATCATAGCAACAATTGTAGTTCGTACATTAGCGTGGCCAATATATGCAAAGACTAATGATATGCAACTTAAAATGGGAATTGCTCAACCGGAAATTGATAAAATTCAAGCAAAATACCAAGGAAGAGATGATCAAGAATCAAAACAAAGAATGTCAATGGAAACAATGCAAATTTATAAAAAATATGGTATAGGCGTAATGGGATGTTTAACTCCATTAATTCAAATGCCAATATTCATTGGTTTCTATAGAACTATTGCACGTATACCGGCTAGTATTTATACAGAAGGAAATTGGATTGGAAAAATTTTTAATAGTACAAAAATATTTGGCGTTGATATGTTGCTGAAACAAAATGAAACAGCACCAGGTCTTGCAGATGGCGGATGGGGCATCCAAAGATGGGGAGTAATTATATTAGCTGTCTTAGTAGGTGCTACCCAAATTTTAAGTGTTATTTTAAGTAATATACGTCAGAAAAAACTTAAAGAATCTCAAGCCTCAACAGTTCCTGCATATAGACGTCAAGCGCAGTCTGACCAACAAAAGACAACAGCTAAAACAATGCAGATTATGATGTACTTTATGTCTGCGATGATGGTTGTCTTGGTGTGGACTAGTGCTGCTGGTCTAGGATTATATTGGTTAATAGGTAATGTATATTCTACGCTCCAAACATGGTTGGGGCAAAGATCAGGATCCAAAAGAACAGAAAAGTTAAAAGAAAAGCATAGTAAGTAGGGGAGAGTAATATGAAAACAAAATTATATGATGTAAAGACAGAAGAAGAGGCATTAGCATTAGCGTCTGAGGAGTTTGGACTTTCAGAAGATGACTTAGTAGTAAAAATGGTTGATGATAAAATTGAAGTTACTGTTGGAATCGATGGCATTGAAAAAGGAAAGCAGTTTCTTCAAATGGTTTTAAATCAAAACAATGTTAACGGATTAATTGAAAAAATGGTTCGTGATAATGTAGTTCAGTTTAATATTGAAGCCAAAGATTTTAATGGCGTTTTGATTGGTAAGAATTCTAAGCATCTATTATCACTTCAAATATTAACAAGTACCATCATCAATAATTACTATGGAAGTGATGAGCAAATGATTGTTAAAATCGATGTTGGTGGTTATCGCCGCCGCCGTGAAGGTAACATTGAACGTTTGGCAGTTGAATATGGAAAGCAAGTAGTTAAAACTAAACAAGAAATTGTTTTAGATGGCCTTAATTCATATGAAAGAAAAATTATTCATGATCGTTTATCTACTTGGAAAGAATTAAAAACACATTCAGAAGGCGAAGAACCAAATCGTTGTCTTTATATTGAATATGTTGGAAAAAATAATAAATAAATTATTATAGTAAGTTATAAGTTAAGCCACGAAAGTGGCTTTTCTTTTTTTATATTTATTAATGTTTATTTAAGTGATAAATAGGACAAATATATCATAAAATGGTATAGATGAAGTTTCAACAATCTAAATTAAATTCCAAATTAAAGAATATACAAAAGCGAAAGGAAAAAAATAGTTATGGTAAAACGAAAAATAGACTTTGTGCTTTTGATAGCAATTATAATATTATCATTATTTGGTCTTTTAATGGTATATAGTGCTAGTAATGTCGTCGCATATGAAGATTTCAAAGATTCTTTTTATTATTTCAAAAGGCAAGGGGCTTTTTTTGTTTTAGGTATAATATTAAGTTTCTTAGTTATTAGAGCAGATCTAAAAAATTTAAAAAAATATGCAAAGTATATCTTTCTAGTCTGTCTAGTTTTACTTATACTGGTTTTAATTCCTGGAATAGGAATTGTTAGAGGTGGAGCTAGAAGTTGGATTGGAATAGGAAACTTTTCTATTCAACCATCGGAGTTTATAAAACTTGGGCTTATAATGTTGTTAGCAAAATATTTAAGTGATAATTATCAAGACATAAAAAAATTA
Source organism: Bacilli bacterium (assembly GCA_031553555.1). GTDB lineage: Bacteria > Bacillota_I > Bacilli_A > ML615J-28 > CAG-698 > CAKOMG01. Next base: position 20,996 of record JAVBLL010000025.1, read on the forward strand.
AAGTTCTTTATATTAATATTATCAATTATCGTTGCTGTTTTCTTACTTATTATGTTGCAACCAGATTTTGGTACCGGATTAGTAATTATATTATCATGTATTGCCTTGCTATATATATCTGGCGCCAAAAAAAGTTTTTTCTTTTGGCTAATATTATTGGGCATTATTGGCATTTGTGCATTAATCATAAGTGCACCATATCGATTAGAAAGAATTACAGCATATTTAGACCCTTGGAGTGATCCACTCGGAAGTGGATTTCAAGGAATACAATCTTTATTTGCTATTACTCCAGGAGGATTACTAGGGCACGGGTTTAATAATTCAATTCAAAAGCATTTCTTTTTACCAGAACCTCAAAATGATTTTATATTTGCTATAGTTGTTGAAGAATTTGGTTTATTAGGAGGTTTTCTTGTTTTGTTGTTATATTTTATTATAATATATAGGGGAATGAAAATAAGCTTGAGTGTAGAAGATAATTTCTATAAATTTCTTTGTGCCGGTATTATGATAAGTTTAGCCGTCCAGGTATTCATAAATGTTGGAGTTGTAATTGGGTTACTACCAGTTACAGGAATAACTTTGCCATTGTTTAGCTATGGAGGAAGCTCATTACTGCTTTCAATGATAAGTTTTAGCATTGTTTTGAGTATTAGTAAATATCAAAATTATGATTATAGATAAAGTAATCAATTAATAAAAAAGTAGAAGAAATCTTAATCTTCTACTTTTTCCTTTTTATAATATACAAGCTATAAGAAATTTATTGTATATATTAAGCTCTTCTATATTTTTATGCAATATTAAAAGAGGGAACAGAATGTTACAAAGCAATAGAAACTCGTGCCTATTTTATTTATATTAATCTAAATATTGAAAAAATGCATTGACAATAATAGAGAATTTAAAGTAGAATATAGCTGGGATTATATATCATAATTTTAAAATAGATAATTTTTAATCATATTATTAACTACATTCCGCAAAAAGCTAATTAATAATTATGATAATATCTAGAATTATATTATATAGTTTTATTTTATTATTAATAACATAAAAAATCTTTTTTGTTATTAGACTTCCTCCCCCCTATGAAAAAGATATGGCAGCAATTCAACAAAATGATTTCCAAATAATTACAGGTAAGGTTATGGAATATGCATATATGGGAGAAGGAAATAATCCAGATGACCCAGTTCAATTAAAACCTATTATTAAGAGTATAAATAGTGATAGGCAAATAAAATATAATAGGGACTGAACTGCACCGTACATCTAAATTTATGTACTTGCCTAATACACATATAGCGATTATTATACCCAATGAATAATCTTAATTATGCTTATATTTTATATAGACTAAATGATGATTAAATAATAAGATATTACAGAAGGAGAAATAAATGAATAAGTTTATTAAATATGATGACAGGTACTATTATTTGATAATGGATTTATTGTATATAGCACTTATTACATTATTATTGATAATAGGCTTAATACAATTTTTTGATATATCTATAATTATTATATGTATTTTTATGATTAGTATTTTGTTTGTTGCTTTAGTTTCAGTAATCAAGCTTGGAATTAAATTTAATTATAAAAAAGAAATTATAACAGTGTTTACACCTGGTTTTTATAATTGTGGAAAAATTAAAATGATTGATGTAAAAACAATAGCTATAGAAGAAATTCACAAAACTAGAAAGAAGAGATTTCATTTTTTTAATTATTATCGTAATGTTGGAATAATATATGAACCTAAAAATATTTATCGAAATGGAAAAATATATAATATAATAATTCAAACAAAAGATAACAGCAGGCATATAATTTTTTATGGCATGCTATATAAAGCGCGAAGTAAAAAAAGAATATTAAAACAAGAAGAAAAAATAAAAGCAATAATTAATGAATTTAATGATTATAAATATAATAAATATTTTAAGAAAAATAAATTATAATTTTAATTAATCAGAGGAAAAAATGTTGAAAAAGAAATATATAAAAAGAATAATTGCTATATTTTTAATAGTATTAATAGGTTTTATGATTTGGGGAAATGTGACCATGAGAGTTAGTCATTATAATATAATTGATAATAATATTCCAAAGGAGTTTTCTAATTATAAAATAGTGCAAATTTCTGATTTTCATAATATAAAAACCAAGGATAAATTAATAAAAAGCATTAAAAATGAAAATCCTAATATTATTGTTATTACAGGAGATTTAATTGATTCTTATAAAACTAATGTCAATAGAGCGGTTGAGTTTATTAACAAAATAATTGATATTGCTCCTATTTATTATATAAACGGAAACCATGAATCTAGAATAATTGGATATGTTGAATTAAAGAAGCAATTAGAAAAGTTGTCGGTAAATGTTTTAGATAATAAAATGATTCGTTTAGAATATAAAGGAGCATTTATTGATTTGTTTGGGATAAGCGATCCTGAATTTAGTACTAACCTGTATATGAGTAATACAGAGAAAATAGATATGGTTTTAAAGAAGTTTGATTTTAGTATAAATTCATATAAAATATTACTTTCTCATCGACCAGAGTTATTGGATGTATATGCATCATACCCAATAAATTTAGTGTTTTCAGGTCATGCCCATGGAGGTCAGTTTAGACTTCCTTTTATTGGGGGATTATATGCCCCTGACCAAGGTTTATTTCCTAAGTATACAACAGGCATATATGAATTAAATAACACAAAAATGGTAGTGAGTAGGGGACTTGGAAATAGTATTATACCAATAAGGTTTAATAATCGACCAGAAATAGTCATAGTAACATTAAATAAAAAATAAATATTGTTTAATTATTTATTGAAAAATTCCTATTCTTGGAATGTAACATAGAATATTAGTGCAATATAAAAACAGAGTATAATACTATATTAGTATATACTCTGTTTTGTTTTCTATAAATTATTTAAAGCTTTTATTTCTAAATCAACTAAAAAATTAATAAAAGGTAAAATATCTTTTTTTACTTTAAATTCTTCTAAAGCATTATGATATTGTTCGCGCTTATCGGATGTAATCAAAACTGGAGCAAAACCATTTTTGATTAATTCATAGTTTAATACTAAACGGGCTAGTCTGCCGTTTCCATCCAAGAAAGGATGTATTTTTGCTAATTGTAAGTGACAGTAAGATATGTATTCTAAAATGTTATCTTTTGGACCTTCTTGCATAAATGTTATATATTTTTCCATACGATCATAAACCTTTAAGTGGCTTGGTGGTGTGTGGTTAGAACCTTTTACAGAGATATCAACATTTCTATATAACCCACCAGGTATATTGAAACCTTCCATTAAAATTTGATGAATATCTTTTAATTTGTTTTCCGTCATTGCCTCATCATTTTTTGCCATTTCAACAATTTTCAAAAAGGCATTTTTTTGATTGGTAATTTTCCTCACTTTTTCAGAACTAACTCCCATGTATTTGCCATTTAAAACATTAGTAACTTCAGTTTGTGTTAGATCAGAAGAATCAAATGATAAAGCGCAATAAATTAAATCACTAAGAAAATTTACAGAAATTTCTCGCACGTCCATTTTTGCTTTGGCGTTTTCCAAAGCTTTTTCTAATTCCAAGTTAATCATATGTATAACCTCCCAATATATATCTATTTGCCTTTATTATATCATATAATCTTAAAAATACAATAAAAAAATGGAAACGATTGTTAAAAAGTTTTTTCCTTAATAATTAAGTTGTAAAAATAATAAAAATGCATTATAATAAATTGAGGTATTAATATATGAAACTTTATAGAAAATTATTTTCCTTAATTATTTTCCTTTTGATTTGTATTTCTTGGTTTGTTGGCAATAGTCTAATTGAGAGCATTCAAATCAATAAAAGTATTCAGGATTTTAAAAATAGAGGAACTCTTAATTATATAGATTCATCAGGTCGGATATATTATTATAAAGTAACGAAGAAGTATGATTATGAAGATATAAAAAGTCCAATTTATAGTTTAGATGCTCCTAATTTAGTGGGAACAACTGGCGATATATGTATATCAGATCATGATCCATTGCATGGGGTTTCTTTAATGAAATGGTTATCTAGTAAAGCTTGGATAGGGCACTCTGGACTTGTTTATGATAGTGAAGGAACAAAAACTATAGAAATTGTTGGTAATTTAAGTAAAGAAAATAATGTGATATCATTATGGGATAATGATTGGTTGAGTTCTTCTCCGTCGAGAATGACGGTTATTAGAGTAAAAGATATGAATGATGATAAAAGAGCCGTTTTAAAAGAAGAAGCTGAAAAATTATTTGATAAAAAATATAATTATCTAATGGTTTTTTCAAACGACAATAAGTTTTATTGTTCTGATTTTGTCAGCTATTTATATAAAAAAATAGATATAAACATTAATAGTGATTATTTTTTAACAACAGGGGCTGATATGATAAGTAATGAAAATACATATATTGTTTTTTATTATGAAGTTATTAAAAACAATAATATAAAAAATATTTATTATTTAAGTGAGGAATAAAAATGATACAATTAATTAATGTTTCTAAAGTATATAAAACAAAAAATATTGAAGTGAAGGCATTAAAAGATATTAATTTGTTATGCCAAGATAATGGATTAGTTAGTATTATTGGGCCAAGTGGATGTGGTAAGACAACACTACTTAATTTAATAGGCGGTTTGGATAATGATTATACTGGAGAGATTATCATCAACAATGAGCCAGTAGTTAATTATAGCGGACATGATTGGGATTGTTATCGAAATCGTCATATTGGTTTTGTTTTTCAATCATATAATTTAATAAATCATTTATCTATCTATCAAAATATTGAATTAGCTTTATCGTTAAATAAATTATCTAATAGCGACAAAAAACAAAAAATTGAAGAAGTTTGTTTAAAAGTTGGTATTTTGGATCAATTATTAAAGAGGCCATCTGAGTTGAGTGGTGGTCAGTTACAAAGGGCTGCTATTGCGAGAGCTTTGGTTAATAATCCTTCGGTTATTTTAGCTGATGAACCAACAGGGGCATTGGATAGTAAAACATCAGTTCAAGTAATGGAGATATTAAAGGAAGTTTCTTTAGATCATTTAGTTTTATTAGTCACTCATAATGAAAAATTGGCTAATACATATAGTAATCGTATTGTTTATATGCTTGATGGTATGATTATTGAGGATAAAGAAAATGTTATTTTAGAAAAGAAAATTATTAAAGAGAAGAAAGATAATAAAATTAAAGCAACAATGGCTTTAAAATCTTTATTCAGTTTAAGTGCAACTAATTTAATGACTAAGAAAATCAGAAGTCTATTGACAGTTTTGGCATGTAGTATTGGTATTATTGGTTTATGTATTGTTCTTAATGTTGTTAATGGTATGTCATTATATATATCAGATGTTCAAAAACAAGCATTGGGTACTTATCCGGTGACTATTACTAGTGTTGTCGATAACGAAGAGCCTGAAAGGGAAGAAACGGTGTATAAAGAATATCCAAATAATGATGTTGTGCATGTCACGGATTATACTCCAAGTTATGAAGGTCATGTCAATGTTTTCACAAATGAGTTTCTAGATCATGTTCGTAATATGCCTAATGATTTATATACGGTTATTGGGTATACTGGATGGTTGAAAATGCATATTCTTTCACAATATGATAATACTTATAAATATCTTAGTGCATATAGTTATATGAAAGAATTAAATTACAAATATGATTATATAGATGAAGAGTATGATTTATTAGCTGGTTCTAAAATTCCCACTGAAAAAAATGAAGTAGCCTTGGTTATTGATAAATATAATTGTATAAGCAGGAGCACACTAAATAGTTTAGGAATATATACAGGTCTTGATGAAAATTTTGAATTTTCTGATTTTATTGGAAAAGAGTATAAGGTTATTAGCAATAATGATTATTATGCCTATAATGATGACGGTTATTATGTTTATCCTACAACGATATCTAAAGCAGCTGAGGTTTATAATAAATCCGAACTCACTTTAGAAATAACGGCTATTCTAAGGCAAAAGTCCACGGCTAAAACTAATTTATATGGTACTACTTTGTTATATACTTCAGCATTAACTGATCATATGTTAGAACAAAATCTCGATTCAGATATTGTAAAAGCACAAATAAAGGATCCTTTGTTTGATGTGTTTAATAATGTTCCTTATGTTGATGTTGTTGATGATAAAGGTAATGTCACTCAAACGATTGCTTATCAAATTGAATATAATTTGGGGTTAATGGGGGCAACTTTTAGTATCACTCGTATTGTAATATATACCGATAAATTTGAAAAATTTTCTTCAATTCAAGATTATATTTATTTGTATAACGAAAACAAAACTTCAGTTGCTCAAATAAAATATAGGGATTATTTGCAAAACATGACCGATGAGTTTGAATTATTTATGAATATACTTACAACCGTATTGGTTATTTTTGCTTTAATATCATTAGTAGTTGCCGCCATTATGATTGTCATAATTACATATGTATCAGTTTTAGAAAGAGTTAAAGAAATAGGGATTTTAAGAAGTGTTGGAATTAGAAAAATTGATATTGGTAATATTTTTCTTTTTGAGAATGCTGTTATTGGTTTTATGGCGGGTATTTTAGGTACTGCTTTAGGTATTATTTTATTAGATCCAATTGTCGGCATCGTTATTAGAACGCTTGATAATAGTAATGTAGTTGATTTTGATTTTCAAAATTTGAATTTTGGGCAAGTGAATTTTGGACAAATTATTTTATTGGTTGTTGGAAGTATTATACTCACGGTTATTTCTGGTTTGGTTCCAGCTATTATGGCAGCCAATAAATCTCCGATAGAAGCTTTGAAACGCGATTAGGAGGGTTTATGAATAATGATATAATTGTTGCTTTAGCAACTGCAATAGCCAATAATGCCATATCAATTATTAAAGTGAGCGGCGAAGGTTCTATTCAGTTAGTGAATAGTATTTTTAAAGGCAAAGATTTAAATAAAGTCGCCTCGCATACGATTCACCATGGTTATATAGTTTATAAAAATGAAACTTTAGATGAAGTATTAGTGAGTGTTTTTAAAACGCCTAAGACTTTTACAAAAGAAGATGTAGTTGAAATAAATTGTCATGGTGGCATTTTTGTTAGTAATAAAATTCTTGAAGTTATTTTATTGAATGGTGCAAGACTATCAGAACCCGGTGAATTTACTAAGAGGGCATTTTTGAATGGTAGAATAGATTTAACGCAAGCTGAAGCAGTAATGGATATTATTGAATCAAATACAGCCAGCAGCCTAAAAATGGCGAATTTTGGGCTTTTAAAAGAGACATACAAGATTATTCATAAGTTTCGTGAAAGAGTGCTTGAATGTATGTTGAAAATAGAGGTTAATATTGATTATCCTGAATATGAAGATGAAGAACAAATTACCGAATCGTTTTTAAAACCACAAATTAGTTCGTTATTAAAAGATATAGAAAAAGTATTATCAAAAGCACAAATATCTAAGATTCTAAAATATGGTCTTAAGACAGTTATTATTGGTAAACCTAATGTTGGTAAATCTAGTTTACTTAATGCTTTACTCCGTGAGGATAAAGCGATTGTAACTAATATTGCCGGAACAACTAGAGATATTATTGAGGGTAGTATTAATATTGCCGGAATTGCTCTAAATTTAATTGATACGGCAGGTATTAGAGAAACAGAAGATATTATTGAAAAAATAGGGATTGAAAAAACTAAGGAAGTGCTTGATACGGCAGATTTAGTTATTTTGATGTTTGACTATAGTGATGTAATATCTGATTTAGATAGGAAGTTAATCGAACTAACTTCGTCAAAGCAAAGGCTAATTATTGTTAATAAAAAGGATTTAAAACCTAAACTTGACTTAAGTGGTTTGAAGGATTATGTTTTGATATCTAGTTTTGATAAAAACGATATTGAAATAATTGAAAAAAGCATTAAGAAGATATGTGAAATAGGTAATATTAATAATATTGATGCCTCTTATATTGGTAATGCAAGACAAATATCTAAATTAAAATTAGCCAAGCTTCATTTAGAAGAAGCTTTAATAAGTTTAAATAATGGAATGCCTATAGATATAGCTAATATTGATATTCAAAAAAGTTGGAGTTTACTTGGTGAGATATTAGGAATAGTTAATACTGAAGAAATGATTGATGAATTGTTTTCTAGATTTTGTTTAGGTAAATAATATTTAAAAATAATAATTATATAAAAATTTAGGGAGAATATTATGATTTCTTTAACAAGGCTTCAAGCAAGACAGTTTATATTATTAAAACATGGTTTAATAGATAAATATAAGTTTATTGGCAAAGTTGGAGTGCTTGATTTTATTAAACAAGCAGGGTGTATTCAGTTTGATCCTGTTGATATATGCGGGAGAAATGCTGATTTAACATTACAATCACGAATTAAAGATTATACAAAAAGTATGCTTGATTATCTTTTATATGATGAAAGAAAAATATATGATAATTATGATAAATGTTTGTCAATAATTTCGATAGAAGATTGGCCTTATTTTGGAAGATATAGAGAGTCTGCAAAGATAAGGGGATTAAGTGGTGAACTACTTGATTCTTTAGAGCATTTAGAAATGTTGAAAAATAAGACAATAGATTATGTCTATGAAAAGGGACCTATATGTTCTGGTGATTTAGTTTTAGAGGGGCGTCTATGCTATAGTGGCGGGTATAATGGAACTACTAATGTTACTAAAATAGTTTTAGATTATTTATGTTCGACTGGTGATATGATTATCCATCATAAAAATGGCACAAGGAAATATTATGACCTTGCTAAAAAACATATATCTGACGCTTTATTAAATGCATTTGATCCTTTGCCTAATGAATTTGATCACTTAAAATGGCGGGTTATGAGAAGAATTGGAGCAATAGGGTTATTATGGAATCGTTCATCCGATGCATGGCTATATATTAAGAATTTATGGAAAGATTCAAAAAGTACAAAAAAACGAAAAGAAGTATTTCAGGCCTTATTAAATGAAGAAAAAATTATAGAAATCCAAGTTGATAATATAAAAGATATATTTTATTGTCATAGTGAAGATATGTCTTTAATTGAAGCGGTTTTACAAAACCCAGTATTAGAACCTAGGTGTGAGTTTATTGCTCCACTTGATCCTTTTATTTGGGATCGAAAACTGATTAAGTTGTTATTTGACTTTGATTATAAATGGGAAATATACACGCCAGATTCAAAACGTCAGTATGGAGCTTATGTACTACCGATACTTTATGGGGAGAAGTTTATAGGCCGCATTGAAATGTTATGTGATAGAAAAAATAAAGATCTTATAATTAAAAATATTTGGTATGAAAATAATACTACTTTAGATGAAAATATAATAACTATGATTGATAAATGTATAAGGCGGTTTGCTGAATTTAATGGGTGTATTAAAATATCTAAGGATAGTTAATATTGAAAGGATAAAAAAATGTATAATAAACTAAAACAATTTAAAGATAATCAAGAATTAGTATCAATTTTTAGTGATTATAGAGATACTGATTGCTTTTCTGTAGGATATGTATTATCAATTGACGAAACATTTTATATAATAGAACATATATCTCCAATGGGAAGATTAGATGGCTATTCATTTAGATTAGTAGATGATATTTTTAAGTTTGAAAGCAATAATACTTATATGAATGATATTAGTATGCTATTTAAATATTTTAACCAAAAAAGGGTTAATGATATAAATAGAGGTTTGTCACCAACGGAAGGAATATTAGAATTTGCAAAATCACATAATAAGATATGTACTATAGAGTTGTGTAATAGTGATAGAGATGATGTCGTAGGTTTTATTGAAGAATATAGTGAAACCACTATAACTATTAAAAGTATAAAAAAGGATGGTATATATGACGGGGAAGCAATTATTAATGTTGAACAAATAATTGATTTGTCATACGGCAGAGAAGAACATCAAAAAATTGAGATTTTATATAACTTGAAAAATAAAAAATTCATGGATTAAATGAACTGATTAGTAAAATCAGTAAAATAATAAATAACTAAACTTATTTAGATTATTATCATCTTAGAAAGAAGGCAAAATGTGAAAACATTAATTTTAAAAAACATTAGCAAAAATTATTTTACAGGAAATAATGAAACTATTGCAGTTAATGGTATTGATTTAGAAATTGAAAAAGGAACTTTTGTTGCAATTATGGGGCCAAGCGGTAGCGGAAAGTCTACCCTTTTAAATGTCATTTCAACCCTTGATTATCCAACTAGTGGTAATATTTTCATTGATGATGAGGATTATGCTAAATTAACAGAAAAAGAGTTAGCAAAATTTAGACGAGATAAATTGGGATTCATTTTTCAAAATTACAATTTAATTGAAACATTGACTATCAAAGAAAATATAATTTTGCCTCTTGTATTAAGAAAAGAAAATAGAAATTCTATTAACGAGAAGGTGGATAAAGTAACTAAGAGATTTGAAATTGAAGATATTTTAGAAAAATTTCCTAACGAAGTTTCAGGTGGACAAAAGCAAAGGGCAGCATGTGCTAGAGCAATTGTGGTTGAACCAAGTTTAATATTAGCCGATGAACCTTCGGGGGCATTAGACTCCAAGAATTCAAATATATTAATGAATTTATTTGTTGCTATGAATAAAGAGTTTAATTCTACTATTCTTATGGTTACTCATGATCCTTATATTGCTTCATTTTCAGAGCGAATAATTTTTATAAAAGATGGAAAAATTCAAAATGAAATTAATCAACAAGGTAGTACAAAAAAAGAATATTATAACGAAATTATTAAAGTTTTAAGTAATTTTGGAGGCAGTTATAATGTTTTTTAAAATAAGTTATCGTGAAATTAAACGAAATATTAACGATCATTTAATATATTTTTTTACGATTGCCTTTAGTGTAGCTTTTATTTTCTCAATTAATAATATAATTTATTCAAAATTAATTTTAAACAATAGTGAAGAGTTTGGAATATTTAAAAGTTTATTAATTTTTGTGAATATATTTATAGTGATGGTACTTTGTATTGTTATTGCATATTCTAATAAAAACTTGATTTATAAAAGACAGCAACAATTTGGAAATTATTTGTTATTTGGTTTTAAAAAGATTAATTTAATAGAAATGATTGGCTTGGAAAATCTAATATTTACCTTATTAGCATATATGCTTGGGTGTGTATTTGGAATTGGAGTTTATTATTTTTTGGTCTCAATAATAACGAAATTCTTAAATGGTTTATATATATTTGATTTTAACATTGAATTTCAAGCTTTCACTCAAACATTAATATACATTTTAGTGATTTCATTAATATCGTTTTTGTTGTCAGCAAATTTTGTTAGGAAATCTAATATTACAAAATTATTGAACACCAAAAAAAATGATCAAATTAAAATAACTAAAAAACCTTTATTATTAGCATTTGTGTTTTTAATTTCATTATCTGCCTTTGCTTGTGGTCTTATTTTAATTCGAATTCAATTTAATAATATTGCTGTAATTAGTGAACTCAATAAAATTATTATTTTCGCAGGTGCTGGTTTAATGATTTGTGGGGCTTTCTTCACTATTTATTTTGGATGTAATTCATTAGTTGAAGCGATTTTGAAAATTAAAAAAATAAAGTTTAGTAAAGCAATTATTCTATTAAGAAATATTTCTGCTAATTTAAAAAGCAATTCAATGCTTATTAGTATGATGTCAATGCTGATTACTCTTTCTTTAGGATTCATGTTTTTCACATTTACTTTAAAGGCTATCAATGATAACAATCTTTCAAAAGTTGCTGAATATGATTTGTATGTAAATGAAAAAATGAATGTCACAGAATATGATACTATCAATAGCGAAGAATTAATTAGTAGAGCATCAGAATATGCTAAAATAAAGAATTCATATCATTCATATATATATTCTTTTGAAAATACACAAAACATAAATGCTATGGTTAATAATGATGAAAAATTATTATATATGCTTTCAGCAGACGTAGAAAAATATTTTTCACTTTTAAAAAGAGATAATGTTATAGTTGAAAATGATCAATTTTATATTATCACTGCAAACGATGAAATAGAAAATTATTTTATTAATAAAATAAATAACATTTATGTGTTTAATAATATGTCGTATAAGTTTATTGGAATAGTTAAAGAGAATATCGGTTTTAATAATTTACTTCAGGACTATGTCTTGGTTTTTGCCAATAATCATATAAATGGACAAGCAAGTTTTGATCGATGCGTAATTAATTTTGAAACAAAAGTCGAAAATGGGTGGGATATACTCCCACATATTTACAAAGAAACTAGTAATTTACGTTCCAGTGTTGTTGTACGTCAAATAGTTATAAGCAGGCAATTAGAGAGCGTTGCTTTTTTAATGACATCACTATTTATTTCAATTATTTTAATAATAATTACTTTGATGATTATGAGTATCAAATTGCAAGATGAATCACAAAGAGAATTAAAAAATTATGCGTTACTTAATAATTTAGGAATAGTTAAAAAGCAATATAATACTATTGTCTTAACCAAAATATTGTTTTTTGCGTTTATGCCATTACTAATTCCTCTGTTATGTATATATCCAATGAATAATGTCATCAATGACCTATGTCTTTTAATTACAAAAGAAGATTATTCTAATCAATTAAATAATAATGTACTTTTGATTACATGTTCTTTCGTATTCGTTTTCTTAGTATTTTCTTTTTTGAGTTATTATAATACTATTAAATCCATAAAAATAAAGAAGTAATATTAAATAACTTTATTATAAATTATAATTTAGAAAATGGATTTTTTAAAAAAGCGGGAAGCATATAAACTTTCTGCTTTTTTTTTCGTTTCATTTATAAAATCATCTTTGTCTTTTTATAATGCTTTTTCAATATAAAACTTCAAAAATCTACAAAAAATGCATAATTAACTTGCCTGTATATTTTAAGCATGATATACTAAAAGAGTAAAAATCATACAAACCAAATAACAATCAATAAAAAAGATTAATTACAATACTATAATATAAAATCTTTTTGATGTTTCTACACCACGATATTTACATTACCATTTTTAGAAATATAGGAAGAAGGAAAGGAGATATAATATAGGATCTTAATTTTTACTATTTTTAGATTTCTATATTATGCAAAACAAATGAAACTGATTGGCATAACGGGAAGCATCGGCAAAACATCAACAAGCGAAATTATCTATCAATATCTACTATTTAAAGATAAGACGACAACAATGTACTCATCAAATGGGCTTTTTATTAATGGAACTACAAGAATAAAAGACTTCTTTACTACAACCCCTACACTTGAAGAATTAACAAAGTATTTAGAAAAAGATGAAGAGAAAAAAGTTGATTATGCTATTATTGAAATAACGGCAGAATCAGTTAAAAGAGGCGATAATATTCATAAGTTACCATTTGAGATTATCGGACTAACAACATTTTATCCTAATTTGAATCATCACTTTAATAATGATAAAGATTATTACTTAAACTGCAAGAGAGAAATCCTAAAAAATCAAAATAAAATTCTACTTAGATATGAGTCAGTTAACGAAAGTAATGGTAGTAGTTATAAATTATTTAAAGATTTAAAACACATTAGTTATGGCTATACTGATTCATCAGATAAAAAAATTGAAGTTATTGAAAATAATTTAGATGGACTTAGCTTAAAATATCAAAATGTTATATTTAAAACAAATTTAATCTCTTCATATAATATACGTAATCTTGCTTTAGCTTTAAGCATACTTGATGAAATAAATGAATTAGATATGAACACATTTAGCAACTTCGCAAAAAACATCAAAATCAGAGGACGTTTTGAAAAATATACTATTAACAACAAAACAATTATACTAGATACAGGGCAAGCAGGACTAGATATTGTTTTGAATAGTTTTAATAATATTGACATCAAACTAATTTATTGCAATATTCCAGATGACGGAACTATATGGACAAAAGAGGCTAGACAAAGAGCAGGAAGACAAATAAGAAAAACTAAGAAAGTATATCTGACAACTTTAAATGCCTTTAATAGTAATGATGAAGAAATATTCAAAAATGGAGTATTAGGAAATCAACCACATCCATACATATACATTAGAGATCCAAATGATGCTGTGAATATTGCTCTAGAAGAACTAGAGGAAAATGAAATATTAGTAATAATAACTAAAGAAAAATATCGTTTTTATAAACAAATATTAGAAAATATAAAGGATAAAGTATAATAATGGCAATAGTAAGTGCATATCAAATCAATCAAGGAAATTTGCAATCAGGATTTTACCAAGTATATGATTCCTATGAAGACAATGTATTAGGCCTAGGCGGGGGATATTTTAGTGTTATTCATAACAATAATAATGAAGAAATGGGGTCAGGATATGTGAGTCAGTTCATCTTTCCATACTGCTGTGGGCCAACATTTTATGAAAATTATACAGGAAATATAATATACCGATATAAAGTTGGTTCAAATTGGAGTAATAATAAAATATTAGACAAAGAATGCTATGATTATATTAAAATAAAAGATAGAGCTGGAGTAGGACAAGGATCAGGAGCAATCATATTTATAGATGAAGGTAATACGCAGCATATACTGAATGTACTGAATGATAACTTAGTATATATGGGAAGTACGGTTATAACTACTAGCAACCTAAAAGCTATTTTGAAAAATAGTAATATGTCACACATTAACCTAAAAGATGATGGAACGAGTGGAAATAGCGGTATTAAGTTCATTAATTTAAATAATCAAGAAAATAATTTAAAAGTTAATAATAATAATCTAGTATACAATAATAATGTCATTTTAAACCAAAATAATGCCGTATCTTTGATTCCTAAAGCGTCAGCCAGTACCTTTGGTTTAGCTAAAATAGGATATGATGAAACAACCGAAACTTTAATTATTAAGACGGAGTAATCATGTCAATAAATATAAATAATATTGTACTAGATAAAACAAAAAATATAACTTTTAATAATAAAAGCGTAAAAAAGGTTATATATAATGATAAAACGGTATGGGAAAAGATAAATCCTATTTACATGATGGATAATGATGATATAGTCAACAAACCAGTTATAAAAAAAGATATGCCAATAGGAGAGGCAATCCTAAATCTAACAAACGGATATTTTAGATTTGCTAGTTTAGACACAAGCGAGGGAAGTGGTAGTTTTAATTTATCTATTAGCCACATATATAATTCTAAACTTAACTATGATTATGTAAATACCAATATTAGAACGTATATGGGAGAAGGAATGAAACTAAACGTTCAAGAATATCTTCTAGATAAAAATGGCAAATATATTTACATAGACGCTGTTGGTAATGCTGTTTTATTTGATCAAAATAACAATATTTATTATGACACATTAGGATTAGGATTATTACTTACAAGAGGAGAAAATGATTATATAATTACTGATAAAGAAAATAATAAATCAGTATTTAATATTAATGGTTATATCATTAAAAAAATAACAAAATTTAATACCATTTTCAATTATACATATGAAAATAATAAACTAACACAGATTCAAAAAGACAGTGATAATCGTGGTTATAAATTTAAATATTATGAAAGCAATGGTTTATTAAAAAGAATTGATAGTATATATCCAAATGCTAATAAAATAAACTTCGAATATAAAGAAGATAAATTAGTTAGGGTATATAAAAGTCGTATAAGTAATGAAAGAACGATCATTGAATATGTGTATAATAACAAAGGTAAACTAGGAGAAGTATATAATATATCCAAGCAAGGATTAAAATTCTTTTATGACTCAGTAGACCGTCTCGTTAAAATGAGTAGTACTGCGGTTATAGAAGGGACAATATCGCAAGAGAAAAATTACTTTAATGTAAATTATACTTATACCCATAAAGGCTATACAGAAGTTGTTAATGATAAAAATATCAAGTATGTTTATACTTTTAATATAAACACTTTAAGAGAAGATGTTATATATGAAGATGCCAAACATTTAAATAATAATATCACAACAATTACATCGGTAAGCCCAAGTTCTGATGTAGGTATGAGAGTTTTAGAAAAAGCCCCTATTAGTCAAAAATCATTTAATGGTTGCAAAAGCATTACCATGTCAATAAGTGGCATTAATAATTTTTTCGATGTTTATGAAACGGATGAAGGTCGTATTTTAGACAAACTGAAAGAAGTAGATGCCAAAAGGCGATTTACAATATCAGCATGGGTTAAAGTGAATAGTATAACTGGTTTAACTAATAGTACTATATCATTAAAATTTTCCACCAACAATGTATCTAATACCGCCTTAATAAATAAACAAAAAGTTGGTTTTTATCAGTATGTTTCATGTGAACTAGAGTTCAGTAAAGATGAAAAAATAAGATTCCTAAAAACGGAACTACATAAAGATACAGGAATTACTAATGCAAATCTTGAAATTGCTGATATAAGAATAATTTATAATGAATTAATGCCTACTTTATTAAAAAATTATTTTGAAACACTTGATTTAAGAGATATCAATGGCATTAAAGTAAATGATTCTACTTATTATGGCATTCAAGATGTCAGAAGTGCTAATGTTAATTATTTTTTAACACCTGAAGATATAAAGACGACATTATTTAATAAGTATATGGCAAAAGGCGGAGTCTTTAATGTATCATTAAACAATGGTAGAAAAATACTAGGATCTGTGAAGTATATAATAATCTATAAAGGAAGTATAGATTTTCCTATAGCTTTGAATAATGAAATAATTCCGTTTTTTTATATGAGTATGACAATGGATGGAAAACTATTTATCTATAACTATGAATATTATAAAAGTGAAAATAATAGTGATTTTATATATCAAAGAACAAGGGCTATAAAAGATAATAAAGAATCATATAAAGAAACCAAGCATAATCTAAAAGGTTTAATGATAGAAAGTGTTGATGAATATAAAATTAGAAGTTACTTTGAATATGATGATGTTGGTAATGTTACGAAAAAAACTATTAGAAGTGATTTAATAAGTGATCCTACTGAAAAAATAGTTGAAGAGTATATATATAATAACAAAGAAAGTCTATCAAAAGTCAAAGATGAAAGAAGTAACGAAAATACATATTATTCTTCAACTCCATATAATAATTTAAATGCATATATAGATTATAATAGGACATTGTCTGATGAATTTGAGTATGATACTTTTCAAGAAAACATCTTAAAACGTAGCCATTATGTAAAGGAGAATCAAGCTACTTATTTTTCATTTAAAAATCAAGTATCTTATTCTTATGATATATTAAATCGATTAAAAGCTATGGAAAACGATAATGTAAAGTATGAAATGGGATATAATGTTTTTAATGAACTAAATACATTAAAAATAAATAATAATACCATATATACAAAAGAATATATTCATGATATAAATGAAACATCTAAAATAACATATCAAAATGATTCATCAAAAACATATATTAGTCAAAGTGATATATATGGTAGGGCTTCGAAATCTTATGAGAACAGTACTTTAAAATGTGATTATCATTATATTGATGCTGATGGTATAAGAATAACAAGTGGAGCCAAAATTCAAAAAGTATTAGACTATAATAGTAATTTAAAACATAGTTATGAATACAATGATGAACATTTATTGAATGAATATATATTTGAAGAAATCAACAATAGTAATTTTAAAATGAATGTTAAAGCAGTTCCAGTAATGGATGGATGTTTAAAAGAATATCAATACAGCATGCAAAATGGCACTAATAGCTATAATTTATCAGTTGAAGAGACATATGAAAATATAGGTGATATATTAATAGAACCGAGATTATTAAAAATAAAAAGTGCTTCTGTCAATATTGCTTGTCAATATGATAATTTAGGTAGAATAAATTTTATTATGGATAGTATGCTAGGAATAAAAAAGGTATTTTATTATTATGATAATATCAAAAATAATATTAAACAATCAACAACTACCCTTGTAAATAAAGTGGAAACTGTCAAGTCATCTAATTTAAGCATAATAAAAACAGAAGAACTTGAATATGATAAAAACGGCAATGTAACAAAGATTACAGAAACTAAAAATAATATTATTTCCGTAAAATCGTATAAATACAATGCCAGTAATGAAATAATAGAAGTCGTAGATACAAAATCAAATAATACAAAAACAAACACCACTAATTATGATAATTATGGTAATATTACTTCAAGAACAAAAGATGGTTTGAAGAGAGTTTATAATTATAATAGTACTAGTCATAAAGATAGACTTATGTCGATTAATTATTATAATGCAAATAACCAAATAGTTAGTACAAATAGTATGAGTTATGATAATATTGGAAATCCGTTAAACTATGGCAATAAGACGTTTGAATGGATTAGGGGCAATCTATTACATAAAATCAATAATGATGTAGTCTATACATATTCAGAAACAGGGAATAGAACTAACAAAATATTTAGTAATTATACAAAGAAATATTATTTAGATGATGATAAAATACTAGGAGAAACATTAAGTGATGGAAGCATAAAAACTTTTCATTATGATAAATCAGGTATTAGTGGGATGTTTTATAAAAACAGTAATTATTTTCTTGAAAAAGATAATTTAGGAAATATTATAGCAATATATAAAGATCCAAGCCTAAATCCTAGTCAACCACTAGATACTAAGAAAATCGCAAGTTATGAATATGATGAATATGGAAAATGTAGTATTGATTATAATGATAATTATAGTGATGCATTAGAAATAGCCAAGGCTATGCCATTTAGATGGAAAAGTTATTACTATGATGAAGAAAGTGAATATTATTATATAAATGGTAATTACTATGACCCGGAAGTTGGAAGATATATAACAACAGCATCACTTATGGATATAGGTGCTAATGTAAATACAACTGATATTAATTTATATACCTTTGCCTCTAATAATCCAGTAATGATGGTATCTAATATTCATGATTATGAGTCAAGCTTAACACTAGTACCAAAGGTCACCAAGAAAACTTGGTTTAGTTTTATAATATCGGCAATATTGTTTGTAATATCAATAGCCCTCATAATAGTAGCCGCCATAGCCTCATGTAATCCGATGACTTTAGTAATTGGTATTATGTTGATAGTTACTGACGTTATGTTATTCACTATGCAACTAGCTGATATGATAGAAAATAGAACTGGAAACAACTTTCTTAGAAATGGAATAGGATGGAGTCAATCAAAATATAACAAGGTAAGGGTAGGTTTGACAGTAGCAAATATAATCTTGACAATTGCTTTTGCAGTATCATTAAGATTTAGTCAATGCTTTAAAGAAGGAACAAATGTTCTAACAGAAGATGGTAATAAAGCAATCGAGGATATTAAAGAAGGGGATATGGTATTATCATATGATGAAAATACGGGTAAACAAGGATATAAGAAAGTAATTAGGTTGTTTAGAAATTCCACGAAATTATGGGTGGAACTTACAGTTAAAGTCGATGGTAAAGAACAAGAACCGATTAGTTGTACTCCAGAACACCCATTCTATATCTTAAATGTAGAAGAAGATACTCCATTAGTTAATTTTGAAGAAAGAAATAATAAAGAGCATAACGGGCAATGGGTATCAGCAAAAGATTTAAAATCTGGTGATGTTGTATTGTTAGAAAGTGGAAAACATGGTACAATTAATAGAGTAGAGATTGAAAAACTTGGTATCCCTGAAGTTACTTATAATTTTGAAGTGGCTGATTTTCACACCTACTATGTTGGCGAAGAAGGTATTCTTGTTCACAATATGTGTCCGGGTGCAGACGATTTAGTTGGATCCGCAGACGATGTAGGAATAATGACTAATAAGCAGGCAGCAGAATTAGCCGATCAATTAGGATATAGTCCTACTAATTATAGGAGTCAAGGGCAAACAGTATTCAAGAACGCAAAGGGAAATAGGTTTATTACTCAAGATATAACTAGTCACAATGGAGGCGTATGGAAAATGGCTGATTCAGTTGAGAAACTTGCTTCAAGAGCTACTAGAATGGGAACTTATGATAAATTTTTGAAAGTGAGGATTGGTAATTGATGTTTCAATATAGAATTAGTAAGTATGATCCGAAGCATCGCGATAAAAACGGAGCATACACTTTAGATGAATGGACCAGTTTTAGTGATGTTGGAGAAAAGGTTTCTATGGAAGAATATCTTTCAATAGAAAGAAATTATTTAAGTTTTTTCAATGAATTATGTAATAAATTGGATATAAAAGAATTGGAAATATATGATATTGAGGTTTGTGGTCATAATTTTGATGGAAAGATGAAACAAGCAAACATTGAAGAAAGTAGTTTAATTTTAAAGGATATTATAAGAGAAAAGTTTTGGTGTAAATTTGTTGTGCATGAAAAATTCTTATTACAAACGGGATATGATTACTATTTATTATTATGTTGCGAATTAGATTTTGTAATAGTATCAGATATTGCTAGTAGGCAAAATTTATATTGTGAAAAATATACTTTTTGCGAAGAAAATGAAATATCATAAAAATAACACAGATTAAATAAAATCGATGACACGGAGTTCAGAATAAAACTGAATTTCGTGTTTTGTTCTTGCTTAAAATTTAAAAATCTATAAGGGTATAGAAAAAATAAATCATGTTTCTGGCATGAATAGCATTAGATAATCCTAGGTAAAAGCAATAGTCTATGATAAAATATGAATAACAATATTTTATAATTTTTTGATAATAATGAAAACATGTGATTATTAGCACGATTTTTTGTCATTAATCACATAGTGGTCACCAAAGTTTGTTGATGAACACAACGAAATGTTGAACTTCGGTCAATATTGATGATAATGAGCCTATAGTTTGCACTCCGGAGCACCCGTTCTATATTTTAATACTAATGTAAATATACCAATAGTTAGATTTGAAGGTTGTGATGAAACAAAATTTGGTGGACAATGGGTAGCTGCAAAAGATTTAAGAGAAGGAATGAAAGTATTGTTATCTAATGGTAGTTGTGGTATAATAAATAGTATAGAAGTTAAACATTTGGATGAACCAGAGACTACTTATAATTTTGAAGTATCAACATCATTGCTGCTATTACTACATAGTAATAGCAGCAATGATGTTGACGACCTACATAATTATTATGTTGGTAGTGAAGGAATTCTTGTTCATAATGATTGTTATATTGATGAACTATTTGTTGATCCAAGCAAACTAGGAAAAACAACGCCAGAGGAATTATACAACTACTTGAATAATAACGGGTATAACCCACAGCCATTAAGTCAGAGTAGTACAATTAAAAATGTTCCCTTCAGTGAAGGGGGAGGATTTAAAGCTACATTTGGTGGTGACAAAATGATATATTATCATCCTGCAACTGGAAGTCATCATATAGAAGCATATTATAAAATTTCTTCCGGGTCCGGAGGAACAAAATGGGTTGATTTATTAGGAAATATCTTTAAAACTAAGGGAGGTATATAGAAATGAAAGAAAATATTGAAATTATATTAGACGAAATAAAAAACACTTTAATTAGTTTGGGATTTGAATATATTGAAGTGAATGGTATTGGCAATTACAAATATAAAGAGTTATATTGTGTGCCTGCATATATTGCTGAACTTGGATTTCTAATTGAATATGCCGAATCATATGATGAAGCAATAAAAGGACGATATGAAGATGGAGATTCTTGCTTATTTAGCTTTTCTAAGACTGAAATAGTTAAATTCTTACGAGATGAGATTATAGGTAATATGAAGTCAAGTTAAATATTAAAAGATACGGGTTGTAGAACTAAAAATTCTGCAGTCTTTTTCTTTGCTAATATTTAGTTGTATTTATACCCATCGATAATAGATGTTCATGATATCGGCAATATACCACCAATAGTACTTCAACATACTGACAATATACGGTTGAATATCATTTCAGTACATAGCAAAAATACTGCTTTTGAAAATGATTTAATGCCATTTTAAAGGTTTGGTATATTATAGTGTATGTAATAAAAGTATGCCTTTAGCATATGAAAAAAGAAAAGGTCGAAGTAATAGATTAATCTATAAATGTAATACTTGCGCTGTTCATCAGTTTGAGCCTAAACACGCTAATATCTTTAAATATGATGATTTAAAAGAAATAGTAGATAATAAGTTAAAAGTATATATTGAATCGCTATATATAAAACAAATTTCTAAATTATCAGGAATAACTAAACATCTCTTATTATCAAAATATTTCATAAAACCAGCTTTCTTGTAATCAAGAAAGTTTTTTTCATTTAATGAATAAATATCATTTTTATTTATTTTAAGATTTTTTTTGATATAACAAATATTTATGATAAAATATTAGTATATCAATTTGACTTGGGGGATATTAATGAAACTTTATAAGCCAGTAGGACAAAAAGAATATGAGTTAATTAAACAAAGCGGGTTTAAAGAGTTTCCGCAAATGTTAGAAATGCAGTCGATATTTTATCCTGCGCTTTTCAAAGAATACGCCAGAAAGATCGCAAAGGAATGGAATACTAAAGATGAATTATCTGGTTATATCGGTCATGTGATGGAGTTTGAAATAGATGACAAATTTATTGCAAAATATGAAATGCACATAATTGAGGATAATACTTATCAAATATATCGAATACCAGTAGAAGATTTAAACGTTTTTAATAAAAGCATAGTTAAAAAGAAACATGGTCTTGCTATTTATGCAATTGATAAATTTTTTAGCGAATATCTATTGAAAGAAGAATTGAAAAACACTTTTTTTCTTTCAAAAGTTCAGTTGAAAGGATCTTGTTATCACGAGTTTAAACCAGGGCATTGGGGAAGGGAACATTGGTCAGAAGAGTCAATTTATCTTAGAGATGATGATATTTTTATTTTCGCTTTAATTTTTGCTAAAACACTTAAAAAATATGACCCTTACTTTGGACAGGAAGTTAATGACGTAGAAACCAGCAAATTGATAAATATTTTTACAAAGTTTTATGAAAGTCTTATTAAAAGTAATAATGTTATTAAAACTTATCAAGATATTGGTATATATGAAATGATTTCGGATGATAAACTTGAAAAACTAATGCTTATAGACTGTAAGAATATTATTGATGAATATAATGATGTTATAGTACATGGAATTTATATGCCTAATGAACTTGAAAAACAATTACTTGAAATAGATATAGAAAAATTATTAAAGACAACAAAATATTTTCTCGATTGGCTACAAAAATCATTTACTGAGTATGGATGTTTTACCCTTTTGGGAATATAGATATGAAAAAAAATAAAAATATTACAATTGATAATTTTGCTGCTGTTTTGAGAATGACTGATTGCATGCTTATTGAAACCGGCGGAAATGAACGGATAGTGTTTGAGATAATTTCATCGAATATCTTAAGGGCAAAAAAATATACTGGCAGTCAAGCGGATATTATTAAAACAATTGACTTGGTTTATGACGAATATAATGTTTCCGATAATAAAGATTGGAAGCACTTAGATAAAATGCTATTCATTTTATCTGAAATTAAGGATGGAATATTAAGCAATAAAACTATTTTTTATCATTTGAAAAAAGTTCATGACTGCCAAATGACTTCAGTAAGTTGGTTTTGGCTTACTGATAGTTATTATTACTTGCAACTAGGCAAAGAACGTATCTATGAGTATAGTGATAGGGCAGTAAGGAAAGACAAAATGAAAAGTCATTTTCTAGATTATTATTTCATTAGATTTTTAGAAGATATTTTTGATGTACTAATAGAGACTATACAACCAATGCCCAAAGAGATATATCAAATTTTCGATACTGATAAAAAATTTGATAAGTTATCTGAATTATTGACCCTTTGGTATTATGGAAATAGAAAATCTAAAAAATATTTAGAACCGCCAAAAGAAAAAGAGACGATTTACAATTGCTTGGGAAAAGATTTTTTGTGGAATGGTTGCTTGGATTCATCTTTTATTTCGGGATCTATTCTTTGCCGTTTTGTTCATGTAGAAGATAAATTTTATATCCATTATGATTGCTCGAAGCAAAAAAAAATATGGACTGCTGGTAAAAATATATTTGAACTGCCATATAAAGAGTTTATCTTCCAAATAGAGACTTTAATTGAAGATTTCTTTTTAGATATGGATAAGCAGGTGGCTGATGCTATTGCTATTCATAATGAAGATGAATATTCTTGGAATAATCTCATGGAAGCATACAAAAAGAAATTTCCAGAACAGTTTATAGATTCACGAAAAACTGGTGCAGAATACTTGATGGAAGAACACTCGCGGAGAAAATTTCTTTTTAGAGAAAAACTTGAGCAGATAAAGAGTGGAAGACCAAATGTTGTGCTTGATTGGAAGGAAATAAAAGAAAAATTAAGAATTATTAAAAATGATTTATAATAAACAAAAAATTAATAAATTTGATATATCATGGAACTAATAGAGATATAAAATATTTGTGATTGAAAATTCGAAATGAATTAAGAAAATAATAAATATTAATCCTAATCATCTATATCATAAAGAAGAATATTATAGTTAAATGTAAATATTTTTTCTTCGTTTTTCATGATAGATTGTTTCAATGCATTGCTGAAGATTTTGCAATAGAAAAATTCAGAATAACTCATAATGAAGTTGCACAATTGCTTTTTAATAAGTTGAAGTGTTAGATGAGTAAGGAGCAATAAAAAAAGAAATAGAATTAAAAATTGATGCTTCATTTATCAATTTAAAATTCAGGAGGAAAAAATGAAAAAAGACAGTCATAACTTTATTTATAAAATTACTGAAAAAGTGATCCAAGAATGGGATCCGCTTTTCTTTTTTCGAGATTCTGCAAAAATCTCTGATTATTCCAAAGTTGTAGAAAGAATTTCTCCTCTTATTAAAAAAAGAGTTTTTGTTTGTGATTTTGCAGTAATGGTGCGCGATATTTTTATAGAAGAGTTTGGCAAAGAT
Source organism: Bacilli bacterium (assembly GCA_031553555.1). Taxonomy (GTDB): domain Bacteria; phylum Bacillota_I; class Bacilli_A; order ML615J-28; family CAG-698; genus CAKOMG01. The sequence goes on from JAVBLL010000025.1 coordinate 46,168, forward strand.
AAATTTCTATTTAAATCTAATGAATGTCAGCACTTAGTTTATGATGTATACTGTGCTATTTCAAACTATGAATATTCTGATAAGAAAATCAATATCATACAAAATGGAATTATTAAAACTGTCACGTTAAAAAAGCATGTGGATAATTTTTTGTATTTTTTTGAAATCATGCTTGAAAACAAGAAGTACTATTCAGAAAAAGTAAGTGTTATACATAATGAAGATGAATATTTATTATTTTCGCTTAATAAGGCATTACCTGAAAACACAAAAATTGTTTGTTGCAACACTTGTAGATTTGGTAACTTTAGTCCATATGGTGGTTCAGATATATTTTGTTTTAAAACCATTAATGTGGATGGATTCAGGGACAAGCTTGATGTCTTGGACAATTTTACGGATGAAGTGCTGGATAGTAGACATACATTCAATTATTACTGTGACCATTTTGAACCGCAAAATGAGTCTTATGTATATAACGTGTATCATTATTATTTAATTAATCCTGAAGAAAAACCTTATCATTTAAACGAACATGGCAAAAATACATTTTATGATGAAAGACGAAATGAATTTATTGGTTTTTTTGCAAGTCTGAAAAATAAATATATTAAAAATGATATGGTAAATGTTCCTGAATTTGAAGAATATTTAAAACTTAATTTCGCTGGAGCAGACATAGCAGCAAAAGAAAAAATGAAGATTCTTTCTGATGCACTAGCAAAAAATAGCCAATCAGAAAAACTTAAATTTGTGAAATCGGTTTGCATGACGTGTGATGAATATAATCTTTATGAAATATGGCCAAGTGTATTTTCAATTCCTCTTTGTGATTTTATATTTAATGTTTTAAAGCCATATATAGATTTGAAAAATGCAGATTTTTTAGTGCTCAAATGGGTGGCTTTATATACACAAATATACAATAGCGATAAGAAATTGAAATTAGCTTATTTAGAGAAAGCATTAATAGCATGTGACTACAAAGATGAAGCATTATTAAAAGATAAATCATATTATAAATAAATATAAGTTGTAATAAATTTGGTGCCCAAAGTTTAATAATGAAAATCAAATTTTGATAATGTATAATATGTACATTTACATAGACTATATTTTCCAATTGCAAGAGGCTATTGGTAAATTAAAAGAATCAGCTAGTGACATTTTTTTGGCGATTTTGCCACAATTATAATTAAAGAATGGATTAAATATTTTTAAAATAAATGCTAAAGAATTTATTGCAAAAACAAATGTAGAATCAATTATAGTAAAAGCATGACAATAAAATATATTACCTAAGGATTGCTGGGATGTTAGTAATGTAAAGGGTGCAAAAATAAAAGAAGTAGATTTTTCGGGAAGGCAAATTTGGCCGGATGGACCCAATAATATACTAAAAAATAAAGTGAGATAAATATGCAAAAAATCTTAACTGATGATATAATCAAATATAAAAAAGAATTAAATTTTTATGATTTTAATGAACAACAGAATAAAAATGGTTGTAGATTAATTGTTAAATTTCCTAAAAAAGAAAACTATTATATATAGTGATTTACAATATGGCGAAAATTTTCAAGAACACATGGAACAAAGAAAAAAATTAATTGAATTGATTTATCGCTTTTTAGAATCTTTATCTGAAGAAAATTGCATTTTAATTGAATATAATCATAAATGGATTATTAATGATACTCTTTCTCAACAAATAAAAAGTTTATTTATTGAAAGCAACATAAGTAATAATTTTGATGGTGGAATCTTATGCAAAAAAGGTGAACTAATTCTCAAATTGTTCATAGAAGCAATTTTTATGTATAATAGCTTTTTTAATATAGTTATACCTCACCATAAGGTAATAATAACTCCGACTGATCATATGGATATATTTTTTGACTTTATTAATTCTCAACAAATTAATAATTTGATTCAAAATATTTCTAGGAAATTAGGTTTTGTTGTTGAAGAGATTACTATTACATAGATATTGATGTGCGTTCTATGAAAGAATATTTATTTTTATTGACAAAATATTTTAATTGTGTATAATTAAATTGTATACAATTAAAAGGAGATAAGAATATGTCATTATATGAAATAAAAGTAAATGATTTAAATGGTAAAGAAGTATCTTTAAAAGAATATGAAGGTAAAGTTCTATTGATAGTTAATACTGCTACTGGATGTGGATTTACTCCACAATATAATGGATTACAAGTTTTATATGAAAATTATAAAGATAAGGGATTTGAAATTTTAGATTTCCCGTGTAATCAGTTTATGAATCAAGCACCTGGTAGCGATGAAGAAATACATTCTTTTTGTACTAGAAAATTCAGTATTACTTTTAAGCAATTTGCTAAAGTTGATGTTAACGGAAAAAATGCATCAGAATTGTTTAAATTTTTAAAAGAAAATAAAAAGGGATTATTTGGTGGTAAAGTAAAATGGAATTTCACAAAATTCTTAGTTGATTGTAATGGAAATGTAGTTGGAAGATATGCTCCGGCAACTAAACCAGAAGATATGAAAGCTGATATTGAAAAATTATTACAATAAGGAAGATTCACCTATATTATACTTAATAAAACGCGCATATATGCTAGATTGGTTAAGTGATTACTAATACTTTATTTATTAATTGAAATATTGATAAATCTGAAGTGATTAATATGAATGAGAATGAACTACTTGTTCTAATCAATTAGCAACCGCTTTTTTAAAATAGTTAAAAGGAATTAATAAAATGGATAAATATAAACAATTAAAATTAGAGAACCAATTATGCTTTCCTTTATATGTTTGCTCAAAAGAAATAATAAAAAAGTATAAGCCATTTTTAGATAAGGTAGGATTAACTTATACTTCATATATTGTAATGATGGTTTTATGGCAAGAAAAGAGAATGAATGTCAAGCAACTTGGTGAAAAATTATGGCTTGATTCAGGGACACTTACTCCATTACTTAAGAAAATGGAACAAAGTGGATTTATTACAAGAAAAAGAGTTGATAATGATGAAAGACAAGTACTGGTTACAATTACTGATAAAAGCGAAGCATTAAAAGATGAATTACTAGAAATACCATCAAAAATATATTCATGTACTAACCTAAATAGCGAAGAAGCTGAAACTTTGTATAAAATACTATATAAAATTATTAATTAAGAAGATTCTGCGTCTCAATAGATAACTTATATTTATATTATATCTTCAATAACATTTCAACCTACTTAGAACGTACGATTGAATTTTATTTTATGTTTATGTACCGAGTGCAAGATAAGGAAGTAGAAGCAATTTTAGGTACATTGCCGAAGAAAGAATTTTTAAGTAAATTGCAGAAAAGAAAGTTGAAATTCAATGTGCCTATATTGTTTCACTAGATTAAGTTAGTATGTTAGAGACGGTTTGAAAATGCCGTCTTTTTCATTTACATTATTTTTTATAATTATTTTCTTTTAATGTCCGAAAATTGCCAGTATTTTTATTGAAATAATGTTATAATGTATATATACAAAAAGAGGAAATATATTATGCTAGAAAGTACAGATAAATTATATGCTGCATTTAAGTCAAAAGATCCAAGGTTTGATGGAAAGTTTTTTGTTGGAATCTCATCAACTGGTATATACTGTAGACCAATATGTCATGCCAAACTCCCCAAAGAAGAAAATTGTAAATTTTATAAAACAGCTTCTCTTGCTGAAGTGGATGGTTACAGGCCATGCTTATTATGCCGCCCAGAATTATCACCTGGAAACTCAATCGTAGACTCTTCAGTAATGCTAGCTAAAAAAGCAACAATATTGTTAGAAAAATATTGTGGTAATGATATAAGTATTGAAAGATTATCTGAAATGTTGGGATGTAGTGACAGGCATTTAAGAAGAGTGTTTGAAGCTGAATATAATGTTTCTCCTATTCAATATTTACAGACACATAGATTATTGTTATCGAAGAGTTTATTGACGGATACTAGTTTGCCAATAATTGATGTTGCAATGGCGTCTGGTTTTGGAAGTCTAAGGAGATTTAATGATTTGTTTAAAACTAAATATGATCTCACACCATCTGGTTTAAGAAAAAACATGTCAAAAGAAAAAAATAATGACATTATTTTAAAATTAAATTATCGTCCTCCATATTTGTGGGATGAAATGTTATCATTTTTAAAACTTCGTGCCATTAAGGGAATTGAAGTAATAAAAGATAATGAGTATATGAGAACCGTTCATTTAGTGACACTGAATGGTAAAGATATTTATGGATGGTTAAAAGTATCTAATAATAGCAATAAAAACTGTTTGAATATAACTATTAGTGAAACATTACTAATTGTTTTGCCAGAAGTATTATCGAAATTAAAAAATTTATTTGATTTATACTGTGATCCTTATATTATATATGAGGCTCTTACTTCAATGAATGATATAAAAACCAATAGTTGTGTTTTGGGAACGAGACTACCTGGCTCTTTTGATCCATTTGAAATGTCAGTTAGGGCTATTCTTGGCCAACAAATAACAGTAAAAGCCGCTAGTACATTAGCATCAAGAATTGTTAATGCATATGGAATGTTAGTTGATACGGGGATTGAAGGGTTAACTCATGTTTTTCCATCTGCAAAAGATATATATGATTTGGAGAATATAGAAGAAAAACTTGGCGTTTTAGGCATAATATCCTCAAGATCAAGAACTATTTATGCACTAGCTGAAGCAGTTGTGAATAATGAAATATGTTTTGATTTATATGTCGATTATGAAGCAGAAATTAAAAAGTTAATGAAAATAAAGGGTATTGGTAGTTGGACGGCTAAGTACATTGCTATGAGAACGATGGGATGGACTGATTCGTTTTTAGAAACAGATATTGGTATAAAAAAAGCTTTATTTCCATATTCGGAAAAAGAAATGATTAGTACTTCTGAAAAATGGAAACCATGGCGCAGTTATGCTACAATAAATTTATGGAACACATTATAAAATAAAAGAGGAGGTAAAAGATGTATTATTCAACAGTTTATGATTCACCAATTGGTTCGATTACCCTTGCTGGAGATGGGAAAAATATAGTTGGTTTATGGATGGAAGACCAAAAATACTTTGGGGGAACTATCTCAACTGAAATGGTCCAAAAAGATGATTTAGAAATATTCGATAAAACTAAAAAATGGTTGGATAGATATTTTACAGGTGAAAAACCCCATATTAAGGAATTGCCTTTAGCACCAATTGGCGGTGAATTTAGACAAGAGGTTTGGAAAATATTAACGGAGATTCCATATGGCGAAGTTATAACATATGGCGATATTGCTGAAAAAATAGCCAGGAAAAGAAATAAAAAAACAATGTCAGCTCAAGCAGTCGGTGGTGCAGTTGGGCATAATCCTATATCCATTATAATTCCATGTCATCGAGTAGTTGGAACAAATAAGAGTTTGACTGGGTTTGCTGGGGGAATTGCCAAAAAAATAAAATTGTTAGAACATGAGGGAATTGATATGTCAAAGTTATTCATTCCCACTAAAGGAACAGCGCTATAAGGAGAAAAATTAATGATTTATGTATTATTTGAGGTGACAATTAAAAATGAATATATAAATAATTATCTTGAATTAGCATCAAATCTTAATGAACATCTTTTAAAACAAAAGGGTTTTTTGAGATCTGAAAGATTTTCTAGTCTTGTTAATGAAGGAAAATTACTTAGTCTATCAGTATGGGAAAATGAGAAGGCGGTTAGTGAGTGGAGAAATAATTCAGCTCACTATATGAGTCAACAAGAAGGAAAAAATAAAATGTTTGAAAGTTATAACATTATTGTTGCATCGAAGTTAAGAAGCTATAGTAATATTGATAGAAATGAAGCGCCTAATAATGCAAACTATTTTAATAATTAATTTCAATATAAATAAAAACATAAAAAAGGGTTGGTTAATAATATGTCAAAAATATATGAGTTTGATGCCGAAATAAAAAAAGTTCCTGATATAGATGGAGCATATATAGATATACCATTTGATGTGAAAAAAGAATTTGGAAAAGAAAGAGTTTTAGTTCATGCTACGTTTGATGGAGTAAAATATGATGGTCAAGTTTGTAGGATGAAAACTATAAATCATATTGTTGGATTAAGGAAGGATATTAGGGCGCAAATAAATAAGCAGCCTGGTGACATTGTTCATGTGACTATTATGGAAAGAATTAAATAATATAGAATTAAAAATAAAAAGAGTATTATGAACTGAATTCAGTTTTTTATAATACTCTTTTTTATTTAAATTAATTATCTTTTTTTTCAGTTACAACTTCCTTTAGCGAGGATACAAGTCCAGCCATTCCTTGTATTTCTGAAGGAATGATTATTTTTGTTGCTTGGCCTTTTGATACTTCTGCTAAAGTTTCATAAGCTTTTAAAGTTAGAACGGCATGGTCAGCATTAGCTTTTCTAATTAACTCAATACCTTTAGCCTCAGCTTCTTTAACAGCCAAAATAGCTTTTGCTTGCCCTTCTGCTTCATTTATTAAAGCTTGACGCTTTGCCTCAGCACGTAAGATTTCACTTTCCTTGCTACCTTGAGCTTGTAAAATTTGGCTTTGTTTAACACCTTCAGCACGTAAAATATCACTTTGCTTTACACCTTCGGCTTGTAATATGGCTTCACGTCTTTCACGTTCGGCACGCATTTGTTTTTCCATGGCCTCACGGATATCTTTTGGTGGCAAAATATTTTTAAGTTCAACTCTAGTCACTTTCATTCCCCATGGGTCAGTAGCGATATCTAAAATATCAGTCATTTTCGTATTAATTAAATCTCTACTCGTTAATGTCTGGTCTAATTCAATTGAACCAATAATATTACGTAAAGTAGTAGATGTCAATTTTTCTAATGCACGAAGTGGATTATCAACACCATATGTAAATAATTTTGGATCGGTAATCTCAAAGAAAACGACTGTATCTATTTGCATAGTCACATTATCCATTGTAATAACTGGTTGTGGGTCATAATCCATAACTTGTTCTTTTAAAGATACTCTCTTAGCTACTCTACATGCTACGGGAATTAAATAATGGATTCCTGCTCCCCATGTTTTGTGATATAATCCAAATTTTTCAATTACATAAGAATGAGCTTGAGGAACAATACGTATTCCTGTAGCACCAATAATTACTAACAATAAAAGAATACCTAATAAAACATATAGGACAATTTGCCCTGGTGTTGCTAAAAACATTATTTTATCCTCCTTATATTATAATTTAACAATGTTATCTTTTTCAATTTTTGAAACAATTACTTTTGTTCCAGATATTGCTTCTACTTGAACTTTATCTCCTTCATCAAAATCATTTGCTGAAGAGCAAATAGCCCGCCAATTCTCATTATTAACCTTTATTTGGCCAATTTCTCCTGCTTTAAAAGCAATAGTTACTACACCAATCATTCCAATTACTCTATCAGCATTGGTACGAATAACTTCTTTTTGTTGAAGACGTTTAGCAATTGGTCGTGTGATAAATAAAGCAGCGGCAGAAATAACTAGAAAAATAGAAATTTGATAATAAATTTCTAGTCCAAATACGGTAGCAATTAAAGCACCGATTGCCCCTATGACAAACCAAATTGTTAGTAAGTCTCCGGTCATTAACTCAATAATAACGGCGGCAACTATAAAAACGCTCCATATAATAATCATAGCAATGTCAATGTTTGTAAGATCTAATAATATAGTTTGCATCCTTATTTTACCTCCTTGTTTAAAAATATTTTTAGCGTGTTATCTTCTTGGAACCATTCACATTCAAATTTATGCGAAGGAACAGTATCAAATTTCAAAGGAAAGTAAGTGCATAAGTCCCGAACAATCCCTTTGCCGTTAATTCTTCCATAACTGGGTTTTATAGAAATTGGATGAATTTCCTCGCTTCTAAATAATCCTAATGATAATTCTTGTTTACTGATTGCTTTAATAATTAGAGCTTTACTGCCTGCATCATAACCAATCATGGTTCCATATGCACCTTTAAAGTGATTACTAGCAACAGTGTTCAAGGTTATATTAGTATCATATATTGTTGCAAGGCCATTTGTGCTTCTCGAAAACCATTCTATTTTCATATATTTTTCCTCCTTGTATATAGTATACAAAAAAATTCAAAAAAATACAACTATTTTATAAAAATATTTTTTTTATTTTTTTATTTTCTTAAACTTTGCTAAAAAAAGTATAAATTTATTTGAAAAATCGAAAAAATGTGGTATAATACTATAAAAGATAATTGGAGGATAAAATGAAAAAACTCATTAAAGCACTTATTATAGTAATAATTCCATTGCTTGCGGCCTTTTTTACAGGGTGGTATGCCTATAATAGATATCAAACATCGTTTTTCACTTATTATATGGAACAAGCAAGCGATACAAATACAGAGGATCGACTAGTTTCATATTTGGAATTTATTAATCAAACTTTAGAATATGAAAAACTTGAAGAAGGATATGAATTTTTCTATTCAGAAGACATTAAGAATGCTGACCTTGCCAACGAAGATGAAGATGGTCATTTATTTACATTTACGATTATTCGTTCTAATAAAGTTGTAAACGAAGAATATATCAATAAAAAGGGAACTTCACTTGGAACTAAAGATGTTAATTATGTTACATATTATATAGCTTTATATAATATTAATTATACTAATTTAGCAACTACTTTAGATCCAACAAAAGAACACAAACTGAATGTTGATGAACCTATGGGAATGAAAATACTTTTTACTGATCCAACTGAGACAGATCCGATGGCTGATGATTCACACAAGTTTGAAAAAGGATTATCAACAACAGCTGGTGTAGGTAATGTTGTAGTGTATGATTATGGGTATAGTCCAGAAAGAGACTCTCATAAGAAAAAACTTGGTAATGGTTCACCGATGCCACTACGTTATATGGTTTTAAACACATATGTTGATGGAACAACCAGTAAAAATCAGGAAGATGTTTTTAAAAACTTCACTAGTGAAGTTGATATAACTGTTATAGTTTCTTCATCATGGGCAAATGCTGATGTTGTTGAAGAAGAAGTATGTAAACTTAGTTTCAACAACTTATACAATCATGCAGCTGTTAATGAAAATACTGAGGTTAAAGAAAAAATAGCTAGTTTCACTGAAACTTATGACAAAGATATATTTGAAGCAGGTTATTTAAAATATGCTATAACAAAATATATTTGGTGGGAAGCTTTGATTGCAATTGCAATTTTTGGTATTGTTTGCGGATCGTTTATAATGATTTGGTCATCTGAGGATGCTAAAAATAATCAACAAAATAAAAACAAGCCTCAAAAAAAATAATAGTTTAGTTTTATAATATAGGAATAAACGAGTTTATATTTTAATTGATATAAACTCGTTTTTCTTTTATTCTATAAATAAAGTTTAAAAAATTGTCAATAATAAAAGAAAAAGAGAAAAGAAAAATGTTTGCGTTTTCATAAGTTATGTGTTAGAATAAATTGCATATTACTATAAGAATGTGGAGGGGAAATATGGAAAATAAAAAATATGTTTATATGTTTTCGGAAATCGACGAGACAATGAAAAATATTGTTGGTGGTAAAGGGGCGAATCTTGGCCAAATGACAAAACTTGGTTTACCTATACCCCAAGGATTTACTATAGGTACTGATGCGTGTGTGTTTTATTATAATAATCAAGAAAAATTATCTGACAATATTAATTTTGAAATTGATAAATCATTAAAAGAATTAGAAAAAATAACAGGTAAAAAGTTTGGTGATGTTAATAATCCTTTGTTAGTTTCAGTGCGTTCTGGAGCTAGAACTTCTATGCCAGGAATGATGGATACAATACTAAATTTAGGTTTAAATGATGAGGTTGTAAAGGGAATTGCTAAGAGTACAAATAACCCTCGTTTTGCATATGATTCATATAGACGTTTCATTCAAATGTATGCTGATGTAGTCATGGGACTTCAAAAGTCGCGTTTTGAAACAATAATTGATGATATGAAACAAAAGCGAAATATTAAGTTTGATTTAGATTTTACAGCTAAAGACCTTGAAGAAATGATAAAGCTTTTTAAAAAATTCTATTTTGATAATTTACATGTTGAATTTCCAGAAAATCCGAAAATTCAATTATATGGGGCAATAAATGCCGTATTTAAATCATGGGAAAATCCTCGTGCACAGTATTACCGTAAACTTCACGGAATTCCATCTTCTTGGGGGACTGCCGTCACTGTTCAGTCAATGGTTTATGGAAATATGGGGGATACATCAGGAACGGGGGTTGCATTTACAAGAAATCCAGCAACTGGAGAGAATAAATTATATGGTGAATATTTGATTAATGCTCAAGGAGAAGATGTTGTTGCCGGTATTAGAACCCCTGAGGTGATTGAGGCTCTCGCGGATAAGATGCCTTCTGTTTATAAGCAATTTGTTGATTTATCACAAAAGTTAGAAAATCATTTTAAAAATATGCAAGATATAGAATTTACTATTGAAAATGGTAAGTTATATTTATTACAAACTAGAAATGGTAAACGTACAGCTAGTGCTGCTTTAAGAATTGCTGTTGAAATGTTTAATGAAAAAATGATTACTAAAGAAGCGGCCTTAATGCAAATTGACCCTATGCAACTGGATAGTCTTTTGCATCCACAGTTTGATATAAAAAGTTTAAAAGAAGCCAATAAAATCGGTGAAGGTTTACCAGCATCCCCAGGAGCAGCCGCTGGAGAAGTTGTTTTTACGGTGGAGCAGGCAATTTCTAAAACTCAAGCCGGTAAAAAAGTTGTCCTAGTCCGTCTTGAGACATCACCTGAAGATATTGAAGGTATGCATGTCTCCGAAGGGTTTTTAACTGCTCGAGGAGGAATGACATCTCATGCAGCAGTAGTGGCTCGTGGTATGGGTAAATGCTGCGTATCTGGTTGCAAAGAACTTATTGTAAATGAAGAAGAACAATGGTTTGAACTTGATGGTAAACGTTATAAAGAAGGCGATATGATTTCTTTAGATGGATCAACAGGATTCATTTATGATGATATAATAAAAACTGTTTCAGCAAGCATCTCTGGTAATTTTGAGATTATTATGGCTTGGTGTGATGAGATTAAACGTTTAGTTGTTAGAACTAATGCGGATACACCAAAAGATGCTCTACAGGCACGTTCATTTGGGGCTGAGGGAATTGGTTTATGTCGTACTGAACATATGTTTTTTGATGTAGATCGTATTAAAGCTATGAGAGAAATGATTCTTTCTGATAGTATAATGGGCAGACAAAAAGCTTTGGATAAGCTACTCCCTATGCAACAGTCGGATTTCGAGGCTATTTATGAAGCGATGGGCGATTTCCCTGTAACTGTAAGATATCTAGATCCACCCCTTCATGAGTTTTTACCAAGTAATTCTGATGATATTATTGAGCTTGCTAAAGATATGGGTTTAGAGGTTGAAAAATTAAATTCAAAAATTCAATCATTACATGAATTTAATCCAATGATGGGGCATCGTGGGTGCCGTTTGTCGGTCTCCTATCCTGAACTTGCCATAATGCAAACAAAAGCTGTTATACAAGCATGGGTAAATGTGAAGAAACGCAATCCTAAATATAAAGCAATTCCAGAAATTATGATTCCCTTGATTAGTGAAGTTAAGGAACTACAATATATTAAGAGGATAGTTTGCGAAACAGCTAATGAAATTTTAGAAGCAAATAAAATGAAAGTTGATTATTTAGTTGGAACAATGATTGAACTTCCTCGTGCTGCACTATTAGCTGATGAATTAGCCAAAGAAGCTGATTTCTTTAGTTTTGGAACTAACGACTTAACGCAAATGACTTTTGGCTTTAGTCGTGATGATGCCGGTGGTTTTCTTAGTGAGTATTATGCTAAAAGGATATATGAATTTGATCCTTTCGCAAAGGTTGATGTACAAGGAGTCGGAAAGTTAATATCATTAGCAACTAATTTAGGAAAAGGTGCTAATAGCCATTTACATATTGGTGTGTGTGGTGAACACGGTGGAGAGCCTAGTAGTATTGATTTCTTTAATAAAATTGGCTTAGATTATGTATCTTGTTCGCCATATCGTGTACCGATTGCTCGTTTGGCAGCCGCACAAGCCACAATCAAATTGGAAAAAGAAAATAAAAAATAATAAAAATAATAAAAAGTGATATCATTTTTAAGATAACACTTTTTTTAAATTTCAATAAGTGATATAATATAGACAAGGTGATAAAATGATTTATACTATTGGGGAAGCCTTAATTGATAAAATAACAATAAATGGGAAAACAGGTTACTTAATAGGAGGCGCCCCCTTAAATGTTTGTGGTACAGTTGCTAAATTAGGTGGACAGTCGGCTTTTATTGGTAAGGTTGGGTTTGATAGAGAGGGCGAAGAAATCAAAAAAGCAATTATTGATACTGGAATAAACTGTGATTATCTTTATCAAACTTCTAGGTATAAAACATGCGTTGTTGAAGTGAATGTTGATCAATCGGGAGAGCGACATTTTATTAAAAGAACAAGAAATTCTGCAGATATGTTTTTAGATGTTTCTGAAGTCGAAAGTATTGTTTTTAATAAAAACGACATCCTACATTTTTGTTCTGTTGATTTAATAGATAAACCAGTTCGTAGGGCTACTGAAAAATGTATTGATAATATAAAAAAAGCCGGTGGGAAGGTATCATTTGACCCTAATATTAGATTGTCCTTTTGGGATGATATTGATGAGTATAAAAAAATAGTGTTAGAATTTATGAAAATGGCTGATTATATTAAGCTTGGTTTAGAAGACATTGCTTTTTTATATAAAGATATTGATATAAGGCATTTAGCTAATGACCTATTAATGAATGGAGCAAAAGTAGTAATGATTACGCAAGGTAAAGCTGGGGCGTTGCTATTTTATGAAAACGCAGTGTCTGAAAATAAAGTGAATGAAAAAGAACTGAAAGTTTTGGATACCACTGGCGCAGGAGATATTTACATTGGTAGTTTTTTATTTTATATTACAAACATTATTAACAATTATTTAAATGCTCACAAGTTTGCAATAAAAGTTTCATCGTTATCGTGTACCAAAATGGGTGGATTCACAAGTATACCAGAATTAGAAGAAATTCAAAAATACCTAGGAGATTAGTTATGAAAAGAAGTTTACTCGTAATATTGTTATTTGCATTAGTCTTATTTGTTGGCTGTAATGAAATTCCACCAGTTCAAAATATCGTATATGAAATAGATATGGAATTAATTGGTGATGAGGTTAGTATAAATGATTTTACTTTAGAGGATGTTAGAATAAAAGCTACATATCAAAATGGTGATTTCTTTTATATATCAGTTGAAGAAAGTATGATACTTGAAGCTGATTTGGCTAAATTAGAAATAGTGGGCGAGCATGAGATTACAGTTATATATAAAAATTTTACTGGCGGTTTTCATATAATTTTAAGTGATAATAGTATAATAATACCAGACGATATAGACGACCCAGATGACAGAGATGATCCTGTTGGGTTATTTGAATCGGAGATGGCTTACTATCAAGCTGCTATAGGCAAGTCAGGTACTGAATTAAAAAGTAGTTTAAGATCTATAATTTCGGTTACTAAAAAGACAACTACATATAATGATTTGCGTCAAGATATTGCTAAAACAGATGTGGACCCTAATAATGCTAATAATATTATTATGATATATACTGGGGCATCACTTCCAAGTAAATGGGATAATGGGGCAACATGGACGAGAGAACACGTTTGGCCACAGTCTTTAAGTTGGTTTACCACAAGTGGTGCTGGAGCTGATTTACATCATTTGAGACCTTGTGAACCTGGAGTGAACAGTAGTCGTGGCAATAAGAGATATGGAGAGACAACTAATTCTACTTATTATGAGCCAAGAGATGAAGTTAAGGGCGATGTTGCACGTATTTTATTCTACTTATATGTTCGTTATGAACAAGCTGATGCATATGCTTTAAATAGGGTTGCTCAGTCATTTGATATGTTATTAGCCTGGAATGAGGCTGATCCAGTTGATAGCTTTGAAATTTATAGAAATGAAAAGACATATGAAATTCAAGGTAATCGTAATCCTTTTATTGATCATCCTGAATGCGCGAAAATGATTTGGTCAATAAAAGTTGTCAATTTCGACGAAAAACAAGAAATTATTATTACTATTGTATGGTATAATGAAAAACAGAAAGAAACTAAATTTAAGGAGGATAGAATATGAAAGTATTATTTTTTGTATTAAACAAGGTTGAAAAATTGAACCAATTGTTGAATGAATTGGTGGAGAATGACGTTAGAGGAGCGACGATTATAAATTCTACTGGTATGGCTCATTCTTTAGCGGATAGTGATGATCATCGAATTGTTTCATCTTTAAGACAGTTCTTAGATCCAAGTCGCAAAGAAAGCAAAACTATTTTTATGGTAATTGATGATAATGAACAACAAAAAGTTGTGGATATTATTGAAAAAGTTATTGGTAGTTTAAGTACTCCGGATACTGGTATTATCTTTACAATGCCTGTTGATTATACTAAAGGAGTATTCAAATAAAAATATCTAATATAAAGTATTCATAATTGTTGATTCATTATTTTATTAATTAATTTATTCAATTCATAGATAACCAAAAGTTTATTTTATTTATTACAAAAATTAAAAAACCGTCAATTATTCTAATGGAAATTCCAAGAATAATTGGCGGTTTTCTAATTATTTAATCACTTTATTGTGCTATTAATTTCAATCAATTCCTTCTTTATTATTTCTCAAATATTTTAGGTATGAAAGACGTAAATATATTATTTAATATGAAACCTAATATTTATATTTATGAAAAATCAATTACTAAACTAGCAGAACAATCGTTTCCGTAATTTTTTAATCTGAAATAATATGTTATTCCTGATGTGAAGTGATATGTAATATCAAAATTTCCATATTCACTAAACTCAAATCCATTATCTGTGTAAACTACTAACATTAAATTGCCTAATCCGTTATATGAATATCCGGAAAATTGATAATTTCCTGTTTCACTTGGTGTAAAACTATAATAATATGTTTCGGATTCACTAGAAAAATCTGAATCAGTTGGCATACCAAGCGGTGCCATTTGTTCATATGTGATTGCATTTTCCGACTCAAAATTTACAGAAAATGCAGATTCACAATTAATCCCACTATTAGCTAACATAAAATAATATGTTGTTCCTAATGTTAGATATTGAATATTATAAAAGTTTCCACTTTTAAAAAAGAATTGATTGCTTAAAATATTATTAGTAGATCCATAAACATATAAATTACCAGTCCCATCAAAAGTACTACCGGTCAAAGAATAGTATCCGCTTTTTTTAGGAGTAAATTTAAAATAATGATTACGATAATCATAAGAAAAATATGCTGTAATATTTAATGAATCGCTATGGCTTCCTACATCATATCGACTTTCAAGGTCACTACTGATGGTAAATGCCATTATACATTCAAAACTACTGCTAAACGTTATATAATACGTTATTCCCTCTTCAAGGTAATGTAATTCATTGAAGTTTCCTCCCTCAGAAAGTATATCAAAGACAAAATCATTCAAGTTGCTGTCGGTATAGAAGTATAAATACGGTACACTTTCCCCAGTATATGTTTGACTAGAAAATAGATAATAACCAGAACTGTTTGGCGTAAATCTTAAATATCGTTCTTGATGTGGTGATTCGATTGCAATTTCTAGAGATTCACCATCATTTATTTTGGTGAATTTACTAGTTCTTTCTATAATCAAATCAACGACTCCGCTGCCATAAAAGTTAAATACACCAAAATATAGGTTAGTAGTTTTTGAAATATTAATATAATAAATATAATTTCTATTTGAACTGCTTAAATAAGAACCATTTATATAACTCACTGTTTCATCTGAATCTTGTTTATAAATATTACAAATAATTGGTACGGCAGCATAAAAATCATAGTTAAAAGTAATTTTATATTCACCAGGGCTAAAGCATAACTTTGTTAAATAGTCGCCATAACTAGACGCCTCAGCTTCGTAACCATAATTTGCGTTGAGCTGATTAAAAACTTGACTTTCTAATGAGATAATCAGTTCGGTTTTTGGAACATTTGCTCCGTAATAATTGACAACTATGTAATATTGTTTATTAGCTTCTAGTAAAGCAGTTATTTTATTACTCAAACTCATATTACTTGCTTCATTATAAATTGAATCAGTTGGTTGTCTTTTGACTGGATTAAAATCACTATCTAATAATTTAATCATCCCACTATTAAAAGCAGTATTAGCATTTAATTTGATATTATAGAAATTAGTAGATGTAGGTGTAAAATTATATAAAGTAGTATTAGTTGCACTATTAACATTAGTTGTAATATCATTTGTTCCTAGATTCACTGTTTTATTATTATATACTGTAATAGTCTGATAAGAAAAATTAATTTTTTCTGCCCAATTTATATTATTAAACATTAAATAATAATTTGTATTATTCATTCCCATTTTATAAGATAATAAAATTTGTGTCTCAGGAATATTATCCATAATTCGATAGGAATAATTAATACTAGAACCCTTGGTTTGTTTTTTTATAGATGAAATGGTTAAATCATCTGTAGTTGCAGTTTTGGTTTCAGAATCATTATCATCTAAAAATTTTACTAATACATATACATCATAATCTTTACTGGCCAATCCTTCAATACGTATACCAGAACTAGATGCTGGATTGATAACCCTATTGGTAAGGCTTGAACTACCTATATTACGTGGGCTTGTTGCTGGAGTTGACCAATTTTTTGTATAAAATGGAGAAATAGCAGTTAAAAAATATGTAGGAAAGGCTTTATTAGCAGTGAATTTGGTGAAGGCTTCAGCGAATGATGAATTATATTTGGTCGTTAATACATCATCAAACACTGTATAGAAATCCTCTACTGTTTTATGGGGAGTATTTGTTTGTTCCTGGATATCTAAATATGTTTCATATGAATATTCTAAAATATCTTTTATTATTCCATAACCGCCATATTCTTGATATAAAAATAGGGGAAATAAGGCGGCACCATATCGATATTCCTCGTGGCTATCAATAGATATTAAGCTTGCACTAGAATATGCTAAAAATTCATTAATGGCTTTTTTCCTGACAGTTTCAAGACAATCTGATTCCAAATTTCTATATGTCATATATGTAAGTTCCATGAATGTTGCAAATGATTCCAACATCCAAATATGACTAGCAATTCTTGTGTCGGTAATTACATAAGTAATAGACACACAATGAAAATATTCATGAGCAATTACACCAATAAAAGTCTTGATAACATCAGCGTTTGAAACAAAGTTAAAATGGCCATTTAATGGGATATAATCATAAAATTCAGGATAAACAGAGAGCAAAGCCATATCTCTATCTAATTCGATATGTGAATAACCTATTTCTAATACATTGTCTAAGCCATATGGTACTGCAAGGCCAAAATAACCACCATGCTTTCTGGAATTTAGTATAATTAAAAAGGCATCATTATTTAAGTATGTTTTGGGAATATTAAAACCGATGCTGTCATAATATTGTTTTATTTGTTTAATAATACTGGCAACATAATGTGCTGCTGCAACGCATCTGGAAATGTATTCATCTTGTGTAGTGCCTGCATAGTCATCACTATAAATATCGCATTGAATAATAAAGTCTATATTTCCATCTGGATCTTCAAATGTGATATTTAATGTTTCTTCAAGAACCGCAACACTAGTGCTTTGGTTAGATGTAGACCCACTATAGCTACAATAGCTATTAGGTTGTGTTGTTGCATTATAATTCAAATTTGTATCTAAAGCATGTAAGAAAGATTTTTTGCTTTCGAAATCCATTTCGCTGCAATTATAAGAGTCTTTAAAAAAGTATTCTTGATTTGATATCTTAGTTATAATGACATAATCAATAAAATCAATATTTGCTATGTCTTCGGTTTCATTTACTTTTAAATCTAATTTGGTTTCATATTCAGCATAAATAAGTATTTGATCCTCTGAATATATTTCTGTAATAACTTGACCTTCATAATCAATATATGAAATTACATTTTCTATTTTCATTATATTAATTACATTATAATTACAGTTATGATTAAAAATGATTGTTTCGCTATCTGCTCCATAACCATCAGGTAGCGATTCTAAATTCAATGAAATCATTATTACTCCGTCATTTTTAAAATAATATTTCCCATCTTCTGGAACATTGAATTCTTTTGATTGATTGCTTGCGTAATCTGTTACTTCGTTACTAGTATTATTTATTGTAATGTCAAACTGTGTGAATTTTAATAGTGAAACATTCACGTTATTGTCAGTTTGTATTATTAATAAATTATAATCGCTTTCGTTATTGATCGTCGCATCTGTTCTGACTAAAAAAGCGACAAATACAAATATAATAAATAAATTTAAAAATGTTAAAATTTTTCTTCTCATGTTTTCTCCTTTATTGTCTTTAAATCATACTCAAATATTGTAATTAATACTGATTGCATTTATTTATGAATTATTTGCTCTTTATATTAACATCATTTTCACCTCCGTTTTATGTCATTATATCATATGATTTTTTTCTATTTGTAGAAAAATGTCGAAACATAAAAAAATTTGCAAATGTATTTAATAATAAATTATCACAAAATCATGAAAACAATTAATTTTCAAAAAATAAATAAAATCTAACAATAAAAATATATTATAAAAAAGAAAAAATCTTCTTAAAAGAATTGACAAAATATATTTTAAAGTATATAATTATAATTAGTTAGTTTAACTAACTAATTATAAGAATTTTAAGAAGGAGGAAAAAATTATTATGATTAAAAGATTAGGGGCTTTACTTTGCAGTATAGGAGCGCTTATAGCAACGTTCTTAAATTATTCTGTATTAAAGGCGCGTGAGTTAAGTGAGGCAACAAAGGCGATAGCTGATGCAACTAACGAGGCAATGAAGGCAAACAATGCGGCTGGTGCTACTTTTTACGAGTATATTGGTGATTTCGCTGATAGCTCAAAAATTAGTCGCTATTTTACAACAAATCTAGCGGCAGTATTGCTAGTAATTGCAATTATTTGTGTTGGCATTGTTTTAACTGCATTGCTACTTGCATTCATTAAGAACAATGGAAGCATATGTGAAGTCATGGAAATTAAATGGATAAGTATGGTATCATTCATAGCGATTCTTTTGGCGCTTTTATTAGGATTAATCTTTCCTGATTTGCCAGAAGGAGTACCAAGTGTTTTTAAGTTTGTAGGTACAGTAGGAATAGGCACAATATTGTTTATGGTATTTACCGGTATTACAACAGTTTTATTATTTTTATTTAATAAGGAATAATTGAAATTTTAATTTATTGAAAAGACAAGAAAAGAGATAGTCAAAAAGTGCCGAACTCATAATATAAATATGAGTTCGACACTTTTTTATTGTAATTCGGTTTTAAAAAAAGCATTTAGTTTTTGAACACCTTTTTTTAGTACTTCCTTTTCAAAGTCAGTCATTTTATCAGCAATCCGATTCACCATTTTATTATGAAAGTTTAAATGCAATTTATCAATTTCTCTTCCTTTTTCGGTTAGTGAAAGTCGTACAGATCTTCCATCTATTTTATCTTTTTGTTTATTAATATATCCTTGACTCTCTAACTTATTAACCATTACGGTCACACTAGCAAGAGTAATTTCCAAAAGCTCAGCGGTACTTGAAATGGTCATAATTCCTTCGTTTTGACCTACACCCTCAATTAAATGAATCTCTCTAGATGATAGATCACTATCCGAAAGGGACTTGATAAATTTCATTTCTTCTTTTAAAATAAGATGAAAAGTTTCAACAATTAATTCATTAAATTCTTTTTCAAATTCTTTCATTTTTTGCACCTCTCAATTAAAATAATTTATTGTATGTCTATATTATATCATAGAATTTGCTTTTGGACAAAAGAAAAATCCAGAACTATTATTTTCTGGATTTTAAATTTTAAAATTCACAATTTTTAGGAGTTCGTGCAAATGGAACTGTATCACGTATGTTTTCAATACCTGTAACATACATAATAAGGCGTTCAAATCCAAGTCCGAAACCTGAGTGATATGCTCCGCCATACTTTCTCAAATCCAAGTACCATTCCATTCCTTTTGTTGGAACATTCATTTCTTCCATACGTTTTAATAAATAATCCAGTCTTTCTTCTCTTTGGCTTCCGCCGACTAATTCTCCTGATCCAGGAACTAGCAAATCAACAGAAGCAACTGTTGTATTATCATCATTTAAGCGCATATAGAAGGCTTTAATTTCTTTTGGCCAGTTAGTTATAAAGACAGGGGCTTTAAAGTACTCATCGGTCAAATATTTATCATGTTCTGTTGATAGGTCATCACCATATTGTATTTTTGTTTCAAATTTTTTACTAGCTTTAGTTAATATTTCAATAGCTTTAGAATAATCACAGCGAACTATTTGTGAATTAACTAGCTTTGTCAATTGTTCAATCTTTCCAGGAGCAACAAATTGGTCAAAAAACTGTAGTTCCTCAGAGGCGTTCTTTAATGCATAATCAACTACATATTTAACCATATCTTCTATTAAATCCATATCATCATTTAAGTCTGCAAAACAAACCTCGGGCTCAATCATCCAAAATTCTGATGCATGCCTTGTTGTGTTTGAGTTTTCGGCTCTGAAGGTTGGTCCAAATGTATAGACATTTTTAAAAGCCATTGCAAAAGTTTCGGCTTCTAATTGCCCTGAAACTGTCAGATTTGCCATCTTACCAAAGAAATCTTTACTATAATCAACTTTGCCATCTTTAGCGATTCTTTGAAGATCTAAAGTGGTTACTTGAAACATTTCGCCAGCCCCTTCACAATCACTAGCAGTGATTATTGGAGTATGAACATATATGAAGTCACGTTCCTTGAAAAAATTATGAATAGCATATGCTAAAATACTACGTACTCTAAATGTTGCGTTAAACAAGTTAGTTCTAGGGCGTAGATGTGCTTGTTCACGCAAAAATTCTTTAGAATGTTTTTTTGGTTGAATAGGGAAGTCCTCTGGACAATCACCTAATAAAATTATTTTAGTTGCTTTAAGTTCATAAACTTGTTTTGATTGTGGGGTTAAAGTCACTATTCCGTAAACAGTAAGGCTACATCCAACTCTAAATTTTTGAACTTCTTCAAAGTTAATTAAATTCTTATCATATACAACTTGAATATTTGCAAGTGTTGTGCCATCATTCAAATTAATAAATCCAAATTCTTTTTGATCTCGGTTGGTTTTTATCCAACCTTGAATCATAACTTCATGATTGATAAGGCTTGAATAGTTTGTTGATAATTTTTTAAGACTTATTTTCATATTTACCTCCTAATAAAAAAATCCTTAAAAGTATCAATACTAATAATCAAATTAGTATTATTACTTTTAAGGACGAATAATCGCGGTACCACCTTAATTCATATATATAATTATATATATGCTCTTAATTATATCTTTAATGCAGATAATACAGTTGGTTCTACTTAATTCTTCCAACGACTCAGAGTGTTCTTTCCAAATTTATTTGTATAAGTTTTCACTATCCTTATATCACTGTTTTCAAAATCAATATGTACTTTTCTCTTCTTTGTCTATTTATTTGAATATATTATACACTGTCCATTAAATTTTGTCAATTGACTTGAAACGATAATTCATTTTCTTTTTATAATAGTTTTTATTAACAATATAAATTAGTTGGTCAAAGAAAATATATCCAATAAAAGCAGAAACGAGATTAAATATTAAATGTGAACTAGCAACAGTTAGTTTGATATTATTTATAAAATAGGAGTTTTCCATTATTTGTAGTAAATATACAAATGGAGTCATTAAAAAATAAAAAATAATTGCACCTAATATATTAAATATTACATTAGCATGAACTGCTTGTTTGGCTTCCTTGTTAGTATTTGGAAGTGTCAGATATCCTGTTATAGTAGTACCTATATTTGAACCTAACATCATTGTTGTCGAGGTGGTTATATTTATAAGACCAGTGTGATACATTTGTTCTAATATCCCAATAACTGCCGATGATGATTGTATTAATATTGTTATTAAGATACCAAAATTCAATGATACAAATTTATTATTTTGCAGTTTTGATATGCCATTTGTTATATTTATGTTATTCGTTAGAGCAGCACATCCAGATTCAATAAATTGTAAACCAAGAAAAACAATTCCTATACATATAAATATAGACATTATTGTTTTAGTTTTTTCTTTTCTACAAAATAGGTATATGATAAAAAAGAAGGTGATAATATACAATGAAAGAAAATCAATATTTATTGTTATTATGAATGCAGATATGCAGGTTCCAATATTTGAACCAATCATTATGCCTAATGCTTGTGGTAGTCCTAGATATCCAGCCGCCATCAAACTGATAACAACAGCGGTCACACCAGATGAAGATTGCATAACGATTGTACAAATTATGCCCATTAAAAAAGCTTTAAATTTAGTGTTAGTTGTTTTTTGTATTAAATTATATAATTTCTCATTGTATATAAGAAATAAATTCTTTTTCAACAAATCCAAGGAAAACAAAAACAAGGATACTCCGCCAAGTATCAAAATAAAAGCGTCAATATTGGTAAAGTTTTTATTTAATATATTCAACATATTAATATATATTAATTAAATCGCATTTAAAGAACAAAACAGTTTTTCATTAATATTCAATTATGAAAATATTGACTTTATGCTATAAAAATTGTATAATAGTATATACGGAGGAAGTAATATGGGAAAAGCAAAATCTTTTATTATTGTTGGTTCTTTCTTTTTAGCATTGTTTATAATAATATTACTTGTTACTTTATTCAGTGGCGGGAACACCGTAGAGTGTTATTTTAGCGCAACATCATATTATATTGAAATAGATGAGACGCGAGCATTGGTTCCTGAGGTTGTCGTTGGCCGCAAAATATCTAATGTAAAATTTGATTTCTCTTTGAGCGAAGAAAACATAGTAGAAGTACAAATGGGATCATTTGCTAAAAAAAGTGGAAATGTTTCGTGTTGGACTTTTGTTGAGATGAAAAACAACGAAGAAATTATTAAAAAAACTGCAATACCATATGATTCTCGCGATAGTATTCATATTGAAGATGATTATTGGTATATCAATAATATTAAGACTAGAATTAAAGCGGAGCGTTCTGATTATACACAAAGTGAAATAACTCAAATAGCTCAGACGACTGAGGATAGCACAATGTGTTGGGTACTGAATGGCGTTGCTACAAATATTGGTTGCAGAGAAGAGTATGAACCAGTTCGTGGTGAAAATGGGAATTGGTTTATCCGCGGAGATGACACAGGTTATACATATGAAGGCATGGTTGTTTCTATTACAGGATTAGCTATTGGTAAAGTTGTTTTAACTATGACTGGGGAACTTGCTAATAAACCTATTGAAATATCTACTACTTTAGATATCATATTACCTGATCCTGCAAGTATTGTTTTTGATAAGGAATATCCAGATAATACATTACATATTGCAAAGGGTGAGTCTTTTGAAATAGGACACACTTTAAAAGCAAGTGAGGGCAAACAATATACTCCTGTGCAAACCGTTAATTATAGTATTGATAAGACGAATCTATTAACAGTAACTGACGGGGTATTTACTGCTAAAGAAAAAGGTACGGTTAAATTGAGGATATATGCTCCTGCAAGCTCATTTTTAAAAAATCCAAGTAGTAGTGTTACTGTCACAATAACGATTATCATATTGGATGTACCGGATGAGTTAGTAGAAGAAATTGTTGCGATTAAAAATGCAATTGCAAGTATTAAAACCGTAAATTATGATGAAAAATCTAGAAATGCAATTGAAAAAGTTACGACATTATTAGCTGATTTGGATGAGGAATATTATAGCGAAATTCCGAATTATAAAGTATATCAAGATGCAGTAAAAAAATATAATGATTTAAAAGATGCGGCAGAAGAAGCATAAGCCAAAAATCAATAGTAGTTTTTGAAATAAAAGCAAGATACTTATTTTCTATATCGGATTTTTAATGATTAGAAATTCGTATCTTTTTTCAAGAAAATTCTTAAATATAAATAAATTATGGAGGAAACGTTATGGCGTATAAAGCATTATATAGAACTTATCGCCCACAAACTTTTGGCGAGATTGTTGGCCAAGAAGTTGTGGTAAAGACGTTAAAAAATGCGATTATAAATAAAAAAATATCGCATGCATATCTTTTTTCTGGTCCTCGTGGTACTGGAAAAACATCCATAGCGAGAATTTTTGCGAAAGCATTAAATTGTTTAAATCCTAAAGATAGTGAACCATGTGATGAATGCTCTAGTTGTCAAGAAATAAGTAATGGAAATAATCCTGATGTTATTGAAATAGATGCAGCTAGCAATAATGGAGTGGATGAGATTAGAGAAATTCGTGAAAAGGTAAAGTTTTTACCCAGTGGAGCAAAATATAAAATATATATAATAGATGAAGTACATATGTTGACTGGCGGTGCTTTTAATGCTTTACTTAAGACACTTGAAGAACCACCTAAACATGTGGTTTTTATCCTAGCAACCACCGAACCACAAAAATTACCTGCGACAATTATTTCACGTTGTCAAAGGTTTGATTTTAAGGCATTTTCTTTAGTGGAGATTGGAACAAAGATTAGCGAGATATGTAAAGTTGAAGATGTAATTATTACAGAAGAAGCTGTTAATTCCATTAGCGAATCAGGCGAAGGTGCAATGCGCGATGCTTTGAGTATTTTGGACCAAGCAATTTCTTATGGCAATAAAAATATTACGATTGAAGATATAAATGGAATTACAGGAACACTTAGTTTTGAAAAGATAATGTCTTTAACTACTTCCATTGACAATAAAGATATTCAAACAACATTAGAAATAATCAATGATTTATTATCTACCGGTAAAGAAGTCTCTAAGATTATAAATGCGTTGTTAATATTCTATCGTGATGCATTATTATATAAAAGCATAAGCGTTCCAACGCTTGTCAAATATGTATTCACAAAAGAAAAATTTCAAAATATTGCTAATAATATGCCAAATAATAAAATACTATATTATATTGATGTATTGTGTGATATTCAAAATAAAGTAAAGTTTTCGGCTACGCCTAATATTTTTCTAGAAATTGCGTTAATCAGAATGTGTAATATATCTAATGAAGATTTAGATATGATTAAACGTTTGACAGAGTTAGAGCAAAAAATTGAAAACATAAATGTAAATGGTATTGTGAATAATTCTCATGTAGAAGTACAGGATAATGAGAAAATTAATCAATTAGAAAATAGATTAAATCAGGTTACTTCTGAACTTACTAAATTGGAATTACATAAACTTGTTAATAAAGTCACTGAAATGGAACAAAATATTGTTCATAAGCCTACTGAAATTTCAGTCGATAATTCTAATACTAACTTTAAAGGTGAATTAACTCAGTTACAAGAAATGGTTAATGAATTACAAGAAAGATATCATAAAATAAATCAACAACAAAAAGATGAAAAAGAAGTCGTTGCTGACGTCAATTTAGATGATATATATAAACGCTTAGACGTTTTAGAAAATATGGATATGCAAGATGTCAATAGTGATTTAGTCTCTTCATTGAATCAAAGAATTGAGACTTTAAATAAAGAAATCAAAAATTTAAAGGTTTCCTCAAATAATAACACACAAACAAAAAATCATAGTGCTGTTAGTAGCAATGATATGACTGAAATAGAAACAAAAATCAATTCTATTGAAAAGAAAATATATCAAATATTGGCTGGAGAATTAGCAGAGAAGAAAAATATTCATAAAGCAACAAAAAAACCGGCTGGTCAAATTATGTTATTTGGTGACACTGTGACATCAATTGATGATTATAGTTTGTCAAAAAACAAGAAAAAATATGATTTTGAGGAATTGTCTAAGCCGAATGAAGAGATTGAAGAAATAGATGTTGCTGTAGATAAAGAAACAGTGCAAACTATTGCTGATATATATGATGAAAAAATAATAGAAACTCAAAAAAATGAAGACGTAGTTTTAAATACTTTAGATATCAAACCCACTCTAGAAGTTAAACCAGAACCTGTTGTAACTAAACCGAAGGTCTCAGTCGATATCATTTCCAAATATTATGATTCTGAGAAGGGTGAAGAAGTAATAAATAAGCCCAATTCTAGTTTGGTGATTCGTGAAAAGAGACCGGAACAACCATATGAATTAGAAAAACAGATGATTGCACATGAAAATGAAGTAGAACGTCCTAATGAAGTGATATCCCAGCAAAAATCAGAAGAAAGAAAGAAAAACACTTCATCTGATGAGGAATTTCATGATAAATTTAATTCATATAATATTAAACATATTGAACAAATATTATATGATACAACAAATCCTGAATCACGAAACGACAAGGCCCGTATTGATCAATTATGGAAGATAATGGCTAGGGGAGTAACTCCGGATTTATTGTCTATAGTTGAAACTTTGCAAGAAGGGCAAATTGCCGCTGTTGGAAATAAAGAATTTATCATTGTATTTCAAACAGTTGTTTTGTGTAATCAAGTTATGAGAGCAAAATTTAAGGCTGTGGCGCTTAAAATCCTTTATAATTTGCTAGGTGATAGTTATAATTATATTGCTTTACCAAGTAACGTTTGGGCTGAAAAAAGTGCAGAGTATAAAAGTCAATATTTTATAGGTACCAAATATCCAACTTTATCACCTATAAAAATTGAAGGATTAGAGATTATTGATTCTAAAGAAGAATATAAAAATGATAAAGAAAAAACAATTAATAAAACAATCCAAATGTTTGGAGATCTTGTTAATATTGAATAAGGAGTTTATATGAACCAACAAGCGATGTTAAAAAAAATAAAAAAAATGCAACAGGAAATGGAAGACACTCAAAAAGAAATCGAAGAGACTGTCTTTAATGCAACCGCTGGCGGAGTTGTCAGTGTTGAAGTATATGGTACTAAAGAAATTAAGTCTGTTAATATTGATAATAGTTTCGAGGCAGAAGGCAAAGACGATTATGAAATGCTATCAGATATGATAGTTGCTGCTTGCGGTGAAGCATATAAAAAAATTGATAAAACAACAAGCGAAAAGATGGCGAAATTTAATGCTTTAACTGGGGGCTTGGGTGGTTTGTTTTAATGATCAAATATCCAGAAAGTTTTAAAAAATTAATTGAAAATTTTGAAATGTATCCTGGAATTGGGCCAAAAACTGCCGAGAGATTAGCATACTTTACTATATTGAATCTTTCAAAAGAAGATGCTGCATCTTTAAGTGATAGCATAATAAACGCAATTGGAACCATAAAGAAATGTGATTGTTGTGGCATGCTTACAGACGATGTTTTATGTGATATATGTAGCGATGATACACGATTAAATAAACTAATGATTGTTGAAAATACTCGAGATGCAATGGCTTTTGAGAAGACAAATATATTTGAGGGAAAATATCATATTCTAAATGGTGTGATATCTCCCTTAAATGGTATTGGACCAGAAGATATTAAATTACAAGAATTGTTTTCAAGAATAGAAAAAGACAAAACAGAGGAAGTTATTATAGCTACCTCTTCAACTATAGAGGGAGAAATGACTTCTATGTATATAAAAAAGTTTTTAGAAAACAAGATGATTAATGTATATCGAATTGGATATGGATTGCCTGCTGGTGCTGATATTGAATATGCTGACGAAATGACATTGATTAAAGCTTTAGAAGGAAAAAAGGAAATATAAGGAGAAATATTAATGGAAGCGATTAGGAAATTTTTAGAATCCATTGAAAATGCCATTAAACCCATATGGGGCTTTGTTGATGGTTTTTTACAAAAAGAATGGTATATTATTTATGCATGTATCAGTATTATTGTTATTATTCTATTGATTGCAGGTCTTATAGCAATGCTGAAAAAAATGCCTAAATTTTTTATTTTTTTAGTTGTGCTTATAGCTATCATTGCAGTTTGTGCTTGGTTTATATATTATAAGGACGCCTCAGCAAAAGAATTTTTTGATTACAAATTAAATCTCTTATAATATAAAGCATTATAAAAAAAGATATTAAGGTTTCTTAATATCTTTTTTTATAGGAATTAATCATTAAGATAAAATGTTTTGCTTGAAAAAGGGTTCAAATAATATTTTGAAAATTGCTATATTTATTTAAAATTGAGTAATATAATTTGATAAAACACTTTCAAAAAAAGTCTAAAAATGGTATAATATATTGTAAATGATAAAATAACAAGGAGTTAACATGGAAACACAAGAGAAAAAACCGGTTGTTGATATATCTCAAACAACTCATCAAAGTATAGAAGTGCGTATGGAAAGCTTAACAAAGATATTTGTTGATAAAACTAAAAAAGAAACTAGAGCAGTCGACAACTTTGACGTCATCATTCCTGCTGGTAAACTGATAGGATTATTAGGCCCATCTGGATGTGGTAAAAGTACAACTCTTTATATGGTAGCTGGTCTTCATAAGCCAACGGAAGGAAGAATTTTCTTTGGTGAAGATGATGTAACCTTCATGCCACCAGAAAAAAGAGGGATAGGACTTGTTTTTCAAAATTATGCGTTGTATCCTCATTTGAGTGTTAGACAAAATATTTTATTTCCATTGGAAAATATGCGACCGAAAATGCCAAAAGAAAAAGCTTTGTCAATTGCTCGTGAAATGGCAGAACTAGTTCATATTGGTGATTTAATGGATAGAAAACCATCGCAGTTGTCTGGTGGTCAACAACAACGTGTTGCTATCGCTAGAGCTTTGGTAAAGCGCCCTCGAGTGTTACTATTAGATGAGCCATTATCTAACTTGGATGCAAGACTTCGTTTGCAAACTAGAGAAGAGATTCGCCGAATTCAAAGAGAAACAGGAATTACGACTATTTTTGTTACACATGATCAAGAAGAGGCAATGAGTATTTCTGATGAAATTGTGGTAATGAACTATGGAGTTAAACAACAAATGGACGAGCCTCAAAAAGTATATGAAGAACCATGTAATCTATTTGTGGCAAAGTTTTTAGGCAATCCGCCAATTAATGCAATTGAGGGGATAATTGAAAATAAACAAGTTAAATTAAAGAATGGTAATGTAATTGATAAAGTGGATTTACCAGATCAAAACATTATAATTGGAATTAGACCAGAATTCTTTATTGTTGACAAAAAAGGTGTTTTGGACGCTCATGTTGAATTTGTTGAACATATTGGACGTGATACAATGGCCTTGTGTAGAGTTGAAGGTTATGAGAATAATATTCGTGCTATTGTTCCAAGTTATACTCCAATCTTATCAAATGCTGATATAAAATTTGCAATTCGAAAATATTTTATTTTTCATATTGATACTGGGGAGAGATTAAAATAATGTTAGAATATAAAGATGATAAATGGAAGGCCTTACTCGCTTTATCACCTACCTTAATATTAATGATTTTGTTTACTTTCTATCCTATTATTAGTACTTTTATTTCTGCTTTTATGGAAGGCTATACTAGTAATGTTTGGCATACAACTAATTATGCCAGTGGGTGGTTAGATAATTTCGGCAAGACAATAATTGAAGGTGGTTATGACGTTGATGGAAATTTGATTTCCGTAAGTAGCCAATATTATGGCTTTGGTTTTGGTAATTTTGTAACTATTTTTAAAGACCCTACTTTCTTAACGGCTTTAAAGAATACTTCTATCATGGTATTTATATCTGTTCCATTAACGGTTTTAATTGGTTTATTTATATCTGTAGCTTTAAATGGTATTAAAAAGATGCAAGGTTTTTTTCAAACAATTTTCTTTTTGCCTTATGTCACTAATACAATTGCTTTAGGACTCGTTTTTGCCGTGCTCTTTGGAAGCCGCAATGGATTAATAAATTCAATGATTAGTTCTTTTGGAGGAAATCCTATATCTTGGATTACTCCTCTTGGAAAATCAAACCCAACATATTTCACTTGTTTAATGGTTTTAATGATATATACTATTTGGAATGGTTTAGCTTTTAAAATACTTGTTTTTTTATCAGGTATGCAAAGCATAGATAAACAATATTATCAAGCAGCTCAAATTGATGCTACACCTAGATGGCGTGTTTTCACTAAAATAACTGTTCCTTTGTTGTCACCAATGATTGCATATATTACAATCACCTCATTTATTGGGGCTTTCAAAGCATATTCTAGTGTAATTGCCGTTTTCAATGGACAATATGGTCCAAGGAGCCAGCCTAACATGTTAATTACTATGGTTGGTTATACTTATGATAAACTTGGTAAAATGTCCAATATAAACGAATTTGGTCGTGCCTGTGCTTCTGCTTTAGTATTGTTTGCTATTATCATGGCTATAACTGTTGTTGAGTTATGGATTAGCAAAAAGAAAGTTCACTATTAGGAGGCTATATGAATCAAGATATTATTATAAGTGAAGAGAAACTTAGATCATATAAAATTAAAAAAACAATTGGCAATATTTCTATATATGTTTTTTTGGTAATATTTGCACTATTCATTATAGTTCCGTTTTATTGGATGATAGCTACTGCATTGAGAACAGCAGAAGAATTAAATGCGATGAAAGTGTCTTTTTTTCCTACCGAATGGGTCTTCTCAAATTTTGTGGAAGCTATAAAATATGCTGCTGATAGAGGGGCAAATTTCTTTAGATTTTATTTAAATACTATTCTAGTTGGTTTATTGACAACAATTGGAACAATTACGACAACAGTGCTTGCAGCTTTTGCTTTTTCAAGGTTAAGATTCAAAGGCAAAGATGCTTTATTCTCATTGTTTTTAGCAACAATGATGATTCCTGGAGAAATTTTTGTTATAAGTAATTATTCAACAATTTCTAGTTGGGGGTTAAAAAATACATATGTTGCTTTAGTTTTGCCTTTCATAACAAGTGTCTTTTATATTTTCTTTTTAAGACAAACATTTATGCAAATACCTAATGAGTTATATTTGGCGGCTAAAGTGGATGGTACGAAAGATTTTAAATATTTATGGAAAGTAATGATTCCAATGTCTAAAGCTACTATTATTTCAATACTTATTTTGAGTATGATGGGTACTTGGAATGCTTATGTATGGCCGAATTTGGTGGCTCCAGCGAATAAAATGCTTTTAGTTAGTAATGGTTTGATGTCAATTTATAAAGACGACAATGGCATTGCCAATTTGAGTTATCAAATGGCAGCTGCAACGCTTGTTACAGTGCCATTATTAATTGTTTTCTTAATATTGAGAAAACAGATTATGCATGGTGTTTCACGTGGAGGCCTAAAAGGCTAGTTGAAGGTAATTACCTACTATAGTTGTAGGAGTTATATAAAAAATAAAAAGGGGAGAAAAAATGAAAAAAGTAATTGCGTTTATTTTAATGTTGATAGCTGCTTTTTCTATTGCTGGTTGTGGTAATGGAAGTGATAAAATAGCTACAATTGAGGAATTGAAAACTACACCGACGAATATAACTTTTAGAGTTCCTTTTGGTACAACAATAATTAACTTTATTGAATATGCAAAAACTGAATTTCTAAAGGAATATCCTAATTTGACGATTGAGGTTGAAGTAGTAGGTGGGTATGTCGATATGAAAAAGGCTAATATAGCGGATATTAATGGTGGACAAGCACCGACTATGACTGTTGGTTATCCAGACCATTTTGCTGAGTATTTAATTACTGATTCAATAGAGTTATTGGATAAGTATATTACTGATTCTAATGTTGGATATACTGATGATGAATTAAGTGATTTTTTACCTGGTTACATTCAAGAAAATAGAAATTTTGATGCAGCTGGAAGTTATGTTGGACTGCCTTTCAATAAATCAACAGAAGCATTGTATTATAATGCTGATTTCTTTGATAACAATGATGAATGGGAAGAAAGATTTGGCGTAACGGTTAAGGTACCGGCAACTTGGGCGGAATTCGAAGAAACTAGTGCGAATATATTGACTATTGTTAATGGTATAGTTGATTATAACAAAGGTGTTACTAATGAGGCCGATAAATTAACTTATAGTTGGTTAGGCGATATAGATAATAATTTAAAAAATCAAGAGTTTTATCCTTGCCTATATGACTCTGGTGGTAACTTCTTTACTACTATCATCCATCAATTTGGAGGTAAATACACTTCTTCAATTATGAAATCAAATAAGGTTGTGGATGTACAACATGGAACACTTGAATTTAATACTGATACAAAAGCAAAAGAGTCAATGTACTATTTGCAAGATTTAGCTGAAAAAGGATATTTGAGTATGCCGGATATTTTTGAGCAAACTCATGGTTCTTATGCTTTCTGTGTTGGAAAGTGTATTATGAATGTCGGCTCTACTGGTGGTAGTACGTATTATACAAGTGCAATATGTGAAACGGGAGTTGCTCCAATTCCTTATTATGATGCAGATAACAAATATGTAATTCAACAAGGAACAAATGTTTGCATTTTTTCAAAGTCAAGTAATTTAGAAAAGTTAGCAGCATGGTTATTTATTAAACATATGTTGACGCCTGAAAATACAGCCGCATTTGCTATGGCAACTGGTTATATGCCGGTTAGAAGTAGCGCTTATGAATTAGAAGATTATACTGATTGGTTAGAAAATAATCAAACTTCGGCAGCAAAAGTTCATAAAACAACGGCTAGATATGCTCAAGAAGGCTGGAAATATTTTGTTGATGCAGCTTGGGCGGGATCTGCTAATGTTCGTGACGAATGTGAAGTAGCAATTACAACTATCATTGTTGACAAGTCTAATATCGAAAAAGCGTTGCAAGATGCAGTTAATCGTATTGGATAGGCTAATATTTGAGATGCAGCAATGAAAAATATAAAAAAAATAATAATCATGCTGCTTGTGATGGCTTTTGCTATTATATTAGTAGCGTGTGAAGATGAAGAAATTACCGAACTGGATACTAGATATAC
Organism: Bacilli bacterium; assembly: GCA_031553555.1. Taxonomy (GTDB): domain Bacteria; phylum Bacillota_I; class Bacilli_A; order ML615J-28; family CAG-698; genus CAKOMG01. The sequence goes on from JAVBLL010000025.1 coordinate 79,365, forward strand.
CGATGGACAAAAAATGGATTTTTCTTTTAGTGGTAAAGAATTTGTCACTAATGGTATTGGTGAAGTTACCCTTAACCATGTAGTTGATGGTGATACTATGAGCGTATTCACTAGCGGTGTAACTGGTTCCATTTCGATTCGTTTTTTAGGGATTAATACTCCAGAGTCTACCGGTTCAATTGAGGCTTGGGGAAAAGCAGCAAGTACATATGCAAAGGGTATTTTGAATAAAGCAAAATCTATTGTTTTGGAAGCTGAGGGCGAAAGAAAAGATTCAAATGGTACTAGGTGGTTAGCATGGGTTTGGTATATACCAGAAGATGGTACGGAATATAGGTTATTTAATCTCGAAGAAGTAGAAATGGCCTATACAAAGTATGTTCAAAAAGTTGATTCTAAATATCACAATGTTATGAAGCAGGCAAATGATAAAACTAAACCAACTGGTTTAAGAGTCTGGGGAGAGCAAGATCCTAATTTCAGTTATTCTACAGAAGTTATTGAAACGACTTTATTAAATATATGGTTTAACAATGATGTTTATCAAGATGCTCAATTCTTTAAAGTAAAAGTTCGTTTGGTTAGAACTGTTGGGAACAATATGTTTTTAGAAGACGCTGAGGAAGAAAGCATTGAAATTAATAATGGTTCAGAGAGTATAACAGGAAAAGGAAGCTTTTATGCTTTCTCTGGTTATGCTTATGAGTATTATCGTTCATATGAAATTGGTGATGTTTTTACTATTGAATGTCAAGTGCAATGGGCGGGAGATTACGGAAATCAACTTACTGGGCTTCGAAAACCATCTAAGAAAGATAAGGAATTATCTGGCGAACCAATTCTTGAAACGATAGATGCAAATGACATTGAATATGAACTACTAAGTATTAAGGATTTAAACGATGAGTATGTAACGGTGCCGGTTTCACAACTTGCATATTGTTGTGGGCAAGTTGTGACTGTTCAAAATTTGAAATGTATCAATATTTATGATAAGAGTACAGACACAACAAATTATTATACTGTAACATTTGAAAATGAAAATGGTGTAAAAATTGATGCTTATTTCAATAATAGTACTACTATTACTGACTGGCAGGTTTATAAAATACTTACAATTGGTAGTTATTATAATGTAACTGGAGGGATTTCTTTCTACCAGTATGCAAATGGTTATTATCAAATAGTGATGGGAGATGCTCCACGTTATTCAGGCGGTATTTTAAATGATAAAGATATATTTAGAGCTAATGAGATTGTTTTAATAGAAAAATAAAAAAGAAAAATAAGGAAAGGGAAAAATGAAAAATATAAATAAAATATTAGTATTTTTGTTTTTAATGTTATTAAGTATTACTCTAGTTGGTTGTAATAGTGATAAAAAGGCTCAACTAGAAATAGAAGCGGATAAAGTATATTTAGCTGAAGTTTCTGAAACTTCAATTAATTATGACTTTAAATTACCGAAATATGTGTTAGGAAATAAAGAATATGTTGTTACTTGGGTATCTAACAATAGTGATGTTATTGATGTAAGAGAGTTTGAAGCTGATCATGCTGATAATGGGTTATATTATTTGGCTTATGTTTCTTTAGCTAGTACTAAAGAAACGGTGAAATTGACGGCAACTATAAAATTTGAAAAATTTTCTACAGAGCGTGAATTTTTAATTACTATTGATGCTGATGATTATACAGCAGTCGATTCTATTGCAGCTGCCAAAGAAAAGGGCGACAAAGTCGCAAATACTTCATTAATTAAAATTGAAGGTACAATTGCGCATACTACATTAAGTGGATATTTTGTTACAGATGGAACTGATACAATATATGTGTATAATTCTAATCATGGTAGAACAGTTGGGGAAAAGGTTATTGTGCGTGCAACGTGGGCAACATATAACAACATGCCACAATTAGCCAGTCCAAGTGTAAAAGTTATTGGAACTGATAAAGATTTTGATCTTGCAAATGTTGCAGAGACAATGAAAGTTTCTGAAATTGATGATTTAGAAGTTCACACTTTAGATCCTGAAAACTGTACTAAAATTATTAAAACAACTTTCCAAATTGAGGCTTTACCTAGTGGATCATATAATGCGTATAAGTTTGTTGATACTAATGGTAAATATGTAGAAGTATCAAAATATAATGATGCAGCTACTATTACTACTATTGGTGGAATGGTTGACCCTGCAAAGTTCTATGAAGGTTATGTAATTACTTACTGTTCACGTGGATCAGGTATATGGGATGTAATTTTAGTGGTTGATGGAGTAAAAGAGACTACAGTTACGGTAACTGACCAAGAAAAAGTAGATAAAATTAAATTAAGTTTACAAGAAACATTCGCTGGTTTTATTGTTAAAGAAGATTTGGAATTACCAGTAGAAAACGAAACTTATGGCGCAACAATTAGTTGGGCATCGGATACTGTTGCTATTATTGCTAATGATGGTAAGTTTACGGCTCCTGAAGAAACTACAAAAGTTAAATTAACGGCAACAATCACATTAAATGACGTTACTAACACTATTGAAATTGAAGTGACTGCAAAAGCGGCATCTAATCGTGTTAATTTAATTGAAGATGTTCGTGAATCACATGCTGGTGCAGATATAGTTGGTGTAACTATTGAAGGTGTTGTAACTAATGTTATCGGAAATACATATTTTGTTCAAGATAGTAATTATGCAATTATGATTTATAACCAGGCAGGTCATGGATTTGTTAAGGGAGATTCTGTTTCTGTTACTGGAACATTAAATCTTTATAATGGACTATATCAAATCAAAGCAGTTACTGCTAGTGAAAAAATTGATAAAAAATTTGCAGCTAATTGTTTTGAAATAACAACTTTTGATAAGACAGCATTAGCTGGCAAAGATAGCACACTAGTTTCTTTATATGATTTAACATATGTATCTGGAACTATGGTAGTAGCTACAGATGCAAAATATACATCTGGGTATAATGCTGCAAGTATTATATTCAAAACGGCTGATGATGTTAGTGTAACACTTAGAACTGATGCATATATGGGTGCTACTCAAGCTACTGCATTGGCAGGAGTTATAAATGCATTAACAGCAGGAGACGTTGTAAGTCTTGTAGGAGTTAATCTTGGTTGGTACAATGGACCTCAAATTACTCCAAGTAATGCAACACAAATTTGTGGTGAAAATGTAATTAAAAAAGTTCGTGCATCTCATGCTGGTACAAACATAGTTGGTGTTACTGTTGAAGGTGTTGTGACTAATGTTATTGGTAATACATATTACCTTCAAGATGGTGATTATGCCATTATGATTTATAATCATGCAAGTCATGGATTTGTTAAAGGTGATACTGTTTCCGTTACAGGAACACTTACTGTTTATAACGGTCTTTTTGAAATCACTACAATCACTGCAAGTGAAAAGATTACTAAAAGTTTTGTTGCTAATGAATATGTAATAGAAAATTATGACAAAGATGTGTTGACAGGTAAAGATAATGCGTTAGTTTCAATGTACAATTTAACATATGTATCTGGAACTATGAAAACAACTACAGACACTAAATATACATCTGGATATTCTGCTGCAAGTATTATATTTAAAACAGCTGATGATGTTAGCGTAACAGTGAGAACTGATGCATATATGGGAGCTGAGCAAGCTACTGCATTGGCAGCAGTTATCAACGCATTAACAGCAGGCGATGTTGTAAATCTTGTAGGAGTTAATATGGGTTGGTATAATGGACCTCAAATCACTCCAAGTTTAGCTAGTCAAATTGCTGTTGTTCCAGCAGAATAAACTATAAAGTTTTGGGAATCTCTTATGGAGATTCCTTTTTTGTTGAAATATGTGGAATTTAAAAAAGAAATGTGTTAGAATATACATATATGGAGGTAGGAAATGAGAAACACTTTTAAAATAATTATAGTTTTATTTTTAATGTTAAGTTTGGTTGCATGTGGCGAAAAATCTAAGCTGAATAAATATATGGCTGAAATTGTAGTCCCAGAGGTTGTAAGTGATAATTTCACTTTGCCTAGAATGGTTTCGGAAGATAATGATCATTTCATAACATGGAGTAGTTCTAATATATCGTCAATAAGAATAGGCAATTTAGTTAATGCTAATGATTTTGGAATTTATATAACCCAAGAAGAGTCAGATGTCACAGTTACTTTAACCGCTACAGTAGAGCTAACTAGCGGAGAAAAAGCATCAAAACAATACCAAGTGGTCGTTTCGGCTATTATTTATGAAACAAATACTGAATTGGAGACTGAATTAGGGAAGATAGATTTAGGCATCACATCCAGTATTATTGCCAATATTGATTTACCAAAACATATTAGTAGTAATGATAGTTTAGTGCTATCTTGGGTATCTTCTAACACTACTATAGTTAAGGTGGAAGAATATGCAGCTACTAATACTAAACATAATAATTATTTTTTAGGGAAAATTACGCGTGCAGCTACTGATACGGAGGTCCGACTTACTGTAAGTGTAACTCATGGGCCTAATTCTGCCAGCAGGGTTATTAATGTGACTGTGTTAGCTACCACCGAGGTTGAGTATCCATTAATGGCTACTATTGCTGCTGCAAAAGAAAAAGGTAGTAAAGTTGCCGATACTACTAAGATTATGATAATAGGAACGGTTGCTTATACAACGGGAAGCGGTTATTTTGTTGCTGATTCTACTGGCATGATGTATGTATATGGTGAAAACCATGAAAGAGTAGTCGGCGAAGAAGTAGAAGTAAAAGGTGTATGGTCGCTATATAAAAATATGCCACAGCTAGCTGATGGGGCCATTGCTACGGTAACTGGTATTAATGATGAATTTGATATAAAGGATTTAGCAACAGAATTGACAATTGCTGAAATCAGCGGTTTTACTGTGTCTACCGTTGACAATGTTTATTGCTCAAAAATTGTCAAATCAACTTTCCAAATTGAAGCTTTTCCAGATGGCTCATATAATGCATACAAATTAGTTGATGCCTCAGGAAATTTCGTAGAAGTATCAAAATATAATGCTTCAGCTACAATTGAACAGATAAGTAGTTTAGTTTCAACAGAAAAATTTTATCAAGGTTATTTGATTATATATTGTTCTCGTGGCAATGATGTATGGGATGTAATTGTTTTAGAAAATTCAATTGAAGAAATAACTATTAATGTTACAAATGCAGAAAAATTTAATTATGCAAAATATGTTATTGATGATAAATGGCCTTCTCAAAAAATAACAAATGATTTAACATTAATGTCATCAATCGAAAAGTATAATTTAAGCATAACTTGGGAATCTAATAAAATAGATATTATATCAAATAATGGTATATATAATGCTCCAGAAAATGATACAGAAGTAAAATTAACGGCAACTGTCAAATTAGGAGATATTATATTAGGAACTATTGAAAAAACTATAATTGCAAAAGGCTCCGCAGTATCATCTAACATCGGAGAACATTATAAATATGAATTTGCAAGTAGTTCAATTAGCAATGGCACAACATCAAAAGATGTGACGCTTGGTAATTTGTTATGGAGTTTTACCCAAGGTGGTACAGGTTATGTTGGTTGGGATGCTACTTTAGGAAGACGTGTACAATTTGGTTCTGCTAAGAACCCATCTGGAAAAGTTACTTTTGAAACTTCGGATTACGATGGTTTAATAGAAAATATTGCAATATCTACATGTGGAGCAAGTGGTATTAACGCTGTCCTTAATGTTTATATTGATGGTACATTAATAGGCAGTAAAACCGTTACAACTACAACTAGTACAGAATTTAGTTTCATACTAGAAAATAAGGTTAGTGGATTAATCCAAATTGAAATTACTAATGAAGCATCAACGGCAATTTATTTTCAGTTTATTGAAATCAATAAGTAAGTTTTGAGCGAGAAATTATTTTCTCGCTTTTTTAATAAAAATAAAAGAGTAAAAAGCATTAAATTTTTAAAATATAGAATGAGTGGAGGTGGATATGGAATTTCAAAGATGTGTATTTTTAAAAGAGTTTGATTATGCAAGGGAAATGCAAAAATTGTTTACTCGTTTTGAATTTGAGGAAGATGAGGAATATGAGAAACGCACTAGATATGGAAAATATGGTATTGTGGGAGAAGAACTAGTAGCATATGAATTAAAAAATATTTTCTCGCCTATTGTTTCATTATATAACATTAGGATTATTTATAAAAATGTTAGTGCGCAAGCTGATTTCATTATTATTATTGATGATATAGTAGTCATTGTTGAAGTGAAAAATTTATTAGGCAATATAAAGATTTTAAAGGATAATACGGTAATTCGTATTATTAATAAACATGGCAGAGAAGAAGAATATGGTATGGTAAGTCCAATCATTCAAATTAATAAGCAAAGTAATATTTTTAGGAATTATTTTGAAGAAAAAGGGTTTAAAGTAAGAGTTGTAGGAATTGTAGTTATGGCTAATCCTAAAACAATTATTTATAATGACTCAAATAATGCAGATATAATAAAATATGATATGCTCTCGTCTTTTTTAAATAAGTATATTAAAGATATCCAAGAAAATTTTGGAAGAGCAATAAACATAGGCAAAACGCTAATGAAAGACCATGTCGATTATGATTTTAGTAGTTTTCATTATATTGGGAAGAAAATGGAACAAGAAAGAATATTGCCATCTATGTTGTCAGGCGTTCAAAAATCCTTGTATGAACAACTTCTGTTATTTCGTAAAACTTTAAGCAAAGAACTTAAAATACCTATTTGTAATTTATTTACAAATGCTGAGGCTATGACCATTGTTAATAAAATGCCCAAAAATAAAATAGAGTTTTTAGGGATGAGTGGTTTTAAGGAAAAAAAATATAATTTATTTGGTGAAAAAGTAATTGATTTTTTAAAAAAGTATTAAAATAATAAAAAATATGCTATAATAAATATATGGTTATAGGAGTGGAAAATGGTAATAGTAGTTGAAGGAAAAAACGATGCAAATAAAATTAAAAGTATATTTCCAGATGCATATGTCTTAATTACTAATGGTAGCGCAATTAATGATAGTATGATTAATGATATTAAAATTATGAGTGAAAAAAATGAAATTGTATTGTGTCTTGATCCGGATGGTCCAGGTGAAAAAATCCGCCGTTATATAATGGACAATGTCCCAAACGTCAGTCATGTTTTTGCAAATAGAAAAGATGCCATAAGTCGAAATGGGAAAAAAGTTGGTATTGAACATATGAGTTCTGAAAGCATTAAAAAATTGTTTTATAATATTCATATATCGAAACAATCATATAAAATAACTTTCAATGAACTATATGAACTTGGTTATATGGACTCTCGAACGAGGCGTATGCAGTTGTGTGAGAGATTAAATATTGGTTATTGTAATGCTAAGCAATTAGTGAAACGGTTGAACTTATTTGGTATTACTTTAGAGGAAGTGGAAAATGATTGCAGATAATGTTAAAAAAATTTTATTAAGCAATAAAGCAGTTGCTAAAAAAATGTATGGACAAAATTTTTTGCTGGATAAAAATATTTTAGAAAAAATTATTAATTATGGTATAGTTACTAAAGAAGATAACGTTATCGAAATAGGACCTGGTATTGGGTGTTTAACGGAGTTTCTGGCTATGAACGCCAAGCAAGTATTATGTTATGAGATCGATAACGAAATGGTATCAATTTTAAGTGATGTTTTAAATAATTATAGCAACATTGCTATTGAAAATATTGATTTTCTTAAAGCTAACATAAATAATGATATTAAAAGATATTTTGATAATGCTGAAACTTTAAAAGTTATATCAAACTTACCATATAATATTACGACACCAACATTGTTTAAATTATTAAATGAAACAGACATTCCATTCTTTTTGTTTATGATACAAAAAGAAGTTGGATTGAGATTGACTGGTAAGCCGAGCACGAAAGACTATAATGCTTTATCTGTTTTAATGAAATATAAAACTAACAGCGAGATTGTTGCTACTGTAAGCCCAAATTCCTTCTTTCCTGCACCCAAAGTGGAAAGCGTCTTGCTGAAGGTTCAAATCGTTAAAAATGATTATGGGCTAAAAAATGAGGCTAAATTCATTGATTTTATCCAAAATATCTTTTTACAACGTCGTAAAACTCTTGTTAATAATATTAATGCTAGTTATGGTATTCAAAAAGATGAAATTGAGAAAAAGATAATGATGCTAGGATATAATCAAACAATTAGAAGTGAGGCATTAAACTTAGAAGAAATAATAAATATATATAGAATAATGTTTGAATAGTTGCCAAAGTATGTTATGATTCATATTTTAATATAGGTGGTAATATGGATTTAAACGAAATAATTGTGGTAAAAGATGAAAAACCAATTTTATATAAGATTATTTCTTATGAAGAGGATAGGGCGATTTTGAAAGGTATTAATTATCGCATAATGCGTATGGCGAGTTTGGATGATGTGCGAGTAGCGAGTGAAAATGAAATAGTTTATGAGACAAATATAAACGATAATTATAAAAGGTATTCCTCTAAAACGCAAATCAGGAATAAAAAAAGTTTATTAGGTACAGTTTTACACATAGATGGCGATAAAGAATATTTAGAAAAATGTATGAATTTGTACAAAGAAGTAGGGGTTTATGCAAATGGAGTAGCGATTAACGAAAAAGACTTGGCTTTTGAAGTTCCTAAAATATTGGAACAAGTTATTCCTGATGTAGTTGTAATTACTGGTCATGATATATATAACGGAGAAGGTAAGGAAAATTTAAAAAATTATAAAAATACAAAATATTTTTCTGCAGCTGTGCGGTCTATTAAGAAAACGGGCTATGATTGTATTATCATAGCCGGAGCTTGTCAATCGAATTTCGAGGCATTGATTGCTAGCGGAGCATCCTATGCAAGTAGTCCGGCCAGGATTAATGTTCATACATATGATCCGGCAATTATTGCAATTAAAATTTGCGTAACTTCATTTTCTGAAAAAGTGGACTTTCCAGAAGTATTGAAATTCATTGAAGGAGGAAGAGATGCATTTAGTGGAGTGCAGACATATGGGAAAATGAGAATGTTATTGTGAGGTTTAGATGAATATAATATATGAAAAAGCATACGCGAAAATAAATTTAGGATTACAAATATTAAATAAGAGAACAGATGGATATCATAATATTCAATCTCTAATGTGCACTATTGACTTATTTGATGAATTAGAATTAGAATTGAATTCAATTATTCATGTGATTTCCGATACATATATATGCGAAGAAAAGGATAATTTAGTTTATAAAATTGCAGAGTATATTCAACAAAAATATAATATAATGCAAGGTGCTTTAATAAAGATTATTAAAAAGATTCCATGCGGTTATGGCCTTGGAGGCGGTAGTGCAGATGCGGCAGCCACCATTAGAGGTCTAAATAGATTATGGGAATTAAACATTTCAAAAGAAGATATGTACGTAATGGCTAATTTGTTTGGGTCTGACATTTCCTTTTGTATTGATGGAGAAACGGCTATTGTAAAGGGTAGAGGAGAAATTATAGAAAAGATTAACAAATCTATTGATTTATCTTTAGTGTTGATATGTCCCAAATTTCAGATGTCTACAGCACATGCATATTCAAAAATGAAAATAATCCCTGAAGATGGTAGGTTTGAAAAATTGATTTCTAATATTGATGAAAACAAAGTTTATGAATATTTGTTTAATGATTTTGAAACTAATCTTGAAATAATATATGAAAAAAAAGAATATGATATTTTAAACAATATAAAAGCAAAATTATTAACTTTCGGTGCTGAAGCAGTAGTTATGAGTGGTACCGGTCCAACAATATTGGGAATATTGCCTAAGGGAATTCATTTGGGCGAATTTGAAAGCAAACTAAGTTATGAATTTAAAGATTGCAATTATATTTTTTGTGCTACTGAAAATGTATTCATATTGTGAAAAATTGAGGCTTAATGTATAATATAGGTGCGTTGGAGGAATGAAAAAATGGCTTTAATTCATGGATCACAAGTAAAATTATTTGCTTTATCTGCAAATAAATCTTTAGGGGAAGAAATTGCAAAATATTTAGGTTTACCATTATCTGAATGTGCTACTGTTCGTTTTGCTGATGGTGAAATAATTGTAAACATACCAGAAACCGTGAGAGGACACGACGTTTTTGTTGTGCAGCCTACATCTTCGCCAGTTAATGAGAGGTATATGGAGTTGCTAATTATGGTTGACGCTTTGAAGAGAGCATCAGCAAAAACAATAAATGTTATTATGCCTTATTATGGATATAGTAGGCAAGATAGAAAGGCAAGAGCAAGAGAACCTATTTCTGCGAAATTAGTTGCTGATTTAATCCAAGTTGCTGGTGTTTCAAGAGTTTTGACAATGGATTTACATGCTGCACAAATACAAGGGTTTTTTAATATTCCGATTGATAACTTTGAAGCTTTGCCAGCATTTATTCAATATTTTAAAGATAAAAATTTAGAGGATATAGTTGTAGTATCTCCTGATCATGGGGGAACGACTAGAGCCAGAAAATTTGCGCTTTACTTTGATGCTCCAATAGCAATTATTGACAAGCGAAGACCGAAACCAAATGTAGCAGAAGTTATGAATATAATTGGTGAAGTCAAAGACAAAAATGTAATTCTAGTTGATGATATAGTAGATACAGCGGGAACATTGACAATAGCAGCTAAGGCATTAAAAGATGCTGGTGCTAAAGATATATATGTTGCATGTAGTCATCCGATTTTATCACATCCAGCTATTGAAAGGATTAATAATTCACCAATAAAGGAATTAGTAACAACAAATTCTTTAGAACTTGCTGAAGAAAAAAAGTCTCCTAAAATTGTGCAATTATCTATAGCTAAAATATTAGGACAAGGCATATTGAATATTATTGATGGAAAATCAGTAAGTTATTTATTTGCATATGACCCCAAAAACAGGGTATACTAAAAAATATATGAATCAAAAAAGATGAATATGAAAACATATTCATTTTTTTCTTGACAAAGCAAAAGGGATATAGTATAATATATAAAGTATAATAACTGAAGACTATAAGAAAGAAAAAGAAATATTTAACCAAAAAGTCTTGACATAGAGAATAGATTAT
>JAVBLL010000038.1:0-22780 GCA_031553555.1 Bacilli bacterium
GATAAATAATCTTCTAGATATTTTAGTGGGTGTTGTTTCATACAGTTATGCTCCCTTCTTAATATTATTATAACATAATAGTGAATTCTATCTAAATCATAAAATATTATATTTGTCAATTCCTTAAGTTAGTGACATTGGTCGTGTAGTGGTTCTGATGAAAAACATTGGTATGATATAACGACTCATTACCTAGAAAATGCAACAATAAAATATGTATTTTGTGATGGTAGAAATGATATTGGAAATAGTGATCTTTTAGATGTTAGCCAATTAGATCATTCATATCATTCATGGGTTTATGAAAACAGCGGTGTTCAAATTGATGGAACAAGACTATTTCCTCTCATAAGGGAAGGATTGAGTTGGTGGGATAAAATTTATATTCCAGTTTATAATAGTAATAAGCAAATAACAGGACAAAGAAAATTAGTGAAGGTTGTTGAAGGCACCTATTTTGATTATAACATAATCATTTGTCCATCGGCATTATCACATAATGGTCATCCGGCTTGGGTAGAAAAATTGCATGCAAAAGTTGAAACTGGGGTTGATCACCCACATATTGATTTTAGCAGTATTAATTATTATTTAGAATATTATATAGATTTGCTACCATCTGGTAGTTTGAGACTTAATATGGATATAATAACTACATCTACTCATGAACTTGGTCACCAATTAGGATTGGCTGATATGTATGCATCTCAGTCATCTTGTGGCATCACCCATACATACGCTTTGATGGGAAGATCAGTATCAAAAATGTATATACCATATCAAGATTTAGCTGGTGTTATAGTTACAAGGGGCATTCATACAGATAATGATCATATTTGGAGAAAATATGCTACCAGTTCAGGCTATAAAGTGAAATGTGTATTATGTAGTGGCATAAGTGCTGTTTCACTTGCAACATATAATAATGCATATAATAAAACTACTTGTAATAATGTGCATACACTTGCTAGCGGAAATTTATTAGAGGTGGCTTATAATGATACAAAACATTACTATAAATGCAAACACTGTGATTCTGTAGGTGCAAATGGATCATTTGTAGCCACAGAACACAATCTTACTACTATAAATGATAGTAGTGGTCATAGAACAAGCTGTAATATATGTAATTATTCTGTTTTAGAACTTCATGATTATTTATTTAACCCTACTTCATTTTTATTTAGAGGACATTATTTATCTTGTGAATGTGGACAAAGAAAATTGTTTGCACATGAATATGAGTATCCTATGCCTGGTTATTCAGTTTGTAGAATATGTTTATTTCAAGGGTTTTAAATGAAAAATATGGTTTAAAAAATATTTTAGCATCGTCAAAAACGATGCTTTTTGTTTTTTGTAATAATACTATATTTTTATAATGTTCATTTATAATTAATATCTTTCTTTTATAATTATTATTTGATATAATATTATAAAAATATTCATATGAAGAGGAATGATATGGAAAATTGTAAATCATTAAAAGAATTAACTTTAGAAGAAAAAATTGGTCAAATGTTATGTTTTGCTTTTCATGGAACGGAATATAATGAACAATTGAAAACATTGATTGAGAAGCATCATGTGGGCTCTATAATTTGCTTTGCTCATAATATTTCAACTATTGAGCAAATTAGTACTTTGAATTATAAAATGCAAGCACAGAGCAAAATACCGCTGTTTATTGGCTTGGATCAAGAGGGCGGAATGGTTAGGCGTGTTATTAATGATATTGTTTATTTGCCGGGAGCTATGGCTCTTTCTGCTGGAAAACCTGAGGATATATCTGAACTAAATTATGAGACAATGAAGGATTTAAAAAGTATCGGCTTTAATATTAATTTTGCACCTGTTGGGGATGTCAACAATAATCCATTGAATCCGGTCATTAATTCTCGTAGTTACTCTGATAATGCAAGTATTGTTAGCGAATATGCAACTAACGCAGCATTAGGTATGCAACAGGCTTTAATTTTACCAACGATGAAACATTTTCCAGGTCACGGTGATACTGCTGTTGATAGCCATTTAGGTTTGCCAATTGTTGATAAAACGATTGAAGATATTGAAAAATGTGAATTAATACCATTTATGAAGGCAATAAATCAAGGAGTGGAAGGTATTATGATTTCTCATATTTTATATTCTCAACTTGATAGAAACTATCCAGCAAGTTTATCATATAATATAGTGACTGGGCTATTAAAACAAAAATTGGGGTTCAAAGGTCTAGTTATTACTGATTCACTTACAATGTCGGCCATATGGGGAAAATATACTATTAAAGAGATAGTGAAAAATAGTATTAACGCTGGGGACGATATTATTATGTTTTGTGGGAAGGCGGATTTAGAGGAACAAAAATTAATTATTGAGACTTTTAAAGAACTGGTTATAAATAAAGAAATCCCTTTATCAATTATTGATGAAGCAGTTGGCAAGATTTTACAATTGAAAGGCAAGTATTGCCAAAAAGTGCTGCCAAATTATACTAATTTAGGTTCCTCAAAAGGGCAAGAAATCTCAAAAAAGGCCACATTTTATAGTATATCTAAGGTTTTTTCTAATAATTTGCTGCCTTTAAGGGCTAGTGATAAAGTTCTAATAATTTTTCCAAAAATTCGCTTGGCAAGTTTAGTGGATAATGCAAATAATAACTATGAAACATTAGGAAAGTATTTACCTTATGATGAAATGATTTATGATCAGGAATTAAAAAACATTGAAAATATCGTGCAAAATCAGAAGAAATATGATAAAATAATAATAGCAACTTACAACGTGAATGAAAGTGATTATCAAACAAAAATTTATGAGGAACTTGATAAAAATAAAGTTATTGTAATAGCTTTACGTTCCCCATATGATATAAAACATCTTCCAAATTGTCATAATTATTTTTGTACTTATGATTGTACAAAAGAATCATTAATGGCTTTGGCTCAAAGTTTGATAGCAAATGAATATCATGGTAAGTTACCAATAAAATTATCATTATAAGGAGAAGAAGAAAATGATTCAATTAATTAAAGTAAAAGATTATCAAGAAATGAGTGATGTGGCTGGTCAGATTATGCTAGATTTAGTTAAACAAAAACCAAATTGTGTACTTGGCCTTGCAACAGGAAGTAGTCCAATAGGTTTATATAAGTATTTAATTAAAGCGTATAACAACAAGGAAGTTACATTTAAAAACGTTAGTAGTTATAATTTAGATGAATATTGTGATTTGCCAAGGGAACACCCTGAAAGTTACTATTCATTTATGCACGCTAATTTATTCAAACACATTGATATTAAAGAAGAAAATGTGCATTTACCATCTTCGCTTGGAAAAGATTTATTGGCAAATTGTGAAGCTTATAATAAGTCTTTAAATAGTGCGGAAGTGGATATGCAATTATTAGGAATAGGCGCTAATGGACATATTGGTTTTAATGAACCAGGAACGTCTTTTGCAAGTGAGACGTTAGTAGTTACATTAACAGAAAAAACTAGAAAAGATAATGCTCGTTTTTTTAATAATGACATTAATCTAGTTCCAACACATGCCATTACAATGGGGATAAAAAATATTATGAATGCAAAATCAGTATTATTAATTGCTAGTGGTAAAAATAAAGCAGAAGCAATTAAAAAATTAATGAATAAAGAAATAACAGAATCATTTCCTGCATCAAGCTTACACAATCATAAAGGAACCGTTATTATTGTTGCTGATGAAGAAGCTTGTAGTTTGTTGAAGTAATGAATTATTGTATTGAATTAATAAATGATAACAATTCATATAATAAATTGTTATCACTTTGGAATAATGAAATGGGCTTTATTTATCCTATTACTGAAAAAGCATTTTACCAAAATGTAATTAATTATAAAGAAAAGATAATTTATGGTGCATACATAAATGATCAGTTAAAAGGGTTTATTATTTTGAAATTTTTCACTAATCCAATATTAACTGATTATGAACGGTTAGCATTTATTTCTCTTTTCTATGTTTCAAAAAAATATCGTCGCCAAGGAATTGGCTCCAGACTTCTAGAAAAAGCTGAAAGTCATTGTATAGATAAAACTATATGGTTTGGTAAAGATATAAATAATTTTTTTCCAGCTATCCCAACAGATTTTGATAATTTAACAGATGTTTGGTTAGAAAAAAGAGGTTATTCAGGCACTCGGTATACTCATGATTTGATTAGTTATAAACCAATTGTTTATCCAATTATCAATCATGAATGTGGATTCTATATTTGTAAAGAAGAAGAAAAAGAAGAATTAATTGATTTTTTGAAAAATAATAATTGGTTGAGATGGGCATATGAAGCTAATGAATATTTTAAAGAAGATGGCATAAATAAAGGGCAATATATAATTGTCAGAGATTTGAAGTCATCAAATATTATTGGTTTCGTACGCATTAATACTAATTTCAATGATGATGTTCCTTATAATGTTATGTGGCAAGATAGATTTTCTCATTTAGGTGGTATCGGTCCGCTTGGGGTAGACAAAAAATATCGCAAACTACATTTAGGTCAAGATATAATTTCTTATGCCATAAATACACTATATGATAGGCAAGTTAAGGAATTTATGATTGACTGGACAGGGCTATTAGAATTGTATCAAAAATTTAATTTTGAAGTTTGGAAATCATACAAATATATGTATAAAAATATTTGAAAACACTTGCAAATTTTAATAATCTATTGTATAATGTAGGTGTGTAATATATTATACACAATTTATAGTGAGCTATAAATTAATAAAATAAAAATAGGAGGATGAAAAATGAAAAAGTTTATTGCTTTAATAGCAGTAATGTTTCTAGCATTAGCGTTGGTTGGTTGTGGCGGCGGTACAGAAATTACAGATGTTAGTATTCCAGCATCTGAAAACAAAGTTAATAGTGTAAAAATTGGCGACACACTTCAATTAACAGCTAAAATCGAACCAGCTGAACTTAGTGATGCTAAACTTGAATGGTCTAGTTCAGACATAACTATCGCAACAGTTGACCAAAATGGTCTTGTGACTGGAGTGAAAAAAGGACAAGTAACAATAGCTGCTACAGCTGAAAATGGCAAAAGAGGTACAAAAAGAATTAGCGTTACTGATAGTGGTGATACACCACCACCAGTATATCCTGATTTAGGAGAATATGAAATCACAATTGCTCAAGCAGTTGCGGAATTAGGAAATTTTGATCCATACTTAGATACTTATACTCAAAGTAACAAAGAGGCAAGAATTAGAGCATGGGAAGAAGTTTCAGAATTGTTTAATTGTAAATTCAAAGTAGAAGCATATCCAGAATCTGCTGAATGGGGACCTGCAAGATGGAATTACATTCTTAACCAAGCAAGATATGGAGTTGCTGATTATGACTTCTATACTGTTCCGGATGGTAAGATACCTGAATTTGCTGAAGCGGGTGCTTTATTACCAGTTGAAGATTGGTATTACCTATATGGTGGAAAACAAATGGATAATACTTTTATTACTTCAGGTTCATATGATAGTCACCAATATTCAATAGCTGAAGGTAATAATAATGTTTATAACGTTATGTATTATAATTATAATTTATGGGTTGAACTTAACAAAATTGATCCTAATCTAAAAGAACCTGCTGAATTATTTATGGATGGCACTTGGACATATACAGCATTTAAAGATTATTGTATACAAGCACAAGAAGCTATGAAAGCATATAAGGGCGCAGCTGGTACAGCAAAAGATCCAACTCAAGAATATTTTGTAATGTCTGGTTGGGATTCATATTGGTGGATAGGATTATCTACTACTAATGGAGAACCTCTAGCTGATACAGAACTTTTCAAAATTAATATGGATACATCTGCTAAGACTGCTGCAGCTGATACACTTAAAACTTTATACAATGCTGGTGTTATAGATAAAACTAACGCGGTTGATGGCTCTGAAGCTTCTTGGAAAGGTGGTAAATCATTATTTACTACTGGTGATATGTGGTTTGTTAGACATTCAACAAGATGGACAGTTGACCAATGGGGCGATGGCACTACAAAATATGCTTATGTTCCATGGCCTATGCCAGATAACCAAACTCTTGCAGAATATAAAGTTGCTTTAGGTGGAACTGCAACTTGGGTAATGCCAATTGGTAGAGATTATAGTCTAAACGGACCTGAATGTACAGCTGAAAACATTTATTGGGCAGTTCAAAAAATGTGGCAATTAACAAAACAGTATCATGAAGAGTCAGATGATTATAATCCAACATTAGAGGAATCTAAAGCTGTTGACAGACTTACAGATAGTCCTAAGAGCGCAGAGGCTTTAAAATATATAAGACAACTTATCAAAGATGGAAAAGGAGTTTATGATCCACTATCTAATAATGATAATGCCGTTGCAAGCTTATATTCAAGCGGTGAAGGTACAATAACTTACGCTGTTAGAAATTATATAAGAGGAACATATGCAACTTGGGGTGAAGCTGCTGCTGTATGTATACCAAACTTACAAGAAGGCTTAAGAAAAGCATTCATAAGTTAATTGAAAAAACGAGACCATGTCAGATTAAAAGACATGGTCTTTTATTGTTTTTTAAGAATGTCTATGTTATAATATATTAGAGGTATATATATGAAGGAAGAATCATCCGGAAGAGGTAAAATATATAATTTTTTTGATTGGTTATGGCGTTTAATTGTTTTGAATACATTAACACTGTTGACTTCCATTGCTATTGTAACTATAGTTCCTGCATTTATTGCTTGTTTTAAAACCATTAAAGAATCTGATGAAAATAAATGGAATTCCAAAATTATTGTTCCTTATTATAAAAACTTTGCAATAATTTTCAAAGAAACAGTTTGGTTAGGAATAGCTATATTAACAATGCTCGGAGTGGCAATTTTTTCTTTAGTAATGTATTATAATTCAATTTTTATTTCATTTGAAGGTGTCACAAAAGGGGATTTAGTATGGTCAATTGTAAGTATTATAATGTTTATAATATTAGTGACCTTAGTTTTAATTTTTTTGATGGGATTTCTACAATTACCAATTGTTGTTTCTTATGCTCATCTTCGTATAAAAGATTTAATTAAAACTTGTTTTTTTATGGCTTTTAAATTAGTAGGTGCAACAATGCTAGAATTAGGAGTCATAGTCATTAGTATTGTCATAATGCTTTCATTAAAATTGTTACCAATATGGGTAATGTTTGGAATCAGTTGCCCATTGTTTGTCTCTCATATGCTTTCTCGTCGTGCTTACACATACTTTTTTGATAAAGAAGATATTGATGACATTGCTCATATCGATATACAAGGGACTACTGAAGTTAGAGAAACATATGAAGATGATAAAAAAGCCCATAAAAAATAGTAGACATAATGTTTACTATTTTTTATTTAGATATATTATCTATATATAAATATATACTCACAATTTCAAAAGCATCATTTACATATTAAAATTGTTAAGGATAATAAAACTTGTTTTTTATGAAAAAAATTTATATTTAATTATAATTTTATGTATTATTGAAAAAATTTCATATTTCCTAATATGGCCTTTTTATTGTCTTTTAAGACTTTTTATGATACAATATACAAGGAAGAAAGTATAAGGTGATTTATATGAAATTTGGCATAGATAATATTGACAAACATTTAGATTTTTTTAAAAATAAACGAGTTGGTTTGATTACCAACCCAACTGGTATTAATAGTGATTATATTTCGAGTATTGAGGTTTTACGCCAAAAGGTCAATTTGGTGTGCTTATTTTCTCCTGAGCATGGAGTTCGAGGACATTTGCAAGCAGGAGTTCAGCTTGACTCTTATATAGATGAAGAGAGTGGGGTTCTTGTATATAGTTTATATACAAAAGAAAAAAAACCGACTAAAGAAATGTTAGATAATATAGATTGTTTATGTATTGACATACAAGATTGTGGTTCACGTTTTTATACGTATATATATACTATGGCCTATGCAATGATGGCATGTAAAGAATATGATAAAGAATTTGTCGTATTTGATAGACCAAATCCGATTAATGGAATTGATTATGAAGGGAATATATTAGACATAAATTATCGTTCATTCGTTGGTTATTATCCAATTCTTCAAAGACATGGCTTGACAATGGCAGAACTCGCTATGCTGTTTAATAAAGAATATAATATCAATTGCAAACTACACACAATTAATATGGATGGATGGAATAGGGCTGATTATTTTGATGATACAAAATTATTATGGGTAATGCCATCTCCTAATTTACCAACTATAACAACGGCAATTGTTTATAATTGTACTTGTATTTTTGAAGGCACTAACATAAGTGAAGGTAGAGGTACGACAGCACCATTTGAGTTTGTAGGTGCACCATTTATTAATTGCCGTATGCTTGAAGAAAGATTAAATGATTTAGGTTTACCAGGAGTATTATTTAGACGTCAATATTTTACCCCGACTTTTTCAAAACATGAAAAAGTTTTATGTGAAGGAGTGCAAGTCCATATAATTGATAGAAATACTTTTTTGCCAGTTCACACAGGATGGGCAATGCTTGATATAATAAGACATATGTATCCTAATGATTTTAAAGTATTGGCACCTTATAAAGAAGGTTCCAACTGTATGCTTCAGTTTAATACTGGTTGTAATTATATTATGGAAGATAAATATAGTTTAGAAGAACAATTTGCCATATTAGATGTAGAAACAAAAGAGTTCGCAAAAATAAGAAATAAATATTTATTATATTAATTATAAAGGAAAAAATATGAAAACAATCAAACAGATGACTTTGAAAGAAAAACTTGGGCAATTGATTATTGCGGGATTTGATGGTTATGAATATAATGAGCATCTAAAAATTTTAATTGAAGAATATAAAGTTGCTAATATTATTTTATTCACAAGAAATATTAAAGACATTCCACAATTAATAAAATTAAATAAAAAAATCCATAGTGAAGTAATCAAGCATACGAATAGTATGCCGTTTATTTCAATTGATCAAGAAGGCGGAATGGTAACAAGAATTTTAGGTGGAGCAACTTTTTGCCCTGGAAATATGACGTTAACCGCAACAAATGATTCTTTGAATGCATATAAAATTGGTAAAATTATGGGTGAAGAATTGGTGCGCTTAGGCATAAATATGAATTTGGCTCCGTCTTTAGATGTCAATAATAATCCTGCAAACCCCGTTATTGGTGTTCGAAGTTACTCTGATAATCCTAATGTTGTCAGTGAATATGGAAATCAATTTATTAAAGGTATTCAAGAGAAAGGTATTATTGCGACTGCTAAACATTTTCCTGGCCATGGAGATACTAATGTTGATAGCCATCTAGGTTTGCCAGTTATTAAGCATGATTTAAAACAACTAGAAAAAGTGGAATTAATACCATTCAAATCAGCTATTCAAAATGGTGTCAAAGCTATTATGAGTGCTCATATTGTTTTCGAACAAATTGAAAAATCTGGTGTTCCGGGGACATTATCATCAACTATTTTAACGGATTTGCTTCGAAATGAATATCATTTTAAGGGATTAATTGTTAGTGATTGTATGCAAATGAAGGCTATTGATGTTAAGTACACTACTGAAATTGGTACTGTTATGGGAATAAAAGCAGGCCTTGATTTAGCGTGCATTTCTCATTCTCTAGAAAAACAAATAGGTGCTATAAAGGAATTAGAAAAAGATATTTTGAATGGCGATATTCCTGAGGCATTAATAAATGAAAAAGTGACAAGGATACTACAATTCAAAGAAGAAGCATATCAAACTTTTCGTGATAATTTTATTAATGTAGATGCAAAAAAATTGGAAGAACATTTTATAAATAATCCAAACAATCAAATAGCAAGCCAACTGGTTGATAAGTCATTCACATTATTAAGAGGAAAACCTTATTTAGAAAAAGGTAAAACTTTAGTTATTGCTGCCTCACCTTTTGCAGCAACGATTGCTGAAGATAAGCTAGATAGTCGCAGCATTATTGATATGATTCGATTTGAAATTCCGCGTTTTGATGTGATTAAAATGGATTTAAAAGCGGATAATTACGACGATATATTTGAAAAGGCAAGGATGTATGATCAAGTTGTTGTATGCTCATATAATTGCAGTAATTTCGTGTTACAAGAAAAGCTAATAAAAAACTTAAATAAAATTTCAAATGAACTTTATATTATTTCAACTAGAAATCCATATGATTTTATGGTTCTAGAAAATATTCAAAATATTTGTTGTGTCTATGAATATACCTCTAATTCTGTCAGTACAATCGTGCGTTTTTTAAAGGGAGAATTAAAAGCAAATGGGAAATTTCCGATTAACTATCAAAAAGAATTAGGAGTTTCGGCTTCTTTATATGTTGGATTAGATGATTATTCTTTGAGTGATAACTTGAAATATTTGACCACTTTGAAAGAACATGGAATTGAGTCAGTATTTATTTCAGCTCATATGCCAGAAATGAATGCCAACTTTAATTATGAATTAAAAGAAATTGTTAAAAAGGCAAAGGAACTAGAATTAAAAATCATTTTAGATATAAATAAAAGTCGTTTGTCAGAAATGGAAGACCAAGGTTTATTAAATGATATATATGCTTTACGTTTAGATTATGGTTTTACTAAAGAAGATATGCTATCTATGTTAAATCGACCTTATTATCTTGAATTAAATGCTTCAGCAATAAAAAATGAAACTTTAGAATATTTGAGGTCATATGGTGCTGATTTATCTAAAATGCGCATTAGTCATAATTTTTTTCCTAAACCATATACAGGATTAAGTTATGAAAGTGTTGCAAATAAAAATAAGTATTTACATGAACTTGGTTTAAAAGTCATAATTTATATCCCATCACAAAATCAAAAAAGACCTCCTTTATACGAAGGATTACCAACAATTGAAGAACATCGTAATGCCAACATTTATAGTGTATTATCTGAAGCTCTTTTAGTAGGGGCTGACGAAGTGTGTTTTGGAGATGCCTTTGCTAGTATTGAAGAATTGTGTATTGCTAATGATTTTTTAAATGAAAATAGTGTTGATTGTATTATAGTTCCGATAATTGTGAAAAAGGGATTAGATAATACGCAAAAAGATCAATTAAATAAATTACATCATAATCGCTTAGATGCTAGTGAATATATGGTTCGTTCATCAGTTAGAGCAAGTAACATTCAAATCTTTAATGCGGTAAAAAGACAATGTAAAGATATTACAATTGATAATAGTTTATTTAAGAGATATCAAGGAGAAGTAGGGATTATTTTAAAAGACATAGAAGCCGATGAAAGAGTTAATGTAGTGGGTCGTTGTTTATGTAGCAATTATTTACTAGATAATATTAAACCAGGACAAGCTTTTAAATTTATTATTGTAGGTGAAGAGTAATGGAAAGTGTTATTGTTGCTGTTGATGCTGGGGGAACAAAAACTAAGCTAGCATTGATTACTGAGGCTAAAGAAATAGTTTATGAAATTAAAACAGGTTCTGGCAGTCCAGCAGTAACGAAAAAAGCTCTTGATAATATATATGAAGGTTTGAAAACCATTTGCAATTATGCCAAAGCAAAATATGAAATTAAGGCAATTGTTATTGGTATGTCAGCGTTATATATTGTGGAGAACAAAGAAGAATATATTCAAAAAATTAGTAATGATTTTCAAACTAAAGTATTTTTAGAAAGTGATGCCCTCCTTGCACTTTACTCCATAATACAGGATGTACATAAATCTGGTGTATTAGTACTGGCAGGGACTGGGACGGCAGTTTTGGCGACTGACGGTAAAGATACCTTTATGACAAGTGGATGGGGACATTTATTAACTGAACGAGGTTCTGCGTTTGCCTCTGTTCGTGATTTCATTTGTTTGATGATTAGGGAGTATGAAGAACGCAATTATATTTCTAATTTGGGTCATAAATTTATGGAGCATATGGGATATAATGATATTCATCTATTCAAGATGCTAATATACAATCATTCAAAAGATGATGTTGCTGAATATTCACGCTTCTTTGATAGTGAAGCCGATAAAGGAGATTTAGAAGCACAAAATTGGCTTCTAAAAAATGGTGAATTTTTAGGAATTGATGTTCAAGGGGCAATGCTTCATATGAAGTTTCCTAATGAAGTTATTATTGGTTTTCGTGGTGGCTTTGCTGGAAATGTAAAATGGATACAACAAGGTGTACTTGAATATTTAGAAAAACAAAATATTAAAACAAAAGTAGTTGATGGAGATAAAGATCCTATTTTTGGTGCTTATTACATAGCTAAAAGGAGGAAGGTCATATGTTAGCAATTGGCCTAATGAGTGGTACATCTTTAGATGGTGTTGATGCTGCTTTAGTCAAAATTGAAAATGATACTTTTATATTAGAAAAATTCATTACATGCAATTATGATAAAGATTTTAAAAAAGCATTAATGTTAAATTTAAATAATGAAACGGCTAAATTAAGTGAAATTAGTAGTTTGAATTTTGAGCTGGGCCATAAATTTGTAGAGGCAATTGATGCTTTATTACAAAATACAAAATTTCATTATGAAGATATTGCTTTTGTTGCAAGTCACGGACAAACTATTTGGCATGATCCAAAAGGTGGGAAATCAAGTCGTAAAATTCCATCAACCTTACAAATTGGAGAACCAAGTGTAATTAGTTATAAGACTGGAATAAAGACTATTTCTAACTTTCGAACTATGGATATTGCTGCTGGTGGAGAAGGGGCCCCTTTGGTTCCATTTTCTGAGTATCTACTTTTTAGAAGTGATAGTCAAAACATAGTTTTACAAAATATTGGTGGCATTGGTAATTTAACTTATTTACCCAAAAAAGCAACAATTAATGATCTTATATCATTTGATACTGGACCTGGTAATGCGATGATTGATTATTTTACAAATAAATACTTTAACATTCCTTATGATGAAAATGGTAATATTGCAAATGCTGGAAAAATCATTCCTTTAATTTTAGATTTTTTAATGAAAGATGAATTTCTTTTTAAGAATCCGCCTAAATCAACCGGAAGAGAACAATATTCTGAGATATATATGGAAAAAATGGCAAAAGAATTTCATTTTGAAAATTATAATAAGGAAGATATTATTACGACTATTAGCGAGTATACGGTTAAAAGTATCAGTTATCAATATGAACATTTTTTAAAGAATATTGATTTAGTTGTTGTTAATGGTGGAGGCTCACATAATAAATATATTATTAATAGATTAAAACAAATTACAAAGTTAAAGATTTTGACAGGAGAGGAGTATGGAATTAATAGTGATGCCAAAGAAGCTATTGCTTTTGCTATATTGGGATATCAAACAATATTAGGCAAGCCAAGCAATATGATAAAAGCTACAGGTGCTAAAGAGATGGTGGTTCTTGGCAATATCACTCCTAATCCACATATAAACAATGAATGAGAATATAAAAAAATTAAGTACGGAAGCACGCAATCCTAATACTATGAATATTGATACAGTACAAACAATTGAACTAGTAAAAATGATTAATGAAGAAGATAAAACTGTACCGCTTGCTGTTGCTGAATGTTTAACAGAAATTGCTGCTTTAGTAGAATGTATTGTTGAAGCTTTTCAAAATAAAGGCCGTATGATATATGTTGGTGCTGGCACGAGCGGTAGAATTGGTACAATTGATGCGGTTGAGTGCCGTCCTACTTATTCTTGTGATGATCAGATGGTACAATGTTTGATGGCTGGGGGCATGAATTCTATGACAAAAGCGGTTGAAGGTGCTGAAGATTCTAAAGAACTAGCCGTGGAACAATTAAAAGAAATTAAATTAAATAAAAATGATGTTGTTATTGGTATTGCAGCAAGTGGACGTACACCTTATGTGATTGGTGCTATAGAGTATGCTAAAGAAGTTGGTAGTAAGACGGGCTGTATTGTAACAGTGAAAAATAGTATATTAGGTGGTATAGTTGATTATCCAATTGAAGTTAATACAGGGGCTGAGCCAATTACTGGATCAACGCGCATGAAATCAGGAACTGCACAAAAATTAGTATGCAATATGATTTCAACCGCATCAATGGTAAAAATGGGTAAAGTCTATAGTAATTTAATGATTGATGTTCAGCCTACAAATATTAAGCTAATTAAGCGAGCCCAAAATATTTTAATAGAGGCAACTGGGGTTGATGAAAAAACAGCTCAGCTATATATTGATAAATATAAAAGCGTCAAAAAAGCCTTGTTTGCAATTTTGAGTGGTATTGCTGAAATTGATGAAGTTAATAGGATTCTAGATAAACATAATGGTCATATCAGAAAAGCTTTAAAGGAAGTAAATATAGAATAATGATAAAAGCTATTGAAATAGTAAATAGAAAAAATTTAGTTTTACGAGGATATTTAAACTTGCCAACAAACGCTAGTAAGATAGTTGTCATGTTACATGGATTTACTGGACATAGAATGGAGCACAATGGACATTTTCGTACTTTATCGCGCTTATTAAGTGAACAAGGTATAGCTAGTATTCGCATGGATTATCATGGCAATGGGGAATCAGACGGAGAGTTTTCTGATTTTGATTTTGATTATTTATTAGAGGATGCAAAAGATATGCTAAGTTTTGCAAGGCGTGTTGATGGAATAAAGGAAGTATATGTTTTAGGATTCAGTTTAGGAGGAGCAGTAGCTTCCTTAGTTGTTAGTGATGATAATGCTGATAAATTGCTATTATGGTCTCCGGCTGGTTCGATGGCGGAAATTGCTAGGAGTCGATTTAATAGTGCTAAAAAATTAGAAAATGGAAATTGTTATTTTTCTGGCTTTGAAATGAGTTATAGATTTGTTGAAACAATAGAGAAATATGATATGTATCAAAATACTGCAAATTTTACAAAACCAGTTTTAATAATTCATGGCGAAAACGATAAGTCTGTAAATATTTTATATGGCCAAAAATATAATAATATGTACGTTAATTCAGAATTTTATTTAATTAATGAGACAGGGCATGGATATGATGAATATGAGAAAAAGAACGAATTATATAGAAAATCGCTTAACTTTTTAGTGTAATTGTGCTATAATATACATTATTGTAAAGTGAAGTCTTTTAAGCACGTTATTTTATAGATTATTAGGATTTCACAAAGTTTTTTAGAAAGGGAAATGAAAGATGAGAATTGTAACATGTATAAAACAAGTCCCAGGAAGTTCTGAGGTGAATGTTGATCCAGTTACAGGTGTATTAATACGCGATGGCAGTAACTCGAAAATGAATCCATATGACTTATATGCCATTGAAACAGCCGTTAGAATCAAAGAGGACACTGAGGCAACTATATCAGCTATCACGATGGGACCTCCATCAGCGACTACAATTTTAAATGAAGCTTTATGGATGGGGTGTGATGAGGCAACTCTTTTAACAGACAGGAAATTTGCCGGCGCAGATGTGGTGGCAACTGCATATACTATATCACAGGGTATTGTTGCTCTTGGAGATTTTGATTTAATAATATGCGGAAAACAGACAACTGATGGTGATACAGCCCAAGTAGGACCAGAGGTTGCTGAATATTTAAAAATACCGCATATTGCCTATGTAGATAAAATTATTGAAGTAAAAGAACATTCAATTATTGTTTCAACAAGCCTTGATAAAACCGTTGAAGTATGGGAAGTGAAATTTCCTTGTTTAATCACAGTAGAAAAAGGAATATATACACCTAGACTTCCTTCATATAAAAGAGGATTGCTGTTTAAAAATTATCAAATAAAAATGATGAGTTTAAAAGATATGAGAGACCTCGATGAAAACCGTTATGGATTAAAAGGTTCACCGACCCAAGTAGAGAAGATGTTTCCGCCAACTAAAAATACTGATAAAGAAATATGGAAAGGTAAGGAAAAGGACCTTGCAAAGCAACTAGCTGCAAAATTGCAAGATCTAAAACTTCTGTAGGCAAAATATGAAAAAATTAGTTATTAATCAAGAAAAAGTGACAAATGAAAATGCGGAGCAGTTAATTAAATTATGTCCCTTCCAAGCAATAACATATGACAATAACAAACTTGAAATCACAGCAGCTTGTAAAAATTGTGGCATTTGTGTAAAAAAAGGTCCTGTTGGTGTCATAGAACAAGTAGATGAAAAAGTTGAGCAAATTAATAAAAATGAGTGGGTTGGTATTAGTGTTTTTATTGAGCATGATGGGCGAAAAATTCATCCTGTATCATTTGAACTAATTGGCAAAGCTAGAGAACTTGCTAAGGTTGTCAATCATCCTGTATATGCTGTTTTAATGTGTGATGATTTAAAAAAATACGAAGAAGAGATTTTATCATATGGTGTAGATGAACTGTTTGTTTATGAAGATAAAAAATTAGTTCATTTTAATGTTGAAACCTACACTGCTTGCATGGAGGATTTTATTAATAAAAAGAAGCCCTCTGTCATCCTTTATGGTGGTACTTTAACTGGGCGTAGTTTTGCTCCAAGGGTCGCCGGGCGTTTTAGAACAGGTTTAACAGCGGACTGTACTATTTTAGAAATGAAAAAAAATACTGATTTAATTCAAAATAGACCTGCTTTTGGTGGTAACGTTATGGCATCGATTATTTGCCCTAACACTCGTCCACAAATGGCTACTGTCCGTTATAAAATATTTACTTTGCCAAGTAAAGAAAAAGCGCACGGTCAAACGATACAAATGGATATGAAAAAAATCAAATTAGATACTAATATGCAATTATTGAAAGTTGAAAATAAAGATACAATAATTGATATTAGTGAAGCTGAAGTCTTAGTAGCATGTGGAAAAGCCTTTAAGACAAAGGAAGATTTACAAATGGCTGAGGAACTGGCAGAATTATTAGGTGGGCAATTGGCATTTACTAGACCATTGATTGAAGCGGGTCTTGCAGATTCAAAGAAGCAGATTGGGTTAAGTGGTAGAACGGTAGCGCCTCAGTTGTTGATTACTTTGGGTATTAGTGGAGCGGTACAGTTTACAGCTGGTATGAGTGGATCCCAAGTGGTTTTTTCTATTAATCAAGATGAGAAAGCCAATATTTTTGATGTTTCTCATTATGCCATTGTTGGTGATGTATTTATAATTGTGCCAGAACTTATAAAACAAATAAAAGCAATGAAAGGGTTAATATAATGTATAAAAAAATCGATGAAAAAGATATTAATTACTTAAAAAATATTGTAACCCCATCAATGATTTTAGTTGGAAATGAAATAAATGAAATATATGCAAAAGACGAATTAGGAACAGTAATAAGTGCACCTGAGATTTTAATAAAAGTTTCAAGTACTGATGAAATCTCCAAGATTATGAAATATGCCAATGATAAAAAAATTTCAGTTGTTGTTCGTGGAAGTGGTACAGGATTAGTTGGTAGTTGTGTCCCCATATTTAATGGCATAATGATAGATATTACAAAAATGAATAAAATAATTGGTATTGATGAAAAAAATATGGTTTTAGAAACCGAACCTGGTGTTCTTCTAATGGATATTTATTCTTATGTTGAACCAAAGGGATATTTTTATGCTCCTGACCCGGGAGAAAAAACGGCTACTATCGGTGGTAATGTTTCAACAAATGCTGGTGGCATGAGAGCTGTTAAATATGGTGTTACAAGAGATTGGGTTCTAGCTATGGAAGTTGTGTTGCCGAATGGCGAGATTATTGAATTAGGACGAAAAGTTGCAAAGAATTCTACGGGATATTCTTTAAAAGATTTAATGATAGGTAGTGAGGGTACTCTAGGAATTATTACAAAATTATATTTAAAATTAATTCCGTTACCTGAAAAATCTATTAGTTTACTAGTTCCTTTTAATAGTGCAACTGATGCTCTTGTGAGTGTCCCTAAAATCCTTCAAAATAAACTATCACCAACGGCAATTGAGTTTTTTGATAGAGATACAATAGAGTTTTCTGAAAGCTTTTTAGGGCGTAAATTTCCAGATCGTTTAAATAATGCATATATTCTGTTGTCTTTTGATGGGGTAGATGATGATGAAATAAATCGTCAATACAAAAAAGCAGCAGATATGTGTTTAGATAAACTAGGAGCGACTGATGTACTAATTGTTGATACACAAGAAAGAAAAGATGATGTTTGGAAAGCAAGAGGGGCTTTTTTAGAAGCTATAAAAGCATCAACAACACTAATGGATGAATGCGATGTTGTTGTTCCTCGTGACCAAATAGATGATTTTATTATTTTCACTCACCAACTTAGTAAGAAATATCAAATTCGTATTCCTTCTTTTGGTCATGCTGGCGATGGCAATTTACACATTTATATTTGTAAGGATGATATAACTGACAGTAAATGGGAAGAGGTATTAGCCAAGGTATTTGATGAAATGTATTCAATGGCACATGAAGTTGGAGGCCTAGTTTCAGGTGAACATGGCATAGGTTATGCTAAAAAAGATTATATGCACAAAATGTTAGGTGATGAACAAATCAAATTAATGCGTGGAATTAAAGCTGTTTTTGATCCAAATTTCATCTTAAATCCAGGAAAAATAGTCTAAAAAGCCATTTTGATATTGTAATTATCTGGTTTACAAAAATTGGAAGCTATTTTATTAACAAACGTTTTCAATATCTATTGACAAATACATAAAAATGTTGTAAAATATATATGAGTTTAGATAGTAGTCTAAACACAATATTGAAAAATATGAGGAGGATTTCAATGTTAAGTAGAAACAAAAAATTATTTTTATTTGCTTTTTTGCTTATGTTCGCATTTGTCCTTGTTGGTTGTGGCGCTGAGAGTACGATGAAAAAAGCTGCTAAGGCTTTTGATATTCCTACTGAAACGGCTGAAGGTTTTCTTTTACCAACACCATCAAATAAGGAAATTACTGTGACATGGGAAAGTAATAGCGAGGCTTTAAAAATAGCCGATGGATATGCGGAAGTTGACGCAGTCGATGCTGATGTAGAAGTTGTTCTGACAGCTACTTTATCGTATCAAGATGCAACTTATACTGCAACATTTAATGTTAAAGTATTAAAATCAATCGATCCTGAGAGTATTGCAATTGATCTTAGCAAATTTACTCTTGTTAATGGCGTATATTATATGATTCTTGATAAAAAAATTGATTTAGGAGTAGACGTTAATCCGCTTGAAGCTTCTTCAACAGTTACTTGGACTTCGTCCAAGACAAGCGTTATTTCAATTGATGCATCTGGAAAAGCTTCTGCAGTTGGATATGGTGAAACAGTTATCACTGCAAAATCATCTCGTTATGCATCTGATAATACTTTAATTAGCAGCGTTAAAGTCGTTGTAGTTGATAGTACGACTCCAACAATTGGATTATTTAATGCGAAAAAATCAATTGAAGATCAAGTTAAAGAACATGGATATGTAACTGAATCATTTAAGTTACCTAAACCAGCAAATACAGCTGTCCAAGTTACTTATTATGATTCAAATGGCGATGAACTTATTGATGATGAATATGTTTATTCTTATAGCATTGATATACTTGATAAAGTAACTGCTAATCTTACTTATATGGGTGAAACAAACTTTTTCGATATAACATTAGAAATCGTTGAAGACGCTGAAATTAATGATTTTTCTGCTATGAAAGCTGCGAAAGCGTTAATTGAAGAAGAATTAAAAGCTTATTTAGTAGACAAAGATTTAATTAAAGGAAATATTGTATTGCCAACATCTTATACAGAAGACGAAGTTGGTCAAGATGTTACTATTGTTTGGTCAACAACATCATCATATGCTCCAAAACCAGTTAGTAGTGCAGGAGTATATACAAGACCAAACGATCAATCTCCAGTTACCATTTCATTCTATATGGAATGTGGAGACAATGATATGGCTGCAAATTATCATGTTTATGCAGCTGGATATACAAAAGAAGAAATTGTTGAATATATAAAAGAAAATTCAATGCCAAAACCAAATGGTGAAGGTATTTATGAAGTTACTGGTGCAAATCTTGTGTTAGCTACTAAAGATATGACAAATAAATTTAGCGCTGCTAATTTAGAAATTGTTTGGGAATCAAGTAATACAGACGTTTTATCTAATACTGGTAAATTTGTTAATGTCTTCTTAGCTACATCTGAACAAGTTAAAATGACTGCTACTATTAAATATTATGGAACTTTAGAAGCAACATTTGCGTTTACAAGTACTTTAGAATATGAATTTACTGTAAATCCAACTGCTAATAAAGCTCAAAGTGTTGCTTTAGAATTAGGTAATTATTTATCAACTGATGAGTTCATGAGTACAGTTGCTCATTTCCCATTTGGTAGTGTTGATCAAGCAACAAAAGTTGAACGTGTAGGCGGCAATACAATGCCTTTACCAAAGACAATTGGAGAAGCCCTTGGCCAATCTAATGAATACAAAGATATAGTTATATCATGGTCATGTCCAGAAGAAACAGATTTGTTTGATTCTAATATGAAATTATTGAAGCAATATTTGAGATATCATGAAGTTGCTCTTACTTATGCTATTACAGTTGATGGTAACACAGCTACTAATGAAATCAACGTAAATGTTGGTATTGCAGAAATGAAAAATACTATTTATATTGGTGGATGGTTTAATATTGACCAAACAGGTGGTGGAAATAATATCGGTGACGTATTATCTGCTTTAAGTAAATTTGATGCAAGTGTTGGTACTGTAGCTACTAGATCAAAAGCTTGGGGAACTACTTCATACAATGATGCTAGAGGAGCTTGGAGTGGTCATACTTATTATGTTGACGAAACAAACGCGGAAACAGGCGTAGTTACTAGATATCAATTCTATACTCAAGGTGGTACATATATGAAGCTTACTGAATCTACTACAGATGCAGGTTGGGCAGAAGTTAACACTGAAAACTTGAAAACAGTTGTTGCAACATATGGCGGTAACTGGGGTGGATTCTTCCATAACACTACTGACAAAGCTCTAAAAGTTCCTATGTCTCCATATGATGGTGGACCAGTTAATCCTGTTACGGGCGAAAAATGGGTTGCAAACTCAAAATATGCTCGTGAAAATGGATATAGCTTTGATGGTTACCGTGTTGGTTGGGCATCTGATGCTGAAGGTAATGTTGTATTTGGTAATGGAACTACAGTTATTCAAGGAATTTGTCAAGACTATTATGTTGAAATTCCTGCTGGTGGATATGGAATGACTTATAAGACAATGTATAATAATGCCACAGTTGTTGGTAGATTCTGTACAGTTGGCTTAGATTTAAATGTTACTTATTTCATACCTTATCATTATCATGCTGAAGGAACACCTGTTGATTCAACAGTGACTCATTAAAATTTAATTTTGGGAGCTTCGATTTTCGAAGCTCTTTTTTTGTTATATTTACATTTTGTAAATTATTTACATTTTGCAAAAAATATGATAATATATAACAAAGGATAAAAAGGAACGATTATGAATAAAGAAATATATACAAAATTACAGAATATTTTTATTGATTTAATACCAAAGCATAGTAACAAATGGTTGAATCTAGTTACATTAGAACCATTAGATATAAAAAAAGATTTTGTTTATCCAAATTCAATTACACAACTACGCCCAGGCAACGGCAAAGAAGGCATGAAAATGCCTTTTGGTGTGCAATATATTGTCATACATGATACTGGAATGATCGATAAAAAATATAATGCTGTTGGATTAAATAATTATATTCATGACCAAGCAAATAATAAAGATGGACGCGTGGCTTCTTGGCATTTTTCTATTGATGATAAAGATGTATTTCAACACATTCCAACTGATGAGATTGGGTGGCATGCAGGGGATGGAAGTAGGCAATTTGGGGATACGTATATAAACAGCACAAATAGATTGATGTGTATTGGTGGAGGAAATCAAAGTGGCATAGGAATTGAAACATGTATTAATCGTGGTGGCAATTATAATGCAACATTAAAAAGAACGGCGAGATTAGTAGCGGATTTATTGATAGAATATAATTTGCCAATTGATAGAGTAAAACAGCATTATGATTTCAGTGGTAAAAATTGCCCTAATATAATAAGAAGCCAAAAAGGACTTTTTGAAATTTTTATAAAAGATGTTGAAATAACGCATAGTTTGTTGTTATTAGATAAAAATGCGAAAGTTGCTTGGAAGTGCAGCCATCCAGAGATTATTGACGTAAACGGAGGGATTAGCATTCCACTCAAAGATACAATAGTAGAGTTGAGCGCTAATATTAATATAAATCAAGATTCATATGTTTTTAAATATTCAACAATTATTTCTGGGATGGATATAAACAAACGATTACAAAGAGCATACTATTATTTATATACAAAAATAATCCCTAAGAAG
Organism: Bacilli bacterium; assembly: GCA_031553555.1. Taxonomy (GTDB): domain Bacteria; phylum Bacillota_I; class Bacilli_A; order ML615J-28; family CAG-698; genus CAKOMG01. The sequence goes on from JAVBLL010000038.1 coordinate 22,409, forward strand.
GCTAATGGCAGTATAGTTCTACCATCTAAAATAGAAAAATATGAAGTAGATGTAATATGGAAAAATGTAAAAGGAGAATTCATATTAAATAATATTTATGTTAATGATGGTGCAAGTGAGGCTTTGTTATATGCTGAGTTAAAAATTAATGGTTTTTCAGAGAAAAATCTGACACTGAATTCTTTTATTCGACAATTCAAGATTAGCTTTAAATAATAAAAAAAATTGGTGAGATGAATATGAAAACATATTCATTTTTTTCTTGACAAAGCAAAAGGGATATAGTATAATATATAAAGTATAATAACTGAAGACTATAAGAAAGAAAAAGAAATATTTAACCAAAAAGTCTTGACATAGAGAATAGATTAT
>JAVBLL010000023.1:0-41919 GCA_031553555.1 Bacilli bacterium
ATCATTTGGTTCTTTGTTTATTGTATATCTAATACGGGCCCTGTATTAGATGTTTAAAAACATAACCCTTGATTCACTAGTAGTATAGCATATTAGTTAATGAAAACATCGGTCAAAAATTGACCGATGAAATTCGAATAATGTGTGGTATAATACAATGTTATGCTTTTTTAAAAAAAATTGAAAATCAAGCTATATATATCCTTTTATTTTTAATTCTTTTTGTAATTCGTAATATGCTCTTATAATGTAATTGTCTTTATCTGAATATATTTGTAGCAGTTCATCTATTACAAAATAGAAGTTTTGACGATATCTATATAATGTACTTTCACTTATATAATAATCATCGCAACTAATATGATATTCTTTAGTATCATAAGCGGTGATTGTATCAAAAAATAGTTGATGAATGTTTGTTCCATTATCAATGTCATGTATTTTATAGTATGTACTTAGGACAATGCTAATGGCTTTGAAATGTTGATGATTTAATAGTTTTGTGATATGTTTCGTATTGTATGTTTTTTTCTGCTGCATCTTTTTCCCCTGATTCTTTTATATATTTTTTATAGTTATTTATTTTTTCTTTCTCCTTTCTCTTAATAAACAACTACTTTTTTATTATATACATATGAATTATAGGAATTTGTCGAAAAATGTTGGTAATTGCATTATTTTATGATTTTTTGTTTTTTATTATAATGCTAATTATCTTGTAATATATAATCGTGCAACTTATTCTTTTTTAAATGTTTAAAATAATGATTGTAAAATAACTTTAAAACCTCTCTTGATGATCCTAATACTATAATTTAAATTAAAAATATCTCTACTAACAAAATTTATATATTTGTTAGTAGAGATATTTTATATGTTTTTCTTTTATTCCTTTATTTTTGTATTATCAATGATTTCTTGATATTTTGTTATTAATTCTTTAGAACAATCTTCCCAACTAAAATATATATCTCTAGCAGCATTTTTGCCAACTTGTTTTAATAGTTCTTTATCAGCAATAATTGTTTCTATTTTATCAGCAAACAAAGCATTATTATCTTCACTCAAATAGCCATTAACTCCATCAGTAATTCCCATGCCTGCTGCTGAATCTTTAATCATAAGACAAGGTGTAGAATAAGCCGCTGCCTCAACTTTAACAAGACCAAAATTATCATATAATGATGGAAATAAAAATAAATCCGCACGTGCATATATTAGTTTTATATCTTCATCATTCATATATCCAGTAAATATTATTTCTTCATTAGTGAACTTTAACTTAGCAGCATGCTTTTTTAGTTTTTCCAAATACATGCCTTTTCCACAAACATAAAATTTAAACTTATGTCCTTTATCTTTAAGTAATTTCAAACTATCTAAAATGAAATCTATACGTTTAAGTTTCATGATACGTCCAACAAATAAAAATACTGTTTCCTCAGCATCTAACTTGAATTTATCATTGGCTTGATTTATTAACTCCTCACAATTTTTTGCTTTTGGATATTCGGTTCCAAAATAAGCTCTAGATATTTTTCCTGTATACCCATATGATCTTGCTTGCTCTTCCAAAATATCAGAACAAACAAATATTTCATCTAGTTTATTATAAAATCTTCCCATTTTTTTAATTAAAGCTTCCGTTATAAAATTGAATTTGAAAATACTTTTATATATAGGTCTAAAATTAGTATGAAACGTTGCAATTATTGGAATGTTTTTTTTACGAGCTAGTTTCAAAGCAAATTTGCCCATATTGAATGGCGAATGAATATGAATTATATCAAAATCTTGATTATATAAATATCTTTTAAATTTCTTATCTAGTTTAGGGAAACCATAAAAAATCCTCATTATGGGAACATATAAACTTTTACATCTTTTTATTTGATATGGAAAATTATCAATATATGTTTTTTTATTTTTAGGTACAATTGCTAGTAAATCCGTTTTATCATTTAAAACCTTACAATAATTATGCATACAGTTAATAACCCCATCAACATCTGGAAGGTAAGTATCCATCCCCATTAATAGTTTTATTTTTTCTTCTGGTTGAGTTTTTTTTACATTTTGTTGTTCCATATGTTTCTCCTGAATTTTTCTGTTCAATTTTACTTATTATTTTTTAAAATACACTTTTCCTATTCAATTGATTTAATTTAATTATCATGATTTATAATCTTTCTTTTTTTAAATGATGAGGCAATGATTAGAATTAATCCTGCGATTATAAATAAATAATAGCTAATAAATCTCCATGTTAACATAGCTGCTGCCGCGGTTCCCACCACAAGCGATGTATTAAAAAGCCAATAAAATGATAGGTCTGCCGCTCCTGCATTACCAGGAGTAGGCATAATAGCGGATGCATTATGTATGAAAAAAGCTAATATTAGTACGTGAAGCCATTCAGTTATGAAATTACTGTCATTATTATAACTGAAGGTTTTAAGTGAAAAGAAGACAATTGAACATAATGCCAAATTAGACAAAATAGCAAAAATGAAACACACTATTATTCTTTTTTTAAGAGCCATTTCTTTTATACACTGTGAATTTTGTTCTAGTTTAAAAATAATCTTTTGATAAAGTTCATCTGGCTTTTTTGTCAATCGACATAATTTTAGAAAACCAACCACAACTTTAATTAGTTTTTGACATGCTTTTTCTGAAATACAAAAAATCAAAAAAATTACTGGAAAAAGGCAATTAAAGAAAATACCTGCAATAGCAATTATTAAAATCCCATTACTAATAAATGCACTAGTGTCAAATAGGTTAGTGAAATTTAAGATGACTGCAATAATTGATAGTAAGACAAAAGAAAAACTATTGATGATATACTCACCCAGTGGGAGTGATATTGCTACTCCTCCAGGTAAATTTTTCTTTTGTAAATAATAGATTTGAAAAGGTTGTCCCCCAGTAGCAAAAGGAGTAATACTATCATAGTACTTTCCTTGAACAACAACTGCTAGACATAGACCAAAATTAAATTTGCCTGTCGTTGATTTCATCATAATCATATATGTTAAGGAACGGCATAATATATAGGCTAAAAAACAAAATACCGCATAAAGTAAATAATACCAATTATCCTTAAATATTTTTAAAACATCTTTTATAGATATGCTATCTGAGTTTGAAAAATCACCCAAAATAGTATAGATTATTACTCCAACATTAATAATAATAAATAGAACTATTAGTAGTATTTTTCTTATTTTTTTCTTTTTTAAATTATTATCTTGATTCACAATATTTATATTTTCTCCTTAATTAGAAATAGTTATTTTTTATTGTAATTCAAAAAATATTGTTAATGATTTAGGCATTATAATATTTTTTTATATATTTTAATACTTAATCCTTAAGTATTATTTAAAATCTTGATTTCATATATTTCTTTATTAAATTTATATTTTCACAATTTTTTATAATATTATATCAAATTATTTAAAATTATTCAATAAAAGTTACGAAATACAAAAGACTATTAAATGAAAAAATCCAATAGTCTTTTTATATATTTATAATTAAAGATATTAGCCAATTGAACCGGTCATTTCTAGTTTTATTAACTGATTAAGTTCAACTGCATATTCCATTGGTAGTTCTTTAGCAAATGGTTCTATGAAACCCATCACAATCATTTGTAAGGCATCACTAGCAGGGATTCCTCTACTCATTAAATAAAACAATTGTTCATCACTGACTTTTGAGACTGTTGCTTCATGCTCTATACGGGCTTTTTGATTTTCAACTATATTCAAAGGGATTGTATCACTTGAAGATTTATTATCTAATATTATGGTATCACATTCAATATGACTTCTAGCATTAATGGCTTTTTTTGAATGCCTAACTGTACCACGATAATTAACTTTTCCACCACCACGGCAAATTGATTTCGAGATAATGGTTGATGTGGTATTAGGGGCTAAATGAATCATCTTAGCACCAGTGTCTTGTACTTGATTGGCTGAGGCAAAAGCTATGGAGATAGTTGTTCCTCTTGCCCCATCTCCTGCTAAAATACATGCTGGATATTTCATATTGACCATTGAACCAATATTACCATCAATCCATTCCATAGTAGCATTTTTCTCACAATATGCTCTTTTGGTAACTAAATTAATAATATTGTTACTCCAGTTTTGGACTGTTGAATAACGACAAGTACCACCATCTTTAATGTATATTTCAACAATCGCTGCATGTAAGGAATCCTCAGAATAAATCGGAGCTGTACATCCTTCAACATAATGGAGACTTGCACCTTCATCAACAATTATTAATGTTCTTTCAAATTGTCCCATTTGTTTTGAATTAATTCTAAAATAAGATTGTAGTGGCTTTTCAACTTTAATCCCTTTTGGTACATAAATAAAAGAGCCACCACTCCAAACACAAGAATTTAAAGCAGCAAATTTATTATCAGTAATTGGGACTACTTTTCCAAAATATTCTTTTAGTAACTCCGGGTGTTCTTTAAGGGCTGTATCAGTATCACAAAATATTACTCCGAGTTTTTCCAACTCTTCAATAGTATTATGATACACAACTTCTGATTCAAATTGTGTCGAAACTCCTGCCAAAAATTTCTTTTCAGCTTCTGGTATACCAAGCTTATCGAAAGTATCTTTAATAGCCTCAGGGACATCTTCCCATTTTTTTTCTACTTGCTTACTTGATTTAATAAAATATGTATAATCATCAAAATTAATGAACTTTAAATCAGGGCCAAAGTTTGGAAGACCCATACTTGCAAATGCTTCATAGGCTTTTAATCTAAAATCAAGCATCCATTTTGGTTCTTTTTTTAAAGCGGATATTTGTTTAACAACTAGATCATTTATTCCTTTTCCAGTATCAGTAATATTATCAATATCAGTGGTAAATCCATATTTGTACTCACCAATGATATTATCAATTTTTTTATTGTCCGCCATCTTCTTCACCTATTATATCTTCTAATGCTTTCCAAGCAATGGTTGCGCATTTTGTTCTAGCCGGAAACTGAGCAACTCCTTGATAAACTAAAGCTTCTTCAAGAATTTCTTCATTTTCTATTTCTTCGCCTTTAATCATATTGTAATATATATTAATAATCTTAGTGGCTTCATCTACTGTTTTTCCTGTTAATAACTCTGACATAACTGATGCACTTGAACAACATATGGAACATCCTGTTCCTTCATGGCAGACGTGTTTTAATACTCCATTTTTAATACTAGCTTCAATTGTCACATCATCTCCACAAGAAGGGTTACGCAAATGATTTTGTTTGCCATAGCCTTTTAATCCTTTGTTTCTTGGATTTTTGTAATGATCCATGATTACTTGCCTGTATAAATTTTGCATATTATTCATAATTAACCCTCAAATCCTTTGAAAAATTCGACTGTTTCTTTTACTATTAAAACAAATCTATCTATATCTTCATATGTATTATAAATATAAAACGAAGCTCTTAATGTGCCATTACATTTTAACCATTTTGTGATTAATTGAGCACAGTGATGCCCTGCTCTTAAACATATATTATTTTCATCAAAAAAAGTTGCAGCATCATGTGGATGAACATTATCAATATTAAAACTGATTATGCCAACATCACTAGTTTTATTATAAATAGTGATGCCCTCAATATCATTAAGTTTATCTAAAGCATATTTAAGTAGTTGATTTTCATGATTATTGATATTATCAAGACCAATCTCTAAGATGAAATCAACGGCTCTAGCCAAGCCGATTGCCTCAGCTATAGCAGGAGTTCCGGTTTCGAAACAATAAGGAATATCTTTTATATCAACGTGATATTTATCAACATTTTCATTCATATCTCCTCCATAGTCAATCGGAGATAATGTTTTTAAAATAGTCTTTTTACCATACATCACGCCAATTCCCGTTGGTCCCATCATTTTATGACCAGAAAAAGCTAGGAAGTCACAATCTAATTTTTTTACGTCAATTGAGAAATGTTGAACAGCTTGAGCAGCATCGACAATGACAATCATATTATGATTATGGGCAATTTTTATTAACTCAACTAAAGGACTAAGGTATCCCATAACATTGGAAACCATTGTAATAGCCAGTACTTTTGCTTTTGGAGTTAGAACCTTTTCAAAGTTTTCAATAGTAACGCGTCCTTCTTCATTTAAAGGAATATATGACAGTATCATTTCCTTTTCTTCACAGGCTTTCATCCAAGGTAAAACTGAACTATGATGTTCTAGTTCGGTTGTGATTATTTGATCGCCTTTCGATAATTTTTTAGAATACATTAAGCAGATTTTGTTTAATGCATCACTGACATTTTTTGTGAATATTACTTCGTTATCATCAGCACCTATGAATGATGCCACCTTGCTTCTTGAAGCATCATATGCATCCGTTGCCTGATAACTTAGATGATAGACACCACGATGAATATTGACACCATATTCGCTATAATATTCATACATTTTATCCAAAACACACTGTGGTTTTAGTGATGTCGCCCCATTATCTAAATATATCAAATCAGGATGTTTTTGATATATGGGAAATAGCGATTTTACTTTATGAGTATCTATCATTTTCCTTCACTCCTTATAATTTTTGTTTGATATCCTCATTCATTAACAATAATATTTTTTCATCTTTTATGCTAGATAAACATGGATTAATAAAAGCCTTAATTAGAAGTTGTTCTCCCATTTCTTTAGTTAATCCTCTACTCATTAAATAATATAAATCATCATCATCAATTGCCCCAATGGCTGCACCATGGTTAGCAATGACATCATTTTCATCAATCAATAAAATAGGATTAGCCGCAATTGAGGAAAGCATATCTAAAATTAATCCTTTAGACTTTTGAGATAGTTCAGAGTTAACTGCACCCTTTTCTATGATTCCTTTATTATTAATATCTAAACCAGAATTATTATTCGCAATAACATAATTCATTAATTGTGACTTTGTATCTTTCATTTTATGATATACATTATAATTATATATTTGTTTTAGCCCAGTAGAATTAATAATTGTATTATTTATAATAGCACTAGTTTTGGGACGATATAAATAAACATTAGTTTCAATATCTACGTCGTTTATATTTAGTGCTAGACTATTAATCTCTAGTGATGATTTGTCATCTAAGTAACAATTGAGTTTGATTTTAAGTGGTGAACTTGCCCTCATATATGTCATATAATTAACTTTTGAATAGTCATTACAACTAATTTCTATTAAAGCATTGGTTTTTTTATCAATCATATAATAGATGTTGATAATACTCACAACAGCTTTTTCAGAAATGTCATAAACAACATTAACATTTTCCTCATCATCGTTTATATGAATAACTTTGAGATTCATGCTTTTATATATATGAATAATATTGGTAAACTTTGATTTTTTGATTATATCATATTCATCAGCAGGTCTTTTTCTATGGCATATATCGTCACATGAAAAACTTTCCCCTACAGTGATATCTAAAATATCATCACTATTGCCATCAATATTACGGCGAATGGCTTTACCATCATTAAAAATAATATAATTTTCGCCTTCATTAATTAAAGCATATACTTCCTGTTCATGCTCACGGAAATGTCTCATTGCTTATCTCCTTTATTGACAGCACAACTACCTAGAACAATATTAGTCCTAGTTGGAACTTCATCGATAATGCCTAGTTCTGTTTTGATCCAATCATAACCTTCATTATCAATTTTGGTAATCAATTCTTTTGTGCCGCTTTTAACAATTCTTCCATTAACCATTATATGCACGTGCGTCGTATCTATGTAGTCTAAAAGCCTTTGATAATGGGTTATTACTAAAGCACCAAAAGTTTCACTCTTCATATTGTTGATATTTTCCCCAACAATCTTTAAAGCATCAACATCAAGACCAGAATCAATTTCATCTAAAATCGCAAAGTTGGGTTTAAGCATTTTCATTTGAAGAATTTCATTTCTTTTCTTTTCCCCACCTGAAAAACCTTCGTTGACATATCTGTGCGGTAAATCAGGATTCATTTTTAAATCATTAACTGCTTTATCCATTTCTTTGATAAACTTAAATAATGAAATATGTTCACCTTCTTTGAGTCTTGCCTGCATTGCGGCTTTGATAAAATCAGCATTAGTAATGCCTGGAATTTCATTAGGATACTGCATCGCTAAAAAGAGCCCTTTGCGGCTTCTTTCATCAACAGGCATTGAAAGGACATCTTCTCCATTTAATATAATTGATCCTTCAGTTACTTTGAACTTGTCATTTCCCATAATGACTGCCGCCAAAGTTGATTTACCAGTACCATTGGGACCCATAACAGCATGCATCTCTCCTGTCTTAATTGTTAAATCAATACCTTTTAATATTTCTTTATTATCTACCTTTGCATGTAAATTTTTAATAATTAATTCCATAAACCTTACTCCTTGCTATACTATTATTATGGCTTTTTATAAACATAATTATTATACCACTATTTATCTTTTTTTGCATTAAAAATGATAAATTAATAAGTGCAATGGTTTTCTCTTATTAAAAATAAAAAACGTTAGTAAACACTCATTATGTTTACTAACGTTTTATCATTTTTTCTTTTTCTTTATATTATTATTTTTCTTGTTATTTTGTTGATTATTATTTGGTTTTTTTTCTGTATTTTGATTTTCTATTTTTTTATTTATAGCATTATCTGTTTTATTAGACGCCACACCTTCATTCGTTTGCTTTTTAGTTTCTTTAGCATTTTTATCATCAAAGAGAATGGTGATAGCATAGAATAATAAAACTAAGAAAAACAAAGCAAGACCAATATATAAAAGCCAACTCTCGACCATTATAACTGATATACCAATAATAATAGCAACTAGAAAAAAGTATATATTTAAATCCTTAACAATAATTTTAAATTTAAATTCCTCAGCGGCCATCATACTCACTCCTATACTTAATGCCCCAAGTGTAATAGCCATAATCGCTAAAATGTTTAAATCTAACCATACTGCTAATATCAAGACAATGAAATTAACAAATAATAATATATTAATTGCAAATTTGCAACTTTCTTTTAATGTTTTCATAATATGTACCTCGTTAATATATTATAACAAATAAATATCTAAAAGCAAAGACTTTTTAATAATTTCTATAACAAATAAATTAATCTATTCAAACTGAGAGTAATACATTTCGTTATAAAAACCTTTTAATTTAATTAAATTAGTATGAGTTCCTTGTTCAACTATATTTCCGTCTTTTACAACCAAAATTAAATCCGCACTTTGGATTGTTGAAAGACGATGAGCAATAATAAAACATGTCTTGTTTTTCATCAATTGTTTCATGGCTTCTTGAATTTGAATTTCTGTTCTTGTGTCAACATTGGAGGTTGCCTCATCTAGTATTAACATTTTGGCATCAAGAAGCATGGCTCTAGCAATTGTCAATAACTGTTTTTGTCCTTTGGAAATATTAATTCCACCTTCATCTAAGATTGTATCATATCCATTTGGTAGTCTAGTTATGAAATTATGAATCTTGGCAACTTTACATACTTCTATTACATCATCTAATGTTGCGTTATCTTTCCCATAAGCGATATTTTCAAAAACTGTTCCTTGGAATAACCACGTATCTTGTAAGACCATTGCATAACTTTTTCGAAGACTGCTTCTATTAGCATATTTAATATTAGTTTTATCAACAGTAATTTTTCCATTATCAATGTCATAAAAACGCATTAATAAATTAACAATGGTGGTTTTACCAGCTCCTGTTGGTCCTACAATGGCAATCACTTGACCAGATGATGCTTTAAATGATAGATTTTTAATAATAGTTTTTTCTTTAGTATATCCGAATTCAACATTTTTAAACTCGACATTTCCCATAACATTATCTAAAACCACGGCACCTTTAACATCTTGTTTTTCCGGTTCGCCATCAATCAATGCAAAAACTCTTTCACCAGCTGCTAGGGCTGATTGAATATCTACAAAGATATTTGCTACTTCATTAATGGGACCTGAAAATTTTCTTGAGTACATAACAAATGAAGAAATACCACCAAATGTTAATGAACCGCCAATATACATAAATGCTCCAAAAATACATATTAATGACAATGATAGATTATTAACAAAATTTACTCCTGGTCCTGTAATAGATCCATAGTATTCAGCATTATAAGCAGACTCTACAGCGGTTGTATTAAGTTCATCAAATTTATTTAAAATATCTTTTTCTTTACCATATGCTTTAATCGTTTTCGTTCCGGTAACCATTTCTTCAATATAGCCATTTAATTCACCTAGTGTTCTTGATCTTGCTCTAAATAGTGGGTGAGTTTTTTTAAGCATGAATCTAGTGAAAACTAAGGAAATAGGAATAGTGAAAGCAAAAACTAAAACAAGTAGTGGGGCAATAGTTAGCATAAAGAAGAGTGAACCAATAACTGTAATAACACTAGTACAAATAGAAATTAAATCACTTGAAAGCGAAGTATTGATTGTATCAATATCATATGACATTTTACTAATAATATCCCCTATTGTATTAGTATCATAATAATTAAGTGGCAAAGTTGACAGCTTATTAAAAGCATCTTCTCGCATTTTATAAACTATTTTTTTACTCATTTTAATCATAACCAACGACAAAGTATATGACAAGATTGCTGATGAAACATAAGCAATAACCATTAAAATAGCATAATACATTACTTCATCAATTTTTATTTCACCCTGTTTACTATATTCAATAATCTCAATAGCTGTACCAGCTAGTTTGGGGCCGATTAAGGCAAATAAATTAGTAGCAACAGTCATCACAAGAGCAAGTAACAATAACCATTTATAATGATATAAATATTGCCATAATTTTTTTAAAACATACTTTGTGTTTTTAGGTTTTTGGAATGTACGACCGACTTGTTTGTTATTCATTTAGGCCACCTCCCATTTGTGAATTATAAATTTCTTGATAAACATCAATATCAGATAATAATTCGTTGTGCTTGCCATAACCTAAAATCTTACCTTCATCAATGACCATAATATAATCACAGTTAATAATTGAACTAATGCGTTGTGTTATGACAATAGTGGTTGTATTACTATAATACTCATTAATTCCTTTTCTTAAAGCGGCATCAGTTTTATAATCTAGAGCACTGGACGAGTCGTCTAAAATTAATATTTCTGGATTAGCTACTAAGGCTCTTGCTATTAGTAGCCTTTGTTTTTGACCACCACTTATATTACTACCTTTTGGCGATAATATTGTATCAATTCCATTAGGTTGATTTTGAATAAAATTACTAGCCTGAGAAACCTTAATAGCTTTCTCTAAATCTTCACTAATAATTTCACGACCAAAAACAATATTTTCTTTAATTGTATCTAGAAAAATTGTGTCATTTTGAAAAGCTACACCAAACATTTTCTTTAAAACTTGGGGATTATATTCACGAACATCTTGGCCATTTATTCTAATTTGGCCTTGGTCAATGTCATAAAAACGCATTAATAAATTGATAATGGTGGTTTTTCCACTACCAGTTGACCCAATTATTCCCAGGCTCTCACCTTTCTTTAAAGTGAAATTAATGTTTTCTAAATTATGCTCTTTTTTATTATAACTGAAATAAACATTATCAAAAACAATATGATTTTCTTCTTGTATACGCTTTGTAAATGGGACAGTAACTAAGTCTTCTGGCAAGTCGAAAATATATTTTATTCTTTCAGCAGAGGCTGCGGATCTTGAATAAATCATAAAAATTCTTGTGACCATCATCATTGCATTTAAAATTATAGTGAAATATGACGTAAATGAAATTACTTTACCTACTTTAGATATACCGCCATTAATCAAATGGGCTCCCAAAACAATTACGATTACAAAACCAATATTTAAAAAGATATTAATAAATGGATTGATAATTGTCATAGTATATCCTGATTTCAGTTCATAATTCATGACTTCTTTATTAACGCGTTCAAATCGTTTTTGTTCATAATCAGCTTTTGATAATGCTTTTATTACTCTAACTCCTGAAATATTTTCTCTAATTGTTCTGACCATCTCATCCATTGCTTTTTGAACTTTAGTGAATAATGGAATTCCAAGCTTTGAGACAATAATCGTTACAATAGCAATAAGCGGTAGCGTTGCTAGTAAAACTAGTGTTAATCTAGCATCCATTGTGAAGGTGACAATAATTCCCCCTATTAGAAGAATCGGGGCTCTAATGCCAATTCTCTGCATCATGCCAACCATTTGATGAATGTTATATGTGTCAGTACTAAGACGAGATATTATTGAAGGCATTGTCAAGCCATCAATTTGGTTACTTGATAAACTTTCAACTTTTGCAAATAAATCATGCCTAAGTTCTTCCGTTACCTTCATTGTAATGAAACTCGCCATTCTATTAGCTATGACATTGAATACTACTCCAATAATGCTGAAAAGTATCATTAATCCGCCAAACCACCATATTTGACCATAACTCCCCGTTTCAATAGACTTTTCAATAACATTATCAATAATATGGGCTAATAAATATGGTATTGCTAAATCCATTATAGTTCCAATAATTTTGATAGTTATTCCAAGTATTAAACGTCCAGGATACTTCCCAACATATTTTATTATTTTCTTCATTTCTTACCTGCATTTCTGTCTTTTTTACTCTTTCTATTCAAAAAGAAAAGAATAATAATTAACGCAATACTGGCTACTCCAAAAACGATAGCCCATAAGAAGTTTCCTGCAAAAAATCCTTTTGCTTCATCAGCTACTAGTGGTATTACTGTTGGTGAAGCAAATCCCATCATTGCATATCCAATGGTTGAATAAAGACAGTAAATTAACAAAGTAAAACAAATAATCGCTAATGTTTTTCTCATACTAATTCACATAATATGAACTTGCCATCTTTGAAATAACCGATATTATCATTTCTTAAGATTGTTATATCGCTTAAAGTAACATATCCTTCAAATATTTTTTTTATTTTGCCTGGTGTCGCTAATGATAATGAAAAATTATCATCTATATTAGTTATATTCCAAATATCCATGCAAAGCTGTGAGCAATTATAAGTTGGTGTCCATTTTGGATCATTTTTTAAAAACTCATTGATTTTTTCGATATCTTCTTTGGTCAAAGTTGTTCTTAGGGCAACTCTATCACTGTATCTTGAATCATCAAATGTGAAAAAAGAATCTAGATTATACCATACACCAAACTTAGTAGTAATTGACCATAGCCCAATTGTTATTTCTTCATATGGGGCAAGCGTATATTCGCCCACTAATAGGTCACTTGGTGTTTCATTAATAATTCTTAGAAAACTATGTCCTAAGTTCATTAAAAGAAATTTTTTATTATAACTACCATCACTCGTAAAAAAGTCCATAGTTGCTATGTAATTTTCTTTATTATAAATTTGTTTTTTAGTGTTATCTTGATTGTCTTTGCATCCGGATAAAACTAATACAAAGACAATCAAAATAAAAATTATTATTTTTTTCATATACACACCCTCTATACACAAAAAGACTATTTTATAAAAAACAGTCTTTTTGTGATTATTTATTATTCTTGACTATAATCCATAGCCGCATAACGTTTGTACATCTTATAACGTCTTTGTGCTTCCTTACGATTAATTTCTAAAAGTTCGGCTGCATGCTCAGGATTAATTGATTTTAATTGAGCATAACGTGTTTCTGTCATTAGATGTTCTTCGTATTTATCCCAAAGTGGTTCTTTTGAATCAATTTGGAATGGATTTTTACCTTCAGCTATTAGTCTTGGATCATATCTAAATGTTGTCCAATATCCACATTCAACTGCCAATTTTGCTTGTTCTTGTGTTTTGCTCATTCCTTTTTTCAAACCATGTGCAATACAAGGTGAATAAGCAATAATAATTGATGGACCATTATAACTTTCTGCTTCTTTCATTGCTTTAAGCATTTGTGCTTGTGATGCACCATGAGAAATTGATGCTACATATACATGACCATAACTCATTGCGATTGAAGCTAAATCTTTTTTCTTACCAACTTTTCCACCAGCTGTAAATTTTGCAATTGAAGCTGTTGGACTTGATTTTGAAGATTGACCACCAGTATTAGAATATACTTCAGTATCGACTACTAAAATATTAACATCTTCTTGATTAGCAATAACATGGTCAAGTCCTCCATAACCAATGTCATACGCCCAACCATCACCACCAAAGATCCATTGTGAACGTTTCATAATATAATCTTTTAACTCTAAGATATTTTTGGCTTCAGCACAATCTTTTGTTTCTAATAATGGGACAATTGCCTTTGCAATTCTTTTTGTGATTTGACCATCATTACGGTTATCTAACCATTCTTGACATAAAGATTTTAATTTATCATCAGCACATTCGCATTTTAAAAGTTCTTCCATGTTCATGCCAATTCTGTTTCTTAAAGTCTCATTAGCCATATTCATACCAAATCCAAATTCAGCATTATCTTCAAATAAAGAATTGGCCCAAGCTGGCCCCATACCTTCTTTATTTTTTGTATATGGAGATGCTGGATATGATCCACCATAAATTGATGTACATCCAGTAGCATTAGCAACAAGCATTCTGTCACCAAATAATTGAGTTATAAGTTTAACATATGGTGTTTCACCACAACCGCCACACGCACCACTAAATTCAAATAGAGGTTGAGCGAATTGAGAGTTTTTAGCATTTGATGTGATATCCATTAAATCTGTTTTATAAGTTACATTATTAAAGAAATATTCACTTGTCTTGTATGTATTATTACTATGAAGTTCAGAAGTAGGTGTTATTTCCAAAGCTTTTGCACCTTGCTTACCAGGACATTGGTTAATACAAACTTCACATCCAGTACAATCAGCAGCAGAAATTTGTAATGTATATTTTAAACCTTCTAAGCCTTTACCAATTGGATTCAAATATTTAGCATTTTTAGGAGCTTTAGCTATTTCTTCTTCAGTTACTAAAAATGGGCGAACAACGGCATGAGGGCAAACAAATGAACATTGATTACATTGAATACAATTTTCAGGTTTCCATACTGGGACGAATGTTGAGATTTCACGTTTTTCATAAGCTGTTGTTCCAACAATCATTTTGCCATCTTCATAACCGTTAAATGCTGAAACTGGTAAATCATAGCCTTTAATAGCATTGATTTCATTAGCAATTTTTTGAACGAATTCTGGTTGGTTTTTATCAACTTTTTTCTTTTCAACTTTTAGATTTGCCCATGAAGAATCAACTTTAACTTCTACTAACTTATCAGCACCTTGATCAATTGCTTGATAATTCATTTCAACAATTGCATCACCTTTTTTGCTATATGATTTGTAAGCATACTTTTTCATAAGTTCTTGTGCTTTAGCAAATGTCATTACTTGTTCATTAAGTTTAAAGAATGCTGATTGCATAATTGTGTTTGTTCTATTTCCTAGACCAAGTTCACGAGCAAGAGTTGTTGCATCAATTATATAGAATTTAGCATTTTTTTGTGCTAAAGCTATTTTTGCACTATTAGGTAGATAAGCGATTGTTTCCTCTACTGATTTAGTCGTATTTAGAAGGAATGTACCATTATCTTTTAAAGATGATAACATATCATATTTTTCAATATATGTATCTAAAGAACAAGCAACGAAATCGGCTTGAGTTACTAAGTATGTTGAACGAATTGGTTCAGGACTGAAACGTAAATGGCTTCTTGTAACTCCACCAGACTTTTTAGAATCATAAGCAAAATATGCTTGTGCATAGTTATCCGTATTTTCACCTATTAATTTAATAGTACTCTTATTAGCACCAACTGTTCCATCACTTCCAAGACCATAGAAAATTAATTGACTAGCTTTATCACCGGCAACATTGATTTCTTTTTCAACTGGTAAACTTAAGAAAGTAACATCATCATTAATACCTATTGTGAAATTATTTTTAGCTTTTTTACCTTTAGCTAAGTTTTTATAAATAGCAAATATTTGCGCAGGAGTTGTATCTTTACTTGATAGACCATAACGACCACCAATAATGATTGGGGCATTCTTTTGTCCATAATATACACTCTTAACATCAAGATATAAAGGTTCACCTAAAGAACCCGGTTCTTTTGTTCTATCCAAAACAGCTATTCTTTGAACAGTTGCTGGCATTGCTTCCATAAAATATTTTATTGAGAAAGGACGATACAAATGAACATTAATAGCTCCAACCTTTTCTCCTTGTTTTAATTTATAATCTATTACTTCTTTAATACATTCACTAACAGACCCCATTGAAATAATAATATCGGTAGCATCACTTGCTCCATAATAACTAAATGGTGCATATTTGCGACCTGTCTCTTTTGAGATTGCTTGCAAATATTTATTTACTATATCAGGAATTGCATCATAATATTTATTTTGTGCTTCACGAGTTTGGAAGTAAACGTCATCATTTTGAGCTGTTCCTTTTTCAACTGGGTTATTAGGAGTTAAGGCATTTGCTCTAAACTTTGCAACAGCATCGCGATTAAGCAAACGATTAAAAACTTCATAATCAATAACTTCAACTTTTTGAATTTCGTGGCTTGTCCTAAAACCATCAAAGAAATGTAAGAAAGGAATACTAGATTCAATGGCTGCTAAATGAGCAACGCCAGCTAAGTCCATAACTTCTTGAACACTTGCTGTAGCAAGCATTGCAAATCCTGTTTGACGACATGCCATTACGTCTTGATGATCCCCAAAAATTGATAATGCTTGGGCTGCTAACGCTCTAGCTGATACGTGAATAACTCCCGGAAGAAGTTCTCCCGCGATTTTATACATATTAGGAACCTTAAGTAATAGTCCCTGGCTGGCAGTATAAGTTGTTGTTAAAGCTCCTGCCTGTAATGAACCATGTACAGTTCCTGCCGCTCCACCTTCAGATTGCATTTCTACAATTTTAACAGGCGCACCGAATAAGTTTTTCATGCCTTTACTTGCCCAATCGTCTGTATACTCAGCCATTGGTGAAGAAGGGGTAATTGGATAAATACCTGCTACTTCTGTAAAAGCATATGACGCCCACGCTGCAGCTTGGTTACCATCCATTGATTGAAATTTCTTAGCCATTTTTTTCCTCCATGCCTAAATTATTTTGTTAGTTATGAGCATTTTTTTGATGCCCAATATACCATATCATATTATACTACAAATTAACCTAAAAGTTAAGTCCTTTTTAACATTTTGAAAACATTTTAGTAAAACTTTAAGAAATGACTAAAAACGTTATTTTTTCGTCTAAAACACTTTCATTTGTTTTTTTGTTTAAAAAAATGATATCATATAGAAAATATATATTGTTATATTTTATATTAAGTGAGGCTATATGAAAGTTTTCAAACAAATTGCTATTATCTGTTTATTCTGTCTAATTGGTGAAGTTATCTCCTTTGGCATAAAATCAATAATACCGATAATTTATATTCCTGGTGCTCTAATTGGAATGGTTTTATTATTTATATGTTTGTACTTCAAATGGATTAAATTAGAACACGTTGATAATGTCGGTACCTTCTTTGTCAATAATATGGGATTTTTCTTTATTCCAGCTGCCGTTTCCGTTATGGATCATTTTGATATTTTAACTGCATCACTTTGGAAAATATTAATTGTATGTATCATTAGTTTCTTTATTACTTTCATATCTATTGCATTAACTGTCCAATTGACATTAGTGATTCAAGAAAAGAAACTTAAAAAGGAGGAAAATAATAATGAAGGAAATATTCAATAGTCCGATTTTTTTCATATCTTTAACCGTTGGATTTTACTTCTTATATAGTTTCATATATCAAAAAACGAAATTCGCCCTCTTGAATCCTCTACTTTTAACTTCAGCTACTATTATTATTTATTTAATAATAACAAAAACATCAAATGATGTTTATCAAAATGACTTGATTATTGTCAATGCTTTCTTGTCTCCTTTAATTGTTTGTTTAGCCATTCCGGTATATAATCGCATTCATATTGTAAAACAATATTTAATTCCAATAATTATTGGAACAGTAGTTGGAACACTCACTTCACTAGCTAGTGTTTATTTACTGGGACATGTTTTTAAACTTGATAATGATATTATTATTTCAATTCTTCCAAAATCAGTAACTACTCCAATCGCTATTGAAATATCAACTCGTCTTGGTGGAATAAAAGCTATAACTATTTTCGTAGTGATTTTAACTGGTATACTTGGGGCACTATTTGGACCATTAATTTTAAAACTAATAAAAACCGAGCGTTCTCCAGTTGTTGGAATGTCACTAGGCGGAACATCACACGCTATTGGTACATCTAAGGCAGTTGAAATAAGTGCGAGAGCTGGTGCCATTTCAAGTGTTGCCATTGTAACCTCTGGAATATTGACAACTTTAATAACTTTGTTTTTTTAAATAGAAAAGATTATATGAAATCTTTTCTATTTTTCTTTTTATATTTATTCAACTATAAGTAGCGAGAAACAACTAAAAGTAGTGGCTTTTTCATTGTATTATTTGCCAAAAAAGAATATAATAATAACAAAGAGGTGCAAATATGAATGGAAAAATGATTGGTTATAAAATCGCTGAATGTCGTAAATCACAAGGATTATCACAATCACAATTCGCAGAAATAATGATGGTTAGTCCACAAGCTATAAGTAAATGGGAACGAGGGGAATCTATGCCTGATATTATAACATTAAAAAAAATTGCTGATTTGGGAAATAAGGATTTAAACTACTTTGTTCAGGATGATCAAAAAATAGAGCAAAGTGAAATTACCGAAAAAAATGATATAACCGATCGACATTGGAATATGTCATCAGCCATATGGAAGGATGCTGATTTCTCTGGTCTTAAAAATACTAATTCCCGTTTTAATTACACAGATTCAAGAGGATGTATTTTCCAAAATTCTGATTTAAATGGAACTATTTTTAAAGGTAATAATATTCAGGAATGTGACTTTAAAAAGGCAATTATGAAAGGTTGTAAACTTTCTTCGTCTAATATCATTAAAAATAATTTTAGTGAAGTTAATTTCACAGAGACTATATTTAGTTCTAGTCATTTAGTTGATAATAACTTTATATCAGCAAACCTAACTAAAACTATAATTAAATCAAGTAGTTTAGTAAATAACAAAATGGAGAAGACAATTCTTTATGAAACGGAATTTAGTGGATCCAGTTTTCAAAACATGATTTTCAGTGGTAATATATATAATTGCTCATTTATTAATTGTAGTTTTCAGAAAACTTCTTTTCAAGATGCATCTTTTAAAAACACTTTTTTCAAAAATCAAAAAATGAAAAAAGTCAAGTTCATCAACTGCACTGCTGATCGCTTGACTTATTCTTTTTTAGTAAATAGTAAGGCTAATGTTGAAGGAATAACAATTAAAGAAGAATAAATTATCGGTTATATATAACTAATAAATTTAATCACCAAATCCACTTTATAAGTGGGTTTTTTATTTATTATCCTTAATTTGCTTTCTTTTTATCTCTTTAATTTTTTATGCTTTTTTCTCTCAACAGCACTCTTCTGATATTGTACTGCGATTCTTTCAATAGCATTGTGTACCTCTTTGTCAATAATACAAAAAATATATTATTCATTTAAAATAAATGGTTTAATTACCTCCTCGATAAAGTCAATCCTATCAAAAACTGTTGGTTTAAAATAGGAAGTAATGGCAATTACTAAATTGTTTGGGGGATCAATGTATATGACATTTCCACTATTACCTATAGCGGCATATATTCCTTTATCTTTATCAATAATCCACCATAGATAGCCATACATCATGTTTCTAAATTGATTACTTTCTACTAAGATAGGATTAGTCATTTCATCAACCCATTTAGATGAAATAATTTGCTTATCACCAAATTTTCCTTTGTTTAAACATAACAATCCTATTTTTGCCATATCTTCTGCAGAAAAGCATAGTCCATATCCTGGAGTTCCTATTTGAGTAGGATCACAGAACCATACATTTTCTTTTGGTTTCTTACACATTGTAAAATGCTTGTGATCTTCTTTAGTTTCTGCATAATAATTGGTATGTTTTTTTACTCCTATCGGTTCAAATAAATATTTATTTGCATAATCAACTGTAGTCATTTTACTTACCTTTTGTAATAATCCCGTCAATATATGTAAGCATACTGTTTGATATTTAAATTCATTAGTTAGCCCTTTTCTTCCTCCTAAAAAATCTAATGATGTTTTTGTCCAATCTTCACTGGAACATACTTTAGACCATGGATCACCTTTACATTTATATGGTGCCCTCATTGTAAGTAAGTGTTTAATAGTTATATTATATATTGTCTTTTCACCACGTTTAACTTTATAATCTGGAAAATAGTCTAGTACTTTGTCATTTAGACTTTTAATTAATCCCTGATCTACTGCTATACCAATCAATAGAGCAACAACACTTTTTGTGGCTGACATAACATGGGTACAATCATTTGTTTTATAATTATTCCATTCATTACTATATATCTTTTTATTATCTTTATATGCAACAATCTGACAAATATTGGGCTGTTCTTTTTCAATTAAATTATGTAGTTCTTCTTTAGACATTCTTTATCTCCTCGGTAAATTACTATTTTGTTAATCAACTTTATTTTATCCTAAACAATATTTTTATTGCATTATCTATAAAACACCATCCATGAATTTCTCTTTAATCATTGTCTTTCTTTTAAAATCTTATATCGCAGATTATCGGAATATATTTATAGGTGATGGTATATTTACTTAAGATAAAAAAGGATTTATAGAACAATTATATTATATCATATAATAAAACAATTATTATTATATTATTTTAAAAACATTTCTAAGCTAATTTAAATACTTTGTTTTATATTTCTATTTAAAAAGATAGCAAATTATGGTAAAATAATATCTAAAGGAAGAGTGTTATGGAAAATAATTTAAAACTGAATTTCAAAAAAACGTTATTAATGGGAAGTGCTTTCTTCTCAATTCTCTTATTATGGCAAGTATATAATACATATTGTCCTGTTTTTCTTGATACATTGTTGAAAGAGAAATTTGGAAATGATCAGTCGTATGATTATATCATAGGTATTATTATGGCAATGGATAATTTATTTGCTTTGTTTATGCTACCTATTTTTGGTCATATGTCCGATAAAACAAAAACTAAATATGGTAAGAGGAAACCATATATTATTATTGGAATGTTAGTTAGTGCAATAATATTCCCTTTCATTGCTTTGTTTTATTTCTTAAATAGTGCAGTATCACTTGTTTTAGTAATTATTCTTATGGGACTTACTTTAGTTATTATGAACATTTACCGAAATCCAGCGGTAGCCCTTATGCCAGATATTACTCCAAAACCTCTTCGTTCAAAAGCTAATGGTTTAATTAACTTTATTGGTTATATCGGAGCAATCATCGGTGGTGTGATTGCCATGTTTATTAGTACAAAAGAAACAGGTGTTATTGTTATTGTACCTTTCATTATTTCTAGTGTTTGTATTCTTGTTGCGATGGTAATATTCATATTTAAAGTTAATGAAGTAAAATGGCTTGAGGAATCAAAAAAAGATATGGAAATTGGTGAACAACTATCACAAACTATCGAAACTGTATCTGATAATAAACCTTTATCTAAAAAAGATAAACAAAATTTAATATTAATTTTATGTTCTGTCTTCTTTTGGTTTATGGCCTTTAATGCTATTGAGACATTTTTATCATTATATTGTGGCAATATTCTTGAGAAACCAAACTTAGCCGGAACCTTAGTTATCGCATTAACTGTAAGTTCTTTAATAACTTTCATTCCCGGAAGTTTTTTGGCTATGAAAATCGGAAGAAAATTATCAATTATTATCGGCATTATTACTGTTGCATTAGGAATTGCTTTAATCTTAACTCAACAAAAAGCAGACTATAACTTAATTGTTTTGCTTATTGCTTTTGTGCTTGCAGGATGTGGCTGGGCTTTAATTAATATTAGCAGTTTCCCAATGCTTGTTGAGATGAGTAATAAAAATAATATTGGCAAGTTTACTGGTCTTTATTATACAAGCAGCATGGTTGCTCAAACCCTTACTCCTATTGTTGTCGGGATTGTTATGACTTTAAAACAAAATCAAAAACCTCTGTTTCCGTATTCATTAATAATGTTAAGTGTAGCTTTAGTTATATTTATTTTTGTAAAAGAACCAAAAATAAAAGATAAACAAAAAAAATCAGCTTTTGAAGCTTTTGATAATGATTAATTATAAAATAAAATTCACTAGCTATTGACTAGTGAATTTTATTTTTTGACAGTTATTCATCAAAAATTATTTGTTTAGATCTGTTTGCTCTAATTTTTTTAACTATATTATATATTCCTACGATAACCAAATACATTATTGCATAGCAACTACATAATATTGGCAAACTCAGCGGAAATTCAACATAAGGAAGAAAAGGGAAAATTTCGGTATTGTCTTTTAAATAAAGAAAATTACTACCACTTAATCTAGAAGCAAAAAAAGAAATCCACATTAATACTAATACTTGACATATCACTTTACCAATGTCTTTAATTTTAGGATCTATTTTTTTGTCAATTATCATATAAATTGGAACTATAGCAATAATAAAATGTGTAATAACAGTTTGGATAAACTGTATATTATAATTTGGTTTTCCATATGGTAAAAGTACCGCCAGAATGGAAAAGCCACCTAAAAGAAATACTAAAGATCCATATTTTTTATAATATTTTTCATTGTTCTTTTTCAATAAAAATACTTGTGTCCATACATTAAATGCACACCATGTAAAAGAAATAGCACTAATTAACGTACCTAAATTTGCTGATGGCCAAGAAATATCAGAAGTATATACCCCACCATTTCCCGCTTGAATTGCCTCAAATGAATATTTACCAAATTGTAAAGTAATTCTTGTTAGTTCCAATATGAATAAAACTACGGCAAGACATTTAAAGATTTTTAGTCTTTTGGTATTATCGCTTTTTATAAAGTAAATAGTCAATAAAGTCACCAGCGAAACACATAATAAAAAAATAATTACCCAATCAAATGAAAATTGGAAATAATTATTTGCTGGTCCTTCCAAGAAAATCTTGTATAACCATCCTTCTCGATCTTTCATAAATGCTGCTCCTTTTATATGTAAGTGTTGCTATATGATTGAATTGATTATATCTTAATTTATCATAAAATGCAATAAATTTTAGATTAATATTAAATCATCTTTGCTGGGACTGTATAATAATCAATAATTATAAAGGAAAATATATTATAGTAGCTATTAAATATAAAGGAGTGATTATTTATGGCTACTATTTCAGGAAGATTAATGTATGATCCTTACCGAACAACAATTCCTTCAGGATCGCTTCAGGGGATTGCTGATGTTCCTATTGTATTGCAAAATACAACAACAAAAGAAACGTTGGCTGTTTTAACTGGCCTTACTGGGAATTATTCTTTCACTAATGTCCCAACCGGCAATTATCAGATTGTTGAATATTTTGGATACCTAGGAGCAGTGCAAACTCCAGGAGACTTTTCCGATGCTGTTATAAAAGATTTAATAACTAGTGGCGTGGTTCCACCAATAAGTTATGTTTCTAATCCACCGCTTAATACAACTAACTTAGATTGTACTAGTCCAAATACTTTATTAATTAATGTCAGCGATGCCGATATTACTAATTTAACTATTTTGAATGGACCAGTAAAATACGTTCCAATTGAGGATATTATGGATAAACAAGTAATTGTTTCAGATGATAATTTAATTACTATTGCTGAAAATGGGACCTTTGGATCTTATCCATCAGGTACTCCATCTTATACTTTTGCCGATTCAACGTATGTAGGTATTGGCGAGGGATTTAAATTTATTAATGGTATACCTCATGATGGCTATTATGCTATTGAAAACATTACGAGCCCAACAGCATCAGGCTATACTTGGTGGTCATTTGCTGATCATACTACCGGAAATGAAACGGGTAGAAGTATGATTATCAATGGAGATAATCCAGGTGGACTACTTTTCAATGAAACAGTTGCTTTAAAGCCAAATACATATTATTTATTCAGTGCTTGGATTTTAAATATGATAAAACGAACTGGTTACCAAGCTCCCGCCTTAGGGGTACGATTACTTGATGAGAATGGTCAGATATTGGTTGAGCAAACTCTTGGTCAAGAAATACCCGCAAATCCTTATGTACCCGAATGGGTTCAAATAGGCAGCATTATTTATTCAAATAACCATTCATCTTTAACTGTTCAGTTTTTAAGTCAAGGCCCTGCCGCAATCGGAAATGACTACGCCTTAGATGATGTCATCATTAAAGAAGTCTCTACTCCTGCTGCTTTACCTGTTGTAAAATCTATTGATAAAAATAATGCACAGATTGGTGACATAGTAACATATACAATACTTTTAAAAAACACATATGATTATGAGATAACTAATGTCACATTTAAAGATATTCTACCAGATGGATTAACCTTTGTCCCAGGAACTGTAAAAATTGATGATATAATACAATCTTCTTTTGACCCTAATAATGGATTTTCAGTTCCTAATATTGATAGCGATGTAACTATTAATATTTCCTTTTCTGCTCAACTGACTAGCATTCCTTCTATTATCCCGATAATTAACAAAGCAGAAATGACTTATGATTATGCATATATCAAAGGAGGAATTCCGAGTTCTTATCATATTTATTCTAATGAAGTTCCTCTTAATATTTCCGATGAAGCTGACCTTGGCATTATTAAAACAGCACTTACAAAAAATGTTAAAGTTAATGATTTTGTTACTTATTTATTAACGATTAAAAACTATGGACCAGCTGATGCACAAAACGTTATTGTTAATGATATTATTCCTACAGAACTAAGCGATGTTACATACTCCCTTGATGGTGGTATAATTTGGAATAGTTGGAGTGGAACTCATCAAGTGGATACTCTTACTAATGGAAACACATTTTCCTTACTTATTAGAGGAAGGATTATACAATCTAACGGTATTTTTCGAAATACTGCTGAAGTAAAAAGTGATACTGTTGACTCGAATCCTGACAATAACCGCTCAAGTGTAGATATATCCGTTGTGTCTTATGCTGATTTATCAGTAGTAAAAACTGCTTGCCCTAATGTGGTTATAAATGGTGATTCAATTACTTATACAATAATAGTATCAAACCATGGGCCACAAGAGGCAATAGACGTTGTTTTAATTGATAAGATACCAGAGCAGTTAAGTAGTATAAGAATTTCACTTGATAATGGGCGATCATGGCATAGATGGGATGGATCAATACATCTTGGCACTATGGCGGCAAATACTAATAAAACTATTTTGATTTCTGGCAAAGTAAATCCATGCGCAAAGATAGAAATAATTAATACTGTTGAAGTGTCTTCCAAAACTTATGATTATAATTTACATAATAATAAATATACAATCACTAATAAAATTAAAAATCATCGTTAATATAACCTGAACTTGAAAAACATCCCTAATCTCAAATATCAAAACAGAAAGAAAAGGGATGTTTTTGTTATATCAATTAAATTAAATTTTAATTTTTTAGTATAAAAAACCGCTTGTCCACTATAGACAAACGGTTGTATTTTTTATATTTCTTCAATTGAATGAGCAACAAATGTTAAATGGTCTCCAACTCTTTCTAGGTTATTAACTAAGTTTACAAAGACTGTGCTGTTTTCTGCTCGACATAACCCACTGTTCATACGTTCAATATGATCATTAATCAAATCTTTACGATATTTATCAATAGTATCTTCAATGGCATCGACTTCTGAAAGCATTTTTTTACTTTTATATATCAATACTTCTTTTGTTTTTTCAGCAAGCATTGTAATTTCTTTATACATATTTTTGATATCAATAGTCACTTGATCAGAGAATATTAAATCTTCACTAATTGATCTTCTCGTATATTTGACAATATTATCCGCTAGTTCACTAATTCTGAGTATATCCCCGTTTACTTGATGCAAAGCAGAAATCAATTTTTCATCTGAGAATGTTAAATCTTTTGATGAAGTTAAGACAAGATAATCGGCAATTTCTTTGCTGACCTTAATAATCTCATCATTTTGCCTTAATACTTCACTAATCTTTTCTTCGCTTTTACTTAAGAAACCATCCAAAGCAAAATCAAGAGAATGCATTGACATATCAAGCATTTTAATCGCCTCTCTTGCTAATGCTTCCATAGCGATAGCGGGAGTACTCAAGAATCGTTTATCAAGATATGTTGATGCAGTCGCATCTTGTTTTTTACCAACAATTACTTTAGTTGCTATAAATACAAAGACACTCGTGAATGGGACAAAGATTAAAGTACAAAACACATTAAAGAACGTATGAAACATCGCTAACTGTGTTCCTGGACTCTTTGCAAACCATTTTCCAAAAGTCACATCCATAAACGAAGGCCACAATAAGAAAATAATGAAAAATAATATAGCACCTGCAAAATTAAATAATAAGTGTATGAAACTTGCTCTCTTAGCGTTAGTTGAGGCACCAATAGAAGACATTAAAGCTGTCACACATGATCCGATATTAGAACCTAAAATAACAAATAAGAAAGCATTGCCCCCTTCGCCGAGTACTAAGCCAGTTGTCGCCATTGATACTAAAATAGTGGTTATTGCTGAACTACTTTGAATTAAAGCTGTGACCACAATTCCAATAACTAACAAGAGCAATGGGTTATTTATTTTAGAAAATAATTCTTTAACTCCCGGTATTTCATTAAAAACCAACATAGATCCACTCATTAACATCAGTCCCATAAATACCAAACCAATTCCTGCAAAAGCATGTCCAATTGTCTTGGTTTTATCTTTTTTGGCGAACATGTTTATGAAAATGCCTAAACAACATAAGACAATAGCAATTTTGTCTATTTTAAAATCTTGTAAAGCAGCAATATGTGCAGTAATTGTAGTTCCAATATTGGCGCCCATAATTATTGTAGTTGCTTGATATAAAGTCATAACTCCTGCATTAACTAAACCAACAACCATAACGGTAGTCAAACCAGAACTTTGAACAATGGCTGTAGTTGAGGTTCCAATTAAGACACCGACTGTTTTATTTTTAGATGTTTTATTAAATAACTGCCTAACTTTTGAATTTGCTAATTTTTCAGTATTATCTGATAACATTTTTGCTCCGATTAAGAAAGCACCTAGACCACCTAATAATTGAAGAATGGCATAGATAATATCTTTGGTTGTCATATCATTAATTAATTTCCTTTCAATACTGTTAATTTTGAATTAATAGCGCCAATTAAAGTACCCGTATTATCCGAACCATTGTCCCAATACATTATGCCTGCAACGCCTTTAGATACAACATAATCACATTTATATCCAATAGATTTTGCATCATCATATGTAATAACTATTTTATTTATACTATCATAAATATATGGAGCTTTTGCTGTATCATCCCAATAATATTTAACAGTACTACTAAGTTTATTCAAATAGTCAGTAGTTATTTTAGAATATGTTATAGTTTTACCTACAGCACCATTTGTGTCAATAGTAGCTCCCATACCAGAATTTGATGTACCAGCAGAAGTGACATTAGAATATCGACCATAGAAAGCTGCACCAATAATTATTTTGTTAGCTGGAACACCTTGTGATATAAATAAAGTAACACTATCAGCTATAGAACATGTACTATATGTATAACTAGATTGATATAAGGATGTATGATGACGAGCAACTCCCATACTACTACATTCTAGATCATATGACATCAAATTAATATAATCAATGTATTTGATTGAATTAGCTAAATCAAATCTCACATACCCCCAAGGACCAGCAGGAATTGCTGTTGTCACTAGATGTGATGAATTATTGGCTTTAACCGCTGTATATAATGCTTTCATTAAAGCTGTGTAATTTAATTTGTCAACACTAGTATCAAGTCCAGTATTATATCCTGGATATTCCCAATCAATATCGACTCCATCAAAACCATATTGATTAATCAAATTAATAACATTACTCACAAATGTGGCTCTAAGTGTACTATCTCTAGCAATAAGACTAAAGTTTTTACAATAGTCCGATCCCTCTTGACCAATACATAACATGACACGAACGCCTGCATTATGAGCTTTATCTAAATAATCATTTAAAGCATTTTTATAACTTGTTGACATCGTAATTGAGCCATCAGCCTTAGGCAAAGCAAAGCCACTATAGATTATATCAACAGTAGCTAACATTGTATCATTTACTTTATTGTTGTTGTATGTCCCGTTATAAACATAACTACTTACTAATGCTCCACTTGATATATCTTTTAAACCAATTTTCGAGATAGTAACAGTAAATGTTGCCGTTTCTTCAACATCTAAACAAGAAACGATAATAGTTATTGTGACCACCACATCACTTGATCCACGTGTAATAGACCCAATATTGGAAATAATCGAAGTGTTACTACTTGACCAATCAACAGTTGTTTGATATCCAATATATTCAGTTTCAAAATCTAAATTGTTAGAAATAATTTTGCCATTATATTTGTTTATTATATCAGCAATTGTTTGTTCAACAAAGTTTTCTTTTTCTTCAAAGCTTAATGATACTTTTTGCCATTTTGCATATAACATTTGGCCACCCATATTTGGAGTCAAATCAGTAATTTCGCTACCTTCTAGATTAGCATTATCAAACCAACCAACTATCTTCATTCCATTAATCTCATCGCTTGGTAAAACACCATTTAATAAAGCAAGTTCTACAACTCGTTTATCCATTGCTTTTAAAGACACCATGTTTTCTTGATCATTAATTGAATAGCTAGCAGACTGAGGCCAGGAAGAACGCACTGTTGCCCTAAAGAAAGAATCAATCTCATAACGCATAGAAGCTTCTTCACTAAATTCATTATTACTCCAAGTAATCACCGATAAACCAGAATCTACACGATGTTTAATAATACTATTAATAAACCATGCCCATTTACTTTGATATGCAGCATAAAAATTATTTAATCTACCACCATAACTATCTGAACATAATTCAGAAACATTTTCGCTACTCAAAGATTTAGTTATAGTTTTGCTATAAAAGGAAGAATAGTCTACTAAAAAATCAGTATATAAATCATCTAAACTCAAATAACCATCCTTATATACTAAAGTAATATCAATACTCCAACGAGCTTCTAGCGTTATATTCTCAGCAAAATCATAAACACTTGAATTATCAATTAGAATGTTTTGGTAAAACCAACCAAGAAAATGACCATTTTCTAATTCTAAAATAGGGAGTTTATTCATTAAAGTACCAGCAATAACTTGCATATCTTCTACTTGTTCATCACAATTTGTATTAAAAGATATTATATAGAAATCATCTTCATATATAGCCTTTATGATTGTATCCTCTGTAATATTAGTATAATCCTTATCCCAACCAACGAAAAGGTATCCTTCCCTTGTAGGATTAGTTGGTGCTTTTGCATCTGCACCTTCAGCAATAATTTGAGTTAACAATAAACTTTCATTGTAATCAATAAATTTTACGGTATAATATTTTATTTCATTTTCATCTAGCCATACAGCTTTTAAGGTAATGTTTTTTGTTATATTTGTATTGTCAAAATCGAAAGGCTTATTTTCAAAATACCAATCAACGAACTCATATCCTCCTCTTGTAGGATCTTTAGGTTTTGTTACTTTGGTTCCATCTTCCACTTCTTTTGATTCAACGGCACTTCCACCAGCACTATCAAATGTTACTGTTCTTGTTGAACTCGAACACCCACTAAACAAGACAATACTAAACATTATTGTCACAAATAAAATCTTTTTTACAATGGCTTTATTCATCTCTCCTCCTATAATAAATAATTTAAGTAAGCAAATAGAGTCATTTCAAATATCTATTAGTCTATTATAACATATTACCATTTAAATTTAAAGAGAAAAATAACGACAAATAAAAAGGCATCCTAAGTAAACATTTTCAATAATGTAACTATGATGCCAAGTCAATATTTTTTTTATTTTATTACTTCCCAATATCCAGTTTTATTAGAACCAACTCTTTTAATGATATTTAAGTCTTTTAAAACTTTCATATTATTTCTTATGCTCTTATCACTCAAAGAAAGTTTAATTACTAATTCATTGATTGTAATATGAGAATTCAGGAATATTTCATGTAAAATTTTAACTTGAATATCGTTTAATTTATCCGGCACTTTATCCGGCACTTTATCCGTTATATTAATATCTAAAGTATCTAAAACTTCTTTATCAAAAGGTAAAACTACCCTAATAAAATTTTGTGTAATCTCAAAAACTTTGTCCCCATAGATTTTTATTATTTGAGGTATACCATGGCCTGACTGCTCCACAAAATCCAAATCATTTAAAATACGCATTAGATCAATATTTCTTGGTTTACTAATTCCTCTATAAAATTCATCCATTGTTAAGTCGTTTGGAAGTCCACCAGTAGAAATGATTTCTATTCTATCTTGAAATGAATAAATTGCGGGTGGTGTTCCATCTACCCAATCATTATGAGCAATAGCATTCACAAAAGCTTCTCTTAATGCTTTCATATCCAAAAGTCTTTTATCAACTCTTCTAGGAACATTAATCGTCGATTTAGTTATATTAACTACTTCTAATCTATCAGTTGCTCTATCCATAGCCGTTAAAATACATTTAAATCCGTACTCTGCCTTTTCTATTAATTCACTTTTATCTATACCATTAAATCGCACAAATTTTATAGATATATCATTTTCATCCGCCATTAAATTTGCAAGTATATTA
The DNA here is from genome assembly GCA_031553555.1 of Bacilli bacterium. Classification (GTDB taxonomy): domain Bacteria; phylum Bacillota_I; class Bacilli_A; order ML615J-28; family CAG-698; genus CAKOMG01. The sequence goes on from JAVBLL010000023.1 coordinate 31,000, forward strand.
TAATTCCCATTTTTGTTAATTAATTTATAATTATATTCAAATGTTTCATCATTTAAATTATATCCTTTAGCTTGATAATAATTTTTAAATTGTCTGAATGTCAATTTTTGATTATAACACTCCTCGCTAATGATTGTTTTTAGTGGAATGTCTAGCGTTTTTATAAGTCTTTCTCTAATTTGATCATCAGTTAAGGATCTAGCAGTTGTGCCGACTCTAATAAAACAGCCACTTTGTGATAATCCATATTTTTTGATATAATAGAGTTCATTTCCCTTACTAATGGATAATATAATTATGGGTTTATTTTCATAATACTCGACAATGCATCTCACATATTCTTGTGGATTAGGTGCAATTCTCGATGTTAGTCTTTCTGCTATTTCTTTCATTATATTATCAAGATTATCGATTCCATATATAATACCTTCATTATCAATACCAATTATAAGTTTTCCTCCATTAGTATTTAAAAAAGAAACTACTTCTTTTTCAAAATGATCATTTAGTTCTCGTTTTAATTCCAAAACCTCTGTTTCTTGAAATTTCATATATGTAATTTCCTTTCTTGACTTTATTTTAACATAATATTTTTAAATACTATAACACTATCTATTAATAACTAGACTTATACAAGCCGATTTTCCAACAATTTTAACTGTATATTTTCCTGCTTCTACTGGCATTGTTACAGTGCCATTATAATTCCCCTCGGCAATGACATAAACCGTCTGGTTTTTAATCATTACAACTTTACAATCACCATCAGTTACTGTTAATTCTAAAGTGATATCTGGATTGTCATTATAAGTTTGACTGAATAAAGTTACTGCACCAGATATAGATTGAGCTTTATAACTAGCTTTGCTATTATTTATTGTTGAAACAGATCCATATGTCATACTTGAACCGCCATTAACAATTAAATTGTCATTATCATATACCATTAAGGCATTGTTTGATGTATTACATGCATTTAAAAATAATGCACTTATTAATATTAAAACTAAAAATCCTATTTTTTTCATTATTATCCTCCCTTTACTTCATTGCTAAATAATCATCAGCAATAGCTTTTAATTCATTGTCTTCTCCTTCATTGACTAAATAATCAATGAAGTATTGTGTTATATCTACATCATTATTAATTTGCGATAATACAGTAAATGCTGTAATACGAAGTTTTCTTACTTCTCTATATTCTTGAAAAAGATATTTATTTTGTTCTTTAGTTATAGATCCACAAATAATTGCCCATTTTTTTAGTCTTTGATCTTTATCTATAAGAAGTTTCCTTAAAGCAGCTTTCAAATATATAATGGAATCTTCATTTAAATTATTTAATGACTTTTCCATAATTTCATCTTCCACTTTTAAAATATTACAATCTAAATTCTCGGCTGTACTTTCTAAACTTGGATATATACTTATATATTTTGAGTATGGATATTTTAAAAAAAATGAATTAAAACAATCTTCATTTTTATATCCTTCGCTTTTATAACTTTCTGTTTCTCTTATTGATTTATTTGGATTTTGTGCCAAATATGATAAATTAGATATTTTTATTCGAGAAAAATAAGTATCGCTTATTGTTCTTTTATCTCCTGGAATAATGGCAATCGTATTAATTGGTTCACCATTTAGCGCTTTAGCTGTGGCTTTATGGTGACCATCTAATAAAACGCTCATATATTCTGTAATATAATAAGCAATTGCTCTAGGATAATTATTACTATTTTTTGATAAATAATACTCTAATCTTTCTTCACTAAATGATTCTGAGGACTGTGAAGGATACAAATAAAGAGGAGCACCATCAATATAGGAGTATTTCTTAATAACTGCCATAGCCGTCGCTAGTTTATCTTGAAATTCATTGTTGGCATTCCAAAAGAAATTCCCTTCTCCATCCGTTGGATATGCTAAAACATCCGCAATGACATAGTACCCACTTTCTAATAAACTAAGAATTGGTTCCATAATATTAATTGAATTTTCTAATCCTTCAAAATCATTATTTAATAATTCTTCTATTTTTAAAAGTTCATCAAAATCTATCTTATCTCTTCCATAACCAGTAGCAAGCATACTTGCAGAAGTTGGATAGCAAGCAAAACGACATCTAGTTAAAGGTTTATCATTTAGCAATAGATCTATAGATTGATAATCATAATCCATATTATGTTTTCGCTTTTTATATTTTAGTTTACCCATACCATTTTCAACATATATCAAAATAGCATCACTATACCAATTTTCTTCTTTATCAAGCCTTTTAATTATTTTTATTCGTGGTTTTATTGGTGATTTTGGTTTACCCAGATTTAAATTATTAGATAAAGTTTCTTCAATAAAATTCTTATTTGCTTTTGTATTAAAAATAGCTATTTTATATTTATTATTATAAAAAACAATTCTAAATTTTGTATATTTTATTTTCGCTTCATTTGAAGGGATTTTTATTGAGCCAAACATAGTCTTACACATTACTTCTTTATCATCAATATAAGTTGTACCTTTTGGCATAATGAGAATATAAATGCAAACGGTTGGCACAATTATCATTAATATTATTAAAACATATAAATTGACATCAAAATTCCACCGAGCCATTAAATATGTTAATGGCAATAATAAAGTAATCAAAAATAAACATAATAATAGATACGTAATAATTTGGTAAGATTTGAACTTTTTCATATCTTTTCCTTTATTTTTATTTCTTTATAAACTTCATTTTTGGGGATATCTCTATCATCAGCAACTTTTTTCATAGCATCTTTTTCTGATAATCCTTCATCAAGATAATGCTCATAATGTTTAATAATACTTAAAGCATTTAATTGTTCAATATGCGAAATCATTTCACCTTTAGAAACCAAAATTACCATTTCACCTTTTAATAATAAATCCGCTTCCAAAATATCTTTTAAATCTCCTCTAGTATATTCTTCATATTTTTTAGAAATCTCTCTTGCAATTACTACTTGTCTATTTTGAAAAACATCATACATATCTTGCAAAGTTTCTTTAATTCTATGCGGTGCTTCATAAAAGATAATTGTTTCTTGATAGTCCTTAATTTGTTCTAATTCTTTTTTACGTTGCGAAGATCGGCTTTTTAAAAAACCATAAAAATGAAATCTTTCACTCGGCAAACCAGATGCTGCTAGAGCTGTTATACCAGCACTTGCTCCAGGTAAACATACCACATTGAAATTTTCTTCAACCGCTACCTTTGAAATTAAAAAACCAGGATCACTAATGCAAGGTAAACCTGCATCAGTTACCAAAGCAATATTTTTTCCTGTTTTTAATATTTCAACTATTTCATCAACTTTTATTTTTTCATTGAATATATGATAATTTTTAAGTGGAGTATTAATTTGAAAATGACTTAAAAGTATTTTCGTTATACGTGTATCTTCGCAATATATCAAATCGACGTTTTTTAACGTATTAATACTACGAATTGTAATGTCGTCAAAATTACCAATTGGTGTTGGTACTAAAAATAAAGTTGGTTTATCATTTAAATAAGACTGTTGAATCTTCATTATTCTGCTAAAACGCGTTTTGTTTTTTCACGCAAATCTCTTTCAGCATAAACAAGTTTAATAAGCTCGGATCTTTTCTTTTCCGATATTTGGAATGATTGTTGAATTTGTTCTAAAAGAAAATGTTCTTCAACACTATACCAATCATCATTTAAAGAAGCCGCTGCTAAATTCATAAATACTAAGTTTTTAATTGTTTTGGGTTTTGCTGAGAAATATTCTATTAACTTTTCCTTAGGTAAATTACCTTTACGATATCTTGACATATCTTCACCCATTTCATATTTCAGCTTATCAACTAAAGACAGTTCAGTAGTTGTAGCTTCTCCATCAATACAAATCAATCTTGTTAATAAATCAACAAAATAATATTTTTCTTCTTTTGCTAGTAAATTCAATAACACTTTATTCACCTCTCTTAATTATATTTTATCATATTTTCTAGATTTTAACAATTATATTTATTTTAATTTTATATTTCACTTTTAAAATTAAAAATTGTTTTAACTTCTTTAGTATATTCTTGATTATCATCATAAATGTATAAAGGTTTTAAAACTTTCAAACCACTTTTACCGTTTTTCTTTGCTTCTATTAAAACAAATAATGCTTCATTTGACGATATCTTTGAGTAAACAAACTGAGCTCTTTTAATTTCAAAACCTTCATTTGTTAATATAGATATTATTTCAGCAAATCTTTCAGCACGGTGGACCAAGTAAAAAAAACCACCATCAATGAGCAATTTCTTTGCTTCACTTATTACTTCTAATAAAGTTATTTTTACCTCATGACGTGCAATCGTTAAATAATCATTTTTATTAATATTACTAGCTGGCTGATATTTAAAATATGGGGGATTACATATGACAATATCACAAGTATTAGCCCCAATTGTTTTATATATGCCTTTCATATCTTGATTAATTATCGTAATCTGATTTTCTAGATTATTAATGCTAACACTTCTTTTTGCCATATCAGCAATTACTTCTTGAATCTCAATGCCAATCAACGGGGAAGTTGTTTTTAAAGTTAAAAATAATAATATAGGGCCATTACCACAACCAAGTTCAATTATTTTTTGTGTTTTTTGAGAAACATTAACAAAGTTTGCTAATAACATTGAATCAACCGAAAAGCTAAACATATCATCGTTTTGAATTATTTTAATATGTTTATATCCTAGTAGTTCATGTATGACTTCCATTACTATTCTTCCGATTTAGAATTTTGTGCATCAGCTTTAACAGCCTTAGCCGTCTTTAAACGAACTACTTTACTAGCTTCCCACTCTTCAACAGTACCCTCATTATCCGTTCTAACTTTTTCACGAAGATAATCAGCATTAATAACTTTACATTTTTTACATGTTGGAGTAGATACTAAATCTCCTACACTAGGAACTTTCTTTCTCAGTTCATTATAAGCTTCACTTTCATAAGCTATACAACACATTAACTTGCCACAAAGACCGGCTATCTTACTAGAGGATAAAGCCATACCTTGGTCTTTGGCCATCTTCATGGTTACCAAATCAAATTCACGTAAATGAGTTTTACAACATACTTCCAATCCACAACAACCAAGACCCCCAAGTATTTTTGTGCCTTCACGCTGACCAATTTGACGAAGTTCTATACGGACTTTAAATTCTGTTGCTAAAGCTTTTACTAATTCACGAAAATCAACGCGCCCTTCAGCATTATAATAAATTAATAATTTAGTACTATCTAAAGTAAACTCGCAACCAACAATTTTCATATCAAGTTTATATTCATATACTATTTGTTTAATTCTTTTAGTTGTTTCACTTGCTTTTGCATCATTATCTTTTTGTGTCTTTACGTCTTTAGAATTTGCCATCCTAACAACATCCTTTAGTTCGTGTTCAACAAAGTTATCTTCAACTTCTTGTATTTCTTGAACAACTATACCTATTTCTAGTCCTCTAATTGTTTCAACAATTACCTTATCATTTTTTTTTAATTGGAGCATGCCGGGATTAAACCAATAAATTTTCCCAACTTCTTGTAAACTTATACCTACAACTTTTTTCATAATATCCTTTCTATTTGAATTAACATTTCTGTATACATTAACTCAATACTAACATTATATTTAAGTTTTTGGCGATATTCTAATAATAACTCCAAAATCTTTATTTCCTTATTTTCAGATAAATTAATTGTTTCATTATCTAGTGTATCACTAAATACAATGTTGTCATTTATTTTCATTATTTTTTTAAGTTTATCGCTTTGAAAATGAACTAACAAATCAAGAAAATAACCATTATATGTTTTATCGACTTTTTTTAAGAAATCACCTTTTTCAATCATATCTAGATAAAGACGATTAGCTTGTTTTTCTATATCCATACCTATCGTTTTAACAAGTTCAATGATTTGTATAATTACTTTATCATTTGCAAAACTAACAGCTTCACTTACATTATTTGTGATTTTTGAAATAGCCTTCGCATTATCCAAACTAACATTTTTTGAAACTAACTCTTTAACCACCTTTTCTGGATTAAGCGGTAAAAAATGCAAACATATTGAACGTGATTTAATCGTTGGAATAACTTGATTAATATTTTCTGTAAGTAAAATTCCATAACAGTTTTCTGGAAGACTTTCCAAAAACTTTAGTAAACTATTTGCTGCTTGTAAAGTAGTTTTGTCGATGTCTTTAATTATAAATACTCTTTTACTATCTGAGGTCATCATGAATTCATGTTCAAGATTTTCAACTTGCTCTTTTTTAATACTTTCGCCATCTGGGGAAATAATAAAAATATTGGGATTAATTAATTTTTCAATTTTCTTACACTCATCACATATGCCACAATTGCCACCTGCCTGACATAAAACTAGACTAGCAAAATACATTGCCGCATCCATTTTTAATGTCCCTCTTTCACCATAAAACAAATATGTATGTGCTAAGCGGGAAATTTTAAAACTATTATTTATTACTTTGATAATCTCTGGCTGATTATTAAATAAATTATGATAATCCATTAATAACCTCGTTTCTCGATTAAATCCAAAATAATTTTTTGTGTATCAATATAAACTTGTTCTTTATTTTGATGACCATTTATGACTTTTATTCTATCAGGAAATTTTTCAATTACTTTTTGATATCCAGTATAAACATCTTTATGGAATCTTATATTTTCTAAATCTAAACGATTTTGTTCGCGCTTATTTTTTTGAATTCTTTCAAGACCAACTTCTGGTTTAACATCAATATATATCGTCATATCAGGAAGCATTCCCTTTGTTGCCACTTGGTTTACTTGATAAACATTATCAATGCCTAAACCACGAGCGTATCCTTGATAAGCAAGCGAACTATCAATGAAACGATCGCATAAAACAATATAACCTTCTTCGATATAAGGAATTACCTTTTCCACCAAATGTTGTCTGCGACTAGCAGCATATAGTAAAGCCTCAGTAATAGCATCCATTTTCGTGTTTTCAACATTTAAAATGACTTTTCTTATATCTTCAGCTATTTTAATTCCACCTGGTTCTCTTGTGCAAATTACTTTATAACCTTTATTTTCAAGACTACTGGCAACTAGTTCTAAAACCGTTGTCTTACCGCTACCCTCAGTCCCCTCAAATGTAATGAAAATTCCTTTCATAAAAATCCTCGTTTCTACTATAAGCAATAAATAAGCGAAATATTTACTTAATTTCTTTTTACTTATTATACCACAGATTTATGATAAAATAAAGATTTCCCTTGTTTATATTTTCGTTTTATGTTAAAATTTAGAAAGGAAGTGGTAATATGCGCATAAAAGTAGACAATTTAACTTTCTCATATGCTAACAAAAACATTTTAAATAGCCTCTCTTTTGTCGTTGATAGTGGAATGTTTTTAACGGTTGTTGGGAAAAATGGTAGTGGCAAATCCACTTTTTTAAAATGCCTTTTAAAAATTAATGCGGTAGCAAATGGAATGATATCCATAGATGACATTGATATTAATCAGATTAAAAGATTTCATAATATTGGTTATGTACCTCAAAAATCCGACTTCAATCAAGAGTTTCCAATTACCGTTAAAGAACTTTTAAAATGTTTTTATAATGGTAAAAAAAATGATGAGTTTTACAAAAGTATAATCAATTCTTTAGAGTTAAATAAATTCTATAATGAAAATATTAATAACTTAAGCGGTGGGCAATTACAAAGGGTATTTATCGCTCGCGCTCTTTTAACCCATCCTAAAATGTTAATTCTTGATGAACCTAATATTGGTGTAGATGTAGAAAGTATTAATAAACTTCAAGATATACTAAAAAAGATGAAAGAGGAAAAAGTAACAATTGTTTTGGTGACACATGATACTCATTTTTGTGAAGATTTAAGCGATTTAACATTGTCATTAAATACTAATACTGAATATACACTTAAGGCCTCAAAGAGGAAAAAGATATGATGAATATATCAATGATTCCTTTATATGTTATGAGCTTTGGTGATTTATTCCAAACTTTTTTATTAGGTATTATCGCTGCTTTGATAATTGGTATATTGGCTCCTTTGATAGGATCGGTTGTTGTCATCAAGCGTCTATCATTTATTGCTGATACTTTAAGCCATTTCTCATTAGCTGGTATTTGTTTTGGCTATTTAATTGGTAATTTATTAGCTCAAACTTTTTTAAAGGATTCTATATCTCCAGTGGTTATAGGTATTATCTTTTCAGTTGCTGGAACTTTTATTATCGAAAAACTGAGAGGATTTTATAAAAATTATAAAGAACTTTCTATGCCGATTGTAATGAGTTTAGGAGCCGCTTTAACGGGAATATTTATTGCTTATAATTCATCACAATCTTCTAATATAACTAATGTATTATTATTTGGAAATTTCTTTGTTATTTCAACAGAAGATTTTTTAGTAATTCTTTCTATGGCTTTAGTCATTGGTATTTTCATTGCTATTTATTATAAAAAAATCATTGCTATTTGTTTTGATGAAAGTTATTCTCGCATATCTGGAATTAACACGAAAGGCCTACAATTAGTTATTACTATTATTATTGCTATTTTTATTTCCCTAGCTATGCAAATGATTGGTGTTCTTTTAATCTCAGCCTTGATGATTGTTCCAGTAGCTGCTTCTATGTTAGTTGGTAAATCATTTAAGTCAACTTGTATAATTGCTATTATATTTTCGGAATTATCTATTATTTGTACTATATTATCAGCACTAGTGTTTGAGAAAATGCCATCTGGATCTTTTACTGTTATTGTGAATATCATAATTCTATTCACCGTTATGTTTATAAAATGGATTATAAAGATTGTGAAGAAAAGAGCCAAACGCTATAATAAAGAAAGTATGAATGATAAACAACAAACAGATATTGTGATTGAAGATAATAATTCTATTATTATTGAACCAATAAACAATGAAAAAAATAATTAAACAAAAGCCACCTCTTGATATTTTTTATATCAAAGGGGTGGCTTTTGTTATGATTTGTCTTTTAAAGATAATATATGATCAATTGTATAGTTTATATAGGGAAATCTTTTTTTATTAACTCTATTAGTTTTCTCTACTGCATCAAATATTTTGTCTAATATTTCATTTTCTTCAAATTCTTGTACAATCCATCTCAGATGCTTTAAAATAGAAAGCTTTCTTTCAAGTTTTTTCGAAGTCAATTCATCAATTAATATATCTAATAATTCATATTCTCCTAACATAATTAGAGCATAAATTATTGAATGAAAAAAATAATATTTTTTTTCATACTTCTCTTTTAATTTATAAAGTCTAACAATAGAATCATTGATATCCAAATTCCCATTCAATACGATGTGAGGGATAGTAGAAATAATATAACTTTTATTTAATATATATTTTTCAGATTCAAATAAACTAAATAATTGGTCAACCAAATATTGACTTTCTCCTATTACTTGAAGTGATAATAATGCCGAAATTCTGACTTGCTCGTTTTTATCTTTCATCAAAGTATCAAGAATTTCTAAGGATTTATCACCAGGAAAACTAGATAATAAATCTGCTACCTCATTTCGAACACTTGCATATTTTGAATTTGCATATGATATTATTTCATTGAACTGTTCTTGATTATTATTACTTACAATTAATTGATTCTTAATTTCCAATAATTGATTAAATTGATCTAATCCACTTTTTTCACTATTCATATAATTTCTCCATTTTTCTTTTTTATTTCATTAAAAACAATAATTATTAAGCGAATAGCAATCCAAATAAGGTCCAAGGTGCATAAATTATTAGCAATACAACCACAACTATGATAACAATTCCAACAATAACTATTCCAATTTTATCACCTGTGCTAAATCCATTCCACCAATTACTTAAACTACTGCTGACATTTGAAAAGCTCGTTATAACTCCATCCATAAAACTTGGATTTAAATAGTACGATGGACTATTTGTTATATTAATAAAAGATGGTGCATTAATTGGTATAAAACTAACGTTATAATCTAGTAATATCTTTGCGTGAGAGTATCCCTTTCTTTTTGCCTTGTTTGCTAGACCTCTGGCCTTCAGTTCTGTCTTCAAATCTTCGTATTCCTGTTGCTCTTCTTTAGTCAATCTACCCTTTCGGGCTAATTCCTCATAAGCATCTATCACATCTTGATCTGTCCAATTACGATACTTAGTTAATCTTTGATTACCTTGATGACCTCTTTGAGCAGCTAATATTATGATTCCCATAATAACAAATATATGAATTGGAAAACTACCAGCACTATCTAAATACATTATAGGATTGTTGAAGCAATAGGAATATAGATTTAAACCACTAATGCTGCGAGGATCTAAATAATCAATTGAATCAGGACTAATCCATCTCCCTACTTCTGGATCATAGTATCTTGAATTTAAATAATAAAGACCTGTTTCATTATCATAGCAATAGCCCTTATACAGAAAGATATTATTTAATATTAATATATCTGATTCATTATCTCTTGCCGCTGGTACTAATATCCCCGTATAGGCTCTGGGTACTCCATAAGCATCATATTCATATTCTACCATAACAAGGCCTTCTTTGTCTATAATTTTATTTATATTTCCAGAAATATCTCTGTCATAGAAATATTCCTCCCCGTTATAATGCAGTCCACACACCATATCTTTTTCATCATAGTTATAATTGGATATATACTATAAAAGTAGACAAGTAATTAAATTCATTACAAGTAATAAAAAACAAAGAAAGGAAAAGAATATGCCAACTAAAGGAACGAGATATTCCGAGGACTTTAAAAAAAGTATAGTTGCTTTGTGTAATAATGGTAAAAGCATTAATC
>JAVBLL010000031.1:0-4442 GCA_031553555.1 Bacilli bacterium
TAACTTCATAATTTAGGTTTACCCTAAATTTTTTAGCCAAATATGGCTTTTGTTTTTACTGTGCCCAATTCATTACTTCATGTTGGAAGTTTTTTATTTTACTTAGTTTTCTTCTCTTGACATATTACCGAAAGACTTTTCAATTATGAATATAGTATAAACCATGGAGTTAACTCCAGGTCAAGGGATAAAAGAAAAAATGTATAAAAAAATATAATTTTCCAATAATTATACTAAATAGCACTAATAAACCGACTCATAACGACATATCCGCATTTATGTTAGTTATAATAAAAGGGGGATAAGGCAGTAATGTTAGATTCAATTCATCATATATTTCTAGTATGGATAATTACCTTTGCGATACTATTTATAGCAACAGGTAGAGTATTGTATAAATTATATAAGAATGAAATATAATATATTTTTAAGAAAGTCCATATTCTTTATTAGAACTTGCTAGTTTTATTAGCAAGTTTTTAGTTCCGATTTTTTAAAAAAATGATGAAAAAGCAATTTAAAATACTATTTTTCATAAAATCTTACATTTATTAGGAAAAACTGAGAGAATAAATTATTATTAATATATAAGATATGATAAGTAATCAAAACCAGGGGGAAGCAAAAGAATAAAAGAAAATATATACATTATTACTATCATAAATCTAGATTACTTATTGATATTTTTAAAATGACTATGTTGTGAAAATTTGTAATATTATCATATTTTGAATTTAAATGAAAAGGAGCGCAAAATATGAAAAAAGTTTTTTTGGTTTTAGTTTCTTTAGTATTAATTTTTTCAACAACCATTTCGAGTTATGCAATAAGTAGTAAACCAGTACAGTTCGATACATCCTATTTGGAATCGTTTGTTGCTACTAATGAAGAAGAAATGTTAACAAGTAGCGAAATTAGTGAGTCTGATATGTATGCATTTAGGAGGGAGCTCAATACAACTAATCTTACTTTATCCCAAAAAAACAACATTATTCTATTAACTTTAGGTTATACTGAAGAGGAGCTAGAAGCAATTGGGCAAGCAGAAATTGATTTATTTATGGCCAATGCTTCTGAAGTAAGTTTAAAAGAAGAATATATAAAAGTTGATCAAGATGGGACCAAATTGCCTATAAGTAAGGAGCAGTGCGAAAAAGAAGTGCTGGAAATAGAGCGTTCAGAGCTGGGATTGTCATTACAATCTATACTTCCCCCAGAAGGCGGAGGTGGATCATCAACAATCGATACAAATAACACATTTAATACAGCTGATGGATATATGCGAATTCTTACGACAATGGCATATCAAGTTGGACTTACTGAAAAAGGCTGGTATTATGTAAGTGGTACTTATACTTGGTTAAAAATGCCCGTTGTACGCATAAAAGATGGTATATCATTATCGGCTAGCAATGTTGTATGGCCAACTGATATTAGTGATAGTTACTCTACAATGACATATAAATGGAATGACAGTTTAGCCCGTACTGGCACAGTAACTGAAAAGAAAACAACGGATAGAACCATTAAAGAAAATGGCTTAGGCTATACATATTGGCTTCCACAAAATACATATAACTCATCTATTAATTACACATATAATATAAACTCTATAGTATTATATTTAAGAGGGAGAATTAGAATTAATCAACCTAGTATACCAACTCCAGTTGGGGTTTATTCAATGTATACACACTTAACATATTATGTTGGTGTAGATCCCCAATTTAGTTGGTCTCCAGGGGCAGGAGGACTATCAGCTTCCGTTGGAGCAGGAATTTATGTGAATTCTACAGAATACACATCTGGCTGTACGACAAATTATACGGCTAAGTAAATGAGAGGATTATGTAATTTATTAGATTAAAAAGGAGAATTTATGAGATATAAGAGAATAATTATACAATTTGTAATCGTCTTTTTAATTATGTATTTTCTTGTAGGAATTGTAGCAGGAGGCTATATTATTCCAGGTGGGCAATATATAGGGTTGATAAGCCAAATATATTTATGTCTTTTGGTAGTAGGTAGCGTATGCATTACGATAATATTTGAAGTTTTGAAATGTCTTAAAGAGAAATTTTCAAAATAATTATGAACGAAATTCGGTATTTTGGAGCGGAGGGTTGAAATGAGATTTTGGCGAATTGCTGGGCGTTATATTGTGATTTTCTTAGTTTTACATTTTATAACATTAATAACATCAGCACTATTCAGCAGTGATAGTGTTGAGTATAGTGGAGTATTAACTCAGATAGCTTTTCTTATTTTGTATATTGGCAGTGCTATAGTTGTTCTTATATATGAAATTGTGAGGTTATTGAAAAATAAGCAGTGATTACGTATTTATTGAAATGTATTTAATAGTAAAATCATGGCATCTTACCATGATTTTTTGTTATAATGTATGGGAAAAGAGATGATATAAATGATAGCATTAGTTACAGGAGCGAGTTCAGGATTAGGTTATGATATGTCTATTGAACTAGCAAAAAGAGGTTATGATTTAATTGTAGTAGCAAGAAGAGTTGATAAACTCAATGAATTAAAAGACAGATTAGAACAAGAGTATAAAATAAAGGTTATTGTAGAAAGCATGGATGTTACAAATAAAGATAATATCTATACATTAATAAATAAATATCCTGATATTGATGTCTTAATCAATAATGCAGGATTTGGATTATGTGGGGATTATCTAAATATTGATTTAGAAAAAGAAGAATCAATGATTGATTTAAATATTACCACTCTACATATCCTTACAAAGGAATATGCAAAGCGTATGCAAGCCAAAGACTATGGTTACATCCTGAATGTAGGCAGTGTTGCTTCGTTTGCTGCAGGGCCTAAAATGGCTGCTTATTATGCTTCAAAAGCCTATGTATTAAATCTATCTGAAGCAATTCACTATGAATTAAAATCAGCAGGATCAAAGGTAAGAGTTTGTACGTTATGTCCTGGTCCTACAAAGACAGAATTTGAAACAGTAGCAGGTGCTAATTTTGGAATTACCACTGCGACTAGTAAATATATAGCTAAGGTTGGAATTGATAAATTACTCAAAGGTAAAAGAGTAATTATCCCAGGTGTATTAAATAAATTAATGGTGTTTGGAATGAAATATGCGTCAAGAAGTATATCACTTAGAATAATAAATTTAATGCAAAGCAAACGTATCTAAAGATACTAAATACAAACTAAAATGGTGTTTGGGAAACTAATATATTGTGGAGGTAAAATCATGAAATATATATTTCTAATATTGTTTATATGTAATTTATTGTATTTATGGATCAAATTCAAAAAAAAGAAAGTAGTAGTAATTCAACTTTTTATCATTGGATGTTCTTGTCTTACGATATCTCTATTCAATAATTGGTTAACAGATAGAAGTAAAGCAAAAAATAAACCTCGCTGTAATATCAGCGATTTGAGTAGTTATTCTAATGAAGGGAAATACTCATTAGAAAATATAATTACTCCTAATTTTGCAATTGATGATTACATGTATTTTGAAGCACAAAATGTTTGTGTTAATGTTAAATATCAAGTACAAATAACTGTTAATGATAATCTCAACTATAACGAAAATATTGTATCAATTTACACAATAAATGACATGAATAAACTTCGAGTTTATAGAGCTGCTTTTGAAAAAGTCGATGATCATTATTTATTATATGTTGACTTTGATATTGAGTATTATGAATCAGATAACAGGTTAATGACTGAATCATTTACTTATAAATACACTATCGCATTAGATGACAAATACTATTATGTAAGTAGGAGCGAAGAAAACCCAGTTCCAAGAAATTGATATTAATTCATGCTTTAATAAAACAAGTCAAAGGGAGTATATGCTACTCCTTTGACTTTTATATATAATATTAATTATTGCAATTCGAGCTCGAATTGTATATAATACAACAGTATCCCCGAGTGATGGAATTGGTAGACGTAGCGGATTCAAAATCCGCCGGAGTTAAGTCCTTGTCGGTTCGAGTCCGACCTCGGGGACCAATTAGAAATGTGAGAAAGCAGAAATGCTTTCTTTTTTTATATAATGGTGAAACAGGAATTTGGATGCGTATAGATTTATTCAAAGACAGCATTCTAACAAGATAATTGACTGATTATAAGCATAAGTTTATAATTGTAATATAGGTTTTTGACCAGTAAATGAAGTGTCTTGTATGGGTAAGAAGGCAATTGAGTTTTATAAATTGGTAAGTGTGAAGTAGTACAAGATTAAAGCAAAATATTATTTTAGTCTTGAACAAAATTGAAATTGGATAATAAAGTCTTTCGGTAATATGTCAAGAGAAGAAAACTAAGTAAAATAAAAAACTTCCAACATGAAGTAATGAATTGGGCACAGTAAAAACAAAAGCCATATTTGGCTAAAAAATTTAGGGTAAACCTAAATTATGAAGTTA
>JAVBLL010000003.1:0-148199 GCA_031553555.1 Bacilli bacterium
CAAATGGAGTAACCGGACCGACAGGAGCAACGGGAGCAAATGGAGTAACCGGACCGACAGGAGCAACGGGAGCAAATGGAGTAACCGGACCAACAGGAGTAACCGGACCAACAGGGGCAACCGGACCAACAGGAGTAACTGGACCAACAGGAGTAACCGGACCAACAGGAGTAACTGGACCAACAGGAGTAACCGGACCAACAGGAGCAACTGGACCAACAGGAGTAACCGGACCAACAGGAGCAACTGGACCAACAGGAGTAACCGGACCGACAGGAGTAACCGGACCAACAGGAGTAACTGGACCAACAGGAGTAACCGGACCGACAGGAGTAACAGGGGCAACGGGAGCAAATGGACTAACCGGACCAACAGGAGCAACGGGAGCAAATGGAGTAACCGGACCAACCGGAGCAACGGGAGCAAATGGAGTAACCGGACCGACAGGAGCAACGGGAGCAAATGGAGTAACCGGGCCAACAGGGGCAATGGGAGCAAATGGAGTAACCGGGCCAACCGGAGCAAATGGAGCAACAGGAGCAACAGGAGTAACCGGAGTAACCGGAGCAACCGGACCAACCGGAGCAACCGGAGCAAATGGAGCAACAGGAGTAACCGGAGTAACCGGAGTAACCGGAGCAACAGGACCAACAGGAGCAACGGGAGCAAATGGAATAACAGGAGCAACGGGAGCAACGGGAGCAAATGGAATAACAGGACCAACAGGAGCAACGGGAGCAAATGGAGCAACCGGACCGACAGGAGCAACGGGAGCAACAGGAGTAACCGGAGCAACCGGAGCAACCGGAGCAACCGGAGTAACCGGAGCAACCGGAGCAACCGGAGTAACCGGAGTAACCGGAGTAACCGGAGTAACCGGAGCAACAGGAGTAACCGGAGTAACCGGAGCAACAGGAGTAACCGGAGCAACCGGAGTAACAGGGGCAACCGGACCAGGAGCTACAACAATTTATTTAGCAACAGATCAGTCAGTTAGTGATGGCGGATGGATAGGTCTTGGAACGTCATCATCAGGTTCTCAATTTGCAAGAAGTTCTGTAACTTTACCAGTTGATGCGACTATTGTTGGTTTAGTTTTCAATATTAGAGATAATACTATTCCTGATTCTACAGTAACCGCAACAATATATACTAGTCCATGTGGATTTGAAGATCCAATAAGTACGGGTGTTTCAGCAACAATTACTGGGCCAAGTGATTCAGATACACCAAATTGTTTTGTAACGGCAACTGGGAATTTTTCTGTAACACAGGGTTCACTATTATCAGTTTTATTAACTACTGGTCAGGGTGTTGGAGCACTTAACAATGGTGCTACAGTAACTATATTTTTATCTTTAGATTAAAAATTTTGGTATTATATATTAAAAAATGAAAGTAACTTTAAAACTCAAATAAATATTATTATTTTTTCATAATATTTATTTGAGTAAAAGTTACTTTTTATTATTATATAAACAATGAATTTAGTAATATTATATTTATAATATATATCATTTTTATAATCATTAATTTTGATTTTCTATTAATTGGTCAGGGAAGATATCATTTTTTGCATGTAGCCAAATTGTCCAGTGAAAAAAATTTTAATATTGTTGCAAAAGAAAATATAATCAGTTATAATTATATAAAAAAGGATAACAGATATGGACGAGAAAAATTCAAAGAAAAAACAATTAGAATCAAGACTGACTTTTGGACAGTTTTTGGCGCAATGCCGCATTCAAAAAAAATTAACACAAAAGCAGTTGGCGGAACTGTTATTTGTTGAAGCATCTACAATTTCAAAGTGGGAAATGGATAAGAGAAGACCAGACATAGAGTTTATCTCAAAACTTAGTGAAATGTTTGGAATTACTGAAAGTGAATTAATTAGAGCAAGCATAGATAATTCACGTAATACTGAAAAAAAACAAGCAAAACGATATAGGATAATCAAAGTCACTTACAATCTAATTCATTTAATTGTTTTTGCAATTGCAATTCTTACTTGTTTTATTGTGAATCTGGCCACCTCAAAAACATTGAATTGGTTTTTTATTGTTTTATCTGCCATTATTTGTTATGCATCTCATATGATATTGCCTCAGCATATAAAAAAATATAAACTTGTTTTTATTCCTTTATCTTCTTTATTAAGCATTTATTTGTTGCTTTTTGTATGTAGTATATATACAAGTAGCAGGTGGTTTGTTATTCCTTTTATAGCTATGCTATTTTCCTATTCTATTATCTTTATACCTCTCATAATTAAAAAGTACAATTTCCCAATATTAATAAAAAGACATAACGCTCTTTTTTCCATTACAATTGATAGCATTTTATTATTTATTTTATTAATTGTCATTAATATATATACAGCAGTGGCTGGTTCAAATGCTTTTGGTTGGTGTTTCAGTATTGGTATTCCAGTTGCATTGTTTTGGTTAATACCTATATATTTAACTATTGTCATTAATAAGTATATAAAGATTAATGGATTTTTCAAAACCTCTATATTATTATTTATATGGCTGGCAATGTTAAATATTTTTTATTTCTTTTTAGATTTACTTGAAATAGGTAATGATGGACAGGGAATGTTTTGGGAAGCTAATTTTTTTGAATGGACAATTAATGAGATTATCAGTGCAAATATAATGTGTATAATTCATGTTATAGTTTTAATAATATTTATAGTATTTATCATTTTAGGTTTTGTATCAGGAAAGAAGAAGAGAAAAACATTTAATGGATAGTTATGTTTTTAATCAAAAACCATTTTATTGAATTATCATAGATTATTAATTATCATTTGGAGGTCATATTTATGATAATGTTAGAAATGCCGGAAGAATTGATTATGTTTACTGTGCTTTTACTATCTTTTTTAGCAATAGCTATTTGTCTTTCCCCTTTTATTATTATGGGTTTACGCTTTGCTTCTAAATTTAAAAAATTAGAAATTGGTATGACATATAATCAAGTTAATGATATTGTTGGAAAACCAAGAAATTTTACAATTGCTGAAAATATTAAAACATGTATGTGGAAAAGACACGTTTTACGTGGCTGGAGAATATCATATACAATAACTTTTAAAAATGAAATAGTTATTTCTATATTGAATGATAATAGTATTTCCTAGTATAGTTAATTTTGATATTGAGAATTTAAGTTTTATTAAAAATATATAGTAGTAAGAAAGTTTATGTTTTTCATATTTAATGTATCAATTCAATTATATGTTTCATATATTATAGTATGAGATACATAAGAAGTGATGTTTATACAGTTCGCTCAGGCGATTCATTATGGAAAATTGCTAATTTATATCAAGTGGGTATTGCTGAATTAATTGCTGCTAATCCTCAAATAGTAAACCCAAGCATGATATATGTTGGTCAGAAAATCAATATTCCTTCCCAGGCAGCATATAGGAGTATGGAGCAAGAAATTATCAAGTTAGTTAATCAAGAGCGTGCAAAACAAGGTATTAGCCCATTAACTGAAAACTGGCAGACTTCAAGAGTTGCCAGAACAAAATCAGAGGATATGATAAAAAATAATTATTTTTCTCATACTTCTCCTACTTATGGAACCCCGTTTAAAATGCTATCTGACTTTGGAATAAAATATTCCCAAGCGGCGGAAAATATTGCATCTGGTCAACAAACCGCTCAACAAGTTGTAGATTCATGGATGAATTCAAGTGGACATAGAGCGAATATACTAAACCCTAATTATAATCAAATTGGTGTTGGTGTGGCAAGAAAGGGAACAAATGGCCCATTATATTTTACTCAGATGTTTACAAAAAGTTAATTTAATAACATAAATCTCATCTTGACAATATTCGCTACTCACTACTATCAAAAATATAAAGCAATAAAAGTGCAAATGTTTGCACTTTTATTGCTTTATATTTTAATTCCAGTCTGGTTTCTCGCTTTGGTTGTTTTTTTCTCAACATTTTTGTTATGGTTAATAAAATATGCAAATGATATAATATACATAGAAACCTTTTAAATTAAAGAGTTTCAAAAATATCAAGGAGGATGTTTATGAATGTTTACATAGGTCAAAATATTAGGAAACTTAGAAATAAGGAAAATTTAACTCAAGAACAATTTGCTGAAGTATTCGGTGTTTCCCCACAAGCAGTAAGTCGATGGGAGAATGACACTGCATACCCGGATATTACATTATTACCAGCAATCGCTAATTTTTTCGAAGTTTCTATCGATGAAATAATCGGGATGGATGAAATTAAAAAAACAAATAATCTAAATAAAATATTTACTGAATTTAATAATCATATATTGAATGATGAAATAGAAGAATCAATTAGTCTTCTTAGAGACTCGCTAAAATTATATCCAAATAATTCTGGATTATTATCTAATCTTTCATTAGCATTAACTTTAAAAATTAATAAGAACTTTGATGAAAAATTACTTGATGAAGCAATTTCATTATCGGAACGAGTATTAAAAACAAGCACAAGTTTAAAACTTAATGGTACAACAACTGCTAACCTATATTTCTTATACCAAAAAGCTAGAGAGATTGATAAAGCAAATAGACTAGTTCTTACACTTCCTCATGTTTGGGAAAGTCGTGAAATGATTAATATAGAAAAGCTTGAAGGAGATGAATATAAGAAGGAACTAAAAAAAGTAATAATTTTATTGATATCTTTAATAGATGAAAAAATAAAAAATGTCGAAAAACGCGTATATTCAAATCCAAATAAAATATTTTCAACTGGTTTTGATGAAATTAAAGCAATCAATTTAGAAGAAAAATTAGAAATTTTGTACTCCTTTTTATTAAGTTAACAAGTATATATTATAATAAAACTATTGTTTAATATAATTAAAGTTTTTTTCTGAAAAGAGTTTTTTGAATAAGCATTTACAAATTCATATATTAATGATAAAATACTCATGTAGATGATATATTAATGAAAGTAATTATTCCATAAATTTTACTTTATATTATATAATATATCTATATAATTAAAATTTATGGAATAAGAAGGATAAACAATGAATAATAAAAAGTATTATATAATAACAAGCTTGTTAGCTTTGTTATTGTCTCCAATAGCAGTGAGTATTGGGCTTATTGGTTTTGAGTATATCATCCCTCCTATTTTAACATTAGCAATTGTTTGGGTAATATATGCTCTAAAAGCCAAACTCCCCGAAAAAGCATCCAAAATATTTTTACCAATATTCATTGGATTTTGTTATTATATGTGTGTATGGATAATTGTTTTTGGATTTTCAAAGTATCGCATTGACACTTACCCATATTCATCTGTTTTTAATATTTTGACTTTTCCTTATTTAATAATTAATGTTTTCCTTACTTTTGAAGGTGAGTTAGGATTATTTCCAGCTATAACTATTGCTATAATGCTAGTGACCGTGCTAATAATAATCATAATTTGTGCAATTAAAAAAAAGAGAATAAAATATGATAAAATAATGTTTATATACATTGCAGTTTTTATAGGTTTATCTGGAATTACTGCTCTCCAACATTATGATAAAAATACTAAAATTTTGGATATAGATAATGCTATTGATCGTGTTGAAGATGAGGTTAATCTTTATGATTATCATCCTTTTAGTGAAAATAATTTATTGAAAAATCTTAATGAAACACCAACTATTACTTTTGATACTAATTACCCAAAACTTGATGGAGCAACAGCTGCCTATCCTGTATATGGTGCTATGGTTCAAGCGTTATATAAAGGATTAAATGAGAATACTATTGAAAGATATGTAACTTGTTCAAATACTAATGGCGCATATGACCGCCTAATAAAAGGCGAGATAGATATTTTCTTTGGTGCTCAACCATCAAAGCAACAAAGAGAGGCTGCACAAGCATATGGAGTTGAGTTAACTTTAACGCCTATTGGTAGAGAAGCCTTTGTTTTCTTTGTTAGTAAAGACAATACTGTTAATAATTTAACCATTGATCAAATACAAGATATTTATCAAAAAAAAATTACTAACTGGAAAAAAGTTGGCGGTAAAAATGAAAAAATAATACCTTTTCAAAGACCTGAAAATTCTGGAAGTCAAACCATTATGTTAGCTATGGTAATGAAAGATAAAACTTTGCCTACTCCACTTTTGGAAGAATATGCTACAGGAATGGGTGGGATAATTAACCAGGTTGCTGTATATAGAAACTATTCATCATCAATTGGATACTCTTTTAGATATTATGCAACTGGAATGAAACCGAATGATAATATTAGACTTTTGGCGGTTAATGGTATTGAACCAACCATTGAAAATATTAAAAATGGTACATATCCATTTACAGTTGATGTTTATGCAGTGACAGCAGGCTCTACGAAGGAAAACACAGCAAAGTTGATAGAATGGGTATTATCTGAGCAAGGTCAATCATTTATGGAAACATGCGGTTATGTTAGAAGGTAATAATTTATATACCATTGTAGATTCATAATGATTTATTTCGTTCGAAAAAATAGTATATTCTTCTTAATTTATTATAAGAAAATCATAGTTGTTATAAATTTCTTTATTAATAATTTTATAAACTATATAAATGTAAATAATGATATATTATTTACATTTTCATATATGTATGATAAACTAATAATGTGGAGGAAGGAAAAATGAAAACAAAGAAATTAATAATGCTGATAACTTTTTTAATAATGGTTACTTTAATGGGAGCTTGTACACCTATTAGCAATGAATGTTGTGCTAATAAACCCTCAGTGAATGAAAATGAAGTTATTATATCTATTGATATTCTAGAAGGGAAAATTCATTATATGGTTTATGAAAAAAACAAAACTATTTCAATGAAAACATTGTATTTTTATTGTAAAGAGCATATTTTGATTAACGAAGATTCTACAAAACAACCACCCATATATTTATATTATTTTGATGAAGATGGTAATTATAATGTCTTTGATTATAATAAGGCAATTACCGAAAATATATTGCTTGAAAAACCAAAATATAGGAGAAACATGGGAGATGTGTATGATCCTATTGAAGATACGGATTTTTTTAAAGAGATACTTCCAGAATTAGAACAGAAGTTAGATGATTTTTTTGCTTCAGATGACAGAGAGTTCGGGTTCTGTCATTCGTATTGGAGCAAGAAAAGAGAGATTCTTTTGAATGATTATAATATAGTATGGTCGTCACCTGCAATACTAAATCCTAATATAATGTATGATTAGCATTAATAATTTAGTTTAATACAATATATAATTCTATTTGTAGACTAAGTTGTTGTAAGATATACTAGTATATAGACATTTGTTTATATATATAAACATTATAGAAGGAATTAGAAAATAAATAATAATATGAATAAAGTAAAAACAGATTTTTATATAGAAAATGCTACTGAGTGGGCACGAGTAAGATCATGCGGAATAATTATTGAGAATAATTGTGTTTTGGCGATAACTAATAAATTAGCTGATTATTACTATTCAATTGGTGAAACTTCAGAAGATGCTTGCATTAGAGAAGTATATGAGGAAACTGGGATCCATTATACAATTGATAGATTAGCTTTTATTCACGAAAATTTCTTTGTTGGAGAGGATAACAAGAATTGTCATGAAATAGCTTTTTATTATTTAATGAAATCAAAAGGTAGCCCAAAATGGATTAATGATAGTTTTGCAATGAATGGTGAAAAAGAAATATTGAAATGGATTCCATTAAATGAATATGAAAACTATTTAGCCTATCCATTGTTTTTTAAAGATGAATTAATGAAACTGAGTAATGGTATTAAGAATATTGTGACTAAAGAAATAGATTGTTAAAAAAAAATTGTATTGAATAAATGCGTTTTATGATATTATAAGAATAGGAGATATATATGGAAAACAGTTATAATGAATTACCGGAAAATTTTATTGAAAAAGAATCAATAGACTTTAAAAAGAATAAGAAATTATTTTGGTTTATAAATATAGGTTCTATTGTTTTAATAATACCTTTTGTGATACCAATGTTTTTCTTTAGCTATTCAATAAACTTTAATGAGTTATTGCCCTTAACAATTGTATATATGGGCTTACTAGTAGGCATGATAGCAACATTGGT
The DNA here is from genome assembly GCA_031553555.1 of Bacilli bacterium. Taxonomy (GTDB): domain Bacteria; phylum Bacillota_I; class Bacilli_A; order ML615J-28; family CAG-698; genus CAKOMG01. The sequence continues at coordinate 8,136 of JAVBLL010000003.1, forward strand.
TGTTCACGAATTAATTCATGGTTTGTTTTTCAAAGTTTTTGGTAAGGGGAAATTGAAATTTAGATTTCATGGTTTTGCAGCTAGTTGTAGCATGCCAAATGTTTACTTCAAAAAATGGCCTTATTTTATTATTGGCATTGCTCCATTTGTTGTTTTAAATATTATATTAGTCGTTTTATCAATTGTTTTTTATAATACAATGTATTTTATAATCGCATATATATCATTGATTATTAATTTTTCTGGATGTATAGGGGATTTGTATGTTTCTTATAGATTGCTTAAGTCTCCCAAATCAATAATTATTAATGATTATGGAATTGGAATGAGAATATATGATAAAGTATCAATTGAGTAAATACTATTAAGGCAGAAATTCTGCCTTTTTATTTTTGATAAATAATATATAGTTTTATTATAAATTGAATATAAATAATATGCATATTTTGTAAATTTTTGTCTGTCGATATTTTTTGACAAATCTCGATATTTTTGATATTATTTACTTGTCAGCAAAGATTATTTTTTATTATAAATAATGCTTGAATAATTAAAAAAGGAGGAGGAAGCGTATATTAAAAAGTAATTTAATGCTAAGACAAAAAATACAATAAAGGAGAAAGACAATGAAAATTATAAAAAAACTTTTTATTACTGCATTTGTATCGTTATTTGCTTTAGTGATGCTAGGGATACCAAAAGCATCAGCTATTGAAGGAAATTCCACACCATGGTTCTTTTCTTTTGACAATTTTGGAATAAACGTTGTTGATATTCAACAATCATTTGCAACAAATTCAGATAAACTTGTAATAACTTACAATGATTTGACGGGACAAACTACTGGGGGATATTTTGATTTATTTTATGAAGTAGTAACTTTAGAACAAATTCATCCATTATATGAGCATAAATGGGTTAGTCAAGGTGAATCAATTATCGTACATACTGGTGGAAGATTATTCTTCAGAGGAAGTGGTGTAGAATTTAGTTTCTATATGCATCGTTCTACAGAAGCAAAATTACATACTAATTTTGTTGAAGGATGGTATTATTATAATAGAGGTCTTCATTTTGGGTATGATAATGATTATCCTTGGGATTTTAATGTGTCAATTTATTGGCAAAATATAACTACTGGAGAATATGGAACTGAATTTCCTGGTGGCTCACGTTATGTTGAAGTGATATTAACCGAAGATGGCCATTATAATGTGTGGATTACAGATGATAATACAGAACTATATTTTGATTTTGAAATAGATACAGTAATGCCAATGTTATATGTTGAAGAATATATATATGGAAAAGATCCAGTTGAGATACCAAATGGTGGCACAACATGGGGAGGAGCCAAAGTAATATACAGTGATAATAACTCAGTTTCTATGACATATGTACTTGTAGAACCAAGTGGAAGAATTTTAGGTGGTGTCGTTGATTCAGGCTTCACATTCTGGAGAAAAGGAAATTATACAATAGAAGTATTTGATAGAGCAGGAAATACTATCGAATATGATTTTACAATAACATCATTTGGGTTATTACTAGATCCAGCATCAGCATCTCCATATATAGGTACTGAGGTATTAGCGAATGGAGGAGCCAATGGCGAAACGACAATACATGTAGGATATACACGTTGTATATATTTAGATTCTAATGCTCCAAGTCAATCCAGATTCCAATATGATATAGTATCAAATAATCCAGGAGTAGCAACAGTTAGTGCCTATGGAACAATCACGGCTATATCACCTGGGGTTGCAACTATTTATGTTAGTTACAAGAGCAATCCACAAATTAGTTCGTTTGTTACGATTACTGTATTACCCAATTAATTAAGAAAAACTTTAAATAGAAATAGAGCTATGATAATTTTACTTTATCATAGCTCTATTTTCTGTTTAAAATATTTATTTAATAATTCAAAATATTCGCCCCATTTTTCTTCTCTAATAGGCATTGGACGTTCATTGTCAAAATATAAAACAAGAGCAGGAGAAATATGATTCCAACTTTCTAAAATTTCATATTTAATGCAGTGACCATTTATAATTAAATTTTTTGCTTTTCCATGATAATTAAAATATTTCATTATTATATTATTCCCATATTAATAGTTCTTATTATTTTTAATTATATTTATAAAACAAGAATCTTATGTTATAATTATAAAAGATAAAAGGTGTTTATATGAGAAATGAAAAAGAATTTATAGAAGAAATTATTGGATTTGCTGAAAAAGATAAAAGAATTCATATTGTTGGTATGGAAGGTTCAAGAGTCAATGAAAATATAATTAAAGATGATTTTCAGGATTATGATATTACTTTTTTTGTTGATGATATAAAAGAATTTATAAATCAGAGCGACTGGGTACAAGTTTTTGGCGATATTATTATGGTGCAACGCCCAGAGGATATGGAGTTGTTTGATGCCGTTGAAAAGGGATATTCATATTTGATAATTTATAGTGATTATATAAAACTAGATTTGACACTCCGCAATTTAGAAGATTTAAAAGACTATTTAAAAGAGGATTCACTTAGGAAAATATTGCTTAGTAAAAATGATTTTTTAATTACTGATTTTATTCCTAGTGATATTAATTATTGGATTTCAAAGCCTAATGAAAGGTGTTATGATGATTGTTGTAATGAATTTTGGAATCTAACATCATATATTGTTAAAGGATTATGTAGAAAAGAAATCTTATATGCAATTGATCATCTTCATTTATTGAGACAGGAAATACTTAGAATGATAAGTTGGCAAATTGGAATAAATTATGGATTCAATTTTAGTATTGGAAAAAACTATAAATTTATCAATAAATACATTTCTAATCATCTTTTTAATGAAATCTTGGGTACATATAAAAATAGTACTTATGAAGATCTTTGGACTTCATTTAGAATGTGTCTACAGATATTTACTGAAATATCTAATGAAGTAGCATATAAATTAAATTATAATTATCCTAATTATGAGCATAATATGAAAAAATACATTGAAGATATGAAAAATTTATACTGGAAAAATTAATTATTAACATGCATTATGAAAGATATAAAATGAAAAAAGAAAAACTGTTAGTTATTTTCAATTTAATATTGATTCCTTTTTGTTCCTATCTATTTGTATTAAAAGGTGATATTTATAAAGATACTTTATCAACAATTGGCAGTAGTAAGGAAAATCAAATATATTTAATAATATGGGGAATTTGTATATGTATTTTTTTTGGTTTTTGTATAAATGATTTAATGAAACGTTTTGCAATTAAATCTAAACTCATAAAAGTTTTTATGGTTATATCTTGTTTATTTCTCATTTTAACAGTTTGTATTCCATATTTACCAGATACAAAACCAACGATTGCCAATATTCATCTAATTTGTGCATACTTTGGAATTTTATTAATAATCATTACTTTATATGTTTTTGCTTTCATAATAAAAAACAGCTATAAATCAATATACAAAAAAATTATTTTATATTTAAACATCCTAGTGATATCATGTATATTGTTATATTTTCTAACTATGTCATCGGGATTTCTAGAAATTGTTATTGTTGATGGGATGTCAGTATTATTATATTTAATTACAATTTGGCATAGAAAATATTTATTAATTAAAAATACAAAAATTATTTTTTAAATAATTAAAACTTTTTTTATTTTTTTGACACTTTATAGTTGAAGAGGACAAATTATGGATAACAGTAATATATCATTGTTAATAGAATCGTATGTTGATAAAGCCCTTTTCTATTGTTTAAAACGTTGTAACAATAGAATGGATGCAGAAGATTTGTCTCAAACTATTATTTTGGAATTGATTATAGCCATAAATAAAAAATTAGAAATTGATAATTTTGACTATTATTTCTTTGGTATTTGTAGAAACCAATATGCAAAATACGTGGCATCCAAAATGAAAGAGCGTGACAGAGAAATCATTACTGATAATGTTGAAGTGGAAGATAAGAAAACTACCACTTTAAATGATTTAGTGGCATCCGAACAAATTGCTATGATTAACCGCGAATTGAAACTATTGAGTAGAGATTATATTGAAATAGTCTATCGTTATTATATTGATGATATGAAACTTAAAACAATAGCTGAAGAACTGAATTTACCTCTCAGTACAGTCAAAACAAGATTGTACTCCATTATGAGAAAATTAAAGGAGTCAGTAAAAATGGAGAAAATTTATGGTAAAAAAACGTACATTCCTCAAAATTGCAACTTTGTTATGAGCGGCACAGTCGGTGGTTGGGATGACCCATGGCAATATTTACGCACATTGATAAACAAAAATCTTTTATTTCATTCATATAATAATCCTTGCACTTTAGAAGATTATTGTTTGGAACTAGGAGTCTCTATGCCTTATATTGAAGATTTAGTTGAAATGCTAACTAACATAACTTTGCTTACTAAAAAAAATGATAAATATATAACTGATTTTGCTTTTATGGATAAAGAAATTCAAATGAAATTGTATAATATTATTTTTTCATATCAAGAACAATTTGGTAAAGCAGTATATGATATTGCATATAATTCTTTAAATGAAATCAGAAAAATTGGTTTTGAAGGTTCTGATTTATCAAATGAAAAACTACTTTGGCTAATCATTTTATATATTGAAGGTAATTTCAAAGACAAGAATATTTCGGATAAAGATTATCATACAAGTCGACCAAATAATGGTTATTGGGATTTCGTTGGCTATGAATCTTATAATATTAAAGAAGAACATAATTATGATTATTATTTTATTGGTCTTGATGGAAACAGTTCTTTACATTGTCAACAGTTTTGTTATAATCTAAAGCATAGTGAAATAGATAAAAGAAAAATCAATCCTAATGAATTATTTAATACCATTGAATATGTCTATAATCTTCCTAGGAAGTATAGTGAGGCAAAACAAAATCCTAAAAACGGGCAACAAATTAATGAACTTATTGAAAATAATTTAGTATATATTGATGATGATTATATTAAATTTAATTTTCCTTTTTTTACAAAAAGAGAATATGAGGTTTTTTGCGAAATACTCGATAAAAAAGATTATAGTATTGTAAATAAATTAAAAGAAGAAATTATTCAAAAAATAACGAAAGAAGTTAATAATTATTTACCTCCATATTTAAAGTCACAAAATAAGTTTGTTCTCGGCATTTGGTCAAGTGAACTTAGATGTATATGCGTGAATTATGGTCTTGATCATAATATATTAACCTTAGCAAAAGATGAGAAACGTTTTGTATATAATCTGTATATGATCAATAGAAATTAATTTTGGAGCGATAACAATCATTTAATAATGGTTGTTATCGTTTTTATTATTGACTTTTCTAAGTAATATTGTTATAGTATATATAATAATATTAGGAGAATGAGCATGATTGAATTTCCAGAGGCCATAAATCTCTCTTTACAGATTAATCAAGAATTGAAAAATAAAAAAGTAGAAAAGGTTTTGCCACCAACGAGTTCGCATAAGTTTTGTTTTTTTAATGGTGACCCTTTGGAATATAATCAAATGCTATCCAATCAAAATATTATAAAAGCAGAAGGTTTTGGAATATTTGTTGAAATAATATTTGATGATGCAAAATTATTTTTTAATGATGGAGTAAATATCCGTTTATATGATGCTAATGGTTTGTTACCTGATAAATATCAATTAGCTATATTGTTTACTGACAAAAGTATGCTTGTATTTAGTGTAGCCATGTATGGTTGTATATATTGTTATAAAGGAATTACTAATAATAAATATTATCATATAAGCAAGGACTCTTTACCAATAATTAGTGATGATTTTAGTTTGTCTTATTTTCATAACTTAATTGATTCTGTAAAACCATCGATGACTGTTAAAGCCTTTTTGGCAACAGAGCAAAGAATTCCTGGTTTAGCAAATGGGGTTTTACAAGATATTTTGTTTGTCGCAAAAATAAATCCTAAACGCAAATTAGAAACATTATCACCTGATGAAGTAAAAAAGATGTTTAATTCAATTAAAAATACAATTAAATCAATGATAGAACAAGGTGGTCGCAATACTGAAAAAGATATGTTTGGCAGACCCGGAGGATATAAAGTTCTCCTATCAAAAAACATTTTAACAATAGGGTGTCCAAATTGTAATAATCAGATTATAAAAGAAACCTTTTTAGGTGGCTCAGTATATTATTGTCCTATATGTCAACCAAAGTAATAATGATTAATATACAGTAGTTTTTCATGCAAAATCATATAATATAATAGATAGTATAGGAGTGTTTTTATGAAAAATAAAACCACACAAAATAAAATTTTTAGAATAATAAGAGATAATTATTTTCAAGTAATTGTAGTATTTATTGCTTTTGCAACAATGGCTCTAGTGAGCTATTTTTACGTTGCTGACATTGTTAAAAAACAAATGTATGATTATAGTGATCAAATTATAACGACAACTCTTACAAAAGTTGATGATATGCTTGAATCAACAGGATTACTATTTTCTACAGTAGTTCAATCAACGAATACAATGATAGAAGAAAATAGAACCACCGAAGAAATATTATCATATTTAAAAAATGTGCAAAGTTATTATAGTAGTAGTATTAATCCTAATACCCCTTTACCGGAGTTTATGAAAATTTATGGATATATTGATAATAAATTCATAGATGGTACAAACTGGATTCCTCCTGCGACATATGATGCCACACAAAGACCATGGTATATAGGTGCAGTGAGTAATAATGGTCAATTGTTTTTTTCAGAGCCTTATGAAGATGCCGATAGTCATGATATGTGCATTAGCTTTTCTCAGGTTTTAGAAAATGAAGACATAAGCATTGTTAACGTTTTATCAATAGACTTAAATTTATCTACTATTACAGAATATATTCGTAATCAAAAAATATCTAATAATGGTTATGGGTTATTTATAAGCGATAGTTATACTTTTGCAACTCACAAAGAAGATGATTATGTTGGTAAAAAAATGGCCGATGTCGGTGGCGATTATTTAATACTCTATCATATGTTAGAAAACAATGAAAACATTTCTTCTTTTCGCTTTACTGATTTTGATGGAACAGATAGTATTGCCTTCTTTAAGACTTTATTTAATGGATGGTATGTTGGCATTGTTACTTCTAGAACAAGTTATATGCAGTCAGTTCGTTCCTTAGCTGTCGTTATTACCGTATTAGGTTTCGTTATGGCCTCTATTTTGAGTATAATAGTTGTTCATACACGAGTTCAGAAAATGAAATCTGAAGAAGAAAGTCATAGTAAAAGTAATTTTTTGGCGCGCATGAGCCATGAGATGAGAACGCCTATGAATGCCATAATTGGTATGACTGAAATTGCTAATAATACAAATGATCCAGATAAAATCAATTATTGTATTAATAAAATAAATGATGCATCAAAGCATTTGCTTGGTGTTATTAATGATGTTTTAGATATGTCGAAAATTGAGGCGGATAAATTGGAATTATCAAATATTGATTTTCTTTTATCAGATATGCTTGATTCCGTTTACTCAATTGTCAATTTTAAAATCGAAGAGAAGCAACAAGTTTTTATTAAAGAAATAGATGATAATGTTCCGAAATCAATTATTGCTGATCCACAAAGATTTGCCCAAGTAATAACTAATCTTATAAGTAATGCAAATAAATTTACACCAAATGGAGGCACTATATCATTATTAATTCGTTGCCAAGAAAAAAATGATAAAGAATGCATTTTAAAAGTAGAAGTAACAGATACCGGCATAGGTATTTCACCTGAACAACAATTAAGAGTATTCACTTCCTTTGAGCAAGCAGATGGTAGCATTTCTAGGCGCTTTGGTGGTACTGGACTTGGATTAGTTATTTCCAAAAAGATTGTTGAATTAATGAATGGAAATATATGGGTTACATCTGAGATTGAAAAAGGTTCAAGTTTTATTTTTACTATAAAAGTAGGTATTGGTAGTATGACTGAAGCCGTATCACCAATTGGTAATGATTTAGATGATATCAATGGTATTTTTGAAAATATAAATATTTTAATTGCTGAAGATATTGAAATAAATCAAGAGATTATTGCTATTCTTTTAGAAGAAACTAAAATAAAGATGACCTTTGCAAATAACGGTAAAATTGCTTGTGAACTATTCCAAGATGAACCAAACAAATATCATATGATATTTATGGATATCCAAATGCCAGAAATGGATGGATTTGAAGCAACCCAAGTTATTAGAGGCATGAATATTCCGTGGGCAAAAGATATTCCAATAGTTGCTATGACAGCAAATGTATTTAAAGAAGACATTGAAAAATGCATAAAGTATGGAATGAATGACCATACAGGCAAACCAATAGAGATTACTGACGTGATTCAGAAAATAAAAAAGTATACTGAAAAATAATTTTAAAAGTTTCCAAAAAAATCCTACTTGAGCAGTCCTATCTTGATTATATTTGATAGGGCTGTTTTATGCTATATTAATGTTATATTATTTTTTGATGTTTTGTTTTTAATAGTGGTTTTAAAAATTAATAAAAAGTTTCAAAAAAAAAGACATTTAATTTGTTATATTATTAAGTAAGCATTGGAGGGCATAAAATGCGTAAATTATATTTCAATAAAACTTTAATGTTTTTGTTTATTACTATCATTTGTTTGCTTTTATCTGGTTGTGATTTACAAAATTATTATATAAAAAATCAAGATTCTGAAGAAATTTTAAACCCAATTAATGGTATTGATTCAGAACCGATTGTAGAGCCTGAGCCGGTTGTCGAACCAAAACCAATAATTGAGCCAGTTTTTCCTATTGTTATTGACCCTGATTTTTTGCCTGCTATTGCTGAATATAAGTTGAATTGGATTAATTTGGATAAAAGTTGGTATAATTTATTCAATATTCCAGGATTCAAGTTAACTAAAATAGAAGAAAGACATTCTGGAGTCATTGGATATAAATTCATAAATTTTGATAATATTCCAGAAACTTTCAAACAATCAATGATTAATATATTTGCTGAAAAATACTTAGGAAATAATATTATAAACAAGTTAAACGATTATACTTTTTTAGTGGTTGATCGTCTTGAGCCATCAAGTGCAGTAAAGGTATCAGAGTATACTACTAGGATGAATAAAAATAACTTTGAATTAACTGTTACATATAATAATGATGAGTGCGGTGATGATGCCTTTTTCAGTTACATTGATTTAATTGCAATTCCACAAGAAAGAATGGAAATTTTATGTAAGGACTATCCATTTAATATACTAGATCAATATGTGAGAGATTATCCATGTACGACCGAAACTTTTACCGTAAATGGCAGTGCATACGGAGTTAAGGACTTATATTCTAATGTTATAATGGAAGATAATTATATATTAATTAATAACAGTATTGATTATACATATTATTATAAGCGTTTATCTGGGTTAGAACGTCAAATGCCGAAGATTTATGATGTAAGTGTTTATAGCTATTTATGTATAAAACGCAGTGCACCTTCAAGCAAGTATGTAAAAGCAACATATGAAGTTCATAAAATTTCAAGCGAAGAATTGGTTTTATCAATAAGTTATTCAAAAAATAATTATAATATTAATGATATGAGTGTTATAGTGGATTGTTATGATTTTATAGATATTCCTACATATCCTAAACTTAACGAAAATTTTAAATTGCATATTATATATTAATTAAGCCCCCATTAATAAAAAGATTTAATCCATATTAGTGTTTTAATGTAGATTAAATCTTTTTATATTTTAAATCTGTTCATAAATAATATGAATATTTTTATTTATTACTTACAAATTCATAAGTACTTTCAGTAAGTTTGGCTTTGTGTATGTATTTAGCAAACGCTTCAGGTCTTTGTAAAAAGAATCCATCAATTGCTTCCCACATAAACACCCACGCTAATATCTCAATTGAACTAAATATTACTGGCATATCAATACTAGGTAACTGGCCAATAATACTAATAGATAAAACAATAAAACCAAAAATGAAAAATAACAAACTTTTCAAATTGCACATTCGATATTTTTTATAACAAATATGTCGTTCATCTAAAAAAGTGGTTTGAATAGTTTTAATAAATATATCCTGCTCTTCAAGATGGTTTACTAAATCTGGGCAATTAATTTGAAAATGTAAATCATGGATACCAATAATGTTTTCCTTTTCGATATAATCTTTTAGTTCAGAATTGAGACGGTAATCATTTTTGGATGAAAAATGTGAATATGCTTCATTAATATTATTTAGTTCAATGTGAATTATTAATTTATTATCCTCATTGAACTCATAATTCTTGTTGTAAGTTTTATCATTTTTCTTTAACTCTTTTATTCTTTTAAATGGTGTACTCATATTACCTCCTAATTTATTATTTATTATATCATAATATTCTTAATTTTCAATAAATAATAAGCATACGAGATTTTATTGTATTACATAATATATATTAAAGGATTACTAATGGTTATTTACCCTTTTCATAGATAAGTTAATGTTAGGCATAATTATATTTATGGATATATACTCAAATAATCTATAAGTAATCTTGAATATCGTGAACTTGCAAAAATCGGGAATATTTGCTATAATTATCGAGTATAGAATTCCAAAACCGTGATGAAACTAATAGTCATAATAATTATTATTTAATGGAGTATAAGAGATGGGAAGAACAAGTCGAATTTTAGAGATTAATCATCAATACCATGGTTTTAGAAAGGCGATAACATATCTAGAAAATAATCACTATGTAAGTCTGTCTCATAGTGATTTTTATCAAAAAATTAATTCTTTTACAGCCTATTTAAATCACCATGGATTTATGGGAAAAAAAATCATTATTATAGGAAAAAATAAACCTGAATGGTTGATTGCTTTCTTTAGTGTGTTTGCATATATTGGAACAGCAATTACTTTGGATAGAGATATTAGTCAAAAAGAATTTGATAATATGGTGAATTTTTATCAGCCGGACTTAATTATATATGATAATGACTTAATTATTAATTTTGCTAAGTGCGTTAGTCTTTCATTTAAAGAAGTTAGGTATATCATTCAAAATAAAGAACCTTTGGTTCTAAACCATAATCATGATGGAAAATTAATCCTACATACTTCGGGAACAATAAACGCCCTTAAAAGTGTATTGCTTACAGAAGAAAATTTAATGTCAATTATTCCTACTTCAATCAAAAGAAATGAAACAGTGACAAATGATCGCATTTTAGTTATTATTCCTTTGTCACATATTTATGGTCTTAATACATGCATTTTTCAGTTTCTAAGTGTCGGTGCTGAAATAATACTAGAAACGGATATCAAAAGATTTGAAAAGGTCTTAAAGGAAACAAAACCAACTTGTTTTGCTGGAGTGCCGTTAATATTCAATAACGTAAAAGAAAAAATGTATGTCTTAATGGGAGATTCACTTAAAAGAAAAATTGAATTATCAAAAAGATTATTAAAATTGAAAATGGATTTTCGAAAAATCATCTTCAAAAAAGTTCATGATTATTTTGGTGGTCATTTAAGGCTTGCTTCAACTGGTGGCAGTATGATTTCCCAAGAAACACTTTGCTTTTTTAGTGATGTAGGAATTAATCTCTTTAATGGATATGGACTAACAGAAACGTCTGGAACTGTTGCTTTAAACTACAAACAACATTTTAACCATGCATCAGTTGGTAAGATTATGGATATGAATGATATTAAAATAGATTGTCCGGATTCATCAGGAGTTGGAGAAATCATTATAAAAGGTCCAAATGTTTTTAATGGTTATTTAAATATAAATAATCAAGATGTATTTATAAATGGATATCACAAAACCGGTGATTTAGGATATATAAAGGATGATTTTTTATTTATAACAGGTCGAAAGAAAAAAGTAATTATTGGACCAAATTCCAAAAATATTTATCCTGAAGAATTAGAAAGCTTATTTACTAATGAAAAAGGTATTTTTAGTTGTAAAATAGTAATGCAGGATGATAAATTACACGCTAAAATAAAATCTTCGTTAGAAGATAAAATCATTCAAGAAGTAGTCATTAAAATTAATCAAGAACTTGCTCCTTATAAAAAAATTTATACTTTTGAAGTAGTCAAAATAAATTCATCTAAAGAAGAGGAACAAATCAAAGTCAAGGAGTAAATAATGGAAATCATTGAAGTCAAAACTAACAACGAAAGAAGAGTATATCTTGAATTTATATCTCAAGTTTATAAAAACGATATCCATTACAAAGATATGAATATTATTTTTGTGAAAAAATTTTTATATCAAAAAGATTCATATGCAAAAAGATGCCAAGTCTATCCATTGATAATAAAAGATCAAAGTATTAGGGCTGTTGGAATGTACATTTCATCAAGTGACTCTGATGAATTAAAATTATCCTTTTTGGAATTTTTGCCTAATTCCAAGATCTATTTACAAACTATAATTGAATATGGAAAAAAACTAATCATCAAAAATAAACTTAAAAGAATAGTGATAGGCATAAATGGCCATATCAGTTATGGTTTAGGGATTTTGATTAATGAAGAATATGAGTTTGAATTCAATAGTAATTACAACCCCGCATATTACATTGATGAACTAGACAGTCTAGGATTTATAAAAAGAAAAGCTTACTCTTATTGCTTTGATCTAGCGAAAACAACAAAAACTTTTAATGAAGATTTATTAAAGCCTATCTATCAAGAATATACTTTCCGATGTTTTAACCCGCGAAAATTTAAAGAGGAAATGCTTATTTTCGGTGATTTATGTGATCAAACTTTGCAGGGAACACCGTACTATTCTTTAAAAACAAAAGCAGAGATGTATGAACTCATGAACGAAATGCGTTTTGTTTTAAAAAAAGAAGATCTTATTTTTGCATTAAAAGATGGTCAAGAAGTAGGATTTGTTTTTGCTCATCCAGATTATGCTGAATTATTTAATCGCCAAATATTTAATAAGTTTATCTTTTTTTTGAAATTTCTATTTAAAAAACCAGAAAAGTTAATTTATAATATATATGGTGTCAAAAAAGAATATCAAAGTAAAGGCCTATCAGTGGCATTGATTAATGAAAGCATTAAGGTTAGAAATAAGAAACCTTATTATCAAGCTGTGTCATCATTTATTTTAGAAGAAAATCTACCTTCTATTAAAGTTGCAAATATTTTTTCTAAAGGTATTAATAGAATATTTAATCTATATATAGTTGAGGCCACTGATGTATAAAAAATATGATAACGCTGCCAATTTGCCATTAGAATGGGATGAGTTTTGTCGAAACAAAAATGTGTATATGAAAAGCAGCACTCTAAAATATATGGAAGAAGTCAATTATTGTCATCAATCTTATTATGCTTTTTATAAAGATGATAAGATTTATTCATGTTTTATGATGTTTGAGCAAAAATTTAATTTGTTTATTTTCACAAAATTTAAAATTAAATGCCGAATCAAATTCATTTATTTGCCGTTATCCGCCGCCGAATCAAGTGTTATTTTTGATGAAGATACAAGCGAAATTGCTCAAGTTTTAAACAAAATGAAAGGCATAAAATTATTTTTAAATACTAATGCCAATGAAAGAGTGGAAAACTTTACTCAAGGTTACTATTTGCCAGTTTGTATTTTAAAAAATAAATGGCAAAATTTTGAAGAATATATGAATAGCTTAAGATCAAATTATCGACGTCGATATAATCAAGCAATGAAGCGGGGTCAAGATATATCTTTTGAAATTTTAAAAGACAACAATGACTTTAATGAATCTATGTATCATTTATATGAACAAGTTTTTAATCATGCGGAATATTCCTTAGAAAAACTTAACTGTGATTTTTTTAAGAATAGTTTTTCAAAAATAATTTGTTTAATCATTAATGGTCAAACAGAAGCCTTTGTTCAAATAATTGAAGATAATGAAACTTTGATTTTTGAATTTGGCGGTTATAATTATGATATTAATCATCAATATGATTTATATCATAATATGCTATTAGAGATTATTCGTTATGGAATCAAAAATAATTTTAAATATATCCACCTTGGGCAAACTGCCTATGACTGCAAACTAAAGTTTGGTGCCGAGATGTCTTATAAGTATCTTTTGTTATCACACAGTAATAAATTTATCAATTGGATAATCAAAAAGACAATTCGTTTTTTAGAATACAAAGTTGAAACTTATGATTTTAATGTTTTTAAGGAGCGTGAAGATAAATGAAAGTCATGTTAGTTAGACCAAAACCTCATAAAAATTCGCTAGGATTATCAGATTTGATGACATGCGAACCTTTAGAATTAGAATATGTGGCATCTTTAATAAAAAGTTTACATCACGAAGTAATTCTAATTGATATGATGCTTGAAAAAAAGAAATTAGATTATTTCATTCACAAAGAATTGCCAGAGATTGTCATGTTCACGGGCTACATCACTCATGTAAATGTCATAAAAGGATATGCAAAAATTGTTAAAGAGATTAATAAAAAAATTGTGACTGCCGTTGGTGGTGTCCATAGTGAGGTTTTACCAGAAGATTTTGATGATTATAATCTAGATTATATCCTTGGTATTAACGGTATGGAAAACGTTGAAATCTTACTTAATGCTTTAGAAAATAATATCAAGCCAAAATTTATGCATGATAAAATTAATAAAAACTATACATTACCATTACCAGATCGACAAATTACATCTAAGTATCGTAAAAAGTATGATTATGCTTATCATGCTCCATGTGCACTTTTAAAAACATCTTTCGGGTGTCCATATAATTGCCGCTTTTGTTTTTGCATTGAAATTACTAAACATGCTTATTTTGAGCGTGAATTGGAGCCGGTTATTGCTGAATTAAAAGAAATTACCGAGACCAATGTTTTTATTGTCGATGATAATTTTTTAGTCAATCGTGAGCGTTTAAGTGTTTTTTGTGAATTATTAGATATCAATGATATTCATAAGAAATTTATTGTCTTTGGGCGTGCTGATTTCATTGTCAAAAATCCAGATATGATTGAACTACTGAGTGCCCACGGATTAGATGCGGTATTTGTAGGCATTGAAAGTTATAAACAAAGTGATTTAAATGATTTTAATAAAAAGATTGATGTTGAAACGAGTGAACAAGCTTCAGAAATTTTATATAAATATGGCGTTGATTTATATGCAGGAGCCATTGTTGGACCTGATTGGGATAAAAATGATTTTAAAAATTTCACCAAGTGGCTTAAAAAGATGCATATTCGATTTACTAATTTACAGCCATTGGTGCCACTGCCAGGGACGCAAATTTATGATGAATATAAAGATCAATTGCTACTAAAAAAAGAAGAATATGAAAAATGGGATTTAACCCATTTAGCTATTTTACCTACAAAACTAACCCCTACAAAATACTATCGACAAATTATCAAAGCTTATTTTAAAACTAGTGCATCGTTTGCGAGTGTATTGTATATTTATAAAAAATGTGGTTTTAGAGTTGCCTTAAAATGTTTTCGTGGCGCCTTAAAAATGTGGAGACATTATATTAAAATGGAATGGGAATATAGAAAGGTTAAAACATATGACAAATCAAAATAATTCAAAAGCTAAGCGAATGCTTTTAATTCAACCAACTATTTATGATCAGTATAATCGTTTAGTTAAAAAAAACAGACTTTACTTTATTGGTCTAACAATGCCACTACTAGCAGCTGAGTGTGGTCCAGAATGGGAAGTGAAAATTTGTATTGAAACCATTGAAGATATTCCTTGGGATACGGACATTGACTTAATTGGAATTGGAAGTATGGGGCATTCAATTATTAGAGGTATTGAAATAGCTAAAGAATTCAAGAAACGCGGCAAAACTGTCGTAATGGGGGGATATATGGCTAGTTTAGTATCAGATGAGGTAAAACAATATGTTGATTGTGTCATGATTGGTGATGCTGAAGGATATTGGGATAATATGCTAAATGATTACTTAAAGGGTAATCTTCAACCATTTTATCAAAAAAAGCTGACAACTCTTTCAACTCCTGTTCCTCGCTATGAACTAGTTAAAAAGAAAAAAATTGGGGATTTCTTGCCTGTTCAAGCCGGAAGAGGATGCCCAAATGATTGTGCCTTTTGCTCAATTGCTTGTTTGTATAAAGGAAAGTATTTAAGACGAGAAATACCAGAAGTAATTAGAGATATTAAAAGGGTTAAAGAATTAGGCTTTAAAAAGTTTTTGCTAATTGATGATAATATTTTATCTGATCGTAAATATATGATTGAACTATGTGACGAAATTAAGAAACTAAAAATGGAATGGTATAGTCAGTGTTCTATCCATTTAGCAGATGACCCTGAATTATTAGCTTGTCTAGTAAATAGTGGGTGTACATGCCTAAGTTTTGGAATTGAAACGATTACTAAAAGTAATCTTCAGAAGCTTAATAAGAGTTGGGAAGACCCAAGTCAATATAGTGAGAAAATTCAAATTCTTCGGAAAGCTGGTATTGATGTGGCAACAGAAATGATGATTGGCTTAGAAGATGATACCAAAGAAAGTATCAAACAAACAGCCAAATTTATTATTGAAAATAAAATAGAAGCTCCCAAATTTTACATTATATGTCCAGTTCCAGGAACAAAATATTATGAAGAAGTAAAAGATTCAAAGGATTTAGTTAATCATAATATCTATACATATTCGCCTAATAAAGCTACTAAAAACACACCTAATCTAAGCGCTGAAGAAATTGATAAGTTATACTGGGAATTATATAATGAGGTATATTCTATAAAAAATATTTTCAAAAGGGTAATATTCACAAAAAAATTTTTAAAACATCCAATAAGAGAAATGTTTATCTTTGGTGTTAACTTATTTTATCGTTATCATATAAAAAAGGGCATTGCACCAATAATTATTTAGTATGTTAAAATTATTTAGTTGCAAATGTTTTTGACTTATCCATAAAAAATGATTAAAAATAGCTAATTTATGATTATAAATAAAAAATTAGCATTCATTTTCTGAATAAGAATTTTTTAAACTACCTATTCCGGGTACGTTCAAAAATAAATAAGCGTTACACTACTTTGCTAGTATAGCGCTTATTTATTTTTTGTCCTTTCAATACTCAAAGATATTATTAACAACCTGAACCTTTCATATATAATTTTTGAGTACATAAACATACTTTATAATATTGAAAACTGATTTTTCTTTATAATAAATTTATTTCATGTTATAATATAGTATACGGAGGAATACTCAAGAGGCTGAAGAGGCTGGCTTGGAAAGCTAGTAGATCAGTAAAATGATGCGAGGGTTCAAATCCCTTTTCCTCCGCCATTTAAAATATCTACATAAAGACACTAAAAATTCATTACGAGGTGTAAATGTCAAAACAAATAGATAATACCTATATAAATCCAGAATCATTATTAATTAAAGAACTTGTAAATGAAATTTCAAAAAATATGATTTCAAAAAATGATATTATTATCAATTTACTAAAGTGGTTTGATAACAACATAAGTTATAGTCGCCTTAATTCCCCATTTTTTCCACTTCAAAGAAGTGACATTGATGTCCTAAATATGAAAAGTGGGACATGTGGTGATTATGCTAATTTAATCGTTTCTGTTTTGATAAATTTAGGAATTCCTGCAAAATATGCTTATATAGAAATAGATTGCTTTGATAATCAACAAGATCATATTTGTACCGCTGCATACATTAATAATTCGTGGAAATTAATTGATGCTACACTACCATATAGAAAATGGATGGGATTTGATTGTAAACATAAAAAATATGTTTTGTTAGATGTACAAGAATTTTATATGAAATTGAAAAGTGAAGAAGAAAATTATATAAATATAGCTAAAAAATTGGGAAGAGATGAATTAGCGGGTATACTATATGCTCCTTGGATTCATTGCGAAACAGCTTATGAAAATAAAAATCGTTTAGATTCTGTATTTTATTTATTAGTATTTAATTCTAAAGAAGAATATTGCTTATACATTTATTATCTTATATATTCATCAAAAGATGGTAAATCTCCTATACGAATTATTGTTAGGGAGGGTAAGGCAGTTATTCAATTTTCTACCCAAAGTAGTAAAGAAATTTGGGATGAAAATCAATGGAGCATAGAGTATGATATTGAAAATTCACCTCAAAAATGTAAATTAGAAGAATTTTATCGACTATGTAATATGTATAATAAAGTACTAAAAGAAATTCAACAAATAATTGACAAACTACGATATTGAACAATGCTATTAAAATATAATTATCTTTTAATGACAATCCCTATTAATGTGTTGGTGAACCTTTTTGAACCCCCAAAGTTGGAATTTCTAAAAAATAGTTTATAAATGAGATAATAATTATTTGGAGGAAATATGATTGCAAATATAATTAAATCTTTAACAATTGAAATAATGCAGTGGCGATTAAAATTATGGTTGTTTGTTGATTCATTAGCTTAAATAAGATGATTTTTTTATTTAGATAAATTTTAATATATTAAGGAGATATGAAATATGGGACTATTTGATTTTTTATTTAATAGCAAATTGAATTCTTTGGAAAAAAAGTATGAGAGATTAATGGATAAGGCGTATAATCCATCTACAAAAGATGATGATATTTCTCAATTAGAAGATAATGAAAAAATATTCTATGTTTTATATACATTTGATATTGAATTTCAAAATGGAGGATTATGCCAATTCTTTGTGAATTCTAGTAGAACTTATGCTCCGCTTGTTAGTGATTATTTGAATATAGTTGGGGCCAGAGACCATCAAAAAATATTTGATAATTTTGTAATAACTAATAATATTGATTTAAATGATTTATCAATGTTCATTATTGATGATTTATCGGAGTATCAAGATAAAGTTAAAGTTTATCCTTTTGATGAATTTGATGATTTATTTGGAAAATTACCAGAATTGATAAATTACATAGAAAATTTCTAAAAAACAATTTTGAAATAATGTATATAATGTAGGTTATACCGAAAAATAAGGAGAATTATAAAAATGAAAAGCGGAGTATATTCAAAAAGCAATTTTGAAATAGCAGTATCAAAAGAATTTGTTTTAATTCATTATAAAAAAATCGATTATTATGGTGTTAAGTTATTTAGAAATAATAAAATTATTGCCTTTATTGAAAGAAAAACTGGTGATAGACAAATAGCAAAATATTTTTTTCATGTAAAAAATAATATTTATTGCACAAATTTTGATATATTAGAAAATATTGTTGATGAAGTATGTGATATAAAACAATATGAAAATGATAATGAATTATCATTAAAAGATAAAATAATTGTAAATGAAGACAAGCCTTATTTGCCTACAGTTTCTGAATCAGGCATAGAAAAATGCTTAAAACTATGGACAATGGGAATTGAATTTAATGTAACTAATGATTCTTTCTATTTCCATATGCAAACAAATAAATTAGAATATATAGTGTCAATCCAACATAATGAAAGTAAAAATATTTATTGTGGCATTTCAATAAACATGCCATTTGAAAATGGTTTATTTGGTTCTGGTCAATATTTTAGAATTAGGAATCTTAATGACAACTCTGAACCATATTGTTGGTGGATATGTAATCTTGGCCAGAAAGTTGAAGAAAAAGATTTCACAAAATTGATTTGCGAATCTGGAAAATGTATACAAAATAATGAAGGTACCTATTGGTTAATAAAACGATATACAGATGATCAAATAGTTTTACAAGGTTGTGGTGAAGATGAGTATATTTATAATCGTATTCTAAATAAAGTTGAATATTTTATAGTTACATAAGGATTGCTCTTTTATAATAACAATGTTGAAGTGACCTTCTGAATGATGTTAAATATATGGAGAGTTAAAACTTCAAACTCATCGACCGCCATTGTTATAATTCTATATGTTGTCATTTTATAACATTCAGGAATATCTTTTTAGAAAGAAATATATAAATTATGAAACCAAAATATACAATTGAACAAATACAGCCTATTATAGAAACCATTATGGATATTAATAAAATTGAATTTATAGGAAATGGAAATCATTCGGATGCTTATTGTATAAACAATGAAATAGTCTTTAAATTTCCAAGGCACAAGAAAGCTAGTGATTGTATAGAAAAAGAGATTATTATTTTAGAGAAAATACATGGTATCTTTGATATAGAAATTCCCAATGTAATATATAAAGGAAAATTCGTAATTGGTGAAGAGAACTTTCAATTTTTTGCTTCCAAAAGATTAAAGGGGAAGCCTTTATTGAAACAAGAATTTATAAAGTTACCTAATGACAATTTAGATAATGCAGCAAAAGTACTAGCAAAGTTTTTAATAACGTTACACTCAGTAGATATACAAAAATCAAAAAAGAACTTTGTATTATTACACGGAGATTTTAGTCTCGATCATATATTATTTGAAAATGGTATGGTTTCAGGGGTGCTTGATTTTGCAGATAGTAAAATAGGAAAATCAAAAAGCGATTTTAAATTTTTATTAGATGATAAAGATGAGGAAGAATTTGGCTTAGAGTTTGGAAAAAAAGTATTTGAATATTATAATTTATGAAATTTGTAACTTTAAATATCTTAATATTGGGAGATAGTTTATGATAATCACAAAAAGAGAGATTACAAAAACAGAATATAAAAAAATATTAGATGATTTTAAAAGTATTGAATATCATTATCATTTGCCAAATGATAATTCAAAACGTTTGAATGTTACAATAGAAGATGATAATAACGAAGTCATTGGCTTTGCTTCTGGACTAATTAATCATAAATGGTTTTATTTAAGCGATTTGTGGATACAAGAAAATCATCGTAAAAAAGGAATGGGTACAAAAATTCTTAAAATATTGGAAGAGGATACAAAATTAAAGGGTATAAGACACATTTATACTTGGACAACAGGCTACAATGGAAATGATATTTTCTATGAAAAACAAGGATAAAAAAAATTTACAATATTTGAAGATTTTTTTGAAGTTGAAAATGGCGATCAAATAGGTTATCGCAAAGATTTTTAAACGAAATTATAGATAGGAAGTTTGACAATTATTGTTTTATCTTATTCAAACAAATATATAGTAAAAATAAAAATATTAACAATTAAATAAGTATTATTAAACAAAAACCAATATAAAGATAGGTTTTGTCCATTAAAATAATTAATGAAAAAAGGAATAAAATATGGAAGCAAGAAAAAAAGGTTTATCAGCTGGCATCAAAATGATATTGTTATATTTATTTGTTGTTACGATGATAGTAGTGTTTAGTGAAAATTCTAAAGTTTTTTATGCTTATATTGCTGCTCCTTTTGTCTTTTTTCAATTTTATACTTTTGCATATTCATTTAATAAAGGCTATTTAAAATTTTTATCTTCATCCAAAGTAATGGATTTATATAATAATCCAACAGATAATTATACAAGAAGTGAAATGTCTAAAGAAATGGGAAGCATTATTTTACCAGTTATTTGTTATATCCCAACATTGTTATTCTATTTTTTATTTGCTTGGATTTTTTATTTGATAAAAAATAAACAAAATAGAAAAATTAATTATTTAAAAAGTAAAGAAAATATCTTTGAACAGGAAATAGATTCATTATATGAAAATAAAAAATACGATGAAGTAATTTTAAAAGCTTTTGATTTATCTTCTAATGGAAAACAAATCTCTTTAAAAAATAAGCAACATGTTGCATTATCATATTATTACAAAAAAGATTACAAACAATCACTTAGTTTATTTGAAGAAATAGCATTAAAGAAAAATGATGTTGAAAGTTTGTTTAATGTATTAATGTCTTTAATGCCATTAAACAAAACACAACAAGGAAAAGAAGTTTTCAATAAATTAATAAAGTTTCATAAGGAAATGGGTGGCGCTGGAAAAGGACAGAACTTTGTTCCACAATTATGCATCCCCTTTATTAGATATTATTATGCCAATGCACTCCTGGACGCCAAACTGTTTGAAGATGCCTTAGAACAGTTAGAAGAATTAAAAAAAATATATATAGAATTAAAAATCACGGATGATACATTTTTATATATTCGCGGGATTCCATTTATGTCTGACACATTGGATTTGGCCAAAAAGATTTTTGAAGGTCTAAATATGAATTTTTCTAATTCTGATTTTCTTAATGAGCTGAAAATAAAAGTTGATGATGATGGGAAGGATATTATCAAAAAATTTGAATGATAATTATATATCTAGTAATTGAAGCAGATTTTTGTAAGATTGACAGTTCCAGATATGCCTAACAGCAAAAGTAGAATCTATTTAAAAATAACCAATGGCATATAAAAAATTTACATGAATAATTGCAATAGCAATTAAAAGTGAAGAGGTATTATATAATGATTAAAGAAATTCAAGAAAATGAAATCGAGAAAGTTTTAGAAGTTATTCGCAAAAGCCATAATACTGTTGCTGAAGAATTTGGATTAACGCAAAATAATTGTCCTAAACATACAAGTTATATTGAAGAAAATGTTTTGAATTATCATTTTAATAATGGATTTTTAATGATTGGATATTATAAAGATAAAAACATTATTGGATATGTTTCTCTTTCTAATAAAGATAAAGAAATTTTTGAAATTCATAATTTATCGATTTTACCAAACTATCGCCATTTTGGATATGGCAAAGAACTAATAAATTATTGCATAAATAAAGTTAAAAAAATTGGTGGCAAAAAAATAATAATCGGTATTATTAATGAAAATGCTAAATTGAAAAATTGGTATATGCAATATGGATTTGTTCAAACAAGTATAGTACAGTATAATCATTTACCATTTAATGTATGCAATATGGAGATAAAATTAAATGCTTAGATTATTATGTTAAGATATAAAGATAAAATTATATAAAAAACTAATTTGAATGTATTTAATTATTTTCATATATTTTAATGAATGTTTTAAGACTTATAAAGGAGTATATAAAATAGTTAAAAAGGTTAATTAAGTAATTCATATTTAAGGAGTATAGTAATGAATAATTACATTAAATATAAAAAGTATTTTTTCATGATAGACGGCTATACATATCGGTCTTTATTTGATATAATTATTGCATGGATACTAATCTTTTTATTTTATATATTTAATATTATTGTATATAGATGGGATTTAACTGTAGCAGTTGGACTATCAATTATATTGATTTTTTTAATTGTTTTGGCAATTATTAGATTGGTTCGTCAAATAAAGTTAAGAAAAAATGCCAAAGCAATTTGTTACGATAGTGAAATTACAAAAGCTAAGGTATTGAGTTTCAAAGTTTATTTAAGTGGAAAGTCATCATTTTCAAAAGTGGAGTTATTGTTACCTAATAACTTCATCTATACTGAAACAATTAATTGTGGTACTAAGAAGATGATGAAATATAAAAGAATAGGTATAACAATTATCCAATCAAAAGATACAAAAAGAAAAATTATATTGATTGCTCAGAACAAAATATAAGAGGACTTATAAATACCAAAAATCATCGCTGTGTCATAGAAATATTTATTATTATAGTAATATAAGAAAAACAAAATATAGCAAACTATGGGGGATAATTATCTTGAAAAGAGTAAATGTAGTATATGCATTAATGTACAACCAGAAAAACAAACAGGTTCTAATGGTATGTAATAAGGATTCTAATTATTGGTCATTACCTGGTGGTGCCGTAGAAGAAAATGAAACACTAGAACAAGCAGTTATAAGAGAAGTGAAAGAAGAAACAGGATTGATGGTTAAGGTAATTAATATAGCTTCAATTAATGAGCGTTTTTTTGAGAAGAAACGAGAACAAGCATTATTTATTACCCTGAATGTTGAAATTATCGGAGGAGAAATATCAATTGTGAGTCCAGATGAAATATCTGAAATAAAATGGATGGACATTAGTGCTGCAGAAAAATTAATGCCATATCATAAAGAAGGACTTAACAAGTTATTAACAAATTCAGCAACATACTATTTTCAGGATAACTAATATTTTATAAACATACTATTAACTATCTTAATTTAAAGGAGAGAATCGTATATTTAAAAACTTCTAAAGTTTTGTCAAATGGTCAAATAATACTAACTGAAGAAATAAAACAAAACATGGAAATATTGGATGGTGATTTAGTTGCCTTAATATTTGATAATGGGCGAACAATTATGAGGAAATTAACTTCTGGAAAAGGCATGATGACATTTAATGAATTTATTCTATATCGCGATGTAAACATTAAAAATGATAATCATCGAAAAATTATTGAATGTTTTATATTTATTGTGGATCTGTGACTGGCAATAATAGGTTATTGCCAAATAAAATCGGACAATTATTGGACATTGATACATCCGCTTTGACGATACCAACTGGTTGTTTCAATGGCATATTTGACGGTACCGAACCACCTTATGAAGATGTTGATATGTATATTAGATTCAGTAATGATATTCGGGTGTATATATATGGTAGGATACCATTTAAGCTTTTAAAACAATTAAAGAATAATGAATATGTCATATTTGTATTATCTAATAGTTTAGGTGACAATCTTGAAAGAAATAACCGCTATATTATTATTACAAGTAAACTTGCGACTAAAAAAAATTAACTATTTATAAAATTAAATATCACATTTGTCAGGAAGGAAAATGTTATGAATAATTTTGATATAAGAATTAAAGAACTCGAAGAATATATGTTCGAATATTATGAAGAATCAAAAGCTGATTTAACGCATATAAAGAAGTATATTGAAAAACTTGAAAAATATAAAGGCAATATAGAAACAGTTTTAAAAGAAGTAGAGGAGATAACACTTAATCTTAATAGTCTTAATGAAAGATGTGAATACAGTTTATTAGAGACTGATGAAAGAGAAATGATATGTAGTATCATCAACGATGCTGCTTTCTTAGCAGGAATAGAAAATAATAATGAAGATTTGACAGAAAAATATAGGGAGTTTTAATATGATGTAAAATTTTTTTATAAATTGGTCGTCTTATGAGACTCTCAAAATTTCTGTGCCAATGTTATTTGTACAGCAAGAATACTATTCAACATTGACTGCAGATATTGCATCTAGTAACGCAGGTGTTTCAATAACATCCCAATTAAGTTCAGATCAAATAACAAAGATTAATAGCGATTATGAAACATTAATTGAGATATTCATTTTGAATAAAGATGCAGTAACTCCAGAACTGATTATAGAGTTTATTGGCAATTCTATTTCAAAAGGCTCTGTGAATTAGTTAGGGTTTATGGAATATA
Source organism: Bacilli bacterium (assembly GCA_031553555.1). Classification (GTDB taxonomy): domain Bacteria; phylum Bacillota_I; class Bacilli_A; order ML615J-28; family CAG-698; genus CAKOMG01. Next base: position 33,532 of record JAVBLL010000003.1, read on the forward strand.
CGAGGTGTAAAATGTTAATGCAAGTAATAGTTGATTATACAAATGAGAATCTTAATCCCATTGAACTCATTAAAGGTGATACTGTTCAATTAGGAGAACTCAGCAATCCCAATGGTCCATATCCAAATTGGATTTTTTGTACATCACAACGAACAAAGCAATATGGTTGGGTTGCAGTTAATGCTCTTTCAATAGACGGAGATGTAGGAGTGGCGATAGAAGATTACACTGCTAAAGAGATGAGCATTGCGGTAGGAGATATTGTTGACACAATATATGAACTTAATGGATGGTACTGGTGTATAAGATTAAATGGCTCAGAATTTGGTTGGATAGCTAAAGAAAACTTAGAATTCATTAATCAATGATTTATTATTTTGGAGGAGATTATGGGAAATAAAAAAATTAAATTAATAAGCACTGTAGTATCTTTAATATCTATGTTAGCAGTTATTACTATTATGTTTAAGTTTTTTAATAGATTTTATATGGACAGTCGTTATGGTGTTTGGGGATTTGAAATATATATTGATAAGGACAATGGCATAAATATCTTTATTGGTGTACTTGGATTAATTGCTCTTTTGTGGGATTTATCATTTGGTGCTTATGCCATAATTAACGGTAAATATAAAAGGCTTTTCTGGCAAATTGCTAGATATGGATATTTCTATGGAATTGTTGCAGGTATAGTGAATTTTGGATTAATTTTTACTTTAACTTTATATGATTCATTTACTTTTGTACCTATAATTTTCCTTTTATTGATAGCATCAGCCGTAGTATTAAAAGGTATATTGATAGTTACAAAAGAAGAAGATTTGGAAATAGATAAAAATAATAAAGGTCTTAAATAGATTTTATAAATATAATAAGGAGTGTATAAAATATGAAATTACATGGAATGTTAATAGCAGTGAGAAATATAGATATATCAACAAGTTTTTATAAAGAGATATTTGATTTAGAAATAATAAGTGATTATGGAATTAATAAGACCTTTTCTTGTGGGCTTTCATTGCAACAAGACTTTGATAGAATAGCGGGCTTTGATAAAAACAAAATAGTATATGGAGCCCATAATGGCGAACTATATTTTGAAGAAGATAATCTAGATGGTTTTGCTATGAAACTTATGAACTATAATGTAAAGTATTTAAATAAAATGAAAATTCATCCTTGGGGACAAAGATCTATTCTATTTTATGATCCTGATGACTACCTAATTGAAGTTGGGGAGAGCATGGAACATGTCGCTAGAAGATTTTTAATGCAAGGAATGAGTGTTGAAGAAACATCACAAATCACTCAATTTCCTTTTGAATATGTTAAAGATTTGTTTGAAAATATGAATTTAGAAATAAACAAATAATAAAATTTTTGGGATATAATATGAAAATTACTAATGTATATGAAGAAAAATTGCCAGCTTTAAAGTTAATTGGAAAAAAATATAATAATAATGATAGAAACGAATATGGTTCATTTGGTCATTTATGGGGCAAATGGTTTAGTAAAGGATACTTTGATATTCTAGCAACCCTGCCTCCAATTAAAGAAAATGGAGATTCATATCTTGGGGCAATGCGATATAGTAATGGCACACTTGAATATTGGATAGGCATATTCACAGAGGTTGATTCTACTATTCCAGAAGGATTTGAATATATAGACATTGATGCTATGAAATATGTGACGTGTTATATTTATGGGAATCCTGATAATGGTGAACTGTATGGAATGGAAGTTCATAATCAATGTTTAGAAAAAATAAAGTTAAATAACTTTACTATTGATGAAAATGGATGGTGCATTGAAAGATATAATTGCCCTAGGTTTACAACACCTGATGATTTGGGCAATGTTATTTTGGATTATATGTTGGCGGTAAAATAATTACTCATAGTTTTTCCTAATTGTATATTACTAAGATATTGTTAATAATCTGTTTTTTGGGAAATAATATTAATAAGAGTTACACTAAGGATATAGAAGACTAATTCGAAAATTTAAATAGACAATAAGGAAAATAGTATAAAAATGAAACGTTTTGAAATTGACAAATTATTAGATAATGGCGTTGATTTAAGTATAGATGCCATTGAAGAATTAGCTGAATACTCAGGAGTTGGAGTATTCAATTTGCATATTCCCACTGGAGAAATAAAATTAAATAAAAACATTACTCAATTAACTGGATATGATTTTAGCGAGTTACCACATAATAAAAACACAAGAGAAATGCTAACATTTGAAAATGACCGTGCTAGAGTTAACAAATATCTGAATAGTATTATTAATGGTGAAATTGATAGATACCAAATTGAATATCGCATGCGTCGAAAAGATAATAGCCTGGTGTCCGTATTGGAAAGTGCCATTATATATGAACGAGATGAAAATGGTAAGCCAGTTAGTTTGATTGGTTTATCTCGTGATCTTAGTCGTTTACGTTGGGCCGAAGAAAAGGCACGTGATATGGAAAAGGAAAATAAACGTTTAGCAGCAGGAGCCAGCGCTAGTGAACTAGCTGAGCAAAATCGTATGCTTAGAGCTACTAATTATGCTGCGAGAATGATTATTGGAGGTTTTCACCAAGATTATGAAATGGTGTTGCGTCAGTCATTGCAAATTCTTGGAGAGAGTGTTCTAGCGGATAGAGCATATATTTGGAGAAATATTGAGATCGATTCAAGACTACATTGCTATGCCAGAGCTGAATGGTGTAATGATGGATATTACCCTATAACTGAGATAGATAATATGATTGCTTATGATAAATTATTTTATAACTGGAAAGACCGGTTTATGGAACAAACAAGTATTCGTACATTAGCAAAAGAATTGCCGGCATGTTTGAGAATTTTCCCCGGAATTAATAATGCAAAAAGTATAATGATTGCTCCCATTTATTTAAATGGCGAATTTTGGGGATTGTTACGCTTTGATGATTGTACTAATGAGAGAGTTTTTACAGAAATAGAAGCAGAGATTATGATTTCTGGTGCAATGGTTATTGCTTCTTCTATTTCGAGAAATGAAACATTCGGTAAATTAAATGAAGCGAGAGAAGAAGCAATGGCAAGCACAAAAGCAAAAGGTGAATTTTTATCACGAATGAGTCACGAAATTAGAACCCCGATGAATGCCATTATTGGAATGTCGGCGATTGCTAAAAAAACTTCTGACTATGAACGAATTAAATATTGTCTTGATAAAATAGATGTTTCATCACATCAATTATTAAGTATAATAAACGATGTTTTGGATATGTCAAAGATTGATTCGGGTAAATTTGATATTGTCAATAATGAATTTGATTTTGAAAAAATGCTTCAAAATGTTATTAATGTTATACAAGTAAAATTTGATGAGAAACATCAAAATTTCCATATTAATTTTAATATAGCTTTTAATCATAATATAATTAGTGATGAATTACGTCTTTCCCAAGTACTTATAAACTTATTAACTAACGCTTCCAAGTTCACTCCTGAAGGCGGAAAAGTGACATTAGAGATTGAGCAAACGCAATTAGATAATAATCGTCTAAAAATACATATTGATGTTGAGGATAATGGTATTGGCATTAGCCAGGAACAACAAAAGAAGTTATTTCAATCATTTGAACAAGCAGACGGCAGTATTACTAGAGCCTATGGTGGAACAGGTTTAGGACTTGCAATATGTAAAAAAATTATTGAATTAATGGGTGGTACTATTTGGATTGAAAGTGATTTAGGACAAGGGGCACATTTTATTTTTGAAGTAGAAGTTTTTGTTGGGGAAGAAATATTAGCTAATGGCACCGAACAAACTACTCCTGAAAATATTCATATTTTAGTAGTTGATGATGCCGAAGATGTTAGAGAATATTTCAAAAACATTCTTACTGATTTTTCATTTACTTGTGATGTAGCAGGTGATGGAAAAGAAGCCGTTGAGTTAGTACAGTTAAGCCTTTATGAAGAAAAACCATATGATATGGTTTTTGTTGATTGGAATATGCCAGGCATGAATGGTGGGGAAACGGCATCAAAAATAAGAGAACTCATGAATAATGATGTTGTAGTAGTAATGATATCTGTTGCTGATTGGACGGATATTGAAAAAGATGCCAAAAAGCATGGAATAAATAATTTCTTATCTAAACCAGTTTTACCAAATATTCTTTATAATACTATCATTAAATTATCAGAACATACAGATATAGCTACTCCTAATAATCTTAATAAAATAGTAAACTTGCATAATAAAACAATTTTATTAGCTGAAGATATAGAAATAAATCGGGAGATAGTTCATAATATTTTATCAGAAACTGGGGCGGTAATTATTGATGCTGTAGATGGTGAAGAGGCCGTTAATTTGTTTAGTTCTTCTCCTGAAAAATATGATTTAATTTTAATGGATATGCAAATGCCGAAATTAGATGGTCTGGGTGCTACTAAACAAATTAGAAAATTGAATAATATTCATGCTAAAAAAATTCCTATTTTTGCTATGACAGCTAATGCTTTTAAAGAAGATGCACAGATGTGTATAGAAGCTGGTATGAATGCTCACCTAGCAAAACCATTGGACCTTGATATATTATTTGAAACTTTGGCAATGTATTTTGAAAAATAATAATCTAAAAAACTATCCAAGGTATCGTAATTAGTAATTTGCTTGGATGGTTTTTTCATTTTCATAGTGATATAAACTGATGAAAAACACTATGAAAAATTTTTTTAAAGGAAAGGAGTAATAAATGAATAGGAAATATTTGCTTGATAATATTTTCTGAATTGCATTTATAAAATAAATATATGTCGTTAATCAATGTAAATAATTTAACATTTTCATATGCTGGCAGTTATGATAATATTTTTGAAAATGTTTCTTTTCAAATTGATACTGACTGGAAGTTAGGTTTTATCGGTAGAAATGGTCGTGGTAAAACCACCTTTCTTTCATTATTGATGAATAAATATGAATTTCAAGGAAAGATTTCCTCGGATACTCAATACTTATATTTTCCGTTTGTTGTTCAAAATGACAATAAGCAGACTCTTGATGTCATAGAAGAAATAATTGAGGACTTTGAATTATGGAAATTAGAAAAGGAATTGTCTCTTTTAGATGTTGATTTAGATATTTTGTTTAGGCCTTTTATGACTTTAAGTAAAGGTGAACAAACAAAAACTTTACTAGCAGCTTTATTTTTAAAAGATAACTATTTTCTTTTGATTGATGAACCAACTAATCATCTAGATACAAAAGGAAGAGAAATAGTGGCTTCGTATTTGAACTCAAAAAAAGGTTTTATCTTGGTTTCACATGATCGTAGATTTCTAGATAACTGTATTGATCATGTTCTTTCAATAAATAAAACTAATATTGAAATTCAAAAAGGTAACTTTTCAAGTTGGTGGAATAATAAGCAATCTCAAGATAACTATGAATTAGTACAAAATATTAAATACCAAAAAGACATAAAAAGATTAGAGGAAGCATCGAAACGTACAGCTGGTTGGGCAGATAAAATTGAAAAAAGTAAAAATGAACCACTATCATCAGGCCTAAAACCAGAAAAAGGTTATATTGGGCATAAGGCGGCTAAGATGATGAAACGTGCTAAATCAATTGAGGATAGACAACTTCAAGCAATCGATGAAAAATCTCAACTTTTAAAAAATATAGAGTCCAGTGAACAATTAAAAATACATCCACTTGACTATTATAATAATTGTCTAGTTGAATTTAATAATTGTTCTATAAACTATGATGGAAAAGTTGTATGTGATAATATTCGTTTTACCATTAACAATAAAGATAGAATTGCTTTGATAGGCAAAAATGGGAGCGGCAAATCAAGTATTTTAAAATTAATAAAGGATAAAGAGATTTCTTACTTTGGTCAGTTGTATATTGGAAGTAATTTAAAAGTTTCTTATGTATCTCAAGATACTTCCTTCCTTAGTGGCAATTTAAAAGATTATGCTAGAGAAAATAATATTGATGAAAGTTTATTTAAATCTATTCTTAGAAAGCTAGATTTTTCAAGAGAACAATTTGAAAAAGATATTCAGCATTATAGTGGTGGTCAAAAAAAGAAAGTCTTAATTGCAAAAAGTTTGTGTGAGGAAGCCCATTTATACATTTGGGACGAACCACTAAATTTCATTGATGTTTTTTCAAGAATGCAAATAGAGGAATTAATTCTAAATAATCAAGCAACAATGATTTTCGTTGAACATGACGAATTATTTGTTGATAAGATTGCAACCAAAAAAATATTTATATAGACTACTTATCCTACCGATGTTCCCTTTTTGACAAATTCGCCAAAAAATGATATAATATTTGTTATTGAGGGGAGCGCAATTTGAAAAAATTTAAAGTAAAAACTAAAGATAATTTATTTGATAAGATATTTGAAAAAGTAGGCAAACTAGTAAAAAAACGCCCAACCATCATTAATACAAATGATCACGATTTAGAAGCAAAGTGTATAATGGTTGGCAATCATAGTGGAGCTAGTGGTGCTTTTGTTTATCGAACTTTTATGGATAAACGTTTTATGACCTGGGGAGCACATCCAATGTGCGAAGGATATATTAGTCGTTATCGCTATTTGAATTATACATTTTACCGCAAAAAACTGGGTTATTCCAAATTCAAATCATTTATGTTAGGTTGGTCATTTGGCCTTATCGCTGGTTTAGTTTATGGTTATGCTGGGGTTGTTCCAATATACTATGATATGCGTTTTAAAAAAACAATTCAATATTCTTTTGATTGTTTAGAAAAAGATGTTTCTGTTTTTATTTTTCCAGAAAACTCTAATGATGGATATAAAGAACATTTAGATGAATTATTTGGCGGCTTTTTGCGCTTAAGCAGATTATATTATAAAAAATATAATGTTGATTTACCGATTTATACTTTGAGATTTATCAAAGCCGAACAAAAAATTGTTATTGGTAAACCATATTATTATCAAGAATTATTAAAAGAAAAAAACGATGAAGAAATTTTAGAAATGTTTAGAAATTATTTGAATGAATTAGACGCTTAAAAAAGGAGCATAATATGAAAAAATATGTAATACTAACAGACTCATCATGTGATTTAGGAAAAGAAAGACGAGAATTATTGGACGTTGAATATATAAAAATGACACTTACTAGTCAAGAAGGGGATATGCTTGTTGATTTAGATTGGAATCAGTTTACACCAAAACAGTTTTATGATGCAATGAGAAATGGTACTTTATATAAAACAACACAAATTAATGCTGCCACTTATATGGAGTATTTTAAAAAATATTTAGATAAAGGTTATGATGTTTTATCAATTACTTGTTCATCAGGTTTAAGTGGATCAATTAACTCTAGTTTGGTTGCTAAGAGCAACCTAGAAGTTGAATATCCAAAGTCGAAAATTATATGTATTGATAGCCTTCGTGGATCAATGGCCCAAGGGCTCCTTGTTGAATATGCAGCTAATCTTCGTAAAGATGGCAAAACAATTGAAGAAGTAGCAAGCTGGATTGAGGAAAACAAACAAAATATTAATCAAGTAGGAACAGTTGATGATTTAATTTATTTGAAAAGAGCAGGAAGAGTTACGGGAGCCGCGGCTTTCTTTAGTGGCTTGTTTCAAATTAAACCGATTATTATTGCTAACAGAAAAGGGGAAAACGAATCTATTAGTAAACTAAGAGGTCGCAATGCTTCTATTAGAGCAATAATAAACCATGTTAAAGAACATATTATCAATCCAACTGAACAAACAATTTTCATTTCACATGCTGATTGTATTGAAGAAGCAAGATTTATTGAAGATTGTTTGCTTGAAGAATTAAAATGCAAAGACGTTTATATTAATTACGTAGGTCCAGTAATTGGGGCAACAGTTGGTCCTGGTATGCTTGGTATATATTTTTATGGAGAACAACCAAATTAGATTTTTAATATAAAGTTAGGAGAATGTATGGTTTTTCAAATTGTAAGTGGGATTTTATTACTTATTTTTTATCTTATTTATTTTATGAAATTTATCATTTTGCGAAGGCAAAACGTTAATGTCAATAGATTAGGTAAGCAAGATGGAAAAACTCAAAGGACGATAATTGTTGAAAGATTAGTTAAATATGGCAGTATTGTGATGGTGGCTATCCAAATTTTCAGTATTATTATAAATGAAAAATGGTATTATATAAATGTACATATAAGTATAAAGATAATTGGATTGGTACTAATACTATTTAGTGATGTCATTTTCCTTATAGCGGTTATGACAATGAAAAACAATTGGCGCGTGGGTATTACTACTGATGACACCAAACTTGTTACCAATGGAATTTATCGTTTTAGCCGTAATCCGGCATTCCTTGCTTTTGATTTATCGTATATTGGACTTACACTAATTTTTAGTAATCCGATAAATATAATTGCAACTATTTTAATAATTTGGTTTTTTGATTTTCAAATTAGAGAAGAAGAACAGTATTTAAATGAGAAATTTTTTGAATATGCAGATTATAAGAAAAAAGTGAGAAGATATTTATAAAATAAAAGTGCTATTTAAAATAAATATATAAACAAATACAAAAGCCAAATATGAAGTTTTTAATCATATTTGGCTTTTTACTATTTTATAAAATTTTTCTTGCAATTATTTCAAAAAAATGATAAAATATTCTCGTTTACAATTACTAAACAAAAAGTTTACAATCTTAAAACAAAGAAGTTTTAAGGTCATATGTAATTGTCAAGGGGGTTACATGGAAATTGGTAAAAAAATCAAAAGACTTCGAACCTTACTGGGTCTCACCCAGGAAGAACTGGCAGACCGATGTGAATTAACTAAAGGATATATATCCCAACTAGAAAATGATTTAACTGAACCATCCATTAGTACTTTGGAAGATATTTTATTATCATTAGGTACAAATTTTAAAGAATTTTTTAATGAAGAAGAAGAAGAACAAATTATTTTTACTAATGATGATTATTTTATTAAGGAAACTGATCAGGAAAAAATAATTTGGTTAGTATTTAATAGTCAGAAAAATGAAATGGAACCGATTATTTTAGAACTTCAGAAAGGTTGTGCAACTGAGATTGACCTCCCGCATGAAGGTCAAGAATTTGGTTATATAATCGAAGGAATAATTGAAGTTGTTTTTGGAAATAAAAAATATATATGTAAAAAGGGAGAAACATTTTATTTCTCAACTAATAAAAATCACTATTTAAAAAATATACATACTGGTATATCTAAAGTCATTTGGATTTCCAGTCCCCCCAATTTCTAAAGGAGAATGAATTAATATGGGAAACAAAGATATAATTATTGAATTAAAAAACGTCAACAAAGAATACGATGCAACAGTTGTTGTTGATGATGTCAACTTAGCCATTAAAAAAGGCGAGTTTGTAACTTTACTTGGGCCATCAGGCTGTGGAAAAACAACAACTCTTAGAATGATTGCTGGTTTTGAAATGGCGACTAGTGGAGAGATTTTACTGAATGGTAAAGATATATCATCTATCCCTCCTCATAAAAGACCAATTAACACTGTCTTTCAACGTTATGCACTTTTTCCTCATCTAGATGTTTATGACAATATTGCCTTTGGTTTAAAACTTAAAAAAGTGCCTGATGGAGAAAAGACTGATAAAAAAGGTAACCAAAAATATCGTCATCTCACAAAAGAGGAAATCGATAAAAAAGTTACAGGAGCTTTGAAAATTGTTGATCTTGAAGAATTTGAATGGCGTGACATTGCGACTTTATCAGGTGGACAGCAACAACGTGTGGCCATTGCTAGAGCTATTGTAAATGAACCAGAAATCTTACTTCTAGATGAACCTCTTGGAGCCCTTGACTTAAAAATGCGCAAAGAGATGCAAGTTGAATTAAAAGAAATGCATAGCAAACTAGGGATTACTTTTATTTATGTAACGCATGACCAAGAAGAAGCACTAACAATGTCAGATACAATTGTCGTTATGAAAGATGGTATGATTCAACAAGTAGGAACTCCAAAAGCCATTTATGATGAACCAGCCAATGCGTTTGTTGCCAATTTTATTGGAGAAAGTAATATTTATAGTGGAACTATCATTGATGATACACATGTTTTGTTTTTGTCTCAACGTTTTGAATGTGTTGATAAATTTCCTAAAAATGAAAAAGTCGATGTTGTTTTAAGACCAGAAGATATTTTAATGGTTGATAAAGGTAAAGGAATGGTTGATGGAAAAATTGTTTCAAGAACTTTTAAAGGTGTTTATTATGAATATGTTTTAATGGTTGGTAAAAACGAAGTTGTCATTCAAAATACAAAATGTTTTGATGAAGGTTTAATTATGGGGATAACTGTTGAGGCAGATAATATCCATATTATGAGTAAAGAATTTACAAGTAATAAATATGATGGTTATATTGATAAACACAATAATGTGATTTTTGCTGATGGCAAGTTTGTTTGTGATGTGACGCAGTTAATACCAGGAACAACATTAGATGAAGATGGTTATTTAATAGCAAGTGACGGAACTATTTATGATTTAACTGATGCCGATGTCAAGGTTGAGGTTGGTTTAAATGAAATTGAAATTATCGATAATGAAGAAGATGGTATTGTCAGTGGAGAAATTATTTCAATTATTTATAAAGGTGACCACTATCAATTAATTATCCGTACTGAAGAAGATGAAGATTTTGTTGTTGATACTGAATGGTCCTATAATGAATTTGATAAGGTTTCAGTAATGATTAAACCAGAAGATATTCATATGAAATTGATTAATGAGGCAAAAAACTATGTCAAAGGTTAGATTTAAGCGTAAGTATCTATCGATACCTTATCTAATTTTTCTAGTTTGTTTTGTTGTGATCCCATTGTTATTAATTATTTATTATGCATTGAGCAATGAAGATGGTTCAATATCTCTAAGTAACTTTATTAATTTCTTTGGCAATAAAGATAAGATTGGACTTTTATCAGTTAGTATAATAATCGGGGCCTTAAATACAGCCTTATGTGTTTTAATTGGTTATCCTATTGCTATGATTTTATCGAAAAATAAACGTGGTAACAATAAAATGTCAGTAATCATTTTATTATTCATTATGCCAATGTGGATTAACTTTGTTTTAAGAACCGCAGCTACTCGTGATTTGTTATATTGGATTGGTATTGATGGTGGTAATTATCCATATTTAGCAACAATGTTTGGGATGGTTTATAACTATTTACCATTCACGATTTTACCATTATATACAACAATGTTGAAAATGGACAAGAGTTTAATTGATGCATCATATGATTTAGGGGCTAATAAAGTGCAAACTTTCGTAAAAACGACAATACCTATGACTATGCCTGGTATTATCAGTGCAGCACTAATGGTATTCATGCCAACAATGTCTAGCTTTGTTATTAGTGATGTTATGGGCGAAAGAAAAATTCAACTTATTGGTAATACAATTCAGTTTAACTTTGACCAAATGCGTTGGCATGAAGGAAGTCTGATTGCGTTCATTATGCTAATTATTATTGGTATTAGTATGCTACTTACAAAAAACATTCAAAAAGAAGAAAATGCTCGAGGTGGCTTATGGTAAAGAAGATTTTTGGAAAATCATATGTAGTTTTAATTTTATTGTTAATGTATGCTCCAATTTTACTTCTTATTGCTTTTAGTTTCACAGATTCAAGCAATATTGGAACATGGAATGGTTTTACTTTTAAACTATATGGAGATGTATTTAAAAATGAAGAAATTATGGAAGCCTTAAAAAATACTATTTTAATTGCAGTAGCTTCCTCAGTATGTTCAACTATTCTTGGAACGCTTGGAGCAATTGGTATTTATTATAGTGGTAAAAGATTGAAGAAAGTTATGAATGGTTTAAATGAAATTCCGGTTTTAAACGCTGAAATTGTCACAGCCATTGCCTTAACAATTTTATTTGTTGCCTTAGGAATTCAGTTTAATTTTATAACTTTATTAATTGGTCATATGGTTCTAACAATCCCGTTTGTTATTTTGAGCGTAATGCCCAAACTTAAACAACTTGACCCTAATACATATGAGGCAGCTCTTGACCTAGGAGCGACACCACGTAAAGCATTATGGAGTGTCATTATTCCGGAAATAATGCCAGGAATTATCTCAGGCTTTTTGTTATGTGTTACCCTTTCTTTAGATGATTATATCATTACGGCCTTTACACGTAATAACTCCTTTTCAACATTATCCACTTATGTGTATGGTGTTACTGCCAAAAGAGGAGCACTTCCTGCGACTTTAAGAGCCTTGACAACCATTATTACTGTATTAATGCTAGTAATCCTAATTTTCATTAACAAGCGCTCAGCCACAAAATATAAACATAGAGGAGCAAGATACTAATGAAAAAATCACTTAGTTTATTATTAGTTTTGTTATTTGTTTTTTGTCTTGTTGGATGTAGTGAAGAAAATAATTTAACTTTGAGGATTTATAACTGGCAGGATTATATTGATGAAGGTGTTGATGAGGATGGCGCCAAAATAAGTACTTCTGTAATGGAAGAGTGGAGCAGTTGGTATTATGAAACATATAATGTTAAGGTTGATATTGTTTATGATACATTTGAAACTAATGAAGTAATGTTAAATACCTTGAAAACAGGAAAAACAACTTATGACCTTATTTGTCCATCTGATTATACAATTCAAAAAATGGTTCGTTTAGATATGTTAGAGACTTTTGACTATAATCTAAAAGATTCAAATGGTGATATTGTTATGAGTAACTATCAATATGTTTCACCATACTTAAAAGGGCTATTTAGTGATAAAGGTTGGGAAGAATATTCTGTACCGTATATGTGGGGAACTATGGGGCTTATTTATGATCCAGAAATAGTATCTGAAGAAGATGCTAAAAACTGGTCCCTTTTATGGAATAATGATTATAAAAATTATGCGACGGCTAAAGACAGTGTCCGTGATACTTATGTAGTTGGAGTAATGTATGTTTATTATGATGAACTAATGGAACTAAAAAATCAATTAGAAAATGGGACAATATCAAAAGATACTTATAATAATGGTGTTGAACGCATAATGAATAGATGTGATAATGACACTATTGAAAAAGTTGAAGTTGCATTAAAGGAAATGAAAAAGAACATATATGGTTATGAAGTTGACAGTGGTAAAAGTGATATCGTTACAGGTAAGGTTTCTATAAACTTTGCATGGAGTGGAGATGCTGTTTATTCACTAGATGTTGCTGAAGAAGAAGCAGAGTTATATTTAAACTATGTTGTTCCAGAAGAAGGAAGTAATGTTTGGTTTGATGGTTGGGTAATGCCAAATGGCGCCAATAAAGTTTTAGCTCAAAGTTTTATTAATTATTTATGTAATCCTGAAATTGCTGTTCGCAATATGAATGTCATAGGATATACATCAGCAATTGTTGGCGATGATATTCTTGATATGATTGATGAATGGTATGGAGTAAGTTGCCCATATTTCGATGAAGAAACATCATCTTGGTGGCTTGATGAAGAAGAATATGATTTGCATGATCCTGAATTAGTTATTGATGGAAGCAGCGGAACTTGGTTCATTGGTGAGTTTGACACTGAAGTTGAGGTCGAAGAAGGTTATGAGGTTGATCTCACATATTTATTTGATGGAGCTGTCAGCGAAGAATACTTAGATGATGAAGGAAAAGTCATTGTTAGGGTCGCTGAAAGAGGAAGACAGTTTGATACCCAATATCCTGATGAAGAGACAATTATGAGATGCGGAATTATGGAAGACTTTGGAGACCAAAACGAGGCGGTTCTTGCAATGTGGGAAAGTGTGAAAATTGGCGATATTTCAATTTGGATTACAATTGCCCTTGTAACTGTAATTATAGTTCTAATATCTTCGTTATATGGATATAAAGTCTATAAAATGCAAATACGTAAGCGACGTAAACTTAAAAAAGCTTAAATATATTATCCCTTTCTTTAATTATTAAGAAAGGGATTTTTATTTATTCAAAAAAATACAAAAAATTCAAATAGACTCTTTTCATAATTTCCATAATATGGTATAATAATAATTATATGGAGGGAAATATGTTAAAAGTTGAAAATCTAATAAAAGTTTACGATAATAACAAAAGAGCAGTAGATGATGTTTCATTTACTATTAATGGTGGAGAAATATTTGGTTTTATCGGACCAAATGGCGCAGGAAAAACAACAACAATAAAATCAATAGTTGGGCTCATTCCTTTTAGTGGAGGTAAAATTACCTTTAATAATTTGGATATTACCAAAGATAGTTTAGAGATAAAAAAACAAATTGCCTATATTCCAGACAACCCTGATTTATATGAATCACTTACAGGGATTCAGTTTTTAAATTTTATAGCAGACGTTTACGAAGTCTCAGTTGAAGACAGAAATAGAGATATTGCCAAGTATGCTGATATTTTTCAAATAAAAGGTAATTTAGGAGATTTGATATCATCTTATTCTCATGGGATGAAACAAAAATTAGCTTTGATTTCAGCGTTCATTCATCATCCAAAACTATTGATACTTGATGAACCATTTGTTGGTTTAGATCCCAAAGCGGCCTATGACGTTAAAGAGATTATGAAGGAAATGTGTGATAATGGGGCATCGGTATTTTTCTCAACCCATGTTTTAGAAGTTGCTGAAAAATTATGTAATAGAATTGCCATTATTTCTAAGGGTAAACTTGTCGCATATGGCACAATGGATGAAGTAAAAGGAAGTAGTTCTCTTGAAAGTGTCTTTTTAGATATTGCCACAAGTAAAGGGGGAAAATGATGGAATCATCAATGAAATCATCAATGAAAATATTTTGGAAATTATTTAAAATAGATTTTATTAATACTTTTTCTTTAAATCGTTTAAATAAAAAACATGGTAAAAGAACAAGTATGACCCCTTTAATAATGATGAGTCTAATTTACTTCTTTTTGTTTATTATGATATTTTTTTATATATTCATTATAGCAGCATCTTTAAAAGAGATGGGAGTAATGGACTTGCTACTTCATTTTGGGTTGCTAGTTGCTATATTAATATGTTTGATATTCACAATTAGTCAAGCTAATAATGTATTGTTTGAAAGTAAAGACTTTGATTTACTAATGGCGATGCCAATAAAACCAAAAATAATAGTCGCTAGTAAAATTGCTAGTATGTCACTAATCAATTATTTAATGTTTGGTATGTTATTCATTCCAATAACAATAGCTTATTATTTTTATGCACAGCCATCATTATTGTTTTTCTTAAACGCATTAATTGTTTTTATATTTGGTCCTTTACTTATAATTGTCATTTGTAGTTTTATTTCTTTTTTAATGGGTTTATTACTTAAAAAAACAAAATACAAATCAATGATAAACTCTTTAATTGCTATGTGTATTTTAGCTGCCTTCTTAGTAGGCTATATGATGTTTATGAATAATATAGAATCAATTACTGCCGATGACTTAAGCAATGCCGTTAATATCACAAAATATATATACTATCCAAACAGCTTGGCCGTTAGCGGTATGCTTGGGGATTATTTGAGCCTATTATTTTATGTAGGTTTGTCAATTATCCCATTTGGATTATTTATTGTCTTTATTGGGAAAAACTATTCTAAGGCAAATATGAGGGCAAAAATCAGTCATACTAAGCGAAATTACCAATTAGATGCCCAAAAATCTAAAAGTCCAATTAAAAGTCTATTGTTTAAAGAAACAAAACGCTTTTTCTCCTCATCCACATACACTATGAATGTTATGGTAGGACCACTACTTGCTGTAATTGGCACAATTATCTTATGGATTAGTTTAAAGTCTATTCAAGACACCTTAGAAGGCGAAGGCTTTGCTATGAGTCTACTTACTCTTTTATATATGGTACTGAGCAGTTTTTCGTATGGAATTGCCCCAAGTACTGCTTCATCCATTAGCATGGAAGGAAAAACTTTTTGGATACTTAAGGCATCACCCATTAAAACAAAAGATATATTCATTGCGAAAATTCTTTTTTATGTATTATTAACATCACCTTTTATTATAATTAACGGAATCTTTTTATCAATAGTTCTTGATGTAACTATTTTTGAAAAAGTTCTTATGTTTATTACCCCATTCATCTTTTCAACAATTTATGCTATGGAAGGACTATGGATTAATATTTTGACCCCTAAGTTTGACTGGACAAACGAAACAAAAGCCATCAAACAAAGTGCCGGTACCATTTATGCTATGCTGCTTGGTATGGGAATCAGTGTAATTATGTATGTACCATCTTTCATAGTAAATGGTCTTGGTGGCAATGGCTTATTAGCATTATTAATAATGTCAATAGTTGGTTTTGGAATTATGTTATTAATTTTAATTAAACATGGTAAGAAGAAGTATGAGAAAATCGCTTTTTAAAGATGGTTTTTATTAAAAATTGTGTTTTAATAAAATTTATAATATAATGGCGAATGAATAAATATAATAGTAATGAAAGGAAATAAACAACACAAATGTTGTTAACAATATGAGTAATAAAGAATTATTTAAAAGTTCAGTTGAATATAAATATAGCAGAAATTATGCATTATTATTTTTAGTAATAGATCTAGGCGTTATTCTTTTAATAAGTATGTTCTCTTTACCATTAATATTTGAGGTTGAAGATTCAAAGACAGGATTTGAAATTTTTATGGTATTATTGCTTTCATTTAGCTTGATTTTTGTTCCTTTTATTTTATATTACGTAATAAGAAATATAAGGTTATTGAAAGATGTTGAAAATTATACTTTTCATGAAACGGAATTTAAAGAAATAAATGATTTCTTTAAAACAATGTATTTCACGATAGTTATTAACCATGATAACAAAAAAATCAAGGTTGATACAAGAGCCATTTTTTATGGTGGGTTTGCCGCTTTTTTACCTAAAGTAAGTGAATTCATAAATAAAAAGGTTTTGGTTGCTTATAATGCTCAAACTGAAAAAGTTGTTGTCATAAAAGTTATTGAATAATATAAATATTTGAAAACAAATTAATAGTAAAACCAAAATTGAAAAGTCAATTTTGGTTTTTTATATTGTATTTTATAAAACTATATATTTTTAGATTAATATTGCCAAAAACCTTGCAATAATATAAAAATTGCCAAAAACCTTGCAATAATATAAATATTGCCAAAAACCTTGCAATAATTGATTTTTTTTGTTATACTATTATTAGGAGGATACAATTATATGATTTATTATATTTTAATAGGCGACATGATTGATTCTAAAAAGATAAATTATGAACAGAGGAGAAAAATTCAAAGTTCTTTAAAAGAATGTTTGGATAGAATCAATATAAAATATTCTGAATACCTTGTAACGGAAATGACTATAACGCTTGGAGATGAATTTCAAGGAATGTTTCGTAACATTGATAAAATATTTGAAATTATTACGATTATTAATGTGAGCTTCAATGTATATTTTAGATATGGCATAGGAATAGGTCAAAATTATACAGATCTTAATAACAAAATTTCCATTGGTATGGATGGTCCAGCGTGGTGGGAAGCTAGAAATAATATTGAAGAAATTAGAAATAAACATGAAAAAGGGATTAATAACAAAACATCAATGATAATAACTGGGTTAAAAGATAAAACAATTATTGAATTAATTAATTCAATTTTATCTTTTTGTTCTTATATTTATGTAAAATGGACAGAGCCAGAAAAAATGATAATTTTAAAAATAGTTGAGCAAATTGGATTGATATCAAGTTTTAATCAAAGAGAACTTGCAAAGAAAAATGAAATAGATCCTACATATTTAAACAAAAAATTAAAATCATCTAGATTTTTAGATTATTGTGATAGTTTGAATGCAGTTAATGATGCAATTAATTATAACATTGCAAAGGAGCAAATGTATGAATAATGTGTGTATTATATTGATTTTTCTACAATTACATCTTTTGGCTGATTTTTATTTGCAAACAGCAAAAATGGCGGAGCAAATAAAAGAGACATCTGATGAAAGTAAAATATTCACAAAATCTAAAACTTCATTTTTAATTCATATATTGATTTATTCAGGACTAATGTTAATCCCTTTTTTTGTTTTTGGATTTAACTGGTGGTACTTATTAATAGGGGTTATTTGTGGAGTATCACATTGTATTATTGATATTTTAAAAATTCTATTTAGAAAAAAATTTAAATACGATTCAATTGTTTTTGTTATTGACCAAGTAGTACATATTTTTGTTATAATTATTTCTACATATTTTTTATCATCAAAAAATACAAATGCTTTATGGAATTTGGAACAATATTTAGATAAAAATATTATTCAGTGGATAACTTCAATAATATTTTTATGGAAACCAGCCAATATTATATTTAAAAATCTGTTTTCTAAGTACAAACCCAATAAAAACAATCAAGAAAAGGATGATAATTCTTTCGAGAATACCCTTAATGATGACATTGGGAAAGACAACGCAGGTGCTATGATAGGTAATATGGAAAGATTGCTATTGTTTGTTTGCTTATTTTTCGGACAATACATTACAATGGGATTAATTATAACTTGTAAAGGGTTTGCCCGCTATGCAACAATTCAAAAAAATGCATCATTTGCTGAATATTTTTTAATAGGCACTTTTTATAGTATAATTTATGTGGTATGCATATATACAGCATTTTTCATTCTAATATAATAACAATAAATATTAAAATTAAGAATAAAGAAATTTAGTGATATTTTACTTAAAGGCGCCTTTAGAGATTATTAACAAAGAATATCAGGATTTGAATAAAAATATGCAATGCAATAACAATTTGCGTTTATAATTGAAAAATCAACTATTATAATTATAAAAAATATATAATGCAATATTAACTTGCGTTACAATTAACAAAATATCTAGTATAATATAATCAAATATATAAATATTTTTTACTTATTTATATATTTAATATTAGGAGGCAAATGATGAATACATTTGGAAAAAAGCTAAAACAACTGAGAATAGATAAAAATATGACTCAAGAACTATTAGCTGAGAAGTTATATGTTAGTAGGCAATCGGTATCGCAATGGGAAAATAATATATGCTATCCAGACATTGAAACTTTGAAACAAATCTCAGAAATATTTGAAGTTACCATTGATAACTTATTATATGATAACAATAAGCATATAATTGAAAGAGCTATTTTGACTACCGAAAAGAAAAGTGCAAGTATCACAAATAAAATGAGATATGTGGCAATATTATTAACTATTTGTGTGGTTTATATTATTATTACCGGAATAGTTTTAATAATAAGAAATAATCAAGCAAATAAGAGTAATGATTATATAACATATTCTGTATCGTCTACAACAGAATTTAAAGAAGAACTTATTAGAATTCCAGCAAAAACAATGGATGATCTCAAGTTCGTTGAAATATATGATAAGGTAGTTGATAGTTATATTGAATATTATGAAAAATATAAAACTTATAAAGTAGAAGACTTACTATTTTATGCTTCTCCTAAGGAATATATTGAAATTATCATAAATGAAAGAGGCAATATTAAAAATATTACCTTGCCAAATATCACAGTATTTCTTAAAGATAACCAAGAGTATTCAAAAATGAAGCTAAGTGTAAAGAAGCAACCGGTTTGGTTTACTAATACGGATAGTAATAGTATAAAAATAGAATATAGACAAGGAAACTTAATTTTCTATGTTTATGTAAATGGTAGTAGTCCAAGTAATATTCCACAATCAAACGTACTAATCAACTTTCAACAAGTAATCACTATTGTACAAGAAGATATTGATAATCTATTTGTATGGCCATATAATATATTAACTTATAGATATTATTTATGGCAAAAATAATGAACCCTTGGTTCATATAGAACCAAATGCCAATAATGAACCAATAATTCATTATTGGCATTTTTTATTGAAAAATATAAGTTTTTAATGTATTATTATAGTTAGTTATAAAAAATAAACTGTTTTATAATTAGAGGAAGTAAATTCTATATTGGTTTATGAAAACTTTAAATAATTATGCATATTGGAAAAGTGATGTTGCAGTAATAAGTAACTCATTATTTAATGAAAAGACCAACAAAAAAGAATATCAAGTTATTAATTCATAAGATTATGATTATTCTACTGCAACTTATAAAGGAACATTATATGTATTAATGAATAAATGGGTTGCATCCAGCGGTGAGGCCGCTATTGCTTATGCAAAATCATGCAAGAATGTTGTTTTTATAGGTTCTGCGTCCAGTGGTATGGGACAATATGGTGATTGTAAAACATATCAGTTAATAAATTCTAAAATTATTATAACATTAGGTTACAAAGTATTCCAAATGCAGTTTGACGAGGGAAAAGGATATATTCCAGATTATTGGATTGATTCATCAAATCCATTAAAGTATTTACAAAAATGGTTAAAAACTAATAAAATTTAATGTTTTATTAGTTTTTAATATTACCTATAATGACCGAAATCTCGTTTAATAATGTATAGTTAGAAATTAAATGTAAATTATATAAAAAAACCAAAGATTTTTTGTTATATATAAAGAGGTAAAATATATGAAAAAAATATTGACTTTATCAATACTTGCATTTAGTTTCCTGTTTTTTGGATGTGGGGTAGAAGTACCAACAAGTTTTGGAGTTCCTGAAGGCTTATGGTTTTATTCTGGAAACGAAAGATGTTTAAGTGATGGTTCGCAAAAAGAAGAAATAGTAACAAACGTCATGGTAGATAATGTACAATATGGTATTGAAATTGTTAATTATAAATATTTTGAAAATAATATTTATTTTAATATTAAATATGATAATAAACATGGTTTATTTTTCTATGATATAAAAGAGAAAAATTTGAAGTTAATATATCCAGATTATGCTTATAGTATAGTATTTATGAATGAAAACTATATTCTTATAAAAGATTATCATAATAATTATATTTTAATTGACCATAATGGAAATGTCTTAGAAGAAGATGCATATTCCTATAAGTCATATTATTTTATTGATTCTACTTATATAGGTAATGCTAATAATAATACTGCAACCATTAAAAAATGGGGAGAAGAGAACTTCACAACTATTTTTGAAGCTGATAATGTAAATGAAAAAGTAGTAGCAATTGTAAAATGTGGTAATAACCTTCGAATTACTACGAAAATTAGGGATGATCTATATGGCTTTTATATTTATAATATGAATGAGCAAAAAATCATAGCAATAAATAACCCTAGTCTTGATGAATATGCAAAAATAATAAATGATGATTATTATATGACGTATAAAATAACGAAATATCAAAATGCTTGGACTCCTATTATTAGTGAATGCAAATTATACAAATATGAAAATGGGGCGATGCAATTACAATACACTTTCCCAGCAGATTATAATTGTAAAGATACAAAAATTGTAGATGATTATTTGAATGTAACAGTAGTTCGTTATAAAAATAATGATATTAGATATTCAAGATGTTATTTAAATCTTGAAACATTAAAATTAAAAAAAGGTCTAAAAACATCTGAAAATGTGCTTAATTATAAATTGAATGGGCATCTTTATACAAATGATGAATATATTTTTTATCAATATAGCGCATCTGCAGGAATAATATCTAGTACAAAGCACCAATTTGTATATCGATATAATATCAAAACAGAAGAAGATGAAGTAATGCAATATAAGTTAGATCAAGATAGATTTTATTTTGATTTAATATATGATTATTAGATTCCGATTATTTATAATTAACTATTTGTAATATTGAATAATAAATCAAAAATAATTTGGTTTGTAAATATTACTAAGTGAAATTAAATATAATTATGATATCTCTAAATCAAATATGAAATTGGTTTTCGTCACGCAAAGATTTTTGGCTTATTGAAGTTTCATACTTTTATATTTTCATTTTACCTTATTAATGAAAATATAAAAGTATGAAATAAAGATTATTATAGTGTGTATGCTAACTTTTTTTGAAAATGTCTTGCAAAAAAAGTTTATTTTTAGTATAATCTATAAGTAATGAAATAGGGGTATAGTTCAACGGTAGAGCAGCGGTCTCCAAAACCGTAGATGTGGGTTCGAATCCTACTACCCCTGCCATTATATAATTTTTTATATGGCGATCGTGGCGAAGTGGTTAACGCTCTGGATTGTGGCTTCAGCATTCGTGGGTTCGATTCCCATCGGTCGCCCCAGTTGAGTAACTAACAAGATATTGTACAGTTTTTATTAGACTGTCCAACATCTTGTTTTTTATTTCTCATAAAACTCTTTTTCAAATTGATTGGGTGTTTTATTTTTTAATGTATTATGCGGTCTGTAATCATTGTAAAATTTAACATATTCTTCAAGCGATTGTTTTACTTCATAAAAATTAGTGAAGACCATTCTATTTAGTTCCTCTTTTCGATAAAAGGAAAAGAATGACTCTGCAACAGCATTATCATAAGGATTTCCAACATTTGAGAATGATTGAAGTACATCTAAAGATTTAAGCAAATTACAAAATTCATAAGCGGTATATTGAGTTCCACGATCACTATGAAACATCAAATCTTTTGGCTCATTTCTTTTTTCATAAGCCGCCTTAAATGTATTGATTACTAAATTAGAATTATTTATATACGAGGCTTTTGCGCCAACTATTTTTCTGGAAAATAAATCGATAACAATACAAACATAATAGGAATTGCCATTTACTTTTATCGTGGCAATATCACTTACCCATACTTTATTTGGAGCATCTTGAGTAAATTTTCGCAATAGCATGTTTTTATAAAATGGATTATAGTTTCCAGAAGGATATTTTTGTTTTTTTGTAATCAATAGCGGAGACAAATTAAGTTCTTTCATTAAATTATGTATTTTTTTCTCAGATGTTATATAGCCCAAATCTTTTAGTTTGGCTTCAATTTTTTTTGCACCAAAACGGGATTTGCTTTTTTCAAAAATCTCTTTTATTATTGGTTTTAGTTGTTCATCTTTAATTTCATAAGTAGTCTTGTCAACTCTTCTAAAATGGTGATTATAAAACGTCCCTACTTTCACATTGAAAATTCTGCACATTTCTTTTACTGGATATAGACCAAATAGTTTTTCAATTGCTTCAAGTCGTATTTTCAGAGAAGATGTTTTGAAGCAGCCGGCTTTTTCATATATTTCTATTTGCCTGTTTTTTCTTTTCAATTCATTTTGAAGAGTTATAATATCGCTATAAGTGAATTTATTTTCATGTCTAGAAGAGTGTACTGTATATAATTTTTTCCAATAATAAAGAGTGCTTCTAGATATATTATATTCATTCATAATTTGACTAATAGGAATATTATTATTTATTTTTTCAATTATTTCTTTCTTCACCTTATCCATAAATTTCTCCTAAATAAATAATAACATAAATTTATTTTAATAAAAAATTAATTATTATAGTAATTATCATATAATTGTTATAAAATATAACAAATAATTTAAAAAAAATTAAAAAAATGTATACTTTTTTAGATTTTATGATATAATATATTGAAAGGAGAAATGAAATGTTTACAAATATAAAAATTGAAAATTTTCAATCACTAGTTAATCTTGAAGTTGATTTACTGAAGACAAACAACAATCCAAAAAAAATGATAGTAATTTATGGCGAAAATGGAGTTGGAAAAACAAATTTTGCTACAACTTTTCATATGCTATTAGAAACAATTAGAACCATGTCTATAAGAGAGAGGTTAGTAGAGTTATTGGAAAAGGATAAGGATAAAAAAGAGTTTTCTTTTTTTGAATCTATCATTAAAGACTATTATAGTGATACAGAGAGTATAATTAAAAAATATAAAACACAAGATTCAAATGAAAATATGTTTATTGAATATAAATTTAAAATTAAAAGTAAAAAAGGAACCTATCATTTAGAATATAATAACTTTGAATTGGTTTCTGAAAGGCTGGATTATGTTTTGAATTCTAATCAAATTTGTTTTTTTAATATAACGAATAACAAGGATAAAACAAAAATAAACGAAAAAATTTTCACAAATAAGCAATATTATAAGCAATTTGATGAAGAATTAAATAAGTATTGGGGTAAACATAGTTTTCTATCAATTTTATATAATGAAATAGATGATAAAAAGAGAGGCTATGTTAAAAAAAATGTAGCAAAAGAATTATTTGATGTATTATTTTTCTTTTTGAGTGTTAATACAAAAATAAAAAATAAAAATAAAGAATTTGGTGTCTTTGGAACAAGTAATAAAAATATTCATGATTTTTGTACGGGAAAAATATCAGTAAAAGAAGAAAATGTTTTAGACAAAACTGCTATAATGTTAAAACAGTTGTTTACTAATATGTATTCAGACATAAAAGATGTATATTATAAAAAAGAGTTTATTGATAATAAAATAAATTATCAATTATATGTAAAAAAATTAGTTTATAATAATTTATTAGAGATAAATTTTGTAAAAGAATCTACAGGGACACAAAATTTATTGGATCTTATTCCTTATATTTTACAAGCATTGAAAGGTAATGTGGTTATTATTGATGAAATGGATTCAGGAATTCATGATATTTTAATCAACAATCTTCTGAAAAATATAAAAGAATATATAAAAGGTCAATTAATTATTACTACACATAATACTTTGTTACTGGAGTCTGCATTATCTAAAGAAAATATATATATATTTATAGTAAATCATAATGCTGAAAAAAAATTAATTCCGCTAACAAGTTTTGATGAACGACAACATAAGAACTTTAATATGAGAAAAAGGTACCTTACAGGTTTATATGGTGGCATACCTTATACAACGGATATAGATTTTGATGAAATAGCTAATTATTTAAAGGATTAGTTAAATGGGGAGAGAACTTAATTATTTAAAAGCTGTAGTAATAGTTCACGGAAAATCGGAAAAACAAATATGTAATTTTATTAAGTCTAATTTGAGAATTAATATTTTTATTGAAAGCGATAAAAATGGAGAAAAGGCAATTCAAATAACCAGTTTAATGAAGAGAACCTTAAATAATAAGAAATTTAAAAGTTTTAAATCATTAAAAAGTTTTTTTGATGACCTTCAAATTGATAAAGAAACAAAGCAAATTGCTGATGGTTTTAAAATTTTTATTATAATGGATACTGATGATTGTACAGAACGACAAAAACAAGATTTTCAAAATAAGGCTATGTTCAAAGATCATTGGGCATATGATTATATTGTACCAATTTGGAATTGTCCGAATTTGGAGGAAGTTTTAAGGAAATCGGGCATAAAATTCAAGAAAAAAGGCAAAAAACAAAAGGATGAATATATTGATATATTTCCTACAGATGAAAAATATAAAAAATCTGATGTATTGCAAATTAAAGAATTTTACAATATATTGGAAAATAATAATAATACTAATATGAATATTTTCGTTGATTTTTGTCTGGAAATTTTACAAAGAAAACAATAATATGTGGTGTCAAAAGTGGTGTCAAAAATTTGAGAAAATACTAAATCGATTGTAGGCGAAATTTTATAGCTAAAATAGAGGATTTAAGCAAATGTAAATTTGGGTTACTAACCCCATCGGTCGCCCCATTTAAGACTCTTAAACTAGGTTGAAAAGCCTAGTTTTTTTGTTGTTTAGGGTGGGTTTGTCGAAATTTGTCGGTCGAAAAATGTAGAAATATATGTTTATATATGATATTCTATATTAAATTAGGAGTGCACAAAGATGCAAAATAACGAAAAAGATACAGAAAAACATCCGCTATATGAAACGTTTTTTAATATTTTTTCTAAAGAGGATTTAAATCTACCATTAGAAAGACAAATTAATAATTTTGAAGAGGAATTAGAAAAATTGTTTTTGAAATACTTAAATTGCGATTCTATAGAAAATGGCATGTTTCCAAAAAGTGGAAACATATGAAAAAATAAATAGCATTTGTTGTGGATTAATAAAATGTGTACATGAATACTTACAAGGTTTTCCAGCTACTGCATTTAATAGTTTTAAAGGTATAATGGATGAATTAATTAAATATCCCTTTAAAGTTTATCAAAAATCTAAGGAATATAGTCCAAAAGAATTATATAATGACACATTAAGTTTATACAGATGTAGAACAGTTGATGATAATTCAGAGTTGCTTAGAAAAGATTTATTTCATGTGCCATATGATTCGCGTACTAAAATTAATACATGCAGATATAGTATTGCAGGTTACCCATGTTTATATTTAAGTACAAATTTAAAATTATCATATGCAGAGATTGGCAAGGAAAGGAACGGGTATCAATTTTCTAAATTTCAATTACAAAGAGATGAGGGAATTCATGGTATTGAAATTAGATTATTAGAATTGGCAGTGAGACCAAAAGATTACTTTGAATATAACAATAATAATATAAAAAAGAAAAAATTTGATGAAATTGATTTGAGTAAATATGATACTATGCATTATTATCTTTTATGGTATCCCCTAATTGCTTCGTGCTCTTTCATTAGAAAAAAAAGAGAAGACCCATTTGCTGAAGAATATATAATCCCGCAACTTTTAATGCAATGGCTGAGAAGATATAGTAAAAGAGAAAATGTATTATATGGTATTAGATACTTTTCTTGTTTTTCTAGAGAGTTATCAGATAATGGATTTAATTATGTTTTTCCTGTGAGTGGAAATAAAAGTGAAAAAAACTCAAATTATTGTAAAATATTAACGGAAATTTTTAAGTTAACAACACCATATTATATTGAAGATATTAAGGATATAAAAAAAGTCAAGAAACATTTTTGTAATAAAAATGATTATGATTTTTTATAATCAAAATAAAAATTAATAATTATTTTAACTAATTAATAAAATCGGTTTGCAACAAAAAAACAGAAAATATGAATCTATATTTAATATTAATATAATATTATGAAACAATAGAAAAACTATGATAAAAATTCTTAAAAATGAATAGGAGAGGAACTATAATGCCTGAATTAGATAATAATCATTATTTACCAAGATTTGTTTTAGATAATTTTTCAATAAAGATAAGTGCTGATAATAATCGTATTTATGCATATGATTTAGAGCATAAGTTCTTATCTGAACGCAATACAAAAAAGACTGCTTTTATTAAAAACTTTTATGATGATGAAAGATTGGACGATATAAAGACAATAGAGAAAAAATTAAATTCATTAATAGAAACTCCTGTTGCTAATATTTTTAAAAAAATCATTTCAGAAGAAAAATCAATTTGTATTACCAGAAAAGAACTTGAACTAATTAAAAAATATATGCTAACACAAATATATCGTAATCTTCGAAATAGTAAGGGGTATGAACTTACATCTACAACAGATGAGATTAAAATGTCTAAGTATAATAAACTCGAAAATGAATCCGAGTTAGATTTTTGGAAAACAGAACTATTAACAATTATAGAAACAGATTTTGATGAGTTAATAAAAAATAACTTAGTTGGCGTTAGACAATACGCTAATGAAATATATACAGGTTTCTTAATGTTCTTTAGAACCAACGATGAATTTATTATAAATGATAGTGGATTAGTTGCAGAAAGAGTTCCATATAAGATGAGCAAAGAATTTTATGAAAAAGCAATGGAGAATGCTGATTTAATGATTGGAATTACAGGTAGGACTGATTATAAAGAAACATTAACAAAGGAATATGAAAATGGAAGTAGTTATCTTGACAATATGTTGATTTTCCCAATTGCCTCAAATTACTTTATTGCTTGTGTACATCCTCAATGGAAGAATCTTGTAATGTATCCTGAAATATTCAGGAATGATTCAAATATTCATTATGAATCAAACATCTTAATTAATCATTTAAATATACCAAAATGTGATTATGTTAATATAAAGTTAATGACTAATCAAGCATCAATTAATAAGTATAAGCATCCAGATGATAAATATACTTATAAAATAAACGTTCTAAATAATCAAGAGACTATATATATAAATTTATTAACTATGAATGAAGCATATAAGTATATAATTTTTAAAAATTTAGAGAATGTGATAAATAGTATTTCAGTATATATTGCAAATCAAGATAGAATTTCAAATATCAAGAATGATTATAAGCCATTATTAGAGCAAATTAAGAAAAAGATGAATATTGGTTGATACGAGTGACGACAAGTACCAAATCGGTCGCCCCATTTAAGACTCTTAGACTAGGTTGAGAAAACCTAGTTTTTTGTTGTTATAATGTTGTAGTAAAATATCGAAAATTTAAATAATTTTAACCCAAAATAATTAGAACAAAGGAAAAGCAATATAATTATGCTAATTATCTTTTTGTTTATTAAGAAAAGATATAAAAAATATTATATTCTTCCTTATTGACATTATGTACTTAATGGTATATAATGTCAATAAGGAAGAATAATATGAAAAAACGAAATACAATTCAGCGCTCTTTAATTTTCCAAACCATGAAGGAGTTAAAGAAACATATCACGGCAGAAGAATTATATAATATAATTGCGAAAAAATATGATGATATAAGTAGAACTACTGTTTATAGAAATTTAAACTTATTATCAAATACTGGCGAAATTCGTAAAATAGAGATACCAGGGGGGGCAGATTGTTATGATTATTTAATTCATAAGCATTATCATATGAAATGTATAAATTGCGGAAACATCTTTGATGTGAAAATGGATTTTATAGAAGATTTGCAGGATAGAATTACAGACACTAGCGGAAATGAGTTTATAGATCACGATATTATTTTTAAGGGCATCTGTTCCAATTGTAATAAATAATTTACAATTAGTTAAATAAAATATTTAATATTAATTAAATCATTAAATAAAAAATGCGATATACGAAGCGCATTAAAAATTCGTAAATTAATTAATAAAGGAGAAAAATTATGAGAAGTTTTACTACATTAGATTTACAATACGCTCACAGGTTTTATGGTTTTAAAGGAGAAGCTCAATATTTACATGGGCATACAGGAATACTAACAATTGAGGTTGAGGATAAAATAAATTCAGGAGTTAATATGGTATTTCCTTGTAATGAAATTAAGAAGACCGCCTGGGAAGTTTTACAAAACTTTGATCATGCTTTAGTTTTAAGAGAGGACGATCCATTACTTCCTGCCATTCTTGGCGTTTATGAAGCACAAGGTATAAAAAATGGTGCACCAAGTAATAAGCAAAAAGGTCTTGCTTTCAAAACTGAACTAGCAACTGCATATCCTGAATGCCGTTTAGTTGTTACTAAAGAAACCATGACAGTTGAAGGCATGATTAAAATAGTTTATGATTTATTAAAAAATAAATTAAATATTGTTAAACTTACTTTTACAAGTGGGGTAAATGGTGCTACACAAGAATATACATATGAAAAAGAAAGAGACAATTGTCTCTTATGTGGTATCGCTTTGAATGAAAATCATATTTGCCCAAAATGCGGATATAAAAAAATATAAAATTAAATTTATTTAATAGACTTTAATAAATAAATTTGTAATAATATTTTTTAATATAATAAACTACTAGTATTAATATAAAATTATATTTAAAATATACAAATATATATGGGAGAAAATTCATGAGAACTATTTTGCCAAAAGATTCCAAAATATATTATATAAATTGATTTTTTATCTAAACAATGTATAATACAATCAATATAAAATATTTGGTAAGATGGAGATATGGATATGGAAAACGAAATACTAGCATATAAATTAAAATATATATCCTCGCGAGTTTCGTTAATAATTTTATGTATTATTTTTCCATTCATTATCGTTGTTATGACTAATATTCGCATAAACGTTTATGCTATGGAAAACGAATATGGTTTTGCTGGCGGCAACGGAAGTGAAAGAAGTCCGTTTTTAATCGCAAACGCTAATAAGCTTGACAATGTACGAAATTATGCTGTAAGAACTGCACTCCCTGACGGAGATCCTAATCAAAGATTGGCAAGTGGTTATTATTTTAAGCTTACTAGTGATATAAATATGTCAGATTATCTGTCCGAAGGTAATTTAGGATATAATGACGGTAAAGGATGGTTGCCTATTGGTCAGTGGGCAGAAAAGGAATGTAGCATTTGTGATTTTACTACTATAATAGAAACAATCCCAGCCATTAATAATGGTATACTTTCTAATATTGAGATTACAATTATTATTGTCAGCTCAGTATTGACATTATCATTTGGCGGTTTTGCAATATTTTGGTTTATAATTAAGAAGAAGAAATTTGCAGACTTAATTGCTTTAATTAAGAAAAAATAATCATAAAAACATTTGAATGAACTGTTTTAATATATTTGTCTTATTACTGCACAAATATTTACTATCTTGAAACTGCAAGAATAGAATATGAAGAACCTGAAAATTATTATAGAAGACAAAATGATATGTCAAACATAATAATTTTGTTCATTTTGTTTTAATGATTGGACTAGATTGAAAAATCTAGTCTTTTTTGATGGTTAAGATCATTTTGTCGAAATTTGTCGGTCGAAAAATGTTGAAAAAAAGGATTTCTTGTGATATTGTTAAGAAGGATAAAATAATTTTTAAAAATTATTATAAAAAAGCATATTATTGCTTTTACAAAATGTAAAATACGATAACAATAAATTAGTCAATAATATATCTATATTTCAAAGTAATGTTTTTTGCTTGTTTTAGCACATTATAAAGTAAGGGTTACCGCCAAAATTAAGGCGATGAACCAAGTAAAAGGAGGGTAGGTAATATCAAATGGTACTGTAAATTTAATTAAAAACATTTTAAATAAAAAGAGGAAAATTATAAAAACAATAATGCATTTTTTATAATGAATACTTTTTTATCGTTAAACATCTCACTATCAAAAAATGTAAATTCAAAAACAATAATAATCATATGAATTATTTATTTCAATAACAAAACGTCATATAAAATTAATTATAAGGAAAGTAGCGTTCACAACAAATGCTTTCAATCATACTATAAATTTTTGAAAAGGAATTACTAATTGATAGAAAAGGTGTTAGAATTACTTTTTATAATGTTTGTTGGATAATAGGGATTATCGGCTATGCAGAATAAATTATAATAATGATAATGGTTAATCCTTTTTTGCGATTCAATGCTAATATAGATTTTAATTATCATATTTTCAGTTTTGATTCCAATTTGATGCCTGTTGTATATATTTTAATAATATCTTAGCCTCACCAACAAATATTATCTTAATCGCAATTCTTAAAACTGGTGATTTGGCAGGAACATATAATTATAATGATAATTATATCATTTATAAGTAACTGACGAATCGAAAAATAAACCATAATGTAATCTTTAATTTATTTTAATGAAAAATTTTATAATTTTTCGTGCATCTTTATAGACATTATGGTAAAAAAAATAATCAATACAAAATAAACATAATTATAGTTAGAAATTATGTTTTCAAAAATACTGTTATTATATATAATATTCTTACAGTATTATTTTTCATTTAAAAAATAAAAAATAAGGAGAAAATAAATTATATGAAAAAATTTTTAAAATTGTCTTTTATTGCTATTATAGCATTTTTTGTGTTATCTTTATCAGCAAATACTAAAGCAACAACTGCCATGGGAAATGACAAATGGGTAATTGCTGTTAATGGAAATCAACACTATATTTATAATGATTCACCTTCATTTACTGAAAATGCTTCAAGATTTACAATACGTTTTGAAACTAGTTATGGAAGTAGTGGAATGGGAGTATACAGTTTATATCGATATTCATCTCCAGGAGTAAAAGAATATTTATATCAAAATGCTACTATGCCACATGGCGAAGAAACGGTTACCGTTATTGGATATACTGGTGAGTTTTATTTAAGTGCTAATGGAATGTATTATGATGTTGATGTCGAGAGTTGGGTAATAGATACTTATAATCCAATTATTAATGATTATAAATTTACAATTCGCACAGTAGAATTATTTTTCCTTCAAGGACAAAATAATACTATAAACCCAGCGTCTTTACCGTCTGTTTTCTTTAAAGTTGTAAATCCGAATGATATGGTTAGTATGACAATAGAATTAAATGGAGGCATTGCTGTTCCGTTCTCAGCAAACCCACTAGCATTTGACTACCAAGAAGCATTACCATACCACTATATGTGTCTTAGTAAAGGACATTATAAAATAACAATTACTGATGTATGGGGCGCAACTAGTGTTTATCAATTTGGATATACATCTGATTTAATCGTTGATTTTATTCAAGGTCAACCATTTCAAACAAACGATACTACTGTTGCTTTTAAGGTAACTTCATTTGTTGAATCAGTAGTATTTATTTATAAAAATTATTCTCCAGCAGTTCCAATGGCAGGAAGTCCAGTATATGATTATCATGTAGTTAATGGTCAATATATGTTTATTGCTGAAGGATATTATGCAATGCTTATTTTAGATATTTTTGGTGGATATCATAGTGTTAATTTCACTATAAGATTCACTGCGCCAACAGTATATTTTAATAATGTAGAAGCAACAAGCACTCAAACTCTTGTTTCGGTTTTACAAACTGGTGGCTTAGTAGCAACTTTTGATGGCAATGGAAGAACGATTGTTAGTGCAACATATGAATATAATTTTGGAAGTCCAGTTTCTTTTACATCAGGGCAAACATTTAAAGCAGTTGGAAATTATGTGTTTAAAGTAACAGATGATAGAGGAAAAACAACTACTGTATCAGCTTTTGTTTATTAAATAGATTGTTAAGAAAGATACTAAATATATATTTAGTATCTTTCCCCTTTGTTAATACCCGCGAATATATATATGATATTGCAAATCGCTTAGATAAAGAAATTTTGCCTAATAGCGGCGGAACAAAGACTTATACTTACCACCCGGATGGCAGTATAAAAAGCGAGAAGATGAATAATGGAACTCCAATTGCGTATAATTATGAAAAAGGTAGACTTGTGAAGCGCGGATTGGTTTCGTATGGATACGATAACCTTGGCAATTGTACCAATTTTGGTGGACTAAACTTAGCATGGGAACGCGGGAGCCTGCTAAAGGGCTATGGTACTCATGTTTATGATTATAATGCCCAAGGAGTAAGGTATAGAAAAACCGGAGGAACAACTTCAATCTACTTCCACGACGGGACAAAACTTTTAGAAGAGCAGAGGGGCAATGTGCAAATTAGGTATCTATATGATGCTGAAGGTATAATTGGATTTAGTATTCCTAGTGATAGAAACAATGACGATTATTTTTTCTCTAAGGATGTTAGCGGAAATGTTAGGGCGATTTTTAGAGCACAGGTCGTAGATGGTATTTATCCAAAGACAACTGAGGTGGCTAGGTACGAGTATGATGCTTGGGGAAATACCACAGTTTCGTCAATAGGAACTAACACCATAGGTGGGGTTTCAGTAGCTCAGTTTAACCGAATCAGATGGAAGGGACAGTATCAAGACGAATCAGATTTATATTATATTGGCGGAAGGTATTATAGCCCAGCGACCAAGCAGTATTTAAGTCCTGCTGGTCCCGAGTCAGCTTTTGGCAATGCTGCAATAATTTACGGACTAAATCAATACTCTCTTTGCTTGACAAATTCTGTAAACATGGAGTATAATAATTATACGATTGCAACCAATGCTGAGCTTAGCTATGACCCTGATGCATTGTCTAACTGGAAGCTCTGGTGGAGTAGATACGGCGGATTTGTAATAGGTGGCGTTTTGGTTGTAGTAGGCATAATTGCTTGTCTTATACCAGGTGGTCAAGCTATTGGCGCTGGTTTAATAGTATCCGGGGTGTCACAAGCAATTTCGACAGGGCTGCAGCTTGCGGGAGTCAAATCCAAGCTGGCAATGCAGATAATGTCAGGACTTAACATTGTTTGCGGACTGATAATGAGCTTTACACCACTGGCCCCTATGGGGTGGAGCATGATTGGTGCAGGAATTGGCGGCTATATTGCTGAAAAGTTAGGCGGAAGCTATGCTGTAGGTTGGGTAGTAGGTAGCATTGTTGGCGGGATAATTGGTAGTTATGCTTATAAAAGCGTTCAGGCTATGAGAACTAATGCGGCAGCAAGAGCTAATGCTAAGGCTTTGGCAAGTGCAGCGGGAGCGGAAGCAGCAAGAGATGCCAAAGTAGCTGAATTGCAAAATACGCTTACAAAAAAACAATTAAAAGAAGTCGCTGCAGTCGTGGGTGGTTATGATAAAGTAACAGGAGATATTGCAGTTGGAGTAAAATATTTTGATAAATTGCCATATTGTGCAGAAGCTCGGGTTGTAGAGCAATTAGGTGGAATGAGTAATATAAGTAACATAGTTATGACTTCGGCAATTCGCCCTCATAATATGACGGTAGTTGCAGTATGCAACTATTGTCAGTCAATATACTCTACTACAAATTTTCTACCAGGAACTCCGTTTCAGTAACGTAAAAGGAGAAGAATATTATGAAAGATTTATATAAAAATAAAGAAGATTGTATGGCTTTTTCTAATGAAACATTAGAAAAATATTTATTCGATAAAATCAAGAAAGAACAAGGCATTGATTTAGTTTATAGTTATTGCGATGATAAACATAGTGATTTATTTCTTGAAATAAAAAGAAGCAACCAATTAAGTCCAGATGAACCAAATGATTATCTTGATAAAATTCATAGAATTGATTGTGTATCTTTTGATGGAGATAGAGATGATTTTACAATCCATTTTCATAATTCAGCTATGGTCTCGGTATTTCTTTTTGACGCACAATTTATGTTTATTGATGATATTTGTAAAAAAGATGTGCGGGGCATAGAAGGGTGCATTGTCTATGAAGGATATCTTCGAGATAAGACGCATGAGCAAATTCTTGAAATATTCTTTAATCTATTAAAGATATTGCATAGTACGACAAAAATTACGTATGAGGAAAATTTTGTTTCCCGTATCGGTTACTATTCAAAATATAATTATACGATTAAACTAATTAAACCCAATTGTGAAAAACAGGCTATTCAGTATGACAATTTTCTGTTTCTAATCAATTAGTTTAAACAAAACATACTAAGAAAGGTTATTACTTAAAGAGTGAAGTTATAAAAATTTAAATGTAGATATAAGAGTTATTAGTGATTTTTTACCTGGCATCATATTTCAATAGAAACCTAAAAAAGGAGATAACGATTATGTCATTATATCAACCAAATGAATTATGTTTACAATTTGAAGATTGGGAAATAACAAAATATTTAATTGAACCACTTAAATTAAGATTTCCTGAATTGGGGCTTCTTGACTTTGATAATAAGGTTGAAGATAGATTAACAACTGGAATAAAATCTATTACTTTTTATCCAGATAGAGCAGATATTTTAAAAAGGGATTTTTTTGGTGTTTTTTTTGAAAAAGGCAAAATGGTTGCAATATTGATTTATGATAGAGAATTTGTGTTTATTGATGACTCTATGAAGGAATTTATCGGTCATTAAAATACCGACGATAATGCCTTTTATCAGGGAACATTGAGAAATAAGACACATAAGGAAATTTTAGAGTTAGTTAAAGCTTTTATTGAATTATTAATTGATACAGAGGATTATCAAATTTTAGAAAATAAAATAAGTAAGTATAATACCGAAGATATGCTACATAGGGCAATTGATTTTCCTGAATGGAAAGCTGCTCATCCATATTGTTATTATAATGTTTTTCTTAAAAAACAAAAACCAGGTGAATCTATTCAATTTGAAAACATTACATTTCACATAGTAAATTCTTTTAAGTAACGACAGTTAAAAAAGGGATCAGGGAGCGTGTAGGATTTATTTCTTCCCGCTCTTTTTCTTTATCTCTTAATTTGACAAATCCCGTAAACATGGAGTATAATAGTTATATAATTGCAACCAATGACGAGATTAGTTATGATCTATAGTCAATGCCTAATTGAAAATTTTGTTGGAATCAAGTTCCTCTTGGTGCAAAAACACATAAATTGCTTACAGATTTTTGGCGCAACTTTTAAAAATAGGAGGTCACATGAAAAGCATAGAGGCATTAAAAAAAAGGTTATCGGCGGAAAATACCTTGCTGATACAAGATGAACATGGATGCGTAAAAACAGTTGAATTTAAATGGGAAAATTCTGCGACAGACACTGAGATTTCTCAATTTGAAAATGATAATAAAATTATTTTGCCTGAAGACTACAAAAAATTTTTAAAGATCTCTAATGGAACTACGCTTTTTATGGATACATGGGGATACCAGATTTATGGATTAAGTGAAATTATGGAAGAGACAGAAAAAGCAAAATGGCCTGATTTCAAAGATACATGGCTTGTCTTTGGAAGACATCAATCAGATGGCGATTTGTATATTTTTGATTTGGAAAAAGTTAAAAATAATGAAAAGGTATACCTTTTATACGGCATGGAATGCGACCATCCTTCCGATTATTTTTATTTAGGTAGTTTTGGAACATGGCTTGATAGATTAATTGTGTCTCAAGGTTCACAATATTGGTTATGG
Source organism: Bacilli bacterium (assembly GCA_031553555.1). Classification (GTDB taxonomy): domain Bacteria; phylum Bacillota_I; class Bacilli_A; order ML615J-28; family CAG-698; genus CAKOMG01. The sequence continues at coordinate 70,199 of JAVBLL010000003.1, forward strand.
TTTCCTAACCATTAAACTAAATCAAAGCAACCAATTCAAAAGAATTTACCAAAAAAGAGTGTGAAGGGTTCATTTCTTTCTCACTCTTTTCATTATCTCTTAATATTTGACATATCCAGCGAACATGGAGTATAATAGTTATATAATTGAACAGTAGTCAATATTTAGGTAATGTCGAGACTCATGTATATAATTCCTCAGGACAATGGTTATTCATTAATGAAAATCTAACATTTAATACTGCTTTTTGTTTAAGTGAAAACCAGTTTTATTATTTATTAAGCATAGGAAAAGTGGGAGGTCACTAAAAATTATGAACAAAACAAATATGATATCAATTAACTTTAGATTAGTTATAACAATGATGACATCTCATGAACTATCAAATGAAAAAGTGGATAAGATTTTGCATATTATAAAAAACCAATTTAATTATACTAATGAAATATTTAGGTTTACAAATAAGGGTTTTCATGAAGTGGACATAGATTTATTTGATGTGATATTTTCAAGTACAGATATTTATAAGGATTTAGACAAGTTAATATATATTTGTGAAGAAATACTAGTTACAATTGATAATTCAATAGATTTTATTATTGGTAGTTTAGACACTAGTAGTAGGGTATTAGAATATGAAAAAAATCATGATATTAGTAGTGGATTACTAATTACATCTCAATTAATTCAAGGAACTAATCCTTACTATTCTTCCAAGACATGTAATGCATATGTTAAAAATCTAGATGATGATTGTTTTGGGGTATATTCTAGTGTTTGATGAACCCATATTTAATCAATTGAATATAGCAAAAAGAACGTCAAGAATTCATTTCTTCCTCGCTCTTTTTCTTTATCTCTTAATTTGACAAATCCCGTAAATATAGAGTATAATAATTATACGATTGCAACTAATGCTGAGCTTAACTATGACCCAGAGGCACTGTCTAGTTGGAAGCTTTGGTGGAGTAGATAGGGCTTGTTTGTAATAGGTAGGTATTGTCGGCTATTAAAGCAAATATAGATACTGGTGACTGGGGAAAGGATTTGGCAATAATATTATATTCCTTTTTGACTGGTTTTAAAATATGGAGGAACTAAAAGTGGAAGTTATTAAAAAAATAAATGAGATTTGTTGGGCGGACTGTTCTACAGATATTTTTCAAATTGACTATGAAAAAATTATAATAAAAATAGTCTTTTATGGAGAAATCGAACGTTATGTAACTATTCAATGCAACAATTATATTGGATTCACGTTTGTTGGACATTGGGATGAAAATATTATTGAAGATATTAATATTGATACTGAAGGTGAATTAATAAAACAGTCATTAAAAAACATACGACGCAATTATTATAAAAATCCTAATGATAATTTTTCTTTTTTGGGCGGAGGGGTAAAAAAGTTTGATAATATTTGGTATCAATTAAACATAAAGCTAATTGATGGAAATATTATCAAAATAGTTTGCGAGAGTTTTTTGCTTAATTTATAGCACCTGTTTATGTTGGATTAGAAGGCGTAGATAATCTTTTATTTCTTCCATGAGGATATTAAAAAAATGTTTTGAATCAAGGAGCTATAATTATTATGAATAAAATACCAAATCACTTAATAAGAAACTTTGACGTTATTAAAACTGCTGCTTTCCCTGATAACTCTTTTAAATTATCAGGAGAAATAAAATGTGATTGCGGGGCAAACATTTTTAGTTTGTTTAAAACAAAAAAATTCAAACTTTGGAAGAAAAACTTTATTGGCAAAATTATAAAAAGACTATAACCGAAGCAAGTGCATTAGTGCCACTAGAGTGTCGTAATGGTCACTATGGTTTGATTGAAATAGGCAATATATTGGGGTATACAAAAGAACATAAATTTCATCCATTAAAAGATATTATTGAATTAAACCAGAAAATGAAAAATTTTCCACCAATACCACTTATTTGCTCGGCTAAGTGTACGCACTGCGAAAAAGAAATTCTAATCTTCGATATCTCTAAGCATGGCTATAATGCTTTAACCACTAACACCAAATACTTAAACAATTATAAAATGCAGAAAAAAAGTTCTTGTCGCAAATGTAAAAATGATATATACAAGGTTCATGTCAAAATAGACCACATGGGCAAGGATGATGTTTTGCAAGAGGGTAGCAACGTAATAAGCGAAGAAAACTGGGTTGATGCATTTGATTGGATTACAATAGATATAGAGTGTTCAAAATGCGGCAACATCAGCAAGTCTTGGGTAAATTTGGAAGTAATGTAAAACCATCAAAAAAGAGCGTGAAGAATTCATTTTTCCTCGCTCTTTTTCTTTATCTTCTAATTTGACAAATCTCATAAATATGAAGTATAATATTTTTAAGAAAATGGCGAACCTTTTTATAACTTTTGTGACTATATAAGTGAGGAGGTAAAAACTTTGAATAAAAATGAGTTAAAAGAAAAAATAGTTGATTATGTTGATAAAGTATTTTTTTATTGTGTTAAAAGATGTAGTAACAGAATGGATGCAGAAGATTTATCTCAAACAATACTTTTAGAAGTAATTAAAAATATCGATAAAGGGGCTCATATTGAAAACTTTGATTATTATATTTGGGCAGTGTGTAAAAATCAATATAATACTTATTTAAGAAGAATAATTAAGGATAGAAATAATATTAGTTTTGTAGATGATATTAATGAAATAGAAGATTTTAAAACATCTCTTGATAAAATATTGGAAGACGAAAAAATCAGAAGAATGAACCAAGCCATTAAACTATTGAGTAAAGACTACGCAGAAATACTTTACGCTTATTATGTAGAAGATAAAACTCTTAAGTTCATAGCCAAAGAACAATCATTACCTCTAGGAACAGTTAAAAGAAAACTGTATGTTATTAGACAAAAGTTAAAGGAGTATTTAAAAATGGAAAAATTAAATGGCAAAAAAGCATATGTGCCAAAGAATTTCACATCTTGTATAGCATGTCAAAATTTTGGAACTTATAATCCATATGATTATGTTAAGTCACTAATAAACAAAAATTTATTATATCATTCATATAATAATTATTGTAGTTTGGAAGATTACTCATTAGAACTAGGTATTTCGTTACCTTATATTAAAGATATTGTAGATCAACTTGTAAATGCTACATTATTATTTAAAACAAAAAATAATAAATATGTTACTAATTTCCCGTATATTACAAAAGAAATCTTAAATAAAAGTAATAACGTTTTACTAGAAAACCATAAAGAATATATTGATGAATTAATTAAGTTTGCTAAAGCTCATATAGATGAGTATCGGGAATTAGTAACTTATGCAAATCTTTCAAATGGTGAATTAATGTGGAGTTTTTGTTTGTATTTAAATTATATAGTTTTAAATGATGTAAAACCTGAATTTTCCTATCATGAACATCCCGGAGGAGGAAGATGGGATTTCTACATGACAGATTTGAGAGATATGAATGATTTAATGTATGATATGTCAATTAATACATATAAAGATGGAATTGATAAAGTTAATGCATATGCATTTCCATGTGCAAATGATACTGGAAGGTTAGCGTTTAATAAATGTGCCAATGGTCAAGAGAATTATGTTCTATTAAATGAATTATTACATCATTGTAATGCTACTTATGATAGTGTTGTAAATAGAATATTTTGTGACCATAAAAATCAAATTAACGATTATATTGATAAAGGATTTTTAAAAGTAGTAGATAACAAGATTAAGTTTAACTTCCCATTCTTTAAATATCATGATTTCAAAAAAGTAGAAAAAATGATGTATAGTGATGAGCTAAATGTAGCAAAAGAAAAATTACAAATAATAATTAATAAATTAGTAAGTAACATGAAAAATTATCTTCCGGAATATTTAAATGATTATACTAATTCATTAATCTCTAATCAATTATGGAATATTCAAAGTTTAGTAGTAGAAGCATTTAAAGAAGCTAAATTATTAGATTTAAAAGAAGAAAAAGAATACTTTCCATATAATATGATTATGATAACATCAGATATAAATATGATTTATGAAAAATAGTATAGTAGAAATAAATTAGTTGTATTAAAACTAACGGTCAATTTAATAGAAAATAGAAAAGCAATTATAGGTGAATTTTAATAGCTATAATAGAGAATTTAAACAAATATAAGTAATGAATGTCCCTATTGATTGTCCCATTTAAGAATAGTAAGGTTGAGTAGAAATACTTGATCTTTTTTGATGTTTTTGAGGATTTATCGAACTATGCATGATGAATATTGTTGAAGTCGAAAATTATTTTTTAATATAGTATAGTTATAAATATTAACTTTATACATAATGCTGCATTCACAGGCAGATTATGTAAGTTCTGCTATTCAAAATAAAACACCTCAAATATGTAAGATAAAACACCTCAAATATGTAAGATAAGCCTTTACAATTAAACTTGATTAATGTATAATACTAATAGAGGTGTTATTATGAAATATAAAAGTAGAATTGTTGATAAAGTTTTATCATTGAAATTAAATGCATTTGGCGCAGCATTAATTGTTGGTCCAAAAGGTTGTGGGAAAACAACTACAGCTAAGCAAATTGCAAAAAATGTGATTGAATTTCAAGATGAAGATAAACGTGACCAATACTTGTCTGTTGCTAATAATATGCCGTCAAAATTGCTAATTGGTGAGAAACCTATTTTATTTGATGAATGGCAAGATGCGCCTAAAATATGGGGTGCAATTAGAAAATCAATTGATGATACTGGGGATGTAGGAATGTATATATTAACTGGTTCGTCTTCACAAGATGTGGATACGCCACATACAGGTACAATGAGAATTAGTAAATTGACTATGTTGCCAATGAGTTTATATGAATCAAATGAATCAAATGGAGAAGTATCATTAATAGATCTATTTAATAATACTAAAGCATTTGATGGCTGTATCTCAAAATTATCTATTGATGGATTAATTAATGCAATATGTAGGGGCGGTTGGCCAAGAACATTAAATCTAAAGGACGAAAATGCAAAATTAGAAATTGTTAAAGATTTGTATAAACAAACCTATCAAGTTGATATTTCAAATATATCCAAAGTTAAAAGAAACCCTAATATTGCACAAGCAATACTTAGATCTTATAGTAGAAATATATGCACGCTTGCAGAAACAAAAACAATATTCGGAGATGTTGCAGCCAATTATGATATTTCTAGACCTACTTATTATGAATATATTAATGATTTAAAAAAACTATTTATTATTGATGATATAGAACCATGGTGTCCTGCAATAAGATCAAAAACCGTAATAAGATCAGCCTTAAAGCGAAACTTAATTGACCCTTCAATTGCTGTAGCAGCCATGGGTATTTCTCCTGATTATTTTAATAAAGATTATAAAACACTTGGATTCTTATTTGAATCGTTATGTATTAGAGATTTAAAAATATATTCACAATCTTTTGATGGTCAAGTTTCCTATTATAGAGATAGGTATGGGTTAGAAGCTGATTGTGTGTTACATTTAAATGATGGTAGATATGCTATAATTGAGTTTAAGTTAGGTTCAAATGAAATTGACGAAGGTGCAAAGCATTTATGTGAAATTGAAAATTTAATTAAAGTTTATAATGAAAAGGAAAAGCAATGCCCATTAAGATTACCTGATTTAAAAATAGTGATTACAGGAACTGAGTATGGATATTTAAGGGATGATGGAGTTTTCATTATACCAATTGGATGCTTGAAAAATTAATTTTTTAATTAGAAATATTGAAAAAAAATAATTTAAAATAAGGAACAAAAATTTTAAAACAAAGAATTGGTTATGATGAAGAAAACAAATAAAACCTTAAGGGTAAATATTTAAAATCATTTTTATCCAAAGGTTGTTTTTAAAAATGATTTTATGAGTGGAGAATTTAGTGATTATTTTAACGAAATCAGAATTCATCTTATTCATAGGCAACTAGAGGAATTATATGAAGAATTTAACAAAAGGATAAATAATCCTAGATAGCAAACTTTATGTTATATTATTATAGTAATCTAATTAAATAAATCCAAAAAATAAAAGTTTAATAGAAATTGTATATATAAGACAATAAATAAATGTTTAAAGTAATAATTATTAAAATTCTTGTATAATATTGATAATTATGTTAGAATAATATGTATTATAGGTTATAATAATCTATAATACATATTTAAAAATGGAGGAAATAGAAATGAATTATTGTCCAAACTGTGGTAAACAAATTGAAGAAGGCACTGAATGCACTTGTCAGTCACAAAAACCACAAAATCAAGAAAACCAGTATCAAAGTTATTATAGCACCAATAATGAATCTGGTATGAAATTACTTAAAGTTACAAGTATTATTTTAATTATATTTGGTGCTTTAGGGACACTTATTAACTTGTTGGCTCTTAGTGCTCTTAGTAATGTCGCATCAAGTGCGAGAGTACTTTTTATTTATGAGATTCTTGCAGGTTTTTTACCTCTTATCTTCGGTATTATTGGTGTTCGTATGGCGGCCGATAAAAGTAAAGCACATTTATTTATAATTTTTGGAATTATTATGGTTGTTGTGAGAATAGTGGATATAGTATGGGCGTTAAGTGTATTAAATACAGTAGAAACTTCTACAATTTTTGGTGCTATCCTTGGATGTACTTTGCCAGTTTTATTTATTGTTGGTGGCTTTATAAGAAAAAAAGCTTAAAGTAAAATATCAATTACTTGTAGGCTTATATATTTATAGAATATATGTTGGTTAATAATATAATTTCATTGTATTATTGAACTGACATTTTTCTTTTATCGTTATAAGAAATTTATGATTTATAATCCAGCTAAATGATAATTTACATAAGACTTATTTGTAAAAGTAGGTCTTTTTTTCTTTTTCAAAATATGATATAATTGTTATATTAATGGAGGCATATATGAGAGAAAATATACCTGAGATGCTCTTTGCTACTCGCAATGATTTTAGACAATGGCTAAGTGATAATGCTGAAAGTAGTTTGGGAATTTGGCTAATCTTCAGCAAATCAAAAAATATTCTAACTGTTAATGCCAATGATGCCCTAGAAGAAGCCCTGTGTTTTGGTTGGATAGATGGACAGATATATAGTATAGATAATGAAAAATATAAAAAATATTTTGCTCCACGCCGAAAAAATAGCGTATGGTCTGAAAAGAACAAAAAAACGATTGAGATATTAAGAACCAAAAATATTATGACTAGTCTCGGTGAACTTGCAGTTGAAGAAGCCAAGAAAAATGGCAAATGGGAAAGTAAAATTATTGAATTAACAAATGACCAAATAGATTTCTTTGCCAATAAAGTAAAAAAATATCCACAAGCATATGCCAATTTCAATAAGATGTCTCCCTCTATAAGAAAAACATATGCTCGTAGATATTTCTCTTTCAAATCAGAAGATACAAGAGAAAAAGATTTTTTAAAAATTATTGATCGATTAAATAATAATCAATTGCCAATGTAATTATAAATTAGATATTGCATCAATAAAATAATACAGATAAACTGAAGGAGATTTTATGCAAAAAACAACTAAGAATATGGCAGTATATATAAAAAACATCATACCATCAAACATTCCTGAAACATATACCATCAAACAAATATTTAAAAATATTTCTAGTGAAAATAGCATCCGAAAAGGTATAATTGGTTTTAGAGACTTTCTATATCATTTTTGCGATTACATAATTGCTGATGATAGTTTATATGACAAACCATCTCGAGAAATTCATGAGTTTTTAGATAATATAAGTTTGCCACTGGACTTCCCATTTTTAAATGAACTTTCAAGTATACTAGTAAATATAGGCTTTTATGGTATACTAGATGATAACAGTCAATCATTATCCATAGCTGACTGGCAACTTCTTGCCTTTGTAGGAAATGCAAACTTGAGATCACAAAAGAAAATGGTTGTGCCAAAATTAATAGAAGGTTTACGTTATTTGAAAAATTGTGGAATCATTATTGAAGGGATTGATTTAAATATAAAAAAGCCAGATATAGCAAAAGTTGAAACATTAAAGATTTCATTTCCAAAAAATCCAATTATGCTATTAGGATTAAAAGTTATGGCAATAGCTCAAAATCAATTACGAACAAGTGGACATGAAGATTTCTTTCTATGTTGCAATTATCGAATTTTAAAAGAGGAAAGTACAGATGCATCTATTGTTTTAAAAGATTTTATCAATCCCTTGACTAGTAATATGCAGGATTTTGTTATGAAACTGCATCAATTGTTTATAGAGGCAGGATTAATAACTAAAGTAGAGGTAAAGTATTTTATTTTTCGCTTTATCTATTCATATAAAAATAAAGAGATATGTACAATTTCAACATCATTAAACGGTTACTCACTCATCATTAAGATGAATAATATTATTAATTTTCCTGATATTTTTAATGAACTTCCGTTACTATTACAACAAAAAATTTCCAAAGGATTTGGTTGCTATCGAAAAATAGGTGGTGATCATTGTGATGGTGGTTGTCAAGGATTTCGTTTTTCATTAGATGATTCATTAATTGCAATGAGTGAAGATATTGTGATATGGCTTGATAAAGAATTGTCAAGCTTAAAAAGAAAATAAGCGATTATTAAATAAAGCCATTAAGTCTACAAAATATCGATATTAATTATTTATCATATATTTACAATATAATTAAAAAATGATAAAATTAGGCAGTGAGGTAAAAATATAATTAATTTTGTTATATATATGTCTAAAAGATATTTCATTGATAAGTTTTTGGGCAATATCTTCCATAAATAAGACATAATTATAGCAAAAACATATATTAAGGAAAAAATGGATGATTTAAAAATAGGTACATTGATTTCATTTAATAACTACAACTGGATTGTACTTGATATACAAAATAATGCGGCATTAATTATAACAGAAGAAATAATTGAACAACGCTCTTACCATGATACTTATAAAGAAATAACCTGGGCTGACTGTAGTTTGAGGAAATATCTTAATGATGAATTTTATAATAAATTCACAGAAAAGGAAAAATCAAGAATAATACCGGTATTAAATAAAAATCTTGACAATCAATGGTACGGTTCAAATGGTGGAGTAGACACAAAAGATAATATATTTTTATTAAGTATTGAGGAAGTATGTAAATATTTTGGCGACAGCACTGATAAACTTCAAAATCGAGGAAAAAACCAAAGATATTGGCTTGAAAGAAAAGATGAAAATAATATTAAACGGATTGCAAGACTTCTGGGTAAAGAGGGAAGCTGGTGGTGGTGGCTTCGTTCGCCTGGACGTGTTAATGTAAAAGCCGTATACATCTTCGGAACAGATGGAAGTATAGGTATCCAAGGAAATAATATATTAAAAGGTAATATTGCTGATGGAAAGTGTACTGGTGGAGTTCGACCAGCTTTGTGGCTGAAGTTGCAATAATAAATTGTTCCATAATTTAAGAGACTCAATAATAGTTGCTATATAATAATTTTATGTTTCTACAGATGTAAGAAAAAATAAAATGTTGCAAATCGAGAAAAACAACGAGGTTTCTGTTGCAGGATTAGATTGGTATGCTTTCCATGGCATAGCTGAAAATTTAGGTTGGGTTAAAGATGAGAAAAACACAAAAATAAGAGCTAAATTTAAAAAAATCTTTGGATGGTTCGACGAAGTTGGCGATGAGGATAATCCAGACTCCATTGTTTTGCGTATTACTCTTACAGAAGGAACGATTATTGACAATGAAGAAAAATATGGTGAACATAAATATGAAATTAATTTTATCAATAGGACAGCAAGGTGAAGATAATTATATATTAATTTATTATTTATGTAATTAAAGGCTAGATGAAAATTCTATCTTCTATTAGTTTTAATAAATGAAAGATAGGATAATATGAATAAAATCGAAATGATTTATTTCGCAGATAAATATGAGTAAAGATAATTGTAAAAGTAAATTTTTAGCTTATATTAATAAAAAGACATTGTTATTGTAGGCATAATGAAAAAAGTGGGCACTAAACTGTAATGAGTTTAGTGCCCAAAATATTATTCTAATTCATGTGAATTAGATTTTAGTAATTCTAAACATTTATTAAAGCGATTATTATTTCTAAGGACATCAAACTCAGGTTTCATAAGAAAGTCTTCCCATATAATCCAACAAATATTACGTTTAGTCGGCCATGGAAAATACCCATGTTCTCTGTCTTTATCCATATGATTACTATGATATATTGCATCCTGTGTGGCATTTTCAACATAATTCAATGCATTTTCTATATCTCCAGCTACACAGTATAATTCAGCAATAAGAACATTAGCAAAATCACGATTACTATGAACAATCAAATCACCTTCATCTTCATATATCTCACTATAAATTTGCATCGATTTTTTATACCACTTTATTTTTTCAAGTGGACCCAAATCAGCTTTATCTGCGTAAACCTCAATAGTGTCACACAATAAAATTGCAAATCTACCAATGCGGTGGAGTTGATTGTCCGCCCATTCCTTCCCCTCTAATACTGCTCCAATATTTACATCTTGCGTATACCATACCTCAGATGGTAAAGTATACAAAATTTTCTTTGCATCATCCTTCATATCCCACTTAATATATTGCCTGAAAAGTTGCCATTTTGTCCATAGTGACGTATCCTGGTTTGTGCAATAATTGATAATTCTTTCACCAATTGAGATTATTTCATTTTTAAATTCTTTAGTATTTTTTATACAATCAGGAGAATCTTCACTGCATGACGTGCATAATGTATGCATAAGTTGACTTTGCAAATCGTAGTTCACAGGATATTCTTTGACGGCTTTTCGCGCAACGTCAATTGCATCGTATACTTTACCAACATTAAGAAAATTTCTAATGTCCCTTATATATTCGGCGACTTTATTTTCACTGATTATTAAGTCCTTTCCGAGAAGCTCATCAATTGTAACTTTGAAAAATATTGCGATATGCGGAAGGAGTTCTATATCGGGATAATTTGCCCCTGTTTCCCATCGACTTACTGTTTGTGGAGAAACATGGAAAATATCCGCAAGCTGATCTTGTGTTAGATCATAGTTCCGTCTAAGTTGTTTGAATTTTTCACTAAAATACATTGTCATTTTTTTCACCTCTTATTAAATTTTTGAATCGATTCTACTAATAGTATAAATCATATAATATATAAAATCAAGCACGCAGTTTGAGAGTTTTTATCAAGAAAAACGTGAGTTTAATTTATATATGAAATCAGAAAAACAAATAATTTTATCTTTCATTTTTTGTTATCTATTTTATCAATATTTAATTAATAGATCAACAATAGGGAATCGTTATATAAAAGACAAAAATACTAAAAAGGCTTGTATAATATATAAGAAAGTGTTATATTAAACTTGAGTGATAAAATAATAACTGGATTAAGATAATTGATTTAGTATAACTTCTAATTAATAAAAAATAATGTATTAGATGATTGAACTTATAAAATTAGATATTTTTAAAAATTCATAAAAAAATTTATCTTTTATTTGTTATATATATAACTCTATAATTAGTGAATGAGGAGGAGAAATGAAAAAAATATTGTTTTTAATTATTATTATTTTTTCGATATGTTTAGTAGGGTGTGAAGCCTTTTATGGATCAGATGAAAAAATTGAATTTTCAATTGATAAAGGTGAAACTTGGAATTTTGAAAATGATGAATATGATTTTGATATATTGAATACCCAATCAAATACTAATATATCTGGGATGACTTTTTTCTATGCGTTCACATACGAAGAATTTTTAGAAAAAATAACTGATAATAAAGAACCAAAATCCGCTTCATATCTTTACCCAAATGAAGACTATTGGAATCAACTAATAGATGATTATGATGAAGAGTATTTTGAGGAATATAATCTATTATTTTATTATAAATATGAACCCAATATTTCTCAAAATTATGTCTATTCTATTACTAGAGAAAATAATACCCTAGTATTAAATGTTAACAGATTTGAAGGAATGTGCACTGCATTAAGTAGTTGGTATAGTATTGTTGTAATTAAAAAAACTGATTGCTTGGATATTAATCAAGTTAAAGTTTCTGTAAATACTATTCAAGAGAAACAAGATTCCATATATCTTTATATCAAACCAGAATATTATCGAAAAGCATATGTTGAAGGATTTTCAAAAGATGATTTAATTGGCGTAGACAACATCAAAGAAGTGTCTGTATATGCATCAGATTTTATCTTAGAATTTGATTTATCAACTACTGATGAAAACCTAATTAATACAATTATGGAAGAAATGGCATACAATGAATTAGTTGTCAGTACTTATTGGGATTATCGTGGAGTTAGTTATAATAAAATCCGAATTTCATTAAAAACAAGTTGTTATGATGATTTTGTAGATCAAAAATTAACTAAAAGTGATTTTACAAATTCAATGTATATATCAGAAGCGATTTACCGTGTAAAACCACATACACCATGGATAACTATCAAAATGGATAAAACGGGAATTGAGTATGCAAATAAAATGATTGAACAAATCAAAAAATTAGAATTTGATTATATAGATTATGATGAACTTAGTGAATAATCAAATATTACATTAATATGTTAAAAAAGGTCTGTCTGAAGTTAATACTTTTCAGCAGACCTTTTTATATTATTAATATAATGAATCACATGTTTTGTTTTTTATTGTCGAATAGTTGATATTTAGTTGATTTTTCTTTGTTATAATATAATGTAGTAAAATTTAATTAATAATGAAAATCAAAAAAGAAAAGGAGATATAATATAAGAACTCAAGATATCTAATATCAAATGTTTTATATTATAAAAATAAACTAGTGGGAATAAAAAAAACATTAAAATATGCAATAATAAAAAAATCGATTGAAAAGAAAAAGAAAAAAGCGCCATTTGATTCAGAATATTCTGAGCATTTTACTTTACCAGCCAATGCTGATTTATCACAAAACAATAGTTATTATTTTTCAGCTCATGGCCTTGATGGTGAGAGCTTACTATTTAGACAAGGGAATCGTGGCGGTGGTAATACTGAGGTATGGTTTGCATATAAAGATAAAGATGGTCAGTCCTATGTCAATACTATGCAATTATATGAAAGTAATAATCCAACATCAGTTCATTGTGCAAAAACAGAACAATTATGGCAATTTAGTTATAATGGACTTATGGCATTAACAGATAAAGATAATAATTTAACATCAAATCCAACAAACCAAGTAATAGAGACTAGTTTTGTTGGAGAGTTTATTGCAAACTCTCCAATATTTGAGTTTTCAAGACATATGGATTCAAAACCCATTGCTAGAGCACTTTCAAATGAAAAATGGACAGAGGATTTTAAAACAAGTGTTGCCCACAATCATCAAGTTCACTATGAGCAACCTGGAGTTGTAAAAGGTACACTACAACTAGGAAAAAAGAAAATAGAAATTAATATGCCGGCAATGCGCGACCATTCATATGGTAAAAGAGACTGGAGTTATATGGATCGCCATATATGGCTAATGATTATTCTAGAAGGCGATGAACACTTAAATATTAATATGGTGAGATATCCTGCATTAAGACAGTTACAAAGTGGTTATTTAAAAAAAGGAGAAAGCACTATTTGTATTGATAGCGTAACTTCAATGGATGACATTCCGTGTAATGGGATAGTTCCCAAACAATTTAAAGTTGAAGTTATTATGGCCGATGGAACAAAATTAAATGTTGAATGTACTAAAGAACAAGAATATATATTTCCCTTTGCAAATGGGGCATATGTTATAAATGAGGGCTTAGGTTCATTTAAAATTGGAGAAAAAAAAGGTAGAGGAATATTAGAATTTGGATTTAATGGTAACAAGAATCGCTGGACAAGGTAAGGTAAATAATGAAAATATATAGTCTAAATAACATTCCAATTGAACAATATGCTGAGGTTGGTGGAAAGGCCAAAGGATTAAATCAAATAAGTAGAGCAGGTTATAAGATCCCAACTGGCTTTGTAATAGTAGATGTGGATATTAATGATAGTAATAATATCAAACAAATAAAAGAATATTATAATCAAAGTAAGTTTAAAGCTGTTGCCATAAGGTCATCAGCCACTGCTGAAGATGGCATTGATTTTTCAGCAGCTGGTCAGTATTCAACATTTTTGAATGTTGAAGGAGATGAAGATTTAATTGATGCAATAAAAAAATGTTTAAATTCTCTAAAAAACGAAACGGCAAATAGTTATTCGAATTTTTTCGGACAAATTGAAAAACAAAAAATGTCAGTTATTGTTCAAGAAATGGTTGAAGCAGCAAAAGCTGGTGTTTGTTTTACATTAAATCCAATATCTTCAGATAATACGATGTTAATTGAAGCCATTGAAGGTCTAGGTGAGGACTTAGTAGCTGGGAACAAGTCTGCGTATCAGTATAAAATTCCTAATAATGAATTTATACTAAATGATGAATATAAAAGAGAAGAAAATATTTTAAGTCCAGCTGAGTTAGAAAAACTTTACTCAGATGCACAAAAATTGAAAGAAGCATTTAGATTAGAACTTGACCTGGAATGGGCAATAAATAGTAAGAATGAAATATTTTGGCTACAGTCAAGACCAATTACAACTGAAGATACTACAATTCATGAACTTGATTGCACAGTCGATTTAGATAATAATGTTGTAACGACATGTAACATAGGTGAAATGTTACCAAATGCGGTAACACCACTAAGTTTGTCAACATCAGTTAGTGCCATTGATAATGGGCTAAGGGAAATGTTAGTAATAGCCGGTGCCTTTAAAAAGTTAGATGATGTGCCACACGGGAGCTGTGCTTTAAGTATTGGCAACCACCTTTTTCTTAATCTTACAATTATAAAAAAAATCGGTGCAACTGTTTTGGGTGCCAGTGATACATCAATTGATTTAAGTATTTGTGGGAAAGTGATAAAAGATGTACCTCCACTTCAGTATAAGAAATCTTTTATATTAAAAAGATTGTATAATTGTTTTAAATACTTTAAATATTTACTTTCAAGAAATAAAGCAAGAGCAAAATTATCTGATTTAAACAAAAGTTTCAGTATTAAAATATGCGATGATATCAAAGAACAATATGATGATATCAATAAAAAAATGTGGGCATTAGATAAAGCCTTTGCTTATCACTATGTAACATCAGCACATTCTGGTGCAATGAGTGGGGCGCTATTCGTCATTTTATCTAAAGATATGAATGAAGATCAAGCAAAAGGCGTAATTGCTGGACTATTAGAAGATATTGATGATATTGAAAGTGTTGATATTTTGCGATCACTTCGTTTACTTGCAAAAGAGATTATAAATGAAAATCCAGATGTTATTAACTATGATTCTAGTCAGCTAACTGAATATTGTAAACATTTGAAAGAAGAAAAAACCATTCAAGCATATGAAAATTTTATGAACAAACATGGACATCGTGCGATTAGAGAAGCAGAATTAAGAAGCAAGTCATGGAAAGATGATGAAGAAGCTTTTATTAATTTCTTGAGAACTGTAATAAGTACTGGGGCCAATGAAGTTATCAAAGAGCAAACAACATGGGATAAGAATCTTGAAGAATTACTAAATAATTATCGTGGTTCCACAAAAAAAGCTCTTAAATATTTAACAAAGCAAGCTCGAGATGGGGTGAAAAATAGAGAAGCCTCAAAATCAATGAGTATAAGAATTACAGACCAATTTAAAATTGGATATAATAACCTTAGTAAATTACTAGTTAATGAAAAAGTATTACCAGATAATGATCTAATATATTTCTTCACTCATCAAGAACTAGGCCAACTAATTAATGAAAAAAAGATTTGTTTAATTAAAAAAGCATTATCAAGAAGAAGATTATTAAGTGAGCAACAATTATTAAAGTTTAATGAAATATCTATCGGTAGACCAATGCCAATAGTTTTAGATATCCAAAACCAAGATGATAGTGCAATATTATCAGGTACGCCAATTAGTAGAGGTGTAGTTACCGGCATTGCCAGAGTTGTCAAATCACTTGAAGATGCAAAAAAATTAGTTAAAGGTGAAATAATGGTTTCATCATTTACTGATATAGGCTGGTCACCGTTCTATTGTTTGATAAGTGGATTAGTTACCGAGGTAGGTTCAGTATTATCGCATGGTGCAGTAGTTGCCAGAGAATATTCACTTCCATTAGTATCAAATATTCATTATGCCACTGAAATTATTAAAACTGGTGATTTAATAACTGTAGACGGTAAGACAGGAACAGTGACGATTGTTGAGCAATCGTAGTAAATAAAAAATAATAGATTATAAATGCTGTGTCATGAATAAAGAAGTAAGAGTTAAATGTGTTAGTTGATAATTAAAATGATATCAAATTAGACATGGGGGACGGAATACGTTCCCTTTTTATTTTTACAAACTTTTTTGATATTTTAAATTTATTAAGATTAAAATAAGCATTAATGAAAATACTAAATAATATAATTATAAAAAGGAATGATTTAATGAATAAAGATTTACTTGAAAATAATGTTGAAAAATGCTATAATATGCCTTGGGTGGTGATTAATATAAATAACCAAAAGGCTCTTTTAACAATATCGACAATAAATGTAATCTATAAAACTGGAATTAAAGATAAGACAGATATAATAACACCGTTTGTTTTAAAAATTTTATATGATTCATATAAAGAAGGGAACAATATAGGATATAAGCATATAATAGAAAAGCTGGACTCTGATTTTGGATTAGCAAAGGTTCCCGAGGCAGTTATTATGAGGATTTTAAGACGACTATGTAGAAGTGAAAATAAGAATATCAACATTAAAGAAATAATAAACTATAATAAAATTAGTTATCAATTCATCAATATAAACCCTAGCATAATAGACAACTTTGATTTAAAAGAAAAAGAAGCAAATGAAAGCTTATCAAAGCTGACTCGCTCTATTAAAATTTACTTTTCAAATGAAAATATTAATATTACAAACGAAGAATTGAAAGAGAGCATTTTTGTATATATGGAAAAGTATGGCATTGAGTATATACTGGAAGGGCAATACCGGATAGTTAATGATAAACAAAATGATATAAATTCTTATATAATATCAAAATATATTTCGGATCAGATTGAAAATAATACTATTATGGTTAACAATATTTTAGATGTTTTTGGAGGTTTTTTAGCCACATACTCAATTTATTACACATTTGATGATTCTCAATTAAAAAGTCCAGAATTTGAAAATTTGACTCTATATATTGATGCTCCATTAATGTTGAGGATTTTAGAATTAAAAAGCCCAGAAGAAAATGCGTTAGCGAGTCCAATAAAAGAATTATTACCGAAAAATGCAAGATTAAAATGTTTTGAACATACAGTAAATGAGATTATAAATATAATTGTAAATTATAGAGATAATCGAATAGATAACAAGTTTACTTTAGAAATATTTGATGAAAAAAAATATGATATAGAGAAGATTGATTTATATATACGTAAAATAGAATCAACTATTGAAAATTATGGCATCGAAATAGATAAAACTGATTTTGATGCTCTTACACTAGAACAAACAAATTTTAAGGGGTTATTTTTTGATCAATCAAAATTGGAAAGTCATTTAGCAAATAATATACCTACATATAATAATAAAAAGCGGATGCTAGATTCAGATGTAAAGTCAATTCTTTATGTGGGCTTAATGCAAAAAAACATTAAAAACAGAGATAATAATAAGCGGAATTTTTTATTTTTAACTTCAAACTATCCTTTATCAAATGCAGTAAAGACGTTTTTCAAAGAGAATATAGGACTTAATTTAATAGTGAACGATATAGAATTGATTACTGCATTTTGGGTAAACAAAACTGAATATAATAATGATTTGACAAAACAATTAATGTATTCCTATTCATCATATATAAAAACTAATCTCCCACCAAATTTTATAACTGCTGTTCAAGATGAAATGGCAATTATGAAAGATGATAAATTGATTGCTGATGAAACATATGAAGCTTTTTTGTATAATTCCCAGTTTTTGAAAATTTTGCGTTCAGAATCACAGGGAAGTAGAACAAAAATACAAGAAAAATTCTTCATAGCTACAAAAAAATATGATGATACAGTAGGACAAAAATTTAATCAACAACTAGTTTTTGAAAATAATGAATTAATCGACAAGCAAAAAGAATTAGAATCTGAAAATAAAAAATTGCATAATGAAATAAATAAGAGAAATGCAAAACAAAACAAATTAATGAAGGATGCTCAAGAAAAAATTGAACAAAAAGGAAAAAAAATTTATTATATTTTATTAATGAGTTGGTACTTAATTATAATTGCTATATTTATTTTCTTATCAGCAATATTGACTATAGATTTTTTTGATTATATGCAAAATAAACCATGGATTGTTAGTATTTTGCTATTTGTGGATATTTATGCAATAATTGATTTATTATTTTCCAAATTAAACATGGTAAAAAAAGGGATTAAAAGGATATGTAATTTATATTGCAAAACAAAATTTAAAAAACTGAATAAAAATGATTATTGATTCTAAAAATATAGAAACTACTATAATACTATTTATATTGATTTTTTTGTAATTTTTTTCTTTATGCTATTGTATTATACATTAATATTATAATAAAAATTGTCTTAATTGCATATGAAACAAGTTATAAATAAAAATGTATCTAATAAATGATCGTTTCATAAATTAGGTCATTTTTTATAATATCTACGAAAATATTATTTAACTAGATAAATCATAAATATCCTATTATGCATATAGTGCATAATAAAAATGAATAACAAATGCATTTTTGATTCTTGACAAAAAATATCTAAAATGCTATAATGAATTATTATTTTTGAGTTTAATTAAAGTAGGAGAATATGAGCAAAACATACGTCGTAATTGATGCCCAAGGTGGTAAAATAGGTCAAGAAATTATTAAATCAATCAAGCAAAACAATAGTGAGAATTATGTTATTGCTGTTGGAACAAATAGTATTGCAACTTCTATGATGTATAAAGCAAATCCAGATGTTGCAGTAACTGGTGAAAATGCGGTAATAGTTTCTTGTCGAAAAGCAGATGTAATTGTGGGTACAATTGGTATAGTTGTTGCAGATTCTATGATGGGGGAAATTACTCCTAAAATGGCAACTGCTGTAGGACAAGCAAATGCTAAAAAGATATTATTGCCATACAACAAATGTGATATTATGATTGCTGGGGTTTCAGATATCTCTTTAACGGCTTTATTAGAAGATTTAAGAAAGTTATTATAAAAATATAAAATTAATAATATAAATGCGCTTAAAAAAATTTAAGTAGAATGACAAAAGTCATTATATTAATTATATTATTATAGATTATTGCATAAAATAATATAAAATGAACCTATGCTATGAAGGCATTGATCTTTTAGAAAAAAGATTTGTGCCTTTTTATATTTTGGAGAATAAAAATGAAAAAAAAACAAATACAAAAAATTAACGACATAACTCTTTATAAAAAACATATTAGTAAAAAACTTATAATTATTTTAATATTATTAGTATTTGTCTTACTATTATCAATCATATCAATAAATGTTGGTTCAAGTTGGATTAATCCACTTGAAGTAATTAAAGCCTTTTTTAAAATAGGAGATGAAAAAAATATTCTAATAGTTTGGAATATACGTTTACCTAGGGTAACAGCCGCAATTATAGCCGGTGCTGGATTGGCATTGTCTGGGTGTGTAATGCAAAATGTTTTAAAAAATCCCATGGCCTCTCCATCAACCTTGGGAGTTAGTAGTGGTGCCGTCTTTGGTGCTAATTTTGCGATTATCATTCTTGGGGCTGGAATGTTTCATAGTACTGATGGGACATCAATAACAATTAATAATCCTTATTTGGTATCAATAATTGCATTTTTATTCGCCATGGCCTCAACATTTATAATACTAAGTTTATCTAAGTATCAAAAATATTCATCTGAAGTAATAGTGCTTGCGGGTGTGGCAATTGGTGCAATCTTTACAGCCGGTACTACTTTGATACAATATTTTTCAATAGATTCGCAAGTAGCAGCTGCTGTATATTGGTCATTTGGAAATCTCAGTAGGGCAACAAAAAATGAAAATATCATAATGTTCATTATTATATCACTTGCATTTATTTATTTTTATTTAAGAAGGTGGGATTTTAATGCTATGGCTCATGGAGAAGATGTGGCCAAGAGCTTAGGTGTTAGAACTGAAAGTACAAGGTTTATCAGTTTACTTTTATCATCATTGATAACGGCAGTTTGTGTATCCTTTTTAGGGATAATAGGGTTTGTAGGATTGATTGCTCCCCATATTATGAAAAGATTTTTAGGATCAGATAATCGTTTCTTACTTCCTGCATCTTGTCTTGCTGGTTCTGCCCTACTATTATTTTCGGATACAATTGGTAGAATATTGATTAAAGGGATATCACTACCTGTTGGAGCAGTTACGGCTTTACTCGGTGGACCAATGTTTTTATATTTAATATTCTATAAGAAAGGAAGAAATTTATGAGTTTAAATGTTGAAAATCTTTCTTTTTATTACTCCAAAAAATCGACAAAGAAAATTCTTGATAATATTAATTTCAAATCGGAAAATGGTCAGTGTATTGCTATTCTAGGACCAAATGGTGCCGGCAAGTCCACTTTACTAAAAAACATTTGTCATATTCTAAACTATCAAGAAGGAAATGTATTAATAGAAGATAAAGATACAAAACTATTAGGAGCTAATGAAAGGGCCAAAAAAGTTGGATATGTAGCCCAAAAGTTAGAGTTTGCTGATTCTACAGTATTTGATGTCATTCTTTCTGGAAGAAAACCGCATATCAAATGGGAAGCATCAAATAAAGATTTAGAAATTGTATCATCATTAATTGAAAAACTTGATATATCAAAAATATCATTAAATAATATAAATAAAATATCTGGGGGTGAAGCCCAAAAAGTAGCTATTGCTAGAGCTTTAGCCCAACAACCAAGTATTTTGTTATTTGATGAACCAACAAGTAATCTGGATATCAAAAATCAACTAGAAGTTATAAAACTCATTAAAGAAATAACTCACGACTTAAATATAACAGTAATTGTTGCAATGCATGATTTGAATTTGGCGCTTAGATTTGCCGATTCTTTCATTTTAATGAAAGAAGGAACTATATATTCTTATGGAAATAATAAAACAATTAATGAGAAATCTATATTAGATATTTATAATATTAATTGTAAGATTGAATTAATAAATGAATATCATTTAGTTATACCAGAATAAAGAAAAGGAAAACATTATGAAAAAAAGATTTTTAGTTATAATAATATCATTATTTATGTTTTTATGTTTATCAGGTTGTAACTCTGAAAATGAAAAACCAGAAACGATTACAATTACTGATATGATTGGAAGAACGGTCGAAGTTCCAACCCAAATAAATAGAGTAGTGTGTATTGGAGCAGGGTCACTTCGTCTATATTCTTATATTGGTGATATGGAAAAATTAGTTGCTGTTGAACAATGTGAAGGAAATGACAATTTGATTTCTATTCGACCATATCAAATGGTTCATAATACTTTATTTAAGTCATTAATTGCTGAGGGAAATGTTTGTGGTACTGGTGGACCAACTGGTTCAGCAGAAGCAGAAAAGATAATAACATGTAATCCAGACATTATATTTTCAATATATGTATCCGATGCAGTAGCTATGGATACCTTACAAACACAAACAGGAACACCAGTTGTCACAGTTTCATACGGTAATGTTGAAGCTTTTGATCAAAATGTATTAACATCAATCACGCTTATGGGAAAAATATTAAATAGAGAAGAACGCGCCTTAGAAGTCACAACGTATATAAAAAATCTAACAGATGACTTACATAGCAGAACAAGAGATATTAAAGAAGAAGATAAAGATTCTGTTTACTTAGCTTGCCAATCAAATTATGGTTTACATGGTTTTCAGAGTTCTACAGCCAATTACTCATTATTTAAAGCAACTAATGTTAAAAACGTGTTAGATGAAAATGGCTATACAGGTTATTCAAAAGAAATCGATTTAGAAGCTATTATGATAATGGATCCCGATATTATTATTATTGATGCAGGAGGTTTGAATATTTTAAAACAAGAATATGCCCTTTCTGATAAAGCAAAAATATTTAATAGCCTAAAAGCTTTCAAAAATGGTGAAGTATATTTAATAATGCCATATAATGCTTATTATACAAATTTAGAGATTGCTTATTGTGATGCATATTATATAGGAAAGAGTATTTATCCGGATGCTTTTAGTGACATTGATATTGATCAAAAAGCCAATGAGATTACTGAAAAATTATTAGGTATATCGTTTTATACTGAAATTGCTAATTCAATGTTTGGTGGTTTTCAAAAACTGAATTTAGTTAATACTTTTGCTAATTATTCAAATTAATATATCAAGATAATAAAAAGGTCAAATGAATAAAAATATTCTATTCATTTGACCTTTTTAATTCTTGTTTATTAGTTATTTCATTAGTTTCATTACTAAAGCAACTATTTTCCAGCGTTTTGTAACTATAGCATTTTTTTTCTTTTTCTTTATCGCTTTATAGATTTGTTTTGATGTCTTTTCCACTGGCATGACCCAAAACAATCCATCTCCTTGTGCCATAGCAGTATCTACTAACCCCGGCTTTATATCAGTTATGGAAATATCCATTTTTTGTTTTCTAACTTTTTTTCGCATACCACTCAAATAATTTGATAAATATGCCTTAGTTGCGTTATATGCAGGTGCTTCAGCACTCCCACATAATCCAGCAAGTGAAGAAATAGCCACCAAATGACCCGCTTTTCTTTCCATAAAATAGTGCATTACTGTATTTATTAGAGCTGTTACCCCAAAAACATTAGTATCAATAGTCGCTTTTTCCAGTTTCCATTCTAAATCATTATTTATGAAACCAGTTCCTGCACTAACAATTATCAAATCCACCCCACCCATAACATTTATTAATTCATCAAGCCCATACATTGATTCTTCAGTCTTTGTGATATCCATGTATGTAATAAAAGTTTTAGTCGGTAATTCCTTTTTAAGATTTTCCAGCATATCTAAACGTCTTGCTGTTAATCCCAACACATATCCATCGTTCGCCATGATTTTAGCGAGTTCCGAGCCTATACCACTACTTGCACCAATTATAATTGCTTTTTTCATATTATTATAATATCATTATTATATATATTTGTCAAATCTATTAGTCATACTTTAAAAATTTAATTTATAAATCATTGATTATATAAATTAAAAGTATTTATTGGTAATTAAAATATATAGATAAATTTGACAATATATTAAATCTTATGAAAAGGTTGTATTTTTCTTAAAAAATGTTATAATAATCAGTATGAGAATAAATTTATGAGGTAAATTATTATGAAGATGTGGATGAAATTATATCAAGAAGCAAAATCAAAATTAAATCCCAAAACAATATCACCTTTTGTTGAAGTTGGTAATGTAGCTGCAGCAATATTAACCGAAGCTGGAAATATTTATACTGGTGTATGTATTGATACAACTTGTACGCTTGGAATGTGTGCAGAACGAAATGCAATTGCAAATATGATTACCAATAAGGAAAGTAAAATCATCAAACTTGTGTGCGTGATGGAAGATGGCACTATTGGATCTCCATGCGGAGCATGTCGTGAATTACTTATGCAATTAGGTGGAGATAGTTATAAAATGGAAATATTAGTTAATTATAATCCTATTACTATTATTACATTAGGAGAGCTGATTCCTGACTGGTGGGGTAAAAATAAAATTGGATAATGAATTATGATAAAACTTATGAGTGAGGTGAAAAAATGAAAATAACTTTAGCAAGCAAAAGTTACTATTATTTGTCAGGTTTATTGGGAGGCTGCCTGTTTGTAGTTATGGGATTTACAGGATTAAAAGGCATAGGAGTTATCGACTTAAAAGATATGGGAGATATTGATTGGGTTTTATTTATTTTGAATATAACTATTATTGCATTTGGTGCGTTGTTTATTCTAATAAATATTCGATATCTTTTTTTGCCTTCTGGAAGAATCGTAAAATATAATGGTCGACTTATAGTTGGCAAAACTGAAATTGTTATGGATAATGTCTTTAGTATTACCGGCTATTCATATTGGTGGTTTTTTATGAGGGAAATATATTATAGACCAGAATTGATATCTGGATATATTATTATAAAAACTAAAGACGGAAAAAAATATAAAATAAGAAATATTGCTCATATTGAACGTGCAAAAAAAGATGTGTCGCAAGCAATCCTTAATAATACAAGAGATGCCAAAAATAATGAGTTAATGAAAGAAAAAGGCTATTTATAATATAAAGTTATATGGAAATAAATACCATGTAATAAATTATCAAAATAGGTTATAATAATAGTAGTTAATAAAAGTGAAACAATCTTTTATTAACAATACTCAATGAAAATTTGGGTAAAAAATGTCTTGTTTAACAAGGCATTTTTTTATGTTTATAATAATAATACAATATAAGAAGAAAGAAAAAGAATTTAATAAAAACGATAGTAGCAAAGGAACTATTATAATCTTTACACTAATATATATCCATGATATAATATTATTTGAATATAAGCAAATAAGTTAATAATGTTTTATATTTTTGTAAGGAGAAAGAAAATGAATATTCAAAAAATATTGCCAATTCATTTAGCAAATATTGAAATAGTTAAACCTTCAACTATATTAAATAGTTATGAAAAGATTATTGTTAATTTAAAGATAAAAAATTGTTCACAAGTGAAATTCAGAAAAGTGAAAATCAAAGTTGATTTACCACATATGATGGTCACAAAGGATACAGAGTTAAAACAAGTGGCAATCGAGGTAAACGAAGAAGTGATTATTCAATATGAAATGTATGCACTTTGTGGGGGACGTGATTTTTTGCGTTTTTATATCAATATTAATGAATTATTTGATTTGGAATATGTAGAATATAATACTATATTAAGTGTCAAAGGCCAAGGTTATTATCGTGGCGATAATCATTCTCATTCCACGAGAAGTGATGGACAAAATAATAATTCAGTTAAGGATAATTGCCTCAGAGTTTATGATACTAGAGCTATATCATGGTTAACCCCTACAGATCATAGTTTCATTAACAAGGAGGATTATCAAGAAGTTAATAATCAGTTTGATGATTTTGTTTGTATGCCAAATTCAGCAGAATATGGCATAGTAGGGCATTCATTTCCTAAAGGTGTTTATCCAAATGGAAAATTAGGAGAGCATGCACTTCAATATAATATCAGTCATTTAGATAATAATGTTTCAACAGGAAGAACATGGCAAGACATAATTGATGAAGTAAATACACAAAATGGTGTTTTCTATATTGCACATCCATATTATCCATCCATTTGGTGGGAAGAAGAAAACATTAGGAACGCCAAAAATATAAATGGCATTGAAGTATGGCAAGGCGATTACCATGCTTTGGATGAAGTTAATAGGAAAGCCTTTATTATATGGGATGAAGTGAATCGTAAAGGTAAAAAAGTGATGGGACTCGCCAATTCTGATGGTCACTTTCTCCATCGTTTAGGACACCCATTTATTATGGCAAAGTTAGATTATTTGAATATTGAAAATATATTTGATGTTTTACGTAGTGGCCATTATTATGGATCAAATGGTCCTTATATAAATTTTAGGATAAATGATAAATCAAATGGGGAAACATTCTTTATTGAAGATAATCAAAAAATTAAAGCTGACTTATTTTGTTATACAAAAGGGTATATTGAAAAAATAATCATTATTAAAAATCGAATCGGTAATAATCATGCTGAAGTTATTTTTGAAAAAAATAATCTTGGAACAAACTATTATGAGAATGAATTAATTTTAGATGTAGAAATTGGTGATTTTTATAGAGTTGAAATAATTACATCAAATGCTGAAATAGGTCCAGGATGTTTTTTGGGGAACTTCCATGGCAAGGGGTTTGCCTATACTAATCCTATTTGGATAGAAAAAGGAATTGAAGAAGAATTTAATAGTTTAAGTTATTCCAATAATCTTATTATGAAGAAAAACAAACTTGGACTACCTTATTTTATTAGTAAATCTTTTGAGAAAATTCAAATAAATGGCAAGACAATAAACATTGAAAAACAAGATATGATTATTAATTGTTCTAATAATAATTACTTAGTTTTGGTAGATAGTAATGAATCAAATTAAATTAGTTCTATTGGATTTAGATGGTACGATTTATAATGGTGATGTTTTAATAGATGGGGCAAAAGAAGCTATTGAAATGCTTCAAGAAAAAAATATAAATTTTTGCTTTTTAACAAACAATACCTCTATTAGCCATTTTGATTATTATGAAAAATTAAAAAAATTGGGCATAAATATTAAAACGGAACAATTCATAACTCCTGTTGATGTAATGCTAGACTATCTTGAAAAAAATAATAGCAAAATAAAAGTATATGGCACTGCTTATTTGGCCGATATTACAAAAAAATATCAAGCAAATAATCCTGATATTATAGTAATAGGAACATCATGGAATTTTGATTATACAAGTTTAAAACAATTATGCACAGAAATCTCCCAAAAACAATTATATTTCATTACCAATCCAGATAAATATATTACTTCAAATGAGTCTAATAACCCTGATGTTGGGGCATTAATTGAATATATTTATGCGGTGACAAATATTAGGCCATTAGTCAATTTTGGCAAGCCAAGTGAATTTATGGGCAAATTTATTTTGGAGAAATTTGGTTTGGAAAAATCCAATATTTTAATGATTGGTGATTTGTTGGAAACAGATATGTTGTTCGCCAAAAATAATGAATTTCAAAATGCTTTAGTTTTAACAGGTTGTCAAAAAAATTCTGAGGAAATTAATAAACATAATATTCAGCTAGTATTTAATAATATTTTTGAGGCTATTAATTATTTCTTTAATAATTAATATAAAAATTACAATGAATATAAGTGTGTTTTTGATTTATAATAAATTTGGTTATGAAGTTGAGTAATAATAATCAACTTTTTAATTTCTAAAAACACCTTGAAATTTATATTATATTGTTGACAAAACATTAAAAAAGTTATATAATTATGGAAACGAAAGGTTATTAAAAAAGTTTCCTATGAAAAATAAAATAATTAATGAATCTATATTAATGTTAAGAGACAAGGGATTAAAATTTTCAATTGATGATCTAGCAAAAAAACTTAAGATTTCAAAAAAAACTATCTACAAATATTTTGCCACTAAAGAGATGTTAGCAATAGAAATATATAAGCATTATTATAAGATACTATGTGATGAAATTAATGATATGCCATTAAAAGATAAAGATTTTGCTACTTTGATTAATATTTATTTTGATTCATTTAAAATGGTTCAGGATAGTGTTTTTAATAAATATAATCTAAATGAAACAATAAGAAGTAATGCAATGAGCAAACATTTTTTAGTTTGGAAAAGCATTAAAGAGCATTTAATAAAAATGGAGATTGCAGAAGAAGTAATTAAAAATATGCAAGTTATTATTGATGGAACCTTCTATCAACTAGCTAGTATAAACGAAGAATTAAATGATAATATTAAAGAAATGTTGGTGAGAATTATATGGAAATAGTAATACAATTATTACAAATAGTTGCAATTATTTTTGTTGCCTTTGTTATGGGCAAAATAGTTTCAAAGCTAAAGTTACCAGCCATACTAGGCTGGTTAATTGCTGGAGTAGTATTTGGTCCTTATTTAGCTGGAATAGTTTCCCAAGACACTATTGATTCTAATTGGTACAAAATTGTTATAAAATTTTTTGAATGTTTTGCTGGTGTAATGATAGGTAAAGAAATAATCTTTAAAAAAATAGCTAAATCAGGTAAACAAATAATAGGAATCACCTTTGTCCAGTCAATATGGACGTTCTTAGTAGTATCGTTATTTTTTTCTATTATTTTTGCAATAACTAATGTTCCAATATATTTAGCTTTCATCTTTGGTGGCATTGCCTTAGCAA
This sequence comes from Bacilli bacterium, assembly GCA_031553555.1. GTDB lineage: Bacteria > Bacillota_I > Bacilli_A > ML615J-28 > CAG-698 > CAKOMG01. Next base: position 98,436 of record JAVBLL010000003.1, read on the forward strand.
CTGCTCCAGCTCCAGCCTTATCGATTGTTAATGAATATAAAACTAATGGGCCAGTAACCCAAACTTTAATACCACTGGCCGCAATTGATGATGTAATAGGAGTTATAGTGTTTTTTTCAGTGATTTCAGTAATTAACGGGCTAAAAGGAACAAATGAATCATCAATATTTATGGTTCTAGGAATAGTTTCTATACCATTTATAATTGGCATAATTCTAGGATTTATAAGTTCATTAATAATAAAAATCATAAAAAATAAATATATTTGCTTTTCATCACTAATTATATTTTTAATATTTTCTACTATCTTGGGATTGGTTATTGATATTAATATATTCCATAGTTTTCAATTAAACTATTTATTAATCGGAATGGCTTTCAGTGGTACAGTTGCAAATTTAGTTAATGAGGAAAAGTTTAAAAAGATTGAAATTATGTATTCACCACTTTTATCTTTATCATTAGTTATCGTTATTGTCAATTTGGGGATGCCATTAGACTATACACTAATAGCCGGAGCAGGTTTATTAACATTTGTATATATAGTTTCGCGAGCTATGGGAAAAATTAGCGGTGCTTATTTAGGCGGTAAAATGACAAAAGCAGATGATAAAGTAACAAAGTATTTAGGTTTAACTTTATTACCACATTCAGGAGTATCTTTGGTTTTTGCAGGTATTGCTGCAACAACACTGGCTGGCATTGATTCATCCTTAGCAGCCATAGTTTCTGGAACAATATGTGCAGCGGCTATTATTAATGAAATATTTGCTGTTATAATTGCAAAGTACGCTTTTAAACTAGCTGGTGAGCTAGGAGAAAATTAAATAAAAATGATTTGTTAAAAGGGAATATCCAGATATAAATAATTATATTATTTGGTATATAATACCATGTAATATAATTTAAAAAGTGGTTATAATAATAATGTTAGTAAGAGTGAAATATTCTTTTATTAATAAATCTCAAATTTATTTGAGTAAAAAACGTCTTGTTTAACAAGGCGTTTTTTATACTTACATAATTCTTATGAAAACATGATTAATAAAGAATAATCATTTTAATAATAGTTTATCATATTTTTGTTTATTTTACAAATTTTATAATGACTGCATTTTAGTTTTAATGTATTTAACAATGTTTTTATATAAAACAGCAAAAATGCAATACCGTTGTATTTATTATATTTAAATGTTGAAATATAGCAAAAAATATTGTATAATTATATTGGCATATTATTTCACATAGAAAATAATAACCAAAATTATTATATAAATAGCATAGTTTATTACGAAAACAAAAAGGGATGAGGAGAAAATATGTTTATTTTATTTGGATGGGGTTTTAGAACTAACAAACATTTTGGTACAAGAAAAGAAAGATGTAATATTTGTGGGGGCGATGAGTATAGTTATTATAGAATAAGAACATGGTTTACTTTGTTTTTTATTCCTATAATACCATATTCAACAAAATATATAATGGTTTGTCATCGTTGTGGAAATAGTATTGAACTTACAAGTGAACAATTTTTCCAAGAACTCAATGAACCTTTAAAGCCTCAATATGAAGAAGCCGTTGATATAACACAATCTGAACCGGTAAAGGTATATGATCGTCAACATTCATATATTGATGATGAAGAAGAGACTGAAGTAATTGAGACAAGTGAAGATTAGTAAAAAAAATTATTGAAAATCGGATATGAATGAAAAATTTCTAAAAATAATAAAAAAGAAATTCTGTTTTTACAAAATAGAATTTCTTTTTTATTATTCAATATACAACAAAATTTTCTTATAGAATATTGAAATAAAAGAAAAATATATAAATACTATGGGGAAAATTCTTTCTTTTGCTTGGAATTTATGATATACTTATCTAAAATGAAGTGAGGAATATATATGAAATTATGTATAGATTATCGATGTAATAAGTTTTCGTGCGAACAAAATTTTTATAATTATTTTCATAGCTAATACTATAATGAATTGGAGGTAAAAATGGCTAAATGTGAAGGTGAAGATGAGAATTTGCAAAGTTGGATAGTTGGTCATATTAGGTATTTTACAAAAGAAGGGCAATCAATGGGATATGAATTTTCTCAAGATATGCTTGTTCTTTTTGAAGAATTTGAAGTAATATATTAGTTTTTAATTATAATATAAGGGTAGTTAGGTAATAATAATGAAATTAATTGAGCCAAATGAAAAATATTTAGAGTCTTATCAAGCAGCCATAAAAGAATATGAAGCAAATAATATTGAACATACTTTTTTTGGAACAAATAAAGTGGATATTATAAATAAAATTAGAAATTTTCATGAAGGTATTGATTTAAAACCAGGATATGTTAAAGCAACCCATTTATGGTTAGTTGAAGATGATTGCTTCATTGGAGAGGTATCAATTAGACATGAATTAACTGAGAGTTTGTTGAAATTTGGTGGGCATATTGGTTATGGAATTAGATGCTCAAAATGGAATATGGGATATGCAACAAAAATGCTTGCTTTAGCGCTAATATATATTAAAAAGCATTTTGTTTTTGATAAGGTTTTAATAACATGTAATATTGATAATTATGCTTCAGCAAAAGTTATTGAAAAAAATGGAGGTATATTGCAAGACATAATTACTAATAAAATTGATGGAAAAGAACGTTTGACCAAAAGATATTGGATAAGTCTTGAATAGTTGCAAAACAGTGGAAATATATGAAAATGTTAGATTAATATGGAGGAATAAAATATGAATAATAATGAATATCAAATAAATTCAAATAAAATATTAGTAAAAGTTTTTAGTTCAAAAATAGTTTTGTTTTTAGCAATCGCATATTGCATTTCAATGGCAATATCATCAATTATATCATTCTCATTTTCATTTAATAATTTAGATGATATATTAAGCGCTGGTTCATTATCTAGTCTAGCTAGAGCATTGGAAGATATAAGACTACCGATGTTCTTATGCCCCGCTTTCGCGCCAATTGCACTAATCATCGTTTTATTTATTATGAGAAAAAATGCAAAATACAATACTACAAATTCGTTTAATGGATGTTTGGTTGTTATAAAAATTTTTGCGATTATTGGTATTGTTAATGCAGTTGGTCTAATTATTGCATCTTTCTTTACGAATATATATATGATTATTGGTTCTATTTTGATTTTAATTTTACATATTTTAATTAATTCATCCGTAACGTCACAAAAAAATGCTTTTAATGTTGGGGTTTGTTCAACAAAATATTTAAAAACAATTGCCATTTTTTTGTTTATAATTTCAGGTTTATCTATTTTAACAAATGTTATTAATTTTGTAACGCCTTTAATTTTGATATATGTAATTATTGCCGCATTAGTTGATATTTTCTTTGGAGTTGCCATTATCTTATATGCATCAGCCGTTAGATGTATAACATTACCATATGCCTATAATGATAATAATGAATATAAAAATGAGAATCCATTTTAAAATAAATATACTTCATAAATATTGAACTATGTTTTTTATTTTGATTAGTTATTGTAATAGGTTGTAATAAAAAGATTAGTATGTTATAATTAATTTAGGAATCGAAAATGAGTAGTAACCATTATGAAACAAATTCTCATGAAGTATAAAAAATCTATCTAATCAAACAACTAATGGTTCAAACAACTTATAGTTGTTTGATTATATTTAAAAATTAATATATAATTAACTTGGAGGTATTAAGATGATTAAAAAAATTCAATTCTTATTTTTTGCTTTTTTTGTGTTATTTTTAGTTGGCTGTGTGCCAATGCCTGAAATAGTAAATCACAAATGGACCGTTTATTTTCATACTAATGGCGGTAGTGAAATTAAAAATATTGAAGTGAAACATGGTGAGCTTATTGGGGATATCACCACGATAAAAGAGGGATATATATTTACGGGATGGTATAGTGATAGTGAAATGACAATGAGTTTTGACATTGATGTGAATTTTATAACTATGGAAATAAATTTATATGCAGACTGGGAAGTCCAAACTTATAATGTTTCATTGAATATGCAAGGTGGTAACGGCGGTGATGAAGTTATCAATGTTACTTATAATGAATCTATGCCTATTGCAAAGGCTCCGATAAAAACAGAATATCATTTTCAGGGATATTATGATGATTTAAATATACAGTACTATGATAAGAATATGAATAGTTGCCGTAATTGGGATAAAAGTTCAGATGATGAATTGTATGCAAAATGGGAAAAGAATGTTTATATTGTTTCGTTAAACGATAATGGCGGTTATGGTGGTAGTAAAACTGTTAATGTATCATATGGTGAGGCAATGCCTGAAGCTGTGCTTCCACAAAAAGATGGTTATATATTCCAAGGATATTATGATGATTTAAATATACAGTATTATGATGCAAATATGGATAGTGTTCATAATTGGGATAAAACTTCTAATGGAATATTAATGGCATCGTGGGAGAAGGACTACTCCTCGTCTGTTCATAAGTTATCATTTCAGTCTATAGCTGGTGGTTATAGTGTTGGTGCGAGGAATAAAGATATTGATGGAGAAATTGTCATTCCAGAAAAATATTACGGATTACCGATTATAGATATTAAGGAAAATGCCTTCTTTTATTGTGCGAAAGTTGAAAGTGTAGTTTTACCATCAACTATAAAGACAATTGGAAAAAGTGCTTTTGAGGGCTGTCAAAATCTAGAAAGCATTAATTTCCCTGAAGGTTTGAAATCAATTGGCGGGCTTGCATTTATGCATACAGCCTTAAGAAGTGTTGTTATACCGGGAAGTATGACATCTATTAGTCATAATACTTTTTATATTTGTGAAAGTCTAGAAACAGTTGTCCTTCATGAAAATGTTAAGAGTATTAGCAGTAGTGCGTTTGGGTGGTGTACTAATTTAACAAGCATAAACATTCCCAATAATTGTGTTATTGGTGAAGGGGCATTTTATTTATGCAAAAGTTTGAAAACAATAGAACTTCCAAATGGAGTGCAAATAGTAGGCAAACATATCTTTATGGACTCAGGCCTTGAAGAAATATATATTCCTGCAAGTGTAACATATATTAATGAAATGGCATTTGAAAGAAGTAAATATTTAAAAAATATTATTGTTGATCCAAATAATAAAAATTATAAATCAATAGATGGAGTATTATTTAGCATTGATGGAAAAAGTTTAATACAATATCCATGTGGTAAAGAAGAAACATCATATACTATTCCAGATGGAGTAGTGAATATAACGGCTACTGCTTTTGCTTATTGCAAAAATTTGCAGGACATAACAATTCCTTCAACGGTTAGAATAATAGGGCAAAGTGCATTCATGTATTGTATCAGTCTTGAAAATATAGTTATTCCAGAAGGAGTTACACAAATAGAATATGCAACTTTTGAAAAATGTACTAATCTTAAGACAATCGTCCTTCCTGAATCATTAGTAGTAATTAAGAATTATTCTTTTGGATATTGCACTAATTTAGAAAGTATATTTATTTCAAAGAATGTCACTGAAATGTTAGGTGCTGTTTTTGCGGATTGCATAGATTTGGTAGTGTATTGCGAAGCATCGGCTATTCCTAAAGGGTGGTCTAGCAATTTTATTCCTTCAAGTGCTACGATAATATGGGATTACAAAGGCGAATAAACCAGATTTAATTATCAGATTAAATCTGGTTTTTCTATTACCTATATGGTATAATAAAATTATTTAATACAAAAAAAGATTAAGGAGTGTAATATATGGAATTAAAATATAAAGTAATGAAAGAATTTGATTTGAATCAAATAAAAGAGATTTATCAAGCATGTATGTGGAAATCATATTTAAATAATGATGAACAATTATTAGAATCATTTAATTCATCTATTTATATTTATGGAGCCTATAGCGAGAACAAACTAATTGGTTTTATTCGTTCTGTTGGAGATATACATCATATTGTTTTAGTGCAAGATTTAATTGTACATCCTGATTTTCAAGAAAAAGGAATAGGAACACAACTTTTAAAGCATGTAATAGATAAATATCAAAATAGTAGGATGTTTATTATCATAACTGATTTAGAAGATGAAAGAGATAATAAGTTTTATCAAAAATTTGGTTTCAAAAAAATTATTGAAAAGAAAATGATAACATATATTAGATAATAATAAAGAAGTGATTCAGGTTTTAATGTTATGATAAAGTATTAGTAGACATAAAAAAATTCTAATATATCATGAGCATATAATTCATCTACTCAGTTATATATTCTTAATAATTAGTTATTAAACAAAAAATACATTTGTTATAATTAAGTTGTAATGGACACTATAATATAAGAAAGAGGTTTGAGAATGAGTTTCAGTAAAAAAAGAATTAGCAAAAATATTATATATAATTTTTCCAACAATCAAGAAATGGAAAAATGATTTAAGTTTTTTATGTTGCGAATTTGTAATACCATAAATGAATTTTTGATAATTACTAACTCAATGTTTTCGTTTTGGAATTTTATTATTACTAATTTCAATAATTTACTGAAAATATGATATAATAATAAAGTAATAAATAATTAAAGGAGATAAAATATAAAATATGAAATATGAATGGAAGAAGGAAGAAAAGAATATATTTCTACCTAAAGAAATGCCAACAATTGTGGAAATACCAAAAGCAAAATATTTTTGTATAAGAGGGGTAGGTAATCCGAATGATATAGATTTTGCTAATAGGGTAAGTACACTATATTCACTAGCTTATGCCGTAAGAATGATGCCGAAAAATGGTACTATTCCAAACGGATATTTTGAGTATACAGTTTATCCATTGGAAGGAATTTGGAGTTTGACTGAAGAGGGTATAAAACAAAAGGCTATGAAAAATGCTTTAAATAAAAATGAATTTATATATACGATAATGATCAAACAGCCGGCCTTTTTGACAAAAGAGGTTATAGAGAAAGCATTTGAAATAGTGAGAAGAAAGAAGCAAAATCCATTATTAGATGAAGTATGCTTTGAAGAGTTCGAAGATGGAAAATGTGTCCAAATGCTACACATAGGATCATATGATGATGAGCCGAGGACATTTGAAATAATGAACAAATTTATATATGATAATAATTTATTAATGAGAGAAAAGTACCACAAAGAAATTTATTTATCAGATGTAAACAAAGTTGATAAAAATAAATTGAAAACAGTATTGCGATATTATGTAAACAAATAAAAATAGAACTTTATGACTTAATGAAGTGCCAATGTCTATAATTATTATAATGTTTTAATTGAATCAGTCCCAGTAATTTGGGACCTTTATTATTAAAATAAAAAACTTTATTTTTCACTTAACTTTTTTATGGCTTTTATTACTATATATATGTAAATAATAAATGCATTTAGTTAATTTACAATGAAAGAAGGATTGCTTATGAATAGAATCGAAGAAAGAACAAATATTTTAATAGATGAATATTTTAAAGCATTCCTATCTTTCGCTATTAAAAGATGCCGTTCATATGATGATGCGATGGATTTAGCATACGAAATACTTGCAAATTGTATTTCATCAATTAACAAAGATTTAGAAATTGAAAATTTTAATGCTTATCTTTGGAGTATAGCACACAATACATACAAAAGATATCTAATCAATTTGTAGAAAAACTTCGTTTTAAATACTGAATATGTAATGAATATTTCAGATACTAAGGAGAGTATAAGCAAAGATAATGATAATCTAATTAGAAAATCGTTATCTCATATGGTTGGTATGCATAGAAATGTTTTGGTGATGTACTATTATGATAATATCAAAATAAAAGATATAGCAGTAAAACTTGGAGTCTCTGAGGAAATGGTAAAATATTATCTAATGAGTGGTCGCAAAAAAATGAGAGAGGTATATAAAAGTATGGAGAATGTTAGTGAAAAAAGTTTTAAACCAAAAAGTTTATCAATTAGAATGTGGAGTTTGGATTTCAATAATATTGACATATGGAAAATAATGTCAAGGATTTTGCCTCAACAAATTGCTTTGATTTGCAAAGATAAAGCATATAGTATTGAGGATATAGGAAAAGCGTTAAATGTTGCTAGTTGTTTTATTGAAGAAGAAGTTAATATATTGGTATTATGTGGACTTCTTATTGAAATATCAAAAGGAAGATTTCAAACGAATTTTGTCATTTTGGATGAAAAAAGTATAATTAATATTAATGAATTATTTAAAAAATATCATCAAGGATATATTGAAAAAGTAAATGAAAAATTTCAAGAAATTTTACCAAAATTAAGAAAAACATCTATGTTTAAACATAATGTATCAGATGATCGTTACTATGCAATGTTCATTTATATGGTTACAAAATGCGATTGGGAAAAGGTTTTATTATCAAACGAGGATTATCCAATCATATTAACAAATGGGGTAAGAGCATTCATATATGCGTATACTGCGCAAGAAAGAATTCAAATTTCAAGAGATAAATTATTATATGGACAAACCCCAACGGGAATAAGCAAACAAATAGTCGAAAATGAGAAAGTAGTTTTATGGGCAATTGATTTTGCATATGATACAGGGCATCAAAAAAATTTAATGAATGAGGCAAAAGCTACTGCGATTTATGAAGTATATAATGACATGATAAACGAGAAAGATAAAGAATTGTATGCGAAATTAATCAGTGAAAATTATTTAATTAAACAAAATAATAAATTATATAGTAATGTTGCCGTTATTAATGAAGAAATTAAAATTATTATGGATAAAGTTAATATGGAATTACTAAACTATTTATATGATTCTAATATTTTAATGGATCAAATATCTAATATAGTAAGAAAGAATATGCCAGATAGTCTAAAAAATTATAGTAAAGGATATGCCTTGACATTGTATACAACCGAGGCAGACAATAGATTTTATTCATCAATTATGAGTGGTAATGACTATTTTAACATAAATGATTTAAAATTAGAACCACATATTCCTTTTTTCTGTAATTTAAAGATTGATTAAATAATTTGTTTATTAATATTATAATTAATACCAGGCATTAATTTCTAGAAATTATTAATGATTTTGATTATTAGTATGTGACTAGGTTGAAAAATCTAGTCTTTTTTGGTATAATATTTAATAAGTAGAATTTAGTAAAATTAAGGATAAAGAGAAATGAGTGATTATTTTATAAGTTTAGAAGAAATAAAAATGATAATGGCAGGCTATAATTTAAATATTGAACATATAACAAAAGAAATAAATACATCAAAATCAAAGGATGATTTTCGGTTAAATATAATTATAGATGAAAAATATGTTTTAAGAATTAACAATAAAACCTTAATGACTGAAGAAAAAATTCAAATGATGGAAAAACTAATATGCAAATATAATCATATAAATGTCATTTGTCCACATTATTTAAAGGGGATCAGTGGGAAATATTCGCTTGAATATAATGACAATATATGTTATGTAACTGAATATTTAAATTACAAATTAGCAAGTGAGATTGATATTTTTAATCAGACTTTATTTTATAAACAAAAAATTTGCCATTTAGGAATTTCTTCTAATAAATATAAAAACAAAGATTTAATAAATATATATTCAATGTGGAGCATTATCGATTTAGCACCACTAGATATAGATATTGATGAAAAGCAAGAAAACATAAATGATTTAATAGTTTACTTAAAAAGTATAAGAGAATATGAATTATCAGAAAAAATTAAGAAATTCAATGAATATAATAGAAATAAAATTCATCAAGTTTTTGATAAACTTCTAAGATATGTTTTCCAAGGGGATTTGAATGACTCTAATATTTTAATAAAGGATAATCATTTTTATGGCCTACTTGATTTTAATCTATCGGGTACTGAAGTTAATATTAATTGTTTTTTGAATGAAACAAATTATCAGTTCAATGAAAATGATTTGATTAAACTAGATGAAGTTGATTTATTATTAAAAATGATTTCTTGGCAAGATGAAATGGTGGAAGTGATATTAAAGAATTATTCATTAAATGATGTTGAGAAAGAGGTATATGAAAATTTTAGAAATATTATATTAATATCGCAATATCCAAACGTATGTTCATATAAATATTATTTAAAAAATGATCAATATAAAGACAAAATTATAAAATTGATTTGTAGTCGTTAGTAATCGTTTTTATTTTTTCATTTTAAAGATATGAATTATAATGTATTGCAAAAAGAGTATTGTTGTGATATAATAAAATATCTATAATATTAGATAATATCAATGATTATATACTTTCTTTATTATAATATATGGACCTACTATTGAAAACTTTGAAGAACAAGGAAGTAGTCTTGTTCTTTTAAATTATTAAACAAATCATAATCTCATAATGTCAATTTAAAATGTTGATAAAATACTCTAAGGGGAAACAAAATGCATCGTTTGACTTCAAAATTAATTGTTTATAAAAACATTGATGAGAATAGTATTTTATTTAAACTATCTAGGATATGTCAATGTTTTTTAGAAGGTAATTATGAAAAAGAAAAACTTATAGCAAATATTTATGATCAAATAAACCGTTTATTAGATTTAGCAACAAAAAATGGTTTTGATAAAAATCTTTGGCATAATTACTTGACATATTTACTAGTGACAATAGAAAACCCATTTACGCTTGTTTCAGAAAAAATTGGTGTAAATGATGGGACTATCAACACATTTGCCAAGAATGATTATTGCATTTTCAAAAAATTATTCAACTATGATTTTTCAAAAATAGAGAGAGATTTAAATGTTAATTGTTTTTCCATTATTCAAAATTATAAAGCAGTTGTAAAAAAAGAGCATATATATAATAAAAATGTCAGTGAAAAAGTGCAAAAACTTAGTTTGTTGATTGAACAATCCAGTGATGAAAATGAAATATATAACATTGTTACAGATTTCTACAAAGCATATGGCGTAGGCAAATTTGGTTTGAATAAAGCTTTTAGAGTTACTACTGAAGTTAATCAAGAAATTTTAAGTCCAATTATAACAACTGAAAATGTTGTATTAGATGATCTAGTTGGTTATGATGATCAAAAGAAACAGTTGCTACAAAATACAGATGCCTTTGTGAAGGGGAAGAAAGCTAACAATGTTCTTTTATATGGTGATGCTGGTACTGGGAAATCAACAAGCATTAAGGCTATTCTAAATCAGTTCTATGATCAAGGTCTGAGAATGATTGAATTGTACAAACATGAATTTAAATATTTACCAAAAATAATTGCTGAAATAAAAAATCGAAATTACCGTTTTATTATTTATATGGATGATCTTTCTTTTGAAGAATTTGAAATAGATTATAAATATTTAAAAGCGGTTATTGAAGGTGGCTTAGAATCAAAACCAGAAAATGTTTTGATTTATGCAACCTCTAACAGAAGACATTTGATTAGGGAAACTTGGAGTGATAGAACAAGAGAAAGTCAAGAAGAGATTCATAGATTTGATACTATGCAAGAAAAGTTATCTTTAGTTGCAAGGTTCGGCATAACAATTGGTTATTATAGGCCAACACTTGATGAATATATAGAAATTGTAAAAACCTTAGCAAAAAAATATCCAGAGATTAATATGACTGATGAAGAACTAAAACTTGAAGCTAAGCAATGGGAAATGATGCATAGTGGTATATCTGGTAGAACAGCCCAACAATTTATAAATTACCTAGTTGGTATTAATTAAGCTGGATTTAAATAAAAAGAATTATAATAAATAATAAATAAAATGGAGGAATAGAAAATGGCAAAAATTTATTATCAAGAAGATTGTAATCTTTCTTTATTGAAAGGAAAGACAATTGCAGTAATTGGTTATGGTAGTCAGGGACATGCGCATGCTTTGAATGCTAAAGAATCTGGAATGAATGTTATAGTTGGTCTTTATAAAGGAAGTAGTTCTTGGGCTAAAGCAGAGGCACAAGGTTTTAAAGTATATACTGCAGCAGAAGCGGCTAAGAAGGCCGACATTATTATGATTTTGATTAATGATGAAAAACAAGGAAAATTATACAAAGAAGAAATTGAACCAAATTTACAACCTGGAAATATGCTTATGTTTGCTCATGGTTTTTCAATCCATTTTGGTCAAATAGTACCACCAAAAGATATCGACGTCGTAATGATTGCTCCAAAAGGACCTGGTCATACAGTACGCAGCCAATACCAAGAAGGGAAAGGAGTTCCTTGTCTAATTGCTGTTTATCAAGATGCAACTGGAAAAGCAAATGATTTAGGCTTAGCATATGCGTTGGCAATTGGTGGTGCAAGAGCGGGTGTTCTTCAAACAACTTTCCGTGAAGAAACAGAAACAGATTTATTTGGCGAACAAGCTGTATTATGTGGTGGTGTTACTGCACTAATGAAATGCGGATTTGAAGTTTTAGTAGAAGCAGGTTATGAACCAGAAAGTGCTTATTTTGAATGTATTCATGAAATGAAACTAATCGTAGATCTAATTTATCAAAGTGGTTTCCAAGGAATGAGATATTCTATTTCTAATACTGCAGAATATGGTGATTATACTACAGGACCAAAAATAGTAACTGAAGATACAAAAAATGCAATGCGTCAAGTTTTAAAAGATATTCAAGAAGGTGTATTTGCCCGCAATTGGTTATTAGAAAATCAAGTTGGTTGCCCTAACTTCCGCGCTACTAGAAAACATGAAGCAAATCATGAATTGGAAAAGGTTGGTAGCGAACTTCGTAAATTATATAGCTGGAATAATGAAACAAAATTAATTGATAATTAATAATAACCTAACAAAAAACCATCCTAAATATACGGGATGGTTTTAAAATTGAAAAATTTCTAATATTTGTAATTTATGTTAATATATTAATATTGATATAATATTTTGGCAAACTCGTCGTAAGGCGGCGACGCAATGCTATAGGGCATTAGAAATAGTGGTAGTCAGTTGTAATTAATAAAGAATATACCTAGTAATTTTCATAGAATTTTCTTTGTTATTTTCATGCTCTTGCTTTTTTGCTAGAGTTTCTATTTTGATTATAAAAAATAATTTTAGTTGAAAATAATAAATAACTAATGGGGCAACTGAACTATAGCCAATAGAAAAGAATATAAAGAAAAAATTAATTAAAAGTATTGACTCTCCATCTTGATGCAATGATATAATATAGATAGAATAATTAAAAGTGAATTTCTACTGCTATTTATTTGGACATAAGGAGGATATGATGAAATATTTAAGAATTGGAGATTTTTCTAAAATATGTGATGTTAGCGTGAAAACTATTAGGTTTTATGAGGAAAAAGGTTTGATTAAACCAGTTTTTACTGATAAATATACCGGCTATCGTTATTATGATGTAAATAATATTCAACGCATTTTGGAAATAGTATTATTTAGGGATTTAGGCTTTTCATTAAGAGAAATTAAAAATTTGAATACTGAATTAATTGTCGAAAAAATTTCTTCTTTGAAATCAAAAATTTCTTTAATTCAAGAAAATATACTTAAACTTGAATCATTTGTTCAAAATACAGCAGATGATGCCAAACGCGAATTTATTAATGATGAATTAGTAATCGGAAAATGGAAACATATCAAGAGTAATGAGGATTTTCCATTTGATGAAATTTATTTTTTGCCATTTGGTCAAGAATATTGGGTATTTTCTTGGACAAAGGGTTATTTAAAAATAAATAGTGTTTATCATCAATATACAATTGAAAATAATATTTTAGAACTTTTCATAAAAGATATAAATGGCTATATAGGTATAAGCGAAAAATTTATTAAAATTGATAGCAATAGATATAGTATTGATGAAATCACATTGAAAGATGATATTGATTATGTATTTGTAGATGATTCAAATGTCATAAGTAGTTGGGTTGTTATTGACTATATCTATGAAAATCAATTTTTAAATTATAATTATGAGACTCAATATAATGAAAATTTATATTTGAAAAGTATGACTTTTAAAAGTAACGGGACTGTTATTAGTGAATGTAATAATCATATCAAATGCTGTGAATTATGGACTAAAGGTAAAATTATTAATAATCACTTATTTACAAGTAGTAATTATATTATTAAACATTTTAATAATATTGATTATTTATTTGTTGAATGGAAAAGTGGAGATTATCAATTTGGCAAAAGGAAACCAGATTATTATGTTTTAAAAAGACAGTATCAAAACAATTTCATATGATTAAAGTAGAGTATTGCAATTATAAATATAGTTAGTTGCAATATTCTTTTTTAAATGTAATATTTTGTTTAAAATCAAAAGTCGTACATTTTTCTTCTTAATATTGTTAATAATATATTTAGGTGATAAGATGAAAAAGGTTTTTATATGCATTTCTTTTATATTATGCTGTTTTTTGTTATCATGTAACCGTATGCCAGATATTAAGTATGAAGGGTTCAAACCATCTGATAATATAATAAACTTATCTAATTTAGACAAAATGAATTTAAAAAAAATTTTGGAAAAAAATTATGAAAATGTAATTATAAAGTCAGAAAAAATAATTTATGATGAAAGTTATTTTAATTATGAAATTGATATTTGCATAATGAAAAATAATGAAATACATAAAGAGTTCACAAAAATATTCAATTATAATAGTGAAAATGAAAAAAGATTTACTATTGATAAAGCCAAATTTATAGAAATATATCTTGATAATATTAATGAGTATTTTGAATCACAAAAACTTATAATAAATAGTATTGATATTGAATTAATTCAATATATAATAAAAAAAGAAGAAATCATCTTTATCATTCCCAAGTTGATAACTAATAATAAAGAAGAGCGAATTGTGCTACCAAATAAGGGCATAACGAAAGTATATAGCAAAGAAGAAGATACAAAAAAGATTGCTCTAACATTTGACGATGGACCTAGCTCTAAAACCAATGAAATATTACAAGTATTAGATAAGCAAAAAATAAAAGCGACTTTTTTTATATTGGGTAAAAACATTGATAAATATCCAAATGAGCTGAAAAATATTAATGTTCAAAACCATGAAATTGGAAATCACGGTTATTCACATTCTAATATGGCATTATTACAAGATGAGGAGATTTTAGAAGAAATTAAAAAAACGCAAACCCTCATTTTTAATATAATCAATTTTTATCCAAGAATTTTTCGTTTTCCATATGGGAGTTATAAAAATCAAAGCTTAGAAATAATCGATTTTCCAATAATAATGTGGAATAATGATTCCATGGATTGGTTATATAGTGATGAAGATATAATAAAGAATATAATGAAAGATGTTAAAGATGGTGGAATTGTTTTATTTCATGATGCTGAATATTTTAAAAGAAATATCTTAGAAGAGATTATTGAAAGATTAATTTATGAGGAATATTCTTTTGTTACTATTAGTGAGTTATTGAACTTTAATTTAGAAGAAAATATCCATAACGGCAAATTATATTACAATAACAAAAATTTCTACAATTAAATATAAACATTGCAAACAGTATTGAAAAAACCTACTATATTTGATATAATTATTTTAATTAGGAGGTGGAAATAATGTTGAGAAAATTAAACGTAGAAGAATTTGATAAATATATAGAGTTTATTTATAATCTAGCAATTGATATAACTAAATCTGGATATCCTACTTATGCAGATGGCATAAAAACAAAAGAAGATTTTGTTCAATTATCTTATGGAGCATTTAATAGTCAATCTGAAGAAATATTATTATTTGAAATAGACGGTAAGGTATTAGGATGGATACATTATTATTTCATACCAAATGATCGTTATCTATCTACATATTCTTTTCAAGCATTAGAAAATATTAATGTTGCTATAAAAGAGTTTGAAATATTTTGTAAATTGAATTTTGCTAGTTATAATTTATGGTTAGGATTTCCTAAGGAAAATGAAATAGCAATTGAATATTTGTCTAGCAATAATTATTCATTAATTGAGAAAAGTCATAATGATGTGTTATTTCTGGGAAATTATATTATTAAAGAAGAATCGAATAACATACAAAAAGTCACAGAAAAAAATTTTCATGACTTCAAAGTATTGCATGATTTTGTTGATAGTAATATGTATTGGACAAGCAATAGGTTATTAAAAAATCTTGATAGATGGAATATTTATTTATATTATGAAAATAACATCGCAAGGGGTGCAATATATTTTACTAATCATTATGATGTAGTTGAAATATTTGGAGTGGATTACGAGAACAATATATTTAATGAATTTATATGTTATGAGTTGATGGTGGTATGTTTGAATGAATGCAAAAAATCTAATATTAAATACTTAAATCATTTTACAAATGATAATGAGCATCAATTAGTTTTAAATATCGGATTCAAAAATATTGGTGGCTATAATTATTTTCGAAAACAACCAATAGATTTCAAAAAAAATCTAGAGATTATGAGAGAAAATTTCGCAAAGCAAAATCGCTTTGAACGATTAAAATTTCCACCATATGTAACTTTTTCGGAAATTAAAGATATAAAATGGGAATATGAAATTTTACTTTCTAAAGGTAAAGTATATTATGCAAATATTGCCCAAGCTAATACAGCACTATTTAAGTTCGGTTTTAGTGATTGCCCAGCAGTTGTAGTTTATAGTATGGATGAAAGTTTAGAAAGTGATCCGCTAGTATTAAGCCAATATGGAAGAGCAATGTATAGAGCTAAAATTGAAAAAAGCACTAACCAAGCTATTGAAGAGGTTGGTAGAGATATGAGAAATGAAAGAGTATATAGCATTAAAAGACTTCTTCCAAAAGAAATAACTGCTAATATAGTTGCATATCATACAACGATTATGATTTTGCGAAAACATTTGCCAAAAAGACGTTTGGTACGTGGATTGCTTCCAGTATTAATATCTGATGAAACAAAGAATGTTCTCGTTTTACCCAAAAAATATTGGAGTGAAGAATTTACTAATTATTTTCAAGATAAGCATTAAATAAGGAATGCTTATCTATTTTATAAATGAATGTGTTTTTGAAATGAATAATATCATTATAATTATGTAATAATATAAATATTGATATTATTGTGTAATTAGTTATAATATGCTTATCCAATTAATGGTTAAAAAATTGGAAATTGACTTTTTTGACTTTTTATGATATAATTTTTAGTATATTACAAAAAAATAATTAATTAGTTAGGAAAAAAACATGCCAAATGAGCAAAGTAAGAAAGTTGAATACCTACATAAGCATTCGAAATATATATTTCCTGCAAAAACAAAAATTTTTTTAAATAATAATAAGTTGACTGTTGAGATTAATGGTAAAAATGAAACGAAGCTTTCTCAATATTCATCAGATAAAATCAAGACTAAAGCTTCGTATAAATATAAAATAGGATTACCAATTACGGAGAAAGGTTCTCATTTAGTAATTGAATATCAAGAAATAACCGATTATTTAAATGAGCATCCACAGTTTGATTTTTTTCATTTTGATTATAGTACTAGCCATGAATTAGTGTTATGTACTTTTTTTAAGTCTACATATTTAGATCAAGCAGATAATATCATATCGGATATCAAAAGGGATATGCCGTATTTGCTTAATATATTTAAACGTCCATTAATACATTTAAAGGACGTTAATGTTATTCAATCGTTAGACATGGTAAAACATATAAGTCATAATACAATAGAATATCTTTCAGAGCATCCTGACGATATGGAAAGTATTCAAAATGATAAAGTAACTCCATTTAGATTGTTAACTAGGGTTTATGATGATGATTATAGTATTTATGAAAATATAGTTTTTCGCGATTTGATAGATAAAATATTGCAATTTCTATATAAACGAATATATAATTTGAATGAATTATTAGATATTTTTAATGATAATATTCAATTAGATGCAGTAAATCGAACAAATCATCCGAAATATTTTTTAGCGATTGGGAAGCTTTTTTTAGGATTTACGGAATTAAAAACCACTAATGACGTTAGTAGTATGTTAGAGGATACTAAGCAATTATATATGCAATTGAATAGACAATTAAATTGTGAAGTATATACCAAAAATATTAAAGTTCGACCAGTGAGTAGTGAATTAAAAAAGACTAATATTTTAATGTTTCATAAAGACTATCGTCATGTATATTCATTGTATAACAAGTTCAATAAAAATGTGTTTGGGTTACAAGATGGGACATTCCAATTGCAAAATCAAAGCCAAATTAATTATGAACATTTTTGTCAAATGCTAGTTTTGTTTGCTGTGAGTAATTTTAATTGGTCATCAAAACCTGATAAAATAATTTATGAAAATAAACAAATCAATGCTTTTTTTGAATATAAGGGTTGGTCATTAGAAATAGTTAATGAATATATTTCTATTCTTGATTTTAATACTATCATATTAAATTTCTCTTATAAAGATAAATTGTTTAAATTATTACTTATTCCTACAAGTTATTATCTTGCAAATAATAAAAGAAAACAATATGAGTTTATTATTGATAGGCTTTATTATGATAATTATGTATTTGATAAGTATGTTTTTTTAGAACCGTTTGGATTTGAAAATGATACTCTTAATAGTTATAATATTAAAAGTCAAAATCATGAAGTTGATTTATTTTATGCAATACTACCTATCTCAATTTCTGAAATTAATTCTTTTAGAAGAATCCAAAAATTACTTTTAGAAGGGATGATACGTAGTAATGAATGCTATGATGTATGCGCATTTTGTGGTGATGAATTAACAAAAGAATCTGATGGTGGTATGTACTTATGCAAGAAGTGCCATACGGCAATTAATATTATTAATTGTGAGCACTGTCAAAAAACATTTAGTGCTTCTCGTCTTAATTTTACTAATAAAAGACGTAATAATCAAACAGAAAGAAAAGAAGGGTATAATAAATCGATTTCTAATTTTTATAAGCAAGAAAAGCAATTTTTATTTCGTAATATTACTGACATTAAAGACAATAATTTTATATGCCCATATTGTAATAAAGAAAATCAAACTTAATTTATATATAAATAATATGAAATTATATTAATACTTGGAAAGGATAAAATATGAGTAAAGTATCAAATGTTTTATTAAAACTGTTTTTGTTATTTGCCTTAGCATTTTCACTTAGCGCTTGTGATCCTGGATTGTATGATTTTATCGGTGATGGTGGAACTGGTCTTGATATTAGACAATTTTTGGATGCGAAAATAAGTTATAATCAGTTATTAAATGATCTTGAGTTTATGGAGAGCAAGTGTTATAACGATGAAGGTTTAGCAAGTGCGCAATCACTTACTATTATGCTATCATATGGTTTGGCAGATATGTCAAAAGATGCTTCAACTTTTACAGATGAACAGAGGAGTACGAAAGTTCAACTTTATACGGAGATTAGAACAGTGTTTCTATATGCCAATGGAAATATGGGTTCTGGATTGAATTATTTTGATGCTGAGATAATTTTAAATAGCACTAAAGAAGCTATCAAATATTGCAAAATGGTTATAGCATTTCTATAGATTATGTCTATAGTATGTTTTTCTATTTATGCAAAAATGTGTTTTTGAATAGAAAAAATTTATATTAAAGGAAGATGAATATGAATGAATCAGAAAATAAAGTTAATAAAGTGACATCAAGTGTGAGAAAAGAAATAAATAAATTTTTGAAGCTTATTGGAACTGAAAAAGAACAGGAAAAAATTTATAAAACAATAACAATTGTTATTTGCTCAATAGTATTTTTGTTAGTTCTATGGGCATTTTTTGCACCGATATTTTCTATTGGTAGTTATAAAGTTCGACCTTTTGATTTTTTGGTAAGTCGTGAAATTGGAGATTTTGTTTTTTGGTCATCTAGAACAACTACAGTTTCCTTTTATGTGAGTAAATATTTTTATAAAGTATTTGCCGCAGTAATAGGATTGTTAAGCTTTTTCACAATTTTTTTATTAATTACTAATAGTAAAAAAATGTATAAACATATCACTACTGTTTTGAGTATTGTTGTAGTGTTTTTATTTGTATCAATGCTGTTTAGTTATAATTACGTTAATATATATTGGACCCTCGACAATTCTATAAATATAAGGCCAAGAACTGCGATATTCTTTTATATATGTCTCGCCTTATTAATAATTCATATTCTTGTTGGTTTTATTTTTAATAAACAGGCTGTCAAGAACGAATTAAAAGACTCTGTACATTCATTAGCAATCTCATTTGTTCATTCCGTTCTTGTTTTTAGCACATTATTTACACCATTATATATCTTTCCAGGAACAATAAATCGTATGAGAGGACTTGATATATTGCTTGTTAAAGCAGATGTATTAAGTGGCTTACCAATGACAATGTTTTTCAAGTCGGTTATATTAATTTTTGTCATTGCTACTTTTGTTTCATTTATTATTAATATTTTGCTTTTTGTTTTAAAAAGAAAGTGGTTTATTTATTATAATAAATATCATATTTTATTAACGATTTTCTCAATAGTTTTTTATGCCTTAATGGGAGCAAGTTATTTAATAACTTACGTTGATGGTGAAGTTTATTTAATGTTGAAGTTTGTGGCCACTAGTATGAATACATATTCGTATATTCCATTAGCCCTTTTAGGACTTTTCTGGGTTGGTACATCACTTGCAAAAACATCAATAGAAAAAACTAGGGTTGAATATAAAGTTTATGCAGATACGAATAATATTTCTTCTGATGCTAATTCCCTGGATGGGAATAGAAGAGGGGATGACGGAGTTTTAGATCCGATTCCTGCTTTTACGGAACTTGATCTATTAGCGCCACAATTTAACAATGAATATCAAGTTAAGCTGAAACGCAATTTTGATGACCTGACTTTACCAAAATTGGTTAATCATATTATTAATTATGCCAAATATTCAGAAGATAGTTTGAATTATGGAAATATTGAAATTAAAACATTTATCGCCGGTATGGCTGCTAGTTGGTTTTCAATATTACAAGGTATGAGTGGAACTGGTAAAACTAGTTTACCGAAAATCTTCATGGAAGCAATTGATGGCATTTGCGATTTAGTGGCTGTTGAAAGTTCATGGCGTGATAAAAATGAACTATTAGGATATTATAATGCTTTTACAAAAAAATATACGCCTAAGTCTTTTACTCAATTTTTATATAAAGCATCACTAAATAAGGATGTTCCTTATTTCATAGTTCTTGATGAAATGAATTTATCACGGATTGAATATTATTTTTCAGACTTCCTTTCATTAATGGAGTCAAGGGAAAATAAGCGTTTTATAAAACTGTTTGATGTTCAATTATACCCACATATTGATGATAGACTAGATTATATATCTTTAAAAAATGGACATACTATTATCATTCCTGAAAATGTATGGTTTGTTGGTACGGCAAACCGAGATGAAAGTACTTTTGAAATAAGTGATAAAGTGTATGACCGTGCTCAAACAATTAACTTTGATAAGCGTGCTGTTAGAGTAGATATTATGCAACGTGCAAATTATCCTAAAAGATTTGTATCATATTCTTCATTAAAGAAATTATTTGATAAAGCTTTGACATCATTTAACTTTAACCCTGAGAATTATGAAACCATTAAGAAGGTTGAAGAGTTAATGAAACCATATAAAATATCTTTTGGTAATCGTATTTTGAAGCAAATGGAAGAATTCATAAAGGTGTATGTAGCTTGTAGTGAGTATGCAACTGACCAGGAACGAAGTAAATATATTCATGAAGCCGTTGATTGTATTATCTTATCAAAAGTAGTAAAAAAATTAGAATTTCGACAAATGGTGGATGTTGATTATTTAATCGATGAGTTTTCAAGTTTAAAGCTTACAAAATGTGAAGAATTCTTACATACATTAGTTGATGCGCTATAATTAATGATAT
Organism: Bacilli bacterium; assembly: GCA_031553555.1. Taxonomy (GTDB): domain Bacteria; phylum Bacillota_I; class Bacilli_A; order ML615J-28; family CAG-698; genus CAKOMG01. The sequence continues at coordinate 120,386 of JAVBLL010000003.1, forward strand.
ATATTGAATATTTTATAAAAAACAATACAATATTTTTGTATTGTTTTTCTTTTTATAATGACATTCAAATAAACGTATATAACTAAAAACAATAATTGTTTATATTTATATTGAAAAATGTCATATTTTCTATTATAATATATCTAATGAAAATATGGAAAGTTGGTATATATGGAAAACATAAAAGAAAAAGTATATTGTATTTTAATTGATTCAGATAATATTTCACAAAACTATTTAAAAGATATTTTAGATGAGGTTTTAAAATATGGTTGTGTATATATTAGGAGGGCATATGGCGATGCATCAGCAGCAAACAAAAAAGATTGGTTAAAAATTGCCAGCGAAAATTCAATTGAATATGTACATCAATTATCAATCATTAAAGGAAAAAACAATGCTGATTCCCGATTGATTATTGATGCAATGGATATATTATATACAAAAAAAGTAGATGGGTTTGTTATAGTTTCTAGCGATAGTGATTTTGCCCCACTATCAATACGGTTGAGAAATGAAGGCAAAGATGTAATAGGTATTGGATATAGGACAACTCCTAAACAATTTATTTCGGCTTGTAATGAATTCAAATATATAGAATATCTTTCAACAAAAAATGCTATTGTTAATGCAAGTGATCCAAAATTGCAAGCTGATGTCACTCCCGATATACTCAAAAAGGAAGAAGAGGACAGAAAGGATATTGAAAAATTGATTATACAAATTTTGGGCGATGCTGATGGTCCAGTATTATTAAGTTTATTAAAAGAAAAGTTGATAAAAGCAAGATCAGATTTTGATACTAGAAAGTATGGATATAAAAAAATGAATAAATTTTTAGAATCATTTGATGTGCTATTTTTGGATAATAAAAAAAATATGGTTAAATTAAAAAATGAATAATAATTTACTATAAAATAGCAATGAATTAAAACATATTATATTTTAATTCATTTTTTATTATTAAAGATAGTTCATAAAAATTTTAAATAGAGCCATAATATAATTAGTTAAGGAAAAATTATGGTGAAACTATGTGGATAATTTATGCAATGTTAGCAGCAATTTTTTCAGCAATTGGAATAATACTGGCAAAAATGGGTTTAAAGAAAGTAAGCGCCAACTTGGCGGCTGGAGTTAGAACAATTGTGGTATTGATATTTCTTGGATTGATTATCATATTTAACAAAGATTATCAGCATATAAATAATATTACAAAACATGATTATTTATTCACTGTTTTATCTGGAATTGTTTCAGCACTGTCTTGGCTGTTTTTTTTCCAAGCATTAAAAATTAGCTCTGTTAATAAAGTTGCCCCAATTGATAAGGGAAATGTTGTGTTAACAATGATATTTGGTTTTTTGTTTTTGAAAGACGAGTATGATATATATATTATAATTGGAATGATTATAATGATTATTGGAATTGTTTTAATGACTAGTGATAAAAAAGACGAGCAGACTTCAGATGATAAGCAACAAAAAAAATGTATTGATAGCTGGTTGGTTTATGCTCTTATTGCAGCAGTATTGGCCAGTGCAAGTAATATTTTAGCAAAAGTAAGTGTTAGTAATGAACAAGTTAATAGTAATTTATCGCTAACATTACGAACAATAGTAGTATTGATTGTGACATGGTTAGCTATCCTTTTTAAAAAAGAACATAAAGAAATAACTAATATTAATTTAAAAAGTTGGTTTTTCTTAGGCATGACTGGTTTATCGACAGGTGCATGGTGGTTATTTTATTTCAAAGCACTAAAATTAGCCAATGCTAGTTTAGTGATTCCAATCGAAAGATTAAGTGTAGTTATAACCATCATATTATCAGTAATATTTTTAAAAGAAAAATTAAATAGAAAAGGAATAATAGGAATTATCTTAATAACAATAGGAACCAGCTTATTACTAGTTGGTAAAATATAAGTATTTTTTATTGTATGACAATAAAAAATATGTTATAATTATGTATATAACCATCATTATTTATGTTTTCAATAATCCTATTATATATATATTTGTAGACTTTTTATTCAACATTTGTACGAATAATTTAATATTTTATTAGTTGAAATTTTAATTGATTGCTTAATAATGACATCATTATTTTATTAAGGGTGAGGAGGCAATATGATTTTAAAGAAAAAGATATTAACGCTCATTGAATCTCATAGTTTAAGAAAGAAGATTATTGATGAAAAACATGTTTTTTCCGAATATGATTTGCTAATTATTATTTGTAAATATTCGAAGACTTACGATCAAAAAATAGAACTGTTAAAACAAATGATTTTTGAAACTAAAGATAATAATATAAAATTAAAAGCCCAAAAATATCTATTATTACAAGAACGAATTTTAGAGGAATTTATGAAAGATGCTGTTGATACTATATTCGAATTGTACATAGAAAATGAATATCGTGATAATGAAGATCATTTTTTAATGAGAAATTATATAGATATATTGAATGTTATTAATCAGCATATAAATGAATGTAAAGAAAAAGCAACATATAAACTTTTAAAAAGAAGAATAATAGATTCAAATAATGCTGAGTATTTTTCTAATGAACTTGGCGAATGCAATATGAATAATAATAAAACTATTATCAATATTACAATGTATGCTCATAATGATAATGATGTTTTTTGCATTGAAAACGAATTAATTATTTTTCCATTATTTTTAAATGATTATGATATTGTAAGTTATTTTAATGATAAATATACAAAATGTTATGGTGTAGTACTTGATTCTATGAAAACATCTATACTTAGTGCTAGCGTTTTTGTACTACCGCTAGATAATGAAATAATTAAACAAAATAATTTTATGAAAAGTGAAGATGGAATATGGAACATTTTATATTATCATTCTTATATTGATAGAACAAAAGTTGAGAAGGAAAATCTAGATTCATTACCTAATTATTTGATTTTGAATTATCATAATTTAATTTCTTTTATGAATCATGAAAAAATAAAAAGTCGACAATAAATTGTTTAATATAAAAAATCAGCATTTTATAGCAAAGATATGAAATCAATAAATAAAACTCTAATTTAATTTTTTGAAAAATAAAACTATGTCAATATTTATATTAATGAATATAATATAATAGGTGATATATTGGGTATTATAGAAATCATTATAGAAGCATTTTTTTTAACGATTGCTCTATCAATTGATGCTTTTGCATCTGGATTAGCATATGGAACCAATAAGATAAAATTGCCTAAATTCTCAATAATCATTATTAGTTCTATATGTAGTTTTATTTTAGCAATTTCATTATTTTTCGGTACGGTTATTGGTCAATTTGTGTCGACAAATATTACTTTAATTATTTGTGTTGTAATCATGTTTTTTCTTGGGATTATTAAACTGTTTGATGGCTATATAAAAAGTATAATAAAGAAAAATAATGGATTAAATAAAAACATCGCTTTTTCTATTTTTAATTTAAAATTGACTTTAAATCTATATGCAAAACCAGAGGATGCTGATTTTGATCATTCCAAAGTATTATCGGCAAAAGAAGCAGTGGCCATTGCCATTGCATTATCATTAGATAGCTTGACAATCGGATTTGGGCAGGGACTTCTGAAAATGACTTGGTTATATTCAGGAATAATTATCTTTTTTTCGTTTATTATTGGTATATTAGCACTTGCAATTGGTGGTTATTTAGGAAATAGAATCTCAAAAAAATCGAAAATTAATTTGTCCTGGCTAGGTGGCCTTATTTTAATAATTATGGCTATTTTAAAAATAGTTATGTAATATAAAATGAATTATGATTTACACAAAAAATTTGAATATTCTTTTATAATGCAAATTATTTCCTCACATTTATAATAATTGATGTGAAAAATTTTTATTATATAAACTAATTATTAATGTAAAAACTCGATTTTCATTTCTGAATCGAGTTTTTATTTTTTATATAATCATAGGAGAAATTTTTAAGTCTCTTTTGTTGCTAAGTAAGCTATAAAATGTTATAATTAATTATATAGGAGGAAACAATTATGAAAAAATATGTATGTATAGCGTGTGGTTATGTTTATGATGAAGAAGTTGGAGATCCAGATAGTGGTATTGCACCAGGAACAAAATTTGAAAATATTCCTGATGATTGGTCTTGCCCAGTATGTGGAGTTGACAAATCAATGTTTCAAGAAGAATAAGCATGAAACCTATATTGATTAAAGAGGGGATTTATGCTTTATCGGCATTGGATTGGTCACTACGTAATTTCCATGGTTATAGTACTGATTATGGAGTTACATATAATGCTTATTTGATAATTGATGAAAAAATTACCTTGATTGATACGGTGAAAGCAACTTTCTCAAATGATTTGCTGTCAGGAATTTCAGAGATTATTGATATATCAAGTATTGATTATTTGATTGCTAACCATGTTGAAATGGACCATTCAGGAGCAATTCCTGATTTGTTGAAGGCAAATCCAAATATTAAAATCATTACTAGTTCACCTCAAGGCATTAAAGGACTAACAGCCCATTATGATGATAATTCATATGTAGGTGTAAAAAATGGCGATACTTTGAATATTGGAAAAAGAACAATTAGATTTGTCACTACACCAATGATTCATTGGCCAGATAATATGGTTTGTTATTTAGAAGATGAAAAAATATTATTTTCTAATGATTCTTTTGGATGTCATTATGCAACAAGTAATCGTTTTGACTATGAGTGTAATTTGGATATAGCTTTAAAAGAGTTGCAAAAATATTATGCAAATATTGTAATGCCATATTCCTTGCAAGTTGCCTCCACTTTGAAAATTTTACAAACACTAGATATTGAAATTATCGCCCCTAGTCATGGGGTAATATGGAATAATGCTTTAGAGACAGTAATGAACTTATATACTAAGTGGAGTAATAATCAAGATGAAGAATATGGATTAGTAGTATTTGATAGTATGTGGCATTCTACTGAAATGATGGCATTATCTATTGTTGAAGGTTTTCTTGAAAAGGGAATAAAAGTGAAACTTTTTGATTTGAAATCTAATCATATTTCGGATATAATGTCAGAAATTTTATTAGCTAGGTATCTATGTGTAGGTTCTCCAACGCTTAACAATAATATGCTTCCAACTGTTTCAGCATTCTTAACATATCTCAAAGGATTAGCACCAAAGGGAAGATATGCAATGGCTTTTGGGTCGTATGGTTGGGGAGGACAGAGCATTGGCCAAGTTGAAGAAGAATTAGTAAAAGCAGGGTACTCAATATTTATTGAAAATGTTAAAGTTAACTATATTCCCAAAAAGGAAAAACTTGCTGATATTAAATATAATATTATTAATTATTTTAATAATAAACAATAAAATTATTGTTTGTAATAAAAAATATACAAAAAGAAGATAATGCATATTTATGTGTATTATCTTCTTTTTGGGTTAGTATAAATAATAAAAAAACTTGATTTTTTTGCTTTTTTTTGGTAAAATAATAATATTATAAGGAGTAATTGTTATATGGATGGATTGTTTGGCGCAAAGCATTTGATTGGATTAGCTTGGTGCATTGGCTTATCTGCTATTCTTTTTATTGTTTTGCATTTTTTTGTTAATAAAAAAGAATCAGGAAAAATATGGACGCTTAGAGGAATATGTTTGGCATTGATATTGGTGGAATTTATTAAATATATTGTTATTCTAAGAGGTGATGGTATTAAATCTGGAAGCATTGGACATGGCCTATTTCCCTTTCATTTATGTAGCATGGGTCTTTATCTATTTCCATTTGTTGCTTTTGGTAAAAGTAAATTCAGTGAATTCTTAAAACCTGCTGCCTTTGTTATAGGATTATTGGGTGGACTACTAACATTGTTATATCCATCGAATGTATTAGATGTTAGTACGCTATGGTTAGCGAAAAGTGGATTCAATTTTCCATTAATTAGTTTTGTTTATCATACAATTATGATTGATTTTGCTATTTATATGATTGTATCAAAAAATTATTCTATGAAAGCAATTGATGCATTGAAAGCTATTGCTGTAATATTAGTTTTAGCAAGCGTTGCGATTATCTTAAATTCTCTTATTCCTGGAGCTGATTATTTTTTGATAGGAAAGGGTTATGGTAGTCCTTTAGCATTTATAATTGAAAAAACAAATTTATTTGTCTATATTTTAACTATGTTTGCCATATCAATAATAGTAATTGTATTATTATATTCTATTGCTATTACTAAGTATTTAATTCAAAGAAAAAAATATAAACAGTCTACATAATAAATATCTCTAAATGAAAAGCTTGCATTCAAATATTGAAATGCAAGCTTATTTATTTTTTATTTTGAATTAAGAATTACCATTCCAAGTTCATTTTTTTCATTAATAATTCATCTAATGTATTTGTTGAAATGAATTCTCTTATAGCTAGTTGAAAAATTAAATATAATTGCTCTTCATAATCATAGTGTAAAAAAGTCAATTTATAGGAATTTTTCGCTAAGTAATTTTTATATTCTCAAGAGTGTTTATAATTAAAAAAATATTGTCTTTGCAAATTGAATGAGAATATTAAATAATTTTCATGTTATAGTTTTATATTAATACTTGTAGATACTTTTCGATTTAACTTAAAACTATCTAAAATCAAAAAAAATATAAATTTATGAAAGCAATATTATCTTGACAAAATAAGGAAAAAGTATTACAATAAATATAGATTTTCAAAAAAGAAGGAGAAGAAAATTATGGCTAATTTAACTAAAAACCCTAATGTAATAAAATGGGTTCAAGAAATGGTGGAACTAACAAAACCAGATCAAGTTGTTTGGGTGGATGGCAGTGAACAACAATTGGCAAGTTTGAGACAAGAGTCACTTGATAGTGGTGAAATGACACTGTTGAATCAAGACAAACTTCCTGGATGTTTGTATCATCGCACTCTTCCAAATGATGTAGCAAGAGTTGAAGATAGAACATTTATATGTTCAAAAAACAAGGATGATGCTGGACCAACCAACAATTGGAGTGACCCAAAAGAAATGTATGCTAAGTTGACACCAATGTATGATGGTGTTATGAAAGGAAGAACAATGTATGTTATTCCTTATTCAATGGGACCTATAGGTTCACCTTTAGCAAAAGTTGGAGTTGAATTAACTGATTCTATATACGTTGTTTTAAATATGAACATAATGACAAGAATGGGTCAAGATGCATTCAAAAATTTGGGTGATACATCTAATGACTTCGTTCGTGGATTACATTCAAAAGCTAACGTAGATCCTGAAAATAGATATATTGTGCATTTCCCAGAAGACAATACTATTTGGTCTATTAACTCTGCTTATGGAGGAAATGTTTTATTAGGTAAAAAATGCTTTGCTTTACGTATTGCTTCATATCAAGGAAAGAATGAAGGTTGGATGGCTGAGCACATGCTTATCTTAGGTATTGAAAAACCAAATGGCGAAGTTAAATATGTAACTGCAGCATTCCCAAGTGCTTGTGGAAAAACAAACTTAGCAATGCTAATTCCACCAAAAGGATATATTTCAAAAGGCTACAAAGTTTGGACTGTTGGTGACGATATAGCTTGGTTAAAACCAGGTAAAGATGGAAGATTATACGCCATTAATCCAGAAAATGGTTTCTTCGGTGTTGCTCCTGGAACTAATGTAAAATCAAATTATAATGCTTTAGAGTCAACTATGAAAAATACTATTTTCACAAATGTTGCTTTAAATAATGATGACATGTCAGTATGGTGGGAAGGACTAGATAAGAATCCGCCAGTGAATGCAACTGAATGGAAAGGTGCAAAAGTTAATGGACCTGAGTTTATTGCTGAAGGTAATAAAATGGCTCATCCAAATTCTCGTTTCACAGCTCCAGCAATTAACTGCCCATGTATTTCAAAAGAATTTGACAATCCTAGTGGTGTTCCAATTTCTGCGATTGTTTTTGGTGGCCGCCGTGCTAAAACTGCTCCACTTGTTTACCAATCATTTGATTGGCAACATGGAACATTTGTAGGATCAATAATGGCATCAGAAACAACAGCAGCCGCTACTGGTGCTGTTGGAGTAGTTCGTCGTGATCCTATGGCCATGCTTCCATTCTGTGGTTACCATATGGGCGATTACTGGAATCATTGGTTAGAAATGGGTAAAAAAATGGGTGATAAAGCTCCAAAAATATTCAATGTTAACTGGTTTAGAACAAACGATCAAGGACAATTCATTTGGCCAGGATTTGGAGATAACATGAGAATTCTTGATTGGATTATTGAACGTTGTGATAATCAAGCAGATGCTGTAGAAACAGCTATCGGTTATGAGCCAAAACCAGAAGATATTAATGTTGAAGGATTAGAAGGTATTACAACTGAAACAATCGCTGATTTGTTGACAGTAGACAAAGACTTGTGGAAAGTTGAAGCTGAAGGAATTGCTGAATTCTATACTAAATTTGGAAGCAAACTTCCAAAAGCGTTGAATGATGAATTAAATAAATTAAAAGCAAGATTAGACAAATAATCAATTGTTTGATTTTGATAAGAGAATGAGATTGAAAATTTCATTCTCTTTTATTATTGCATGTTTCGCTATAGTCTTTAAAAATGAAAAGAATAAGTTGACACAATGACAAATAAATGTTATATTTATATACGTAATTTATCTTTATTTGTTATTTATTGTAATTAAATAATTTATCTATTTTCAATAAGCAACAAAGATATTATAATTAAATGTAGAAAGAGGAAACGCATGAAAAAATTTTTTAAAGATTTTAAAGCATTTATCACAAAAGGAAATATCGTCGATATGGCAATTGGTGTCATTATTGGTGGAGCTTTTAGTAAAATTGTCTCTAGTTTAGTTAATGATATAATTATGCCCCTAATTTCATTGGCAGTTGGTGGAATTGCTGTTAGTGATTGGAAATGGGTTATTAGAGAAGCGGAATATGATAGTATCGGAACAATTATTAAAAATGAGTCGGTTTTACCTTATGGCAATTTTATTCAGACAATCATAGATTTCTTAATTATTGCTTTTTGCATTTTTCTTGCTCTTCGTTTAATTATGAATGCGAAATCGAGAAGTGCTGAATATAAAATAAATCAAAAAGCAGCAAAAGATAAAAAAGCACTTGTTAAAAAATTAACTAAAGAAGGCAAAACAGATAAAGAAATTGAACTTATATTAGAAGAAAAGGACAAGCCAGTTGAAGAGGCAGTAGTAGAGCAAAAACCAACTACAGAGGATTTATTGGCTGAAATTAGAGATCTTTTGAAGACACAAAAGAAAGAAAATGAAAAATAAAAAATTCATTCTATATTATTATAATTTTTATAAATTAGGATATTGAAAACTAATTAAAATATTAATATTAATTAGTTCTTGCAAAAAATGAAATTTAAAGTTAAAAAGATGAGCATTTTGCTCATCTTTTTTTGTTTAGTATTGTCAAAAATTTATTTCATTTTCTTTTTAAAGAAAAACCAAAATATTAGAAGAATTTGTAATGGTATCGCAATGAAAAATAAAAGCCACAATCTATCATAACTAATAGATAAATAAATTGATAAGGGGATACTCCAACAAATAACCGAAGAATAGCAAAATTTAGTAAGGTTATTTCCCCAAATGCAACTGAATATTAAGAGCACAATAAAAGATACAGGAATGGCATAAATATAGGATAACCATACATTATTAAGATCCATTAAGAAAAGTTTAAAGATGACGTAAAAACAAGTCGCTACCAACCAAACTAAACCAACGGATAAAACGGGAATCATATAATGAATAGTTTTGTTTTTGGATTGACTAATTGTTTTTTGGGTGCCAACTAAATTATTTATCGATATTCCCAAAATTTCAGCAATTTCCATGAGTGTATACAAATCAGGAATACCCTCACCTCGCTCCCATTTGGAGATGGCTTTATCAGAATAGTGCAATTTCTCCGCTAGTTGTAATTGAGTTAAACCATTTTGCTTGCGATAATATATTAAGTTTTCGGCAATAATTTTTTTCAATTCAATTTCTGTTATCATATATTAATTATAACATAGTTTCCTAAAAAACTCAATAAAAAATATACTCTACTGATAGTAGAGTCATCAAAATAATTCTACTATTAGCTAGTTATTCTGTTTACTTTAATATTGATTTCGTAGATAGGAATTATCAAAATAATAATATATAATGCTATTAACAAAGTGAGGAGATATTTATGAAAAAATTTGCCAAAACAATTAGAATAATAACATTACCGCCAATTACCGCCATTATATTATTAACTATTTTATATATTAGTTCTAAAGATATTATGAATAATATTTGGAGTTATTTAATTGGAATATTTGCTTTGGGGATTATGCCCTTTCTGGCATATCCTATCCAAAGATTTTTTAAAATATTTAAGGGAGACATGCGAAAGGGGGAAAGAACACTAGCCATTATTTTTTCAATTGTTGGCTATTTTATTGGTTTTATTTTAGCGTACGTCTTGAAGGCACCATCTTTAGAGAAAGCATTGTATTTTACTTATGTCATATCGGGAACTAGTATAGCCTTATTTTCATTTTTCTTTAAGATCAATGCTAGTGGTCATGCTTGTGGAGTTGCTGGACCATTAACAGCTATGGTATATATTCTTGGCTGGTGGTATGCATTTTTATTAATATTATTAGTTATAGTTTTTTGGTCATCAATATATTTAAAAAGACATACCTTTTTCCAATTAATATTAGGCTCAGCATTTTCTATTCTTACATTTTTACTCTCTGTGATAATATATATATAGTCAAAGATATTTATATATGGTATAATATTAATTATAGGTGATGTTATGTATATTAATTGGAATCCTTGGCATGGATGTCATAAAATAAGTCCTGGTTGCTTGAATTGTTATGTCTATCGTCGAGATGAAAAATACGAGTTATTGGCATCAAAAGTTAAAAAAAACGCTACTTTTGACTTGCCAATTAAAAAATATAAAAATGGAGATTATAAATTTCCAGCAAATACATTTTTTTGGACTTGCTTTACTTCGGACTTTTTCTTAGAAGATGTTGATGATTTTCGAGAAGATGCATGGAAAATCATTAAAGAAAGAAGTGATTGTCATTTCTTTTTTATTACTAAACGAATCGATCGTTTTATGGTGAATTTGCCTAATGATTGGAATGATGGGTATAATAATGTCACTATAGGATGTACGGTCGAAAATCAAGATAGAGCAGATTATCGTTTGCCTTATTTTTTAAAATATCCTATTAAACATCGCCTTATCATTTGTGAACCGCTATTAGAAGCAATAGATCTTGAAAAATATTTATCTGAGGCAATTGATGAAGTCAATGTTGGTGGTGAGTCTGGGATGAGGACAAGACCATGCAATTATGAATGGATTTTGAGTATTCGTGAACAATGTTTTAAAAATAATGTCAATTTTACCTTTCGTCAAACTGGAGCTAGATTTATTAAGGAAGGGAAGATGTATCGGATTGCCAGAAAGTATCAACATTCACAAGCTAATAAGGCCAATATAAATTTATTTATAAAAATGCATAACAACCTCGAAAAAGGAAATAAATTGATAAAATAGATACTATCTATTGAAAAAGAAATGTAATCGTGATATAATAAGATGATTTTTATATTGAAAAAGGGGGATATTATGATTTCAAAAAGTCAAAAAAGCTCATTAATTCTTTTAGGAATTGTGGCTTTTATATTAAGTGTTGTGGTATTAATACCTTTTAAAGTTGTTGCCAATCAAGTATCTAGTTTGGAATGGTTGGTCGATTTTGAAAAAATGCTTAAGTTTATAATTATACCAGTAATTGTTATTCTATTAACAGTATATCCTATGATATTAAAGCATAAGGGGTACAAAACAAAAAAGTATTTATCTGTTGGTAATTTGAAAATGACATATTTCTTAGGTGTGAATTATATACTAGCATTATTCACATATTCTTTAGGAGTATTAGCCGCAGCTAATAAATTAAATGGTAAAATGGGTAGTATTGTGCTTGCTGGGTCAGCAGCGGCAATGATAGTATTATATTTATTATTTGCTTTGATACCTGGTTGGTTAAAACTATTATCTAAGAAAATTAGTTATGTAATTGATGCAATATTTGTTTTAGGTTTTATTGGTGTTATAATAGTTTTAAACTATTGTTTAACTAAAGTTCAGGGAACACCAGTTTTAGAAACGGAGTTTGTATTGTTGGTAGTTGGTGCTGTGGGCATCATTTTGGGAATATATTTTGTCTTAGTAGTAGGTAGTTTACAAGCAAATTGTCAAGTAAAAGTTGTTTTATCACAAAATGAAAAATTAGCCGAAACAGAAAAAATTGCCGAAATACGTGAAGAAGAAGCACAAAAAATAGTTAATGCATTTCAAGAATATTATGAAAAAAGTTCTGGAATATTTTTGATAGGCCTTGAAAAAAACAAGGATGCAAATTAGGAGGTAATAAAATGAACAAGAAAAATTTAATTATTACTATTTGCACTATCATGGCCTTGTGCGCTTGTGCAGTTGTTTGTATACCTTTTGCTAAAGAAGGATTTGCAGAAATTGAAGGTTTAGTGAAATTTGTGGTTGTTCCAGCTTTAGTTATTCTATTAATGATACCGGCTATTGCTTATCAAGTAAAAGGGGTTAATGAAAAAAGTAGTTTCCCAACGGCTGGTATTATAATATCTGCTGCTGGATATATATCAGCACTGTCATTATTTATGGTAGGTCTTGCACTTAGAAATAATTTGGTAGGTGGCGGAATACCGCTTGTGCCATTTGACCAAGGATGGTTAGCAATATTAGCAATTTTCGGTTCTTTATGTGTATTTGCTTTATTGTGTGGTGTTTTATTATCTTTAGTGAAAACAAAAGCTAAAAGTAAAATTGGAACAGTCCTATTAGACTTTTTATTATGTATTATAGTAATAGCGGCTGCAGCTGCATTATATTTACATACTAAGGATTATTCTTCAGTTGATTTTGCATTAAATGCCTCTGATGTAATGTTGATGTCAATTGCTGGTGCAGTTATTATATTTTTAGTACTTGGAATTGCAACAATTTTATTAGGAATAAAGGATTCAAAAGAAGAACTAGCTATTCAAAAAAATAAAGCAGACATTGATAAATGTCAAGATGATATTTATGCAGGAATGTATAAATTTGCTAGAGAGCAATTAATTGCGAGAGGTTATGTTTTAGATCAAGAAAATGTTGTATTTGTTGAAAAAGAAATTGTGAAACAAACTGAACCAAAAATAATTGAAAAAATTATTGAAGTTGAAAAAGTAGTTGAAAGAATAGTCGAAGTTGAAAAACCAGTTGAAAAGGTAGTTGAGGTTGAAAAACCAGTTGAAAAAATTATTGAGATTGAAAAATCAGCAGTGGTTGTTGAACCTCTTCCAGTTGTAGAACCAGTTGAAAAGGTGGCTAAGGAAAGAAAGATTATTGAACCACGTGTAAGTGTTATTGCTGCATATGCAACATCTACTTACCCAGATGTTAAGATTGTCTATGGAAAAACAGAAGAAGATTTTAAGATTTATCGCGACAAAAAACTAGTTATTGAAGTACAAACAACTAATTCTGATTATCGCATTATTTTTCAACGTAAACCAATTTCTGCTTCAAAATTGATTGTTAAATACCCAACATTAATTACTAAACCAAAATCACCTAAAGGAGATCAATGGTTTAAGTTGGTTAGTAAAGGAGAATTTGATGAAGAAGAATTATTCGGAATTGTTAAATTCTCATATAAATTCATAATTGATGAAGAAGAAAAGGCTGAGTTAAAAAAACAAAAAGACAAAGAAAAAGCTGCTTTGAAAAAGCAAAAAGAAAAAGAGAAAGCAAAGGAAAAAGCTGCATTAGAAAAAGCTAAGGCTAAAAATGCTAAAGAAAAAGCTCCAGCAAAAGCTAAAGTAGATGTAAATGCTAATGATATTGCTATGGCAACTGCTCAAGTTGCTGAAAACAAATCAGAAAAATAGAAATTTTAAAAATATGATACTCAAACTTGAGATATCATATTTTTTTAAGAGTTTCTTATATAAATATAAAAACTATATTGTCAAAATTGACAATATAGTTTTTATAAGTTCTATTAACTTTTTTTGTGGAATCTTTTAATCATTTCAATACATATATTATAATCAATTGGTTTTGACATATGTGAATTCATACCATATTCTGCTGCTCTATCAATGTCTTGCTTTAGAGCATTCGCAGTCATAGCTATAATTGGCACGTTGCTATCAGAACGATTTAAATTACGTATTCTTTTTGTTGCTTCATATCCATCGATTTTTGGCATCTGAATATCCATAAAAATGAGATCAAAAGTATATTCTAAAGAATCATCAAAGATTTTTACTGCATCTAAGCCATCAATGGCTTCAACTATGTGGATGCCGGTATCGGCTAATAGTTCACATAAGATTAAGCGATTAAGGTCAATGTCGTCGGCAACTAAAATAGTTAATTTACTTAGGTCAACTTGTTCTTGTACATGCACATTCTTTTTTGAAATTGAGTGTGCCGCTTTTTTTAACGGAATAAGACAAGTAAATGTTGAACCCTCATTTTGCTTACTTTTTACAGTAATTGTACCATTCATTAATTCAACAAGATTTTTTGATATAGTTAGACCAAGTCCTGTTCCCTTATACTTGCGTTGTAAATAAAGTGATTCCTGTTCAAAAGGAGAAAAGATGCTGTGAATAAAATCTTCACTCATGCCAATTCCAGAATCACTAACGGAAAACTCAGTTAATATAATATCATTTTCATTATTTATTAATTTCACATTGACTTTTATTTCTCCATTATTATTTGTGAATTTTATAGCATTGCTATACAAATTCAATATAATTTGTTGCAAATGTTTTTCATCTCCAATTACAGTTTGAGGAAGGGAACTATCAATGTTCAAAATAGATTTTATATTTTTATCTAATGCTTGTTGAGAAAATAGATTAACGCAATTATTTATCAATTCATATAGATTAAAAGCTTCATTATAAATAACCATTTTTCCAGCTTCTATTTTAGACATATCTAAAACATCGTTAATAATTGACAGTAAATGTTGTGATGCATTTTCGATTTTTAATAAGCGATCATGAACCTTTGGACTAGCCTCATCTTTAAGTCCCAAATTAGTCATACCCAAAATGATATTCATTGGTGTTCTAAGTTCGTGACTAACTCTAGATAAAAATTCACTTTTAGCATTATTTGCTGACTGAGCATTCTCTTTTTCTTTCATCAAGTCAGTAATGTCGATGGCAATAACTAAAATGCTATTTTCATAATCAGCATCAAGAACAATTTCTTTAAAGATAACGGAAAAACAATTTTTATCAATCCATACATTCGCGTTATATGTGCCATTTGACAATGAATCATTCAATAATTGTCTAATTTCAAAATTTGAATATGTTTTGGCTTCTGGAAAAACAATTTTTATAAAATCACTTGCCGGCATACAAAAAAGTTTTTCTGCATAATGGGAATTATTAAATAGGATGCTACAATCTCCATTCATAATGAATAAACATTCAGGAATACTATTTAAATATAATACAAAAGAATCTAAGGTATCATTCATTTGTTCGATTACTTTGGATATATCACCTTTAAATTTTGAAGGATCATTACGAACCTCTAAACGTCCAACATTAACAGCTTTAAATAAAGAGTTGGTATTTTTGACCATATCCTGATATGCTTTAGACATATCGTTGATGGCGTGTGCTAAGTAACCTAACTCGCTAGTATATTCTAGAATGTTTGCAGGAATGGAGGCATAGACATTACCATCTGCAATATCTAAAGCAGTATGAGCTAATTGCTCCACAGGTTTTGCAATTAGAATATTAATAGCGAAGAATATAATCATACATGTTGCCAACACAAAAGAAAAGAAAATGATTGTACTTATAATGACAGAAGATGCAATTTGTGCTTTCATATCAATAAGAGAAAGATCAGTTCCAACAATTGCTATAACATCACCATTATCATTAATAATAGGCGCATATGCAAAATAAAGTTCTCCGTAAGGTTCACTTTTATAATATATGACAGAGTTCATTGCTTGTTTTGTCTCAATGATTTCAAATGCAATATCTTCGAAATATGCAACAGTTCCAAAACCATCAATATCAGCATTGTCATATAATATATCTTTTGAATCTTCAGCATCAAAAATAAAGGTCATTAAAGGATTTCCCTCATCATCAGTAATATTAGTATCTGCAACAATATAGACATACTTTGCTTTAGAAGTTTCCTTTAATTCTTGGATTTTTTTTATGCAAATCCAATATCTATCATCTTTATATGCTTGCATTTCTTGATGAAAAGTTTCCATTTTTTTTCTATATATGTCTTGTTCTTCAATAGAACCGTTGTTTTCTTGCAAATAATATAAATGTTCTCTATCATTATTGAATTGTCTTTGACGTTCTATAAATTCAGGATCATTGACTGTTAAATCGTTTAAAATATCAATATAATTCTGTATATCATTATCATCAATAAGCGATGCGATGAGTTGGTTTGTCAATAATACTTTTTCAGTAAAAGACTCCTCATATATTTGTTTATAACGATAATAGTTGAAAATAGTTACAGATATTCCGGCAATAAAAAATAAAAATATAAGTAAAAATAAAATTCTTATATTCATTTTGTTGAAAAACTTGATTTTTTTAGTCATAATATTCCTCTCGACTTTCACACAATAATTTATTATAACATTATATGACAATTTCTTCAATGTTTTTTTAACACAAAGACAAACAAAAAGATGGATATTTATATTAAAAAATGGTATAATATTGCTTGAATTGAAAGGATGATAAGTAGTGCTCGCCACAGTAATAATAACCATAGTAACGTTATCTTTAATGATTTTATGTATTATAAAGTTTCCGCTTATTCATATTGGAAAATATTCATTTTCTCCATTTTGGATAGTAACCATTATTGGCGCCTTAATATTAATTATTGCAAAGTTAATATCGTTTAATGAATTGTTTGAATTGTCACAAAAAGAAGTAGTTAATCCAATTGAAATATTAGTTTTATTTTTTTCTATAACATTAATTTCAATTGCTTTAGATGAGACGGGGTTTTTTAGAATATTAGCCTTTAAAACTGCACAAAAGGCGCAAGGAAATCAACTGAAATTATTTATCTTTTTTTACATACTAATTTCTTTTCTAACTATCTTTACTTCAAATGACATTATTATTTTAGCATTTACCCCATTTATTTGTGCTTTCGCTAAAAACACCAAAATAAATCCTTTACCTTATTTAATTGCTGAATTTGTTGCTGCAAATACTTGGAGTATAATGCTGTTGATTGGAAATCCGACAAATATATTTTTATCCTTAGCATTTCAAATAGACTTTATTTCTTATTTGAAAATTATGTTTTTACCAGCTGTTGTTTCTGGAATAGGCGTGTTTATTATCATATATTTTTTATTTAGAAAACAATTACGCACTAAGTTAGAATTTACCAATATTGAAACCACAAATCATGATAAAAAAATAATGATTGTTTCACTAATTCATTTAATTATCTGTATTATATTAATGATAGTTTCTAATTTGATTAATATTGAAATATGGTTAATATGTTTGTTTGTTGCACTCAGTTGTATTATAGTAATGATGTTTATGAATCGCCATTTACTAATTAATACAATTAAGAGACTTCCATGGAATTTAATACCGTTTATTATTTCAATGTTTATTATTGTCTTGGCATTAGAGAAATATGATGCTTTAAGTAATGTTGGATCGTTATTAGCAAACATATCTGGTGAGTCAAAATTTTTGAATATATTTGTTTATGGATTTGCATCAATTCTAGGAGATAATGTTCTTAATAATATCCCTATGAGTCTTGCAGCTATAAAGGTGTTGTCTAGTGCTCCAATCGAGGCAATATATGCAGTTATCATCGGTTCAAACATTGGGGCATATTTAACACCAATTGGAGCTTTGGCAGGAATCATGTGGGTTAATATCCTAAAAAAAGAAGAAGTCAAATTAACATTTATTCAGTTTATAAAATTTGGTTTTATTCTAGTACCTATAGCATCTATTTTGGCGTTGCTGACTTTATTTTTAGTAATATAAAATAAAATAGACCTATATTCTAACGAATAATAGGTCTATTTTTTGCTTATTTATAGATTGACTATTATTTTTAATTTATAAACACATAAAATTTTCTAATTGTTTTATAACAAAATTAAGCATAAAAAAATATGGTCATATGACCATATTTTTAATATGTAAATAACCTCAATAAAAATGGTGCGGGTGACAGGAATCGAACCTGCACTCCGAGGAACTAGAGCCTAAGTCTAGCGCGTCTGCCAGTTCCGCCACACCCGCATATGATTGTGCTTTTAACACTTTACTATTATACTATATTAATCAAAAAATATCAAGTGTTTTTAATTAAAAAACATAGAAAGTTGTTAATCATAACTTTCTATGTTTTCTATAGTTTCAATCATTAAATTATCAAAATAAGAATCTGTCAGAATAATAATACATACTAGAGGAATCATATAATTAATGAAGTAGTAACTAACATCGAATAATCCATATAAGCCTGAACCAGCAAAACTAACTAAAATAATTAGTTTAATATAATTGGGTTTTTTCAATAATACATAATATTTTTGAAAAAAATGGAAAAATAATGCCCCCACTCCAACCAGTCCCATTGTGGATAAAGTATGCAAAATTGTACTATGTGCCCAAGAATATCCACCAGTTAGCTCATCACCATTATACATAGGCGAAAATATGCCTTGACCTAATAACCAATGACTATCCATGTTTTTTAGTGTATTAGTATATATTTTCATACGTTCAGTCATACTTGAAAAATCCATGTTAATAATCATTTTTTTAAAATTAATCCAAAATTCTTCATATATATTTACTACTTTCCAAAATAGTAATATTCCGATTGCCATAAAACACCCGAGAATTAGTAAAATGATTTTCCAAGGATATTCATTTTTGATTGCTTTTTTAATAGCCATAATCATAAAAATTATTATTTCAATAAACAATGCTAAAATAGCACCACGGGAAAAAGTGAAAATAAGGGAAAAGATTTGTAAGAACGCTAGAATAGAAAAAATAATAGATTGCGTCTTGTTTTTTGTAAAGATTAAATAGACGGTAAAAGGAGCAGTCATTAATAGAATAAGGGCAATATTGTTTGAAATTCCCCATCCTACATCAAGTTGTTTATAAGCTAAATGATAAGATAAATCATTAGAAAATATAAAAAACGTGATAGTTTGTAATGATAGTAATACTCCTAAACAAGTGAAAATCAAAGATATTTCACTAAAACTTTTCTTTTTAGATGACGAAATCATAAAAATATACAGTACAATAATTATTCCAACAGCCGCAAACATTATAAAGAATTGTTGCCATCGATAAATTGATTGAATGTTAATACCCCCAAGAATCATTGCAATACCCAACGCTAATATACCATAAAACAAATGACCTAATTTAAGTTTTGGTTTATATCTAATACAATGTATTAATATTCCGATTAATGCCAAACCACAAGCGCCATAAATCATTTTTGGAAGAGAGTAGGCATCAAAGGGTCTTGCAAACATAAATGGGAGAAAAACTATTAGAGGAATGGTATCGCTTGAATCATTTTTAAAAATCAGTATAACCATGATGATTATTCCAATAATCCCTAATGTAATGTTTTCAATAATTTCAACCACGTTTTCGTTTATAATGTTTTTCCTTGCTATAAAAACTATAAACCAAGCGATATAAAAGAAGAGCATCATACCAAAGAATAAAAAAGATTTTTTTGTCCATATTTCATTTTTCATAATATTATTATATCTTGTTTATAATTAATTATCAAGTATTATTTTTTCTTGTCGAAAATCAAGATGTCAGGATAGTGTATAAATTCAGAATAGATAAACAAAAAATAGGAAATAATCGTTTGATTAAAAGCGAAAAAAATATACCCTTGATAATCAATATCTAGGATATATTTTTTATTTCTCATCATTTTCTTCTTGTTCTATAATATCGGCATTTTCATTTTCGTTAGTTTTTTCAGCCTCTGAAAAATACGTTTTGTATAGTTCAAAGATTTTAGCTGCAATTTCGCTGTTTCTTTGATTATTATAATATTCTGTATTTGCATTAAGCAAAAAATCTAAACTAATATCTAATACTTCAGCAATTCTTCTTAGTTGATTTAAATTTGGCTCCTGAAATCCATTTTCAATTCGTGAGTAACTTGGCTGAGTCATTGGGATTTTCTCAGCAATTTCCGTTTGTGTTAATCCGCTACTATTCCTTGCTTGGAAAAGTCTTTGGGAAAAGATTGACATTTTTTGCCTCCTTAGTGTCAAATTTATTTGCAATAATGAACAATTTAATCATATATATTAATATGTCGATATGGATACATTATACTACAAAAATGAAAAAAGAGAAAGTCTTTTTTTATAAAATCAAACTTTTAATTATTAAGTTTTTTAATTAGACAAAATTTTGATAAAATCGATTTGTCAATTCATTGTTTTTTGTCAAAATTTATGCTAAAATATCTTGAGGAATAAAGTATGAAAAAAATAATTATTGCCATGGATTCTTTTAAAGAAACCATGAGTAACTTTGAGGTTTCAACAATTGTCTACAATAATCTAACAACAAGATATATCGACAAGAATTTTATATTAATGCCAATTGCTGATGGTGGTGAAGGTAGTGTTCAGGCCCTTTGTGCTGCTACTGGGGCTGTAGCGGAAGAGTTTGTGTCGGTAGATGCCAATTTCGAAAATATAAAGGTTTTATATGGGAAAATGCTCGACAATACTTATATTATAGAGGTAGCATATAACATAGGTTATAACTGTAGGAGAGCATATTCTACTCCAGCAAATACATCTAGTTATGGAGTTGGAGAACTTATTAAGCATATTCTGGGATTTAAACCCCAAAAAATTTATCTTTGCCTAGGTGGCACGATAACTAATGACGCTGGTGTTGGATTAGCATCAGCACTAGGAGTGAAATTTTATAATCAATACAATAAGGAGTTCATACCTTGCGGAGATAGTTTGCATAAAATCAAAAAAATTGATAATAGATATATAGATAAACGATTGAAGAACGTTAGCATATATGGACTATCTGATGTTAATAATCCTTTATATGGGCTAACTGGTGCTAGCTATGTTTTTGCCCGCCAAAAGGGTGCTGATGATTTGATGATAGAACATCTAGATAAAGGGCTACGCCACCTTGATGAGATTGTTAAACGTGATTTTAATATGGATTTATCAGTTGTTCCTGGTGCTGGAGCAGCAGGAGGAATAGGATATGGATTAATGGTCTTTTTGAATGGTAAATTGACCTCAGGCATTGAAACTATTTTAAATCTTTATAATTTTGATGAAATGCTTAAAGAAACAGAATTAGTTATTACCGGTGAGGGTAAATTAGATCGCCAAAGTATAGATGGAAAAGCTATTTCCGGTATCTTACAGTTTACAAATCGCCATAATGTTAAAACTATTGCTATTGTTGGAACGATGGAAGAAAACCTAGAATATTATCAACCATATGGACTCCAAGAAATATATGAATGCAATTATAAACATTTGCCTTTTAGTGAAGTTAAAAAAATATATAAAGAACAATTAATTGCTGCAGTAGAAAAAATTAAAATCTAAAAAATGTCTTTCCCCATTTGATGTATCTAGCATATATTAAAATGGGTGATATCGTGATATTAACAATTCATTATGTTTGGATGGCCTTTTTGGCCACCTTAGTGACTTGGGCATTAACGGCCTTAGGAGCAGCAACAGTATTTTTTGTTAAAAAGATAAATAATAGTATTATGGCAATGATGTTTGGTTTTGGGGCTGGAGTGATGTTAGCAGCTGCATTTCTTTCTTTGATTTTGCCAGCTATGAATCTAGCAGGAGCAATGGGGCAAATAGTATGGCTTGTTATTGTCTTAGGATTCATATCTGGGAGTTTATTTATATTAATAGTAGATTTGATATTACCGCATCTCCATACAAATCATGATGAAGCAGAAGGATTAAAATCAACGTTTAGTCAAAAAGCTCTTTTGGTATTTGCGATTACACTACATAACATTCCGGAAGGTCTAGCAGTTGGAGTTGCCTTTGGTGCAGCATTCTTAAATATTCAAGGAGCAACAATGGCAGCTGCATGGGCGCTTGCCATTGGAATAGGCTTGCAAAATATTCCGGAAGGTATGGCTGTTAGTCTACCGCTTAGAAATGATGGAATGAACCGAAAAAAATCCTTTTTCTATGGGCAAATAAGTGGATTAGTTGAACCGATAAGTGGAGTAGTAGGTGCTTTGCTAGTTACGTTCATTCAAGGTATCTTGCCATTTACGTTATGTTTTGCCGCTGGAGCAATGGTCTATGTAATTGCTGAAGAACTGATTCCATCAGGCAAAAATAGCTCTACAAATAAGCTTGGAACCATAGGAGTTATATTCGGATTTGCTATAATGATGGCATTAGATATAGGTTTAGCATAAAAAATATGGAATTTTAACAAAAACTATTGCATTATTATAAAAATAATGTATAATTATGATTGGAAAAGTTAAATAGTTTTTTAAAAAATACAATTTATGGATGATAATAATTCAAAAACGCCTGAGTCTCCTTCTGAAAATGAATTAGATAAAAACTCAAAAAGCGAAACGACAATTAAACCAACGGAGGAAACTACTGCTGGTAGTCTTGTTGAGCGCCTAGGTCTTGATACTTTTGATCTTAATGATATAGGCATTTTATTGCACACTATTACTCCTCAAGAAATAATTGAAAAATTCAGAGAGGAATTTAGAGCCAAGCATTCAATGCCACAAGAAAGTAAACGAGAAGTCTTTTTTAGTATGAATGCCAAAGAGAGACATCACCGAGCTTCATTGAAAACAATAGAAATTCATATTTCAAATGAATTGAAATGCATTTCATTAATACTTCAAGAAACTTATAAAGCCTTATCGGAATTGTTTTTTGAATATGATATTGCTTTACGCGATGTTGCTGTAGATCTTCCAGGTACTCCATTGTTAAATAAAGATTTGAAAAAATTTCAAAACATTGCGAAACAAAACAAGAAGTTATATGAAAAAGTAAATAGTTATCAAGAGTTTATAGATAATACAGAACCGAATATAAAAAGTGAACTATTTAAAAACATATATCAAAAATATGAACAACATGACGAAAAAGATAAAAATCATGAAAAAGAAGATAAGGAAGATGGTGATTAGGATGCATAAGCATCCTTTTTTTGTACGACAATAACCTGTTTATTTCGTTAAGGCTAATTGTATAAAGGGGTGAAAAACACTACATAATTAAATAAATTCGAAATAATAGTGCAATAAATTACATTTTATGATAAAATATGTTCATATAGGAAAAAAACCGCAAAAAAGAAGTATTTTTGCCGAAAAAAATCAAAATTTTTCATGAAAGTGTTTTCAAAAAACGTTTTCACGATTTTCTTTGATAAAAAGTGCCATCGAAAGTAATCTATTGTAGTGAAAGGTGAAATGGCATAAAATTTTTTCAAAAAATAAATGCTTTTAAGGTGGTATTATAGTGAGGTAGAAGATGGACCGTGGTTTGTTTAAAGAGCAAGAACTGCTCAATAAAGTATTGGCTTTGGATGAAGATGATGCGTTTAATACGCTATATGATGAATTTCATAATTTAATTTGGTTTTTAGCGAAACAAGTCATTACAAATGACGAAGATATAGCGGAATTAGAAATTAATGTTTTTGAAAAAATATTCAGAAATGTGAGAAAGATAGAGAATCCCGAAAGTTTTAAAGCTTATGTAGGAAGTATTATCAATAATGAAATACGAGGAATGTTTAAAAAGTTAAAAAGAAATAAATGTACTATATTGGATGTTGAGGAAATAGACTGCCTTGCTAATAATACCACAAGAAGTGATGAGTTTGATGATTTAATTGCTTATTTGGAGCCTTTCGAAGGGGTGGTCATGATAAATAAATTTGTTTTTTGTATGGAAATTTCTCAAATTGCAAAATGTTGTAATCTGACTGAATTACAAACCAGACGCATAATTGATAAAAGTTTAGAAAAAATAAGAAATTGTTTGGACAAAGACGGTTATTATGTTAAGGGAATCCGGTCATCTAATAAAAAAGATGATCAAGGAAAAAATAATGAAAGATAACAAAAATATCAAACAGCAAAAAGAAAGTGCTAGAATTCGAGCAATTTTGCAAGAAGATATCGATGCCAGAGAAGAAATCTATAAAGATACCAGAGAAACTGTTAGACAAGCCTTAGCATCTATTAAAGAAGCGAACAATAACAAGGAAATAAGTAAACATAAATGGTTGTCAATAAAAAAAATCAGTCAAAGCAGTTTAAGATATGTTAGCGTCATAATTATTTTAACTTTAGTTTTGATTTCTTCTTTTATCTATATTGCGGTTGATAAAGCAAATGATCCTTATAGAGAAATGAATTCAAGCAATAAAATTGCGGTAATACTTATAAAACAACAAGAAATAGATTTATGTTATGCCTATTTACCTAATGTCAAGATAGAAAATGTCAAAGACTTAGGTATGCTAACTTTGGACAATTATGCTGAATTAGAAAAAAATTTTAAAAGTACTCAAAGTATAGATATATATTTTGCTTGTAAAAACACCCAAGATATTATTTATTTTTATGATGCATCATCTGGTAAGACAAGTTGTTTTAATTCCTGCTTTGAATATAGAGGTGGAGAATTACTGGCTTATTTTGAAGAAATAATCGATGCAAAAATAACAGATGCTTTTCTAAATGATTCTAATGCTGGCATAATGTTGCAACTCATTCAAACTTTTGATAGTACAAATACTTTCCGTATTACATATAATATAACTATTGAAAATATAACTTATATGGTAATATACCGGGATGGTCGTTTTGATGCTTTCTCTTTATAGATTTGATTAAACTATTAAGGAGACACAATGAAGAAGATACTGTTATTTATTGCGACTATTAGTTTGTCATTGCTAGGTATTACAGTAATGGCTCGAGAGAATATAGGCTTTTCAAGCCTGATCGGCCTAAGAGAACTAGCTAATTTGGAAGAATTAATAACAGTAACCCTTGGTTCTAATAACTATACTTTGACTTTAATGGACGGGTTTGAAGAAACGGACAAATATATTTTAGTTGAAGACATAGAAATGGGATATTTAATATATGATCGCAGTTTACAAGAATATGTTGAATATTCAGAATTTGATGTATCGCCTTATAACATTTCTGAGGGACAGAAATTATATGCTGCCCCTACATATTATTTTGATGTCACATGTGATGGGACTCTTTCGATTTATGATGACATAATGATTTCTGATGAAGAAACTCAAATTTATTCATCTTTAGAAACAAAGTTAAGTGAGCAATACTATGGGATTAAGTACCAGCAATCGACATCGCAGTCTGGTACACAATCATTGTTGGCGGCTACAATAGACCCTGTTCACATTCCTTATAGTTATTATTTCAGTAATTTACGAAATAATATGGGAGTGAATAACGGTTTATATTCTGGTTCTTGTGGATATGTAGCTATATGTATGATTTATGCCTATTACGATACTTTTTTTAAGGATCTTATAATTCCGGAAACACAGGAAGAAAAAGGCGAAACATTCAGTCCAACTGACTTTTCGACTTGTACGGATTCACCAGGTCATAACATTTTCTTTCAAGATGCCGTAATGAATTATGCAGCTGTTAAAGGTTATAAAACCCCAGGGTCAAATGCTTTAAACATTACTAGGCTTCAATCAATTATTACTGGTTATATGACTGAAGAAGTTGGCCTAACAACAACTCGTACAAGAACAGATACTCTAGCGAAATGTAAGACAGCAATTAGTAGTGGTTATCCAGTTATCATTGGAATAGATGGATGGCATCCTAGTGAAGGTCAAATTAGCCATTTTGTCGTGGGATATGCCTATGATTCCATCGGCATTATTGCTAATTTTGGCTGGATGGGAAATGATCGTCAAACTCATATTAACGGATATACTATCGGAGACGGTTTATATATTGATATAAGTGGAAACCCAACCTATACGGATAACTATTACTATGTTGAAGATGATGACTATTGTAGAAGATATATTGATGTTAGAACTGGTTATTC
The DNA here is from genome assembly GCA_031553555.1 of Bacilli bacterium. GTDB lineage: Bacteria > Bacillota_I > Bacilli_A > ML615J-28 > CAG-698 > CAKOMG01. The sequence continues at coordinate 146,748 of JAVBLL010000003.1, forward strand.
TACACAACATCCAGGTTATACATATAATAATCTAAATGGTACTTATCATACTAGAAATTGTACAGCTTGTGCATATTCTGAACAAATTGTACATTTGTATAAATACAATAATGCGTTGCAATTGTATGTTTGTGCCTGTGGGGCTTCAAGAAGGGAAAACCCACTGGATTAGATATTGAATTATTCAAGGATTTTTTTATAAATTTAAGTTTAGACAATTAAATAGTAATGACTTTTCCAAATTCTACTAGGAAAGGGAGGTATCAAAAAAGCTATTTCTATTAATATTGCTAATGATAATAATCTATAAAAAGAAGATTTACTTACAATAAAACACAAATCTTTATTTATATAGAAATATATAATCGATCCTAACTATAAATATAGGAGTAGATGTGGATCTTGCAAGGGTCCCATCTACTCTTTTTTTATTCCAACAATTATGATAAACAAAGAAAGTAATACTATTCCAAAAAAGTTTAAGAAAATATTGAATTTTTAAAACAAAATGTGAGAAATTGTAGAAACGAAAGGTTTTTATAATTTTATTTTAGAAAGATATAAGTTCAAAATAATGTCATTTTTCAACAAATATTTCTTTTGACATTATATATAATTAATATCAAATTATATTATATCGAGCATATAATATATTGTATTATAGTTAAAAAATAAACTAGGAACTATATAATTATATTATTGATTGCACATTTTTATTAGAATTATACTTTGATTAATGGTTCAAGATAGCGATTAATTAAGTTAATATTTGTGATTAAATGCATGAAATTTTCAATGAAATCTGACACGATACTCATAATGTCTATTGTGAATATTACCCACCATATTAATTTTGTCACTTTATATTATAATATAGATTATATACCTTTTTAATAGCAAATATTGAAAAGTAATAATAAATAAAAAAAGGAATGTATAAGTAATATAAAAATACTTTTACATTACCTAGATATGGAGGTATTATCAATGAAAAAGTTTAAAAAAATGATAACTTATATAGCGATGATTGTCATGGTATTTGGAATTATTGGACTTGCTGGATGTAAACCCCTTGGTTCACATGACATTCATGAAGAAGGGTATTTTCAGTATATTATATTCGGCAAAAATAGTCGTTTTCCTAAGAATAAGTCAGATGGAGTAGTAGCAATTGTAGGCTTTAGTGAATTAGGAAAAGAACAAGAAGTTATAGACATTCCAAGAACTATTGCCGGAAAAGATGTCTGGCAAATAGGGTATGGTCCTAGGACACCACACTATGGCAGTAGAAATTATCTACTTGAAAGTCCAAATTTAAAGAAAATATATATTCATGATAATATTAAAGTTATTTATGATGAAGCCTTTTTTAACTGGTCACATTACTATGATTTTGATAATCTAGAAATAATGCTTTGTGTAGCAAAAGAGTTTGTTTCAGGTTTAGATGGA
>JAVBLL010000037.1:0-4343 GCA_031553555.1 Bacilli bacterium
TATGATGAAGCCTTTTTTAACTGGTCACATTACTATGATTTTGATAATCTAGAAATAATGCTTTGTGTAGCAAAAGAGTTTGTTTCAGGTTTAGATGGAAATGATATCAAAGGATTTATTTATATATATAGGGAGATTTTCGACGAGAGAGATGAATGGTATTCAAAAGCTATTCAACCAGCAAACATTACCTTCCTAAACAACTATTCTACCGAAATAAATGCTGGGTATTATCGACTTGATAATATTGAAAGTGGTGAAAAAATTTTAAAACCATCTAACCCCGAACGAGAAGGTTATATATTTATAAATTGGTTTACAGAACCAGAATGTTTGAATGTTTGGAATTTTGATATGGAAAAACAAATTGTAGAAGGTGAAGAATTCAAGCTTTATGCTGGATGGCGTTTAAAATAAGTTTTAAACAAAAAGGGAGAAAAGAATGAAAATATTTAATAATAAAAGAACTTTAATGATGATTTTTGTTTGTCTTATAGTTATTTTATCAACTATAATTCTTACAACATCGAAAATAACAACACATGCTACTTTTTCTGGACAAAGTAGTGGCATGTCAAGAGCAGATTTGCACACAGCAACTTTATCAACATCAGTAAGTACAGACACTCCTACCATCACTGTACTGATGCACGGTTTAGGTGGTAGGGCAAAAGATTGGAGTAATGGAATGTATCTTGATGAGAGTGACTGGGTCGTGCCGAGCCCTAATATCTTTGTCTATGATTATGACTCCATTATTGAAAAAATACGAAGAACAACGCTTAATGGGATAAAATTGTATGTGGCGAGAATAAGAACAATTAGTTCGGATTTTTCATTATATTCTGAATATACATTTGATGGTGACAATACCTCCAGTGCCTTGGAGGTAACAACAATAACTGAATTCTCCCAGCACACTGTTGTAGTGTTTGATTTGACTAGTACATGGATAGCATTGGAACAAATTTACGAAATGTTCCATTATGCATTGGACAAACTGTCGTTTGATTTTTATGCTACTATGGGATGTCTACCGAACTTGAACCTTATTGGTCAATCATTGGGTGGGTTAGTTAATATGAATTATGCTATAGAACATCCCAAAAATGTGTCATCGCTTGTTAGTTTAGGCACACCATACAATGGTAGTTGGGCTGATAACTTTTTTGCTAGATTTTTAGGTATTGATGATTTCGAAAAGCAACCATGCATAACTGGAAAATGCGGTAATTCGTTTTGCAATTTGACAACTCGTAAAAATACTTGGAATAGTGTTTATGCCCAAAATCCGCATATAAATTTTCATGCCTTAAGCGGAACAACATCGAAAACTATGTTGGATTTTATTATATCTGGAAACCGATATCTTGAAACACATTTAGAAATAAGTAGTATCGCCGCTGATGGGATACGTGCAACATATGCCCTGCTTTTTGTTCCACCTTATACAAATGTTGGGATTGGAATGACATCTGAATCAGGGATTTTACCGGGAGATGTATGTGTTGAGGAATCATCACAAAAAGCAGAAGGGTATGACGGTGTAAATACATATAATAAACATTTCACAACATCAAACAGCAATGTCAGTAAATGTAGCCAAAACGCCTTTCCTGTTCCGCATAATTTGGAAACATATGATGCGGATATGCATAATTATATATTAAACAATGTAACTTTTGGTGCACCATTTTCCACTAACAATGCGGGGAACACAATAACCGGAGTAAATGTGACTTTGTCGGGCTTTATTATGATGCCATCGGTAATAAAAGGCATAACGATTACGTCCATCGGTGCTTCAGCCTTTGCTAACCAAACTCTTCTAAACGAAATATCCATACCTTCAAGTGTAGAGAGAATAGGTTTGGGTGCCTTTGAGGGTTGCCGTAATTTAAGAAAAATGACTGTTCCGTTTATTGGAAATAGTTTAAATGGTACAACTAACACCCACTTTGGCTATATTTTTGGTGCTTTAGAATACACAAACCATAATGTAAAAGTACCATCCTCACTTAAAACTATTAATATAACTGGAGGAGATCGTATTGCAAATAATGCCTTTGCTGGCTGTATACGAATTACTAGTATTACCATTCCAAATACAGTAGAAAGCATTGGCATGAGTGCCTTTGATGAATGCATCTTTTTAGAAAACATTATAGTAAATGCTAATAATCCTATTTATGATAGTCGAAATAATTGTAATGCCATCATAAAAACTGATACGAATGAGTTGGTAGTAGGATGCAAAAACACCATCATTCCTGATAGTGTTGAAAAGATCGGTACTTTGTCTTTTCAAAATTGCCGATATTTGTTTGATTTAATAATACCAGATAGTGTTGAAGAAATCGAAGTTAATGCTTTTCTTGGGTGTTCATCACTAGAGATCACATGGGAATATAATCCTGAATTATCAGTGGACAACTTCAAGAATTGGCTAACAATTGTTAATGTCCCTACGGGTGTTACAAGTATTGATGATGAAGTTTTTGCTAACTGTTCAAAACTAACCGAAATCACGATTCCTAATACTATTTCTAGTATTGGCGCAGATGTTTTTAAAAATTGTCCAAATTTAAAAAAGATTAATTCTTTAAATATGAATTCTTTTGGAGCCCTAGATATTAATTCTTTCGAATTAGCTGATAATGAAGACACAATAATCAATATGTTTAATGCTAATGATACTTCGTCCATAAAAGCAGTGAATCTACTACAGGCAGCAGAGTTAGAAATCAAAGTTAATGGAACAAATGTAATCCTTTTTGTTGTCCGGGAAACGCAAAATAATAATGTCAGAGTTACTGAAGTATTGCAAAGTAGTGCTTTCAGCGGATATACAGGAGAAATTAACCTAAAGGATGGAATATACTATATTGGCTATTTTAGCACTGAGGATATTGATGTTGAAATAGCTCGTAAAATCAGTAAATATGGTAGTCAGTATATGCAAACTGACATGATAATGAAAGGAACAGAAGTTGATTTAAACGGTGGGCTTCCAGGAGAAAACACCATTACTCAAGGATATACAAAACTCATTTATTTTAGTAATACAATGGGCCTTCCATCTAGTAGCCGTCTTGATTACTATTGGTATTCTGAAAATAACAATATAGCAACAGTGTCAGCGTATGGAACAGTGTTCGCTTTGCCAGTATCCGTTGATACACAAATTAAGATAATGGCAGTTTATATATACGACTCTTCGATAGTGTTAATTAAGGATTTCATAATCAAAAAAGAAATGCGTTCTTCAACCGCAGATTTAATTGAAATAGCGATTGCTATAAATGTTAAAGCGGATGTTTATACCTCAATAGATTTAATTAATTTGCCTTCAGGTGTGAAGGTTCCAAGTCCTATATTGCAATATTATAATTGGAATTATAATCAGGCTGCTCATCCTAATATAACTGTGGATACTTGGGGAAGAATATATGCTAAAGATGCTGCAATAGAAAATACCTCTATAGTAATAGGAGTATATAAGTATAACCCAAGATGGATGTTATATATTTATGTTACGGTTACAGGATAATTATTATTCTTTAAAAACTTGTTGTTGAAAAAGTTCTGGGTATTGAAAGGTTCTTTGTTAAAAAGACATTAAAAACAATTATACATAAGATAAATGCTTGATTTCGATATTTTATCGGAGACAAGCATTTATATTTTTTATGTATTATAAAATTAAATATACAACTTCAAAGTTTTTTAAACGCGGGTTACTGTTTACTATCTTCGGATATTAGTATATAATAATAATTATAATCAAAAAAAAATCCTATTTAATTGTTATATATAATATAAGCAGTATATAAACAAAAATAAATGATACTATCATAGATATGGAGGTATTATCAATGAAAAAATTTAAAAAAATGATAACTTATATAGCGATGATTGTCATGGTATTTGGAATCATTGGACTTGCTGGATGTAAACCTCTTGGTTCACATGACATTCATGAAGAAGGGTATTTTCAGTATATTATATTCGGAAAAAATAGTCGTTTTCCTAAGAATAAGTCAGATGGAGTGATAGCGATTGTTGGCTTTAGTGAATTAGGAAAAGAACAAGAAGTTATAGACATTCCAAGAACTATTGCCGGAAAAGATGTCTGGCAAATAGGGTATGGTCCTATGACACAGTACGGGTATGGCGGCGGAAATTATCTACTTGAAAGTCCTAATTTAAAGAAAATATATATTCATGATAATATTAAAGTTATTTATGATGAAGCCTTTTTTAACTGGTCACATTACTATGATTTTGATAATCTAGAAATAATGCTTTGTGTAGCAAAAGAGTTTGTTTCAGGTTTAGATGGA
>JAVBLL010000027.1:0-5344 GCA_031553555.1 Bacilli bacterium
TACGCCGTTTGGTGGCGGCTTAAGTGGGCATTGCGTCGAATTGACCGCCGCCACAAACTGTGGGTGCTGTGAGCCGTGGGAGGCAACGCCGACCTCGGCGAACGGAACCCCGAGGAGCAAAGCGACGACGCGTATAAACTGTGTTAGACGACGTTTGTCCCAGTAATGTATCATTTTATTTCAATTTTCATTATTTCAGGTATTTCCCATTTGCCTTTTCTATAATCTTCTGGTTTGGATTTTATAATTTCTTTATATTCATTATTCATAATCTTATTAATAACATATTGTTCATCAATATCATAAAGCCATCTCAATTTCCAATATGTAAATAATGCTATTCCTTTATCACAATATTTGTGTTCAAGTATTTTTTATATGTGTCTAACAATACATTCATGGATAATAAATATGCAATATTATATAATTCCATGCTGTTATCACATTTTGCTAGTAGATTATCCAGATAATCACCTACCAATGAAAATGATTCTTTTTCATCATAATAAATATGGGGTTCTTCTCCATTTGTTTCCTGAAGCATTATTTCCGGAATATTTTCCGGCATATCATTTTTAGGATTATATTGTATTGAAGTTCTTTCATAAAAGCCGTTTTTATAATTTTCCTTTATTTTTTTTATTAATTTAAAAATGTTCATATCTACATTTTTTATGTTTTTTGAGTTGTAATTATATTTTATATAATCATAAGGTTGTGCCCGCCAAAATATCATCAATGCCGTTGCATCACTACATAATTTGCTTTCAGCAATCCATTCCAGTATGGTTATACCATTATCCCAATTATGATTTTCCGCAATATAATGTAATTCTTCAGAAGAAGTTAATCTATCAAAAATCTCTTTATTAGGTTTTTCATTTTCATTAAAATATTTATCCAATTTATTAAAATCCATAATTTCTCTCAATTGTCAGCAACATTATATTAAAATCATTTTGTTAAAATGCTTTAGGACAAATGGCGTCTAACGTTCGGGTTTATACGACGTTTTGTGGCGGCTTAATAGGGCATTGCGTAGCAATGACCGCCGCCACAAAATGTGGGTGCAGTGAGCCGTGGGAGCCTTTAGGCGACCTAGGCGAACGGAACCCCGAGGAGCAAAGCGACGACGCGTATAAACTTTGTTAGGCGAAGTAAAAATGCTTCAATGTTTATTTTTTAATTATTTCATATATTTCTTCATATTTATTTTCAATTTTCCATAAAAACATATCATCATAATTACCAACAACATATTTTATTGCTTTAATATATATTTCAGAATCCCAATCTTTCAATTTTAATTTATCCTGCAAATTTATTATAAATTGCTGATAGATACTAATACATTTAGTATACTTTTCAATAACTAACTGTCCAATATTATCATAAAACTTTTTATAAGCTATATCTAATTCGTTTTTCAATTCATAACTAATATTTACCATAAAACAATAAGTGATAATATTTATTATTGAATTACTGATTTTTATTTTTTTGAAAAATTCATTATAAATATTTTCATCAAGCATTTTTATTTTTAACAAACAATTACATGCAAGGTATGGATTATTATTATAATATTGATTTTCAAACGCCTTTACTAAGTAGATTGAATTTTCCTTAATTAAATAGTTTCCATCATCGCAAAAAACCGGAAGAATATTTAAAGTTGCGTCCATAATCCGTCGATATGGGTTATATAAATATTTTTCTATGGTATCATAAAATTTAATTTCTTTAAAATGGTTTCGAAAACATATTATTTCTTTTTCTGATAATGAACTATCATCTTCATCATAAAAAGTCATCCATCTTGCCATATTTAACCCTTGATAGAACATGATAGGATCGTAGTTTTCTTCTGATGAAGTTATTTCCAAAACGTTTAATATTTCTTCAGTCATTTTCTTTAAACCCATTTTTTTATATATTTCTTCGAGGTTCCAGGAAAAGTTATTAAAAAGTGAATTAAGCATAAATAATCCTATTGGTACATAATTTGTAAGATAATCTCATTTTTATTTCGCCTAACGTCCGGGTTTATACGACGTTTTGTGGCGGCTTAATAGGGCATTGCGTAGCAATGACCGCCGCCACAAAATGTGGGTGCAGTGAGCCGTGGGAGGCGCAGCCGACCTAGGCGAACGGAACCCCGAGGAGCAAAGCGACGACGCGTATAAACTTTGTTAGGTGCAGTTTTTCAATTTCACATTTAAGTCATCTACTATGTTTTTAATTTTATCCCGATCTTCCAATGACCATCGTTTCATAAAAAGTAAATATTCTTTATGATCTTTTATACCAAAAACAAGAATATCATCAACTATATTTTGACTGGTTTTTCCATTCGCAAAATCATTGTCTATTGAAATTTCTCGTTGCTCCCCCCGAAAATTTCTTCTTACCCTTTTCACTTTTAAATATTCATATTTCTTACACAGAATATTATCATGTTTTTTAATATCTAATAAATTTATATATTTATATCTATAAACAATTTTAAATAATATCTGCGAAATGATAAGTAATAAACATCTTGTCACAATTATAATTAGTAGGTTCATGATCTTATATTATAATTTTTTCATTGTCCTTTTTTCTTTTTTTTTCTAGGTAATCCTTTTTTCGATCAATTTTCCATACACTAAATCTAATATAAAGTGTTATAAAAAAGAGGTTAATCATGGGTATTAATAAAACTGAATATAAAAAACTTTCCCTTACTGGATTCACAATTATTGTGATCAAACCAAGAAAAGATCCAAGCATGAAGAATATTGTGAATACTTCAAAAACCAGTTGACTAAAAAAATTAAAAGAGATGTAGAAAAAGAAAACAAAAGACAAAGAAACTATTATCCCCATTCCAAAAACAAGACTGCATAACGTTATTTTTTCAACTGTTGGCTCTTTGGAAAAAACCAAAACAATAAAAATTATAAACAAATCTATCGAAAGGTTACCGATAATATATTTTTTCATCTGCATTCTCTTCAGCATTTATTCTTTGAAAAATTGCACCTAACGTTTGGGTTTATACGACGTTTTGTGGCGGCTTAATAGGGCATTGCGCAGCAATGACCGCCGCCACAAAATGTGAGTGCAGTGAGCCGTGGGAGGCGTAGCCGACCTAGGCGAACGGAACCCCGAGGAGCAAAGCGACGACGCGTATAAACTTTGTTAGGCGCAGTACCTATTATTCAACAATTAATTCTTCTATTGAATTAATTGTATCATTTAAGTAGTAATGATATCCAATTATTATCAATTGAGACATATCGTCCGGATGTCGTAATCCATTGTCAAATAATAATTTCGTAATTCTATTATTAGTTTGCCTAATCCAATTATTTCGAATCCACATTCCTAATCCCATATGGTATTCTATTAAGTCATTAATCGATGAGTTTTTTATATCATCTTTTGTTCCACTACTAAGTTGATTATCTAAAGCTAAGTAACAGTCATGTAATGTTAAAGGGATATCAAGCCTTTCATAATCATTTGTATATAATACTACTTTTTCTTCATCTTGTTTTAATGCTCCATTTATTAGGTAACGAACCATGCTAATAGTTATATAATATTTATTATTAATAATTACCATTGAATTATTTGTAAATGAAGGGGTTAATTCCAATTCTTTTGAAACATAATCAATAAGAATATCTGTTTGATTTTTGTAGATAATTTTTATATTACCAATTCTTGAGCTATTTATTTCAATAATACCTCCATCAATTTCTATTTTTGAATCAAATAAACTAAAAATATTTATTAAATTAACGAATGAGCTTGAGTAATTAAGACCTTGAATGAGAGGGGCAAAAATATTTTTATATACAGTTCCCATAATTTCTGTATCATTCAAATATGCTCTTATATTTAATTCAGGCAAATTAAGCCTTTGATAATCACGAGTATACAACGTTACTTTTTCTTCATCCTCTTCTGTGTACCCAGAAATAATGTATCGTACTAAATTGATCCTTATATAGAATTCATTATCAATAATGATTATTGTATTTTTTGTACTTGGAAAAGGAGAAGGTCTTGGGTTAAATATTATTTCATCTGGACCATTATAGGTAATTACAAAATTTCCAAATTTCCGACTAGTTATCTTGATTATATTTCCATCAACTACTGTTTCTGCTTCAAGCAAATGAAATATATTCGCCAAATTAACATATGAATTTGGATAATTTTCATATACATTAAATTTTGAGCCATCATAATATATAGGCCCTGCTATTTCTATATCATTCAAATAAGCTTTTATATCTAATTTTTGTAGTTGATTAATTTGAGCATAGCTATTTTGAATCAATAACAAACAAATGATCACAAAAACATACTTTTTCATGGTTCCCCTACTAATTTACAGATAATGCTAATAGGTATTGCGCCTAACGTTCGGGTTTATACGACGTTTTGTGGCGGCTTAATAGGGCATTGCGTAGCAATGACCGCCGCCACAAAATGTGGGTGGAGTGAGCCGTGGGAACGTAGTGACCTAGGCGAACGGAACCCCGAGGAGCGCAGCGACGTAGCGTATAAACTTTGTTAGGTGCAGTTGCCTACACTACAGAAATGGTTTTGTTTAATAATTTTATTAACTTTTCGTATTGCCCATTAAATGCTTCGATGTCTGCTGTCAACAATTCCTCTTTCTCTAGTCCACTAAAATCAAGTATATAATTTGCATTTAAAGCCAATTGTCTAAAGAACTCCCGCGATGTTCTTCCATTACCTTCACGAAATGGTATACTGCGCCCTTTTGTCAACACAAAAATAAAATAACTTAAGGTGGTAGTTTATTATGCGGCCCGGGGGTTCCCCCGAGGCTGCCCATTGTTAAAGACTGAAAAGTACTGCTCATCCGGAGTGAGGTAATCAAGGGACGCATGAAAGCGTTCACCATTGTAGAAGGCAAAGTACCGTTTCAGCCCGGCCTTCAGGCTCGCCATATCCTGATAATCATTCAAGTAAATATCTTCATACTTCAGGCTCCTCCAGAATCGTTCAATGTAGATATTATCCAGGGCACGGTTCTTTCCGTCCATGCTGACCCTCACCCGATGGGAAGTCAGGGTATCGATAAATACCTGGCTGGTGAACTGGCAGCCCTGGTCCGTGTTGAATATGGCCGGAATCCCCCATACCATCATGGCTTCCTCCAGCGCCGATACGCAGAAGGCGGCGTCCAGCGTGTTGGACAGGCGCCAGGACAGAATCTTCCGGCTGTACACATCAATGATGCACATCAGGTATACATGGCCGCCGGACACTTTTATGTAGGTGATGTCCGCCGCCCACACCTGATTCGGAAGCCATA
>JAVBLL010000016.1:0-18739 GCA_031553555.1 Bacilli bacterium
TGGGATGGGTCCGATTCAAATTGCTTACATTCTTTCTGCTATCAATAATATATCACGTTTTGACTCTCCTGACAAAATCTTAGCGTATGCTGGCCTTGATCCTAAGATTAGGCAATCCGGACAGTTTACTGCTAAATCAACTCGAATGTCCAAACGTGGTAATTACTTATTACGATATGCTCTGACTTGGTCTGCCAATAATATCCGTAAAAATTCTTCAGTTATGAACACGTATTACCTTAAGAAAAGAAGCGAAGGTAAAGGTCACTATAATGCTCTGGGGCATTGTTCTAAAAAAGTAGTTAACTATATTTTCTTTATCCTTTCGAATCCTGATAAAGATTTTATCTTAGAATAATCAGTATTTTTTTAAACCGACTATTTCTTAGTTCTTTTTGTCATGCCATAAATATTTTTCATTTATTCCTTGACTTCCTCATAGTTGGTCTCCTTAGTTACCTTTGAACTCTTCCATAGTTTCGGATGTTGAACTACTTACTCCATCCCTTTTAAATACTACAAATGCCGCTTTAAAAATTATTTTCATATCAAGTAATAATGAGCATTCATTGACATATTTTACATCTAACTCAAACTTTTGGTTCCAAGAAATAGCATTTCTACCCGATACTTGAGCAAGACCAACTAAACCAGGTCTAACATCATGTCTATGCCTTTGAGTTTCACTATATAATGGCAAATACCTAACTAATAGAGGTCTTGGACCAACTATACTCATATCGCCTTTCAATATATTAAATAATTCAGGCAATTCATCAAGTGATGTAGATCTGAGAGTTCTACCAAATTTTGTCAGTCTTTTAGAATCATCGAGCAATTCACCATTTTCATCACGCGCATCAGTCATTGTTCTAAATTTAAACATTTCAAATATTTTTTCATTTTTTCCTGGTCGTGACTGCTTAAAAATTATAGGACTCCCTAATTTGATTCTTACTAAAATAGCCACAATAATATATATTGGTAGTAACACTATAATACCTATAGAACTTAAAATAATATCTAGAAGTCTTTTAAAAAATATCTTGTACATTTTTAGAAGCAACCTTTAATAATTTCAATAATTCTATCTTGTTGCTCAATAGTCATTTTCGTATCACTAGGTAAACATATTCCAGTGTTAAAATAATACTCGCTCATACTTCCTGCTTCAAGATGTGAAAAGAATATATTGTCTTTAAATATTGGCTGTAAATGCATCGGTTTCCAAATTGGTCTTGATTCAATATTTTCCATATCAAGTGCATCAGCGATCATGCTTGGTGTAACATAACAGTCATCATTAATAGTCATACAACTAAGCCAATGAGTCGAATTGTTTTCTGGTAACTCATACATCATTTCTATTGGTAGTGATGCAAATCCTTCTTTATATCGCCTATATATCTCACGCTTTTTCTCAACTCTATCATCTAAAACTTCAAGTTGCCCTAATCCTATTCCGGCGCAAACATTGCTTAGTCTATAATTATATCCGATTTCTTTATGCTCATAGTGTTTAGCGGGTTCTCTTGATTGAGTTGCCCACTTAAACATTTTTTTCTTTTCATCCTCATTTTGGCAGAAAATCATCCCCCCACCAGATGTAGTGATAATTTTGTTCCCATTAAAAGAAATGACACCAAAATGTCCAAATGTTCCACATTTTCGATTATTGTATGTACACCCTAGAGCCTCAGCAGCATCTTCCAAGATTGGAACATTATACTCATTACATATCTCTAAAATCTCATCCCATTTTGCACTTTGCCCATATAAGTCAACAACAATTACTACTTTTGGCATCTTTCCGACTTTCTCAGCCCATTCGAAAGCTCTTTTTAAAGCTTTAGGTGACATATTCCAAGACTCATCAGAATCGATAAATATAGGGATAGCTTTTTCATATAAAACTGGATTGCAACTTGCACTAAAAGTTAAAGTTGAGCAAAATACATAATCACCTTGATTAACCCCTAGATACTTTAAACCCAAGTGAATAGCAGCAGTCCCTGAAGAAGTAGCTAACGCTTCACTTGCTCCCACATATTCACTTAATCTCATTTCGAATTCGTCTACATTGCGTCCTAAAGGCGCAATCCAATTTTTTTCGAAAGCATCATTAATATACTTCATTTCATTGCCACCCATATGTGGTGATGCTAAAAAAATTCTGTCTTTCATTTTATTTCCTCCATTTGAATCAAAATTGCTATTTTTCAAATTATGATTCATGCAAATTTATAGTTACAGTTTAGCATAATTATGAGAAATAATAAAGAGCTTGGCTAAATAATACGGCCATTATGTTACTATGCTAATAAGATGTTCTTTACTTTAAATATTGACAAATACTGTTTGAGTAACCAAATTTCAAAAGTTTATATAAAATGAAAAATTGATTTTGTTAATTAAGGCTCTTCAATATCCATAAGCGAACGAGAAATATTTTATTCTAGTCAGAAATAAATGAACATATCTATAACTTCCTCCATAAAATAATTCATTCATTATCGCAAATAAATACCTTTCAACAGTCCATATTAACAAACTAATGAAAAAAAGATAAGCGCCTAGCGCTCATCAAAACGACCGTCTAAGAAACTAAATTACTGCCTATTTCAGTATTATTTAATTCTCATTCTCTGGTTTCAGTTTTATTTTCATCAATTTTGCTGCAGATTGCGATGGCCTTTCACCTTGATATAATACATTATAAACCTCTGTGATGATAGGTAAATCAATATTAATAGTACCAAATAATTCATAAAGATTTTTAACCGTGCATATCCCTTCTACAGTACTATAATCTGTGCTCAAAAAATCTTGGCTACCATCATTTTCCCCGATAAATAATCCTGCTTTAAAATTTCTCGAATAGCCACTAGTACAAGTAACAATCAGATCACCTATACCTGTAAGCCCCATCATGGTCTCTTTTTTGCCACCTACATACTCTACTATTTTTGTTATTTCTACAAGGCCTCTAGTAATTAAAGCAGCTCTAGCATTATCACCATACCCTAGTCCAGAAATCATTCCACTTGCAATAGCAATAACATTTTTAACCGCTACACCAAACTCACTGCCAATTTCATCAGAACTAGTGTAAACTCTAAAATATTCATTGGAAAAAATAGATTGAATCGCTCTTGCATCAGATTCAACTAACGAAACAGCAGATACTGTTGTTAGCATTCTTAGCGCTACCTCTTCAGCATGACTTGGCCCAATTAGGGAAACCACACTACTCAATAGGCAATCGGGTATAATCCGCCTAATTGTATCAGAAATTCTTTCATTCGTGTGCGGATTAAAACCCTTTGCTACATTGACTACAATTACTTTACTAATAATATGTGAAGTCAGGTGTAAACAAACCTCTTCTATCGCCAATACTGGGACTGCTAGTATAATGATAGAAGCCTCATTAATTATTCTAATGTCATTAGTAGAAACTACATTGGAGGTAACCATCACCGCTTTATTATTACCACTATGATTAATGTTTATATCGTTAGCATGAATCTCATATATACTTACATTTATATAATTATCCAGAAGAACTTGAGCAAGCACACGAGCCCAAATCCCGTTTCCTACTACAACTACACGTAGGTTATTTTTGTCCACTTGATAAACTCTTTTTTAGCATTGTGGTACTTATACCCTCAGTGCGCGGTAAATAAACTACCTCGCATAAATCATTTAAGTAGTCAAATTTGCCTTGCCAATCATCACCCATTACAAAAATATCTATATTATTATTCTTTATATCATCAGGTTTTTGATCCCATGATTCTTCAATAATAACTTCATCAACATATCTTATAGCTCTAACAATCTCGGCTCGATTTTCACATGTTATCTCGCATTTTTTTCCTTTAATGGCATTAAACTCATCACTAGAAATAGCTACAACTAGGTAATCTCCTAGCTCTTTTGCCCTTTTTAGTATTTTTAAATGACCAATATGAAATAAATCAAACGTACCATATGTAATTACTTTTTTCATATTTGTTCCCCAATAAAGTGAAATCTGTCACTTTATTAACCCCTTTCTTTATCAATCAAATTTACTAGTTCTAAAATTACTTAAGAAATCAAATATTTCTTTTCTATCAATTAGCAACTTCGCAATTACAATACCTAAGAATATAATCCAACCAATTTTGGGTATATAACAACAAATTAAGAATACACCATATATTAAATACTCTTTTATGAATGAAACACTTGTTTCAAGGCGCTTCATAAAAAATCTATTACATAATAAATCTAGTATTATTACTGCTGCCAAAGTAAAAATAGAAACCATAACAATACTATCAAAAATACTAAATAGTAATAGCGCCATTATAAATGGGAAACCAATGCTGCAAGAGTAGAATAACAACATCTTTTTCTCCTCACGTAATATTTTGAAATATGTATTATATATTAAAAATATTTTATTTTGAATCATAATAGCTAAAAATAAAAAATGCAAGTAGTCTAGTAAAGATATATATTTTGCAAAATATGATTCAACTACTAAGACTAATGCAAAAAACACAGTTAAGCCGAAATTGTTGATACAGCTTATAACAAAGTGCATTTTTTTATACATTAACTGCAATTTATCATCACCAACTCTAGACAATACTGGTAATAAAACTGGCCCAACCGCGGACACAAACACAGTAATTAAACTAGATATGCTAAGTCCAAAAGCATATCCCGCAAATCTATTTATATCACCATTCAAATCAATTATAATCTTACCAAACCCACTCATTAAAAGAGAAAAAACTGCTGATAGCATAACAAATATACCAGTTTTAACATTGCCTTTGAAATATTGGAAACTGACTTTCAAATTGTTCATAGATCCAAAAACAAACTTTCTTAACTCAATGACCATCAAAATAACTGCAATTAATTTCGACAGAAACATCGAAAATATTAAATAGTTATATCCAAAATTTCCACTAAAGAAAGAATAAGTAACAAAAAACAAGAAAATAATTTGATCTAACATACTAAATAAACTATACCTCTTTATATTATTTGTCGCTAAATAAATATAGATAAGGACTCCATATAATCCCCAAACAAGAATACTAAGAGAAAAAAACCTTATAATTGTTGCTCTTTCAATAGTTTCTATAAAAGATAAACAAAACACAATCATAGAAAAGAGCGTTAAAAAAGCTATAAAAACTAAGTTTCCACTTCTTATGTCTTTATCGGGAAGCTCATCTAAATTTTTTTTACTATACTTTAATAAAAAAGCATCATTATACCCAAGGAAGAATAGTCCTATATAAGAAACATAAAAAATAAAAACTTGCCAGAAACCGAAATCGCTAACTGTCATATTAGATGGCAAAATCAATGATTTTACCAAACCAATGACTAAGACAACTAATTGCGTAAGCAGTGCTAAAAAAACATTTCTAAAACCCGATTTAAAACTAGCATTATTCATATGTATTTATCTCCTGTCGCCTAAAGTCATTAACAAATAAAATTCTATTCGCTAATAAAATAGTGTTTATATAAGTCCTTATGAAGTTCAATCCATTCAAACATCTCTTTTATTTGAACCTCATAACTAGGTATTATGGAAGAAAAATCATCCTTAGTACTCACTAAAGATTTATCGTGGTCTATGCCATCAACTTTATTTATCTTTAAATTTTTACTAGAGTATTTATTAAACAACGTAACTAATTCATACTTATTTGTAATATCGTTGTTAACAAGATTATAGATACCGCAAATTGATTTCTTGCTAGCATAATGCATAACTTTAGCTAAAGTTAGTGTCGTAACCCCAGTCCAAATAGACTTGCTATAACCATTAATTTCACCGTTCTGCTTCATAAACCAATTGAAAAGTCCAATGCCATCTTCATTTAAGTCTGGACCAATAACCGAATTTCTAAATGTTAGATTTTTACTATCATTTAACTCACCAAGTGCTTTTGTTCTATCATAAAAAGTCTCGCCATCAGGAAACTCGTTTTCCGTATAATGCCCTCGTGTGCCTTAAAAAACACAGTCTGTACTCATATGAAAAATTCTAGTCTTCATATTTGTGGTAACTTCTGCTAAAAAATGTGGTAGATATGAATTTACTAAAACCGACTGAGCTTTATAATCTTCTGCGGTTTGGTTCAAAAGACCAATGCAATTAATTATTACATCATATTGATTCTGAGCAATCACCGTTTTCAATTGTTCAAAATCTGTAATATCTAATTTAATAGTATTGCAAAAAGGTATATCACGACGTGCTAGTCCGTCTACAGTTTCTCCATTCTCACTCAAAAAAATTGTTATCATGTGACCAGCCATGCCGCCAGCACCTAAAACTAAATATTTCATATTGTATCTCCAATCTTTTTATAGCAAATGCATTACAATTGTAAAGCAGATAATATCTACTTTACATATTATAAAATACATTAGTGTTTATTTCTTAAAAACTAAGTATGAAATAGAAAGCAACCCATATGAGAAAATCGTAGGGTGGAAAGCGAATATTTGATTATTCATCGGGATAAATAGTACCATGATCATCGTTAAACAAAGCAATAATTGAGCAATAATATTCTCATTTAAAGATTCCATGAAAAATACTGCAAATAAATATCCAATCACAAACATAGGCATTATTGTACCGATTAATCCAAAATCATCAGCTAAGGATGTATAAAGTGAATGCCAATTCACATATGAATCCCAGTTCTTTGGCTGAATTCTATATTCAAAAGTTAGTTGAGAAGAGTCAAATATATACCCATCTACATATCTTCGCACAAATCTACTATTACCTATTCCATACAAAGGTAGGAAATCTTCATCCATAGTAAGGCTAAATCCATAATATCCTTGGGTCAAGTAACCAATAGCAAGAGTAGAGAAATTTTCTAAACTATCAGGAACAAACTTATATAAAAGGCAATCTTTATCATATACTATCGTATCGAGACCAACAGTATGGATTTGTTCTGTTTTTACTTGTTCACCAATACCTCGAGAAGATATATTCTTGTTAAACACAAACAATATAAGCACACATAAAGAAATAACAGCAAGCATGACTTTAGAAATTATTTGCTTGTCAAATTTTCCGTTAAATGAAACTAAGAAATTTATTACTATAGCACACATAATCATTACTATTACATCAAAGACGCCTTTGTTCACGCCAATACCAATTGAACGCGCAATTTCTAAAACAATATTAACAAAAAGTACTATCTTAAGATATCCAGGCAACTTCCTAAACAGTATCAATCCAGTAGGTATAACTAAATAAAAAATCGGATGCAATAAAATAACGATAACTGAACCTATTTTCCCAAGAAACATGGAATCAGTCGCACCAGTAAATCTCAAGTTGTAAGCTGCGCCAGGGTTTGATAAGCCCAGTTTTATTCTAGCTAATATACCAGATAACGAGAAAGAACCTAGTAAAAAATCCCTTGTCATTAAGAATAGTAAGAATAAAATATTTAAAATTAATAAAATTTTAACTAATCTTAGAAAAAAATCATTTGTGTTATAATTTTTCTTATTTAGTTTATGTTTCTTTAAAGCAACAATATATCCAACAAGTAAGGCAATTTGATAAAAGAATATAAAGGAATAAAATTTCACAGGAGAAATTACAGGATATTTAAGCGGACCAAAAGCAAAACAAACGACTGTTATACATAAATATAACTCAATTAGGATAATTGGAATTAAGTGCGATTTCTTTTTCATTTAATCTTCACCAAAATAGATTTTTAAGTTAGGATTCTTAATATATAATTTCATTAATAATTTTGAAGAAAAAATCCCTGGAATGACTTTTACGCATTCCACCTTTGAACCTAGTTCAAATTTTTTGAACTGATAATAAATTAATTTAATATCATTTATCACTAATGGTTTTGCTTTACTGCTATCATGACTTGATAGTTTTATTCCTAATCGTTCGAACTGCTCTTTCTCAAAAAGAACTTCTTTTGTATTGTAAATAATGAATAAGCATAGAAATCCTAAAACCAGACACCAAGCAATTGAAAACATAAGAATAATAAAGAAGTCACTATAATCGAGCGTTTTATCTGCTTTTAAATAATTATTAAAAACCAATATTTCATTCTGTCTTGCTTTTATTGTTGCCTCAGTACTTTTTGCAAAATCAACATATGCTTTGCTATCAAATTGACTCGCAGGTATGTTACGTTGCGATTCTAAAGTGATAGATATATCCTTTTTAGTTAATCCATAAACATAATTCTTAGTTACCTGTATCAAGCTGCTATATGAAGTATCATCATCAAAATAAACGGCCATGAGAATATTTTTTTTATTCTCAGAAAACATAATAACTTCCTTTAAATACTTATATTCTACGTTTAAATCCGATTCAAGAGCAAGATAAACATAATATTGGTTACCATATAAGTTAGATAATAGCTCCGCTCTATCATTATCAGTTAAATGAGAAGTTTTTAGCAAGAAAACGTATTTAAAAGCACCGGTCTTTGAGTATGTGTATAACAAACTATTTTCTATATATTCATTGTTCTTATCTAAACTTTTTTTTAAATAATCAATTTCGCTTTCAATTCTATCAACTTTACTCTCAACTTCTGATCTTGACATCCCATCTAAATAATAGTTGTCAATGCTATTATAGTTTATAAAGAGACTTGCTGCCATAATAGTTCCAAAAACTAAACCGCAAATAATTAACCCTTTACTTTTTTTCCTAATGAATTGCAGAAATCTCTTTATGCTAAAATCCGTATATTTCTCCATCCTAGTGCCTCCATTATAATTTATTGAACATTTCAACTATTTTCTTTGCTTGCTGCAAATTAGATTTATTATTAATGATAAATTCTTTATTTCTTAATCCTTCTTTTTCCTGCTCTTCTGGACTCATATCTAAAATCTTTCTAATTGCATCAGCAATATCAGAAGCATCATTTCCAGCTACATAATTGTAATATTCATCGTATTCATCCGTAATCCCATCTAATTTATAGCACACTACGGGCCTAGCGCAGAATAAGTATTCTAAATTTTTTGACGGCATCGAATATCTTGTAAAATCTTCTATATTTGGTCTTGGATTAATTAAGACTGTAGCCTCAGCTTCTCTTACTAATAGCTCTTCATTAACAATATATCCAAAAAACTTAATCCTCTTGTCATTCAGACGTTTAATTTCGTTTTTTAAAGGGCCGTCGCCGTATAAGTGAAGTTCTACATTACTAGGCAATAATTTCATTGCATTAATTAGTGTATCCACACCGTATTGCTTTGATAATATTCCTGAGTATAATACAACATTATCTACGGCTTGACCACACTTGACAACAACATTTGAGTTAACCATCCCTTCTATTATAACATTAGGTTTATCTTCTATTTGCAAGTACGATTCCATATGTTTACTAACTAAAACAAATGAATCAAACTTTTTAGATTTTTCCAATGCCATACTTACAAGTTTACCAGAAAACAACTCTCTAATTACACCATAATTATCTGTTTTTGTTGCCGCTGAGCCACTAAGATCTGCTAATATCATGCAAGTTTTTACTTGCGGATATTCCCTTTTAATGGCATTTACTGCCAATACATTGGGGAAATATCTTCCGTAACAAAGAATGCAGATCTCTTCATTTGGATTGTTTGATATATGTTCTTTAATAGTTTTAATATAATTTTTATACTCAAATAAATATTTTAATCCAGATATATTCAATTTTCCAATGGTCTCTATATTAATCGAGTTTTTGATGTATTTTTCATTTTTGACGACAAAAAATCTACTATGTGGATAAGAAGCATAATCTTCTGTATTTATGACTACTAAGTCATCACCTAAGCATTCATGCAATCCTAACATGAAATTGCTATTAAACTTATGGGTTGCTAAGCTCGGAGCAATCTTTGACTTCTCAATAACTTCAAAAGGATTCTTAAAAAACAATCCGCAATAAATTAATTTCATTTAGCACCATCCTTTTTAATACCCATCAACTCTAGAGTTTTAAAAGTATTATCTCTAGTAGTAAACTCATTTACAACATCATTAATTTTAGCTCGTTCTTGTATAAAAAGATCCATGCCCTTACTACAATCTTTAAAAAACTGGATCAAATCATTATAATTCAATATCTTTTCACCAGGCATAAACTCTGATGGGTTCTCAACGTTAAAACCGTTGTTTTTTTCATAATCCTCGATATCATCAACAATAAAAGCAATCGGTCTGTTTAGAATTAAATAATCAAAGTATACTGATGAATAATCTGTTATTAACATATCAGCAACAGAAAGAATCTCATAAAGTTGAATACCTTTACTTATGAAATCGTTTTCTTTAATAAATATAATATTAGAGAAATTATGATATTGATAATCAGTTGGTTTGGAAGTCCCATGTATCTTAACAATAACTAACTGGTTGAGTTTCTTTAATTCTTCATTAAACGATACTAAATAGTCTTCACTAATAAGAATAGGCATATTTGTGTGACTCCAATTTTGATTTGAAGTATGAACAAGCCTTCCATCATAGGATAAACGGTATGTTGTCATCCAAACAGCTATTTTATCATATTTATTGACATCGATACCTAATGTTGACAAAGCGTCAACTTCAGAAAATAACAAGTCATTTCGTGGTTGACCGATATGGCTAATTTGACCATTTTTTAAATTAAACGATTTATTATATATCTCATCAAAGAATGATCCAGATACAGAAACCTTAGTAAACGTATTCATTAAATCACCTGGCAAATTTGGCTCACAATTTTTCGATAGAAAACCAATTCTCTTAAATGGTGTTCCATGCCATGAATTATAAACAAATTGGCTCTTTGCTGGTTTAATTCTCATATTACCAGTATCAAAGAACACATAGCTAGATGTCAAATACAAAAATAATGGTTTCAAATATCCTCTCGTGTATGTAACATTAGATATTTTCTTATTAACTGTTTCTTCTATATTTGGCATGGAATAATATATCTTATATTTCTCATTATAGTTATGTTTTATTAAATAATTAAAAATTGCATAATTATTCATAAAATCAGGCTTACTATTGAAAATTAATATCTTGCGTTTGTTTTTTGGAATAATTGGGTTAAAATAACTCAAAATTCTACAAACCAGTTCCATAAAATGTCTAATTAATGAAGATATTTTTTGTTTCATCACTATTTTCTCCAAACAGTTTTATTAACAATATCATAATATGACTGGATAATCTTGATAACTTTTACTGATACATTTTCATCAGCATAGTCCTCTGCAACTACAATTTTTTCATTGTTATCATACATTGACACACATAATTCTAAAGACTGTTCCATAGTTGTAGATGAAATTCCACCAATAATAATAGTCCCTTTGTCAAGTACCTCAGGTCTCTCTGTACTAGTTCTTATTTGAATAGCTGGGAAGTTTAGAATCGCAGATTCCTCAGATAACGTTCCACTATCACTCAAAACGCAGTAAGAGTTCATTTGAAGTTTATTATAGTCGAAGAACCCAAATGGCTTTAATGTTTGAACTAATGGATGAAATTGAAAATCTCTCTTCTCAATAAACTTTCTACTTCTTGGATGTGTGCTATATATAACGGGCATATTATATTTTTCAGCAATTGCATTTATTGAATTCATTAAAGACATAAAATTGTCTTCATTATCAATATTTTCTTCTCGATGAGCTGAAACTAGTATATACTTCTTTTTTTCTAAATTTAAGGTTTCTAAAATACTGCTAGCGTTAATTTTATCAATGTTATCACGGATAACTTCAGTCATTGGAGATCCAGTAACAAAAATCGTTTTCCCATCAAAACCTTCATCAATTAAATATCTACGTGAGTGCTCAGTATATGGTAAATTGATATCTGAAATATGATCAACAATTTTTCTATTTATCATCTCAGACACATTCCAATCCCAACATCTATTTCCAGCTTCCATATGGAAAACTGGAACTTTTAAACGCTTAGCACAAATTGCAGAAAGTGCACTATTCGTATCACCTAAACATAGAAAAGCATCTGGTTTAACTTTATCAATCACCTCATAACTTTTAGCGATGATATTCCCCATTGTCTCTCCAAGATCTTTTCCGACAGAATCCAAATAATAGTCTGGTTCTCTTAGTCCAAGATCTTCAAAAAACACCTGATTTAATGTATAATCCCAATTTTGTCCAGTATGTACTAAAACATGATCAAAGTATTTGTCTGCTAGTTTAATGAATGAAGATAATCTAATAATTTCAGGTCTAGTACCTACAATAGTAATTAATTTCAATTTTTTCATTTTTTCTCTCCTCTGCATATAGCATTATTTAATAGTATTAATGAATTCTTTTTTGACCAATTTTGTTAAAAAGATTAGTTGTAAAGACGGCGGCTAATATAGTTATAGTAGATACAACAATCATTGTACTATAACCAGTAATAATCTTTGTTTCTATTAATATATTAACAAAAATCATATGATAAATATATATCCCAAACGAGTAGTCTTTTTTTATTTTTATGTTAGAAAACTTATAACTAAATGCTATACCTAAGATCGCTAACAATGATATCCTAATAGGATCCATATATCCTGACTTGATGTTATTAAAACATAAACCATAAACTAAAAACAATGACAGTATAAGATAAAAGCTGTTAACTAATTTTGGAATTACAAATTCCCTATACAAATATAAAAGTATACCTATGTAAAACAAGAACCAATAGGGAATTATTGTTTGCATAAAAAGTTTGTAAATAATCTCAGGAATAAAATCTTTTATCCAAACAATCATCAAATTAGGCAGATAACTTAATGACAATAATAAAACATGCATTTTAATACTACATTTCCTTATTTTTGGGAATAAAAAATAAATTAATATGTAAAACTGCACAAAAATGGTTATTGTCCAAAGTGATCCATTAGGTACTCCAACCCCATAATTTCTCAAAATGGACGGAGTCCAAAACTGCATAAATGTACCCTGAGTAATATTGAATAACCAAAATGATAAGCTTTTTATCAAAGTGCTATTAAGCCAAATCATAACAAACGCATTTATAACAATCGCTAGCCAAAGTTCCGGGTAAATTCTTAAGAATCTACTTTTAAAATATGTTTTTCTTTCCACAGTATCTTTATTTAATGAATTCGCGATTAAAAAACCACTAATACAGAAAAAAATTGGCACCCCTGAAAACAAATTAATCAACCTGGTTGGTAGAGTAAGTTCAAAGTGATTTACTATATGTAAATATAAAACTTGAAAAGCCGCAAAATATCTAATAAAGGTAATTGAATTATTTCTAAAATTAAGTTTTGTATTTTTCATAATATTTATCAAATAATTTCAGAATAAGTATCCGGTTTACTACGATCGAATATCTCATTCGCCCACATTAATGTAATTAGATCCGTATCACCAGTATTTATGATATTATGCGTGTACCCAACTGGAATATCAATAACCTCCAGCTCATTCCCGCTAACAATATACTCTATTATTTCATCACTACCAATTTTCCTAAATCTAAGCAATCCACTTCCGCTAACTACCAAAAACTTTTCTACTTTTGTATGGTGCCAATGATTTCCTTTCACAATCCCAGGATAAGAAACATTGACCGAAACTTGACCAAAACTTTTTGATTTTATGAATTCAGTGAAACTCCCTCGTTCATCTGTTATCGTTTTTAAAAAGTAATTAAACCCATTTTCTGGTAAGTAAGAAGTATATGTAGAATACAACTTTTTCGTAAACTCATCAGACAGATCAGATACGATAAGATTTTCTCTAGATTCTTTAAAATCATATAAACACTTTGACAAGTCCTTAAGTGACACTTCATACGTCGGATGAACAACATAGTACTCACCATTATAATTTGCTGCTCCTTTTAGGCATTGAATAATTTCATTTACTACATCATCTATATAGCATAACGTTATTTTATCGTTTTCATTATTAATTTGTATAGGAAGATTATGAGAAATATTATGGCACCAAGTAGCAACAACACTGTTATAATTTGGCTTGCACCATTTCCCGAATAAGTTAGTGAACCTATAGATAAAAATAGGATTGCCATTTTCATGTCCAAATTCTTTCAAATAATCTTCACCAGCTTTTTTCGACTTCGCATAATCGTTATCTCTACCTACTTGTGCAGACGATGAAGCTAAAATTGGGCATTTGTTATTATTCTTTTTTAACAACTCACACAATGTTTCAACAAAGCCTTTATTTCCTTCATAGAATTCTTGTGGATTCATCGGCCTATTGACTCCAGCAAGATTTATAACAAAATCACATTTTTTTGTATATTGTTCCAACTCCTGGATTGAGTTATGCGAGTCAAATAATAGTATCTCACAAATATCAAAACTAGCATATGGCATTTTTTTAAGTTTTATATTGTTTAGAGTCTCAACTAAATTTTTCCCAACGAATCCCGCAGAACCCGTCACTAAGATTTTCATTATTTTTCCTCCCATGATTTCAGTTCATCAATTACATAAGGAACGGTTAATAGTTTAGCTTTTACCTCTTCAAGTGTCATTAACTCTGTATTATTTGAATTGAATTGTTGTAGCATCGTAGGTTTAATCCCTAGCGAGAAATACTTATCGTAATTCAAATCTCTTTTGTCAGCAGGAACTCTAAAGTAATCTCCCATGTCTATTGCATATGTGCATTCCTCATCTGTTAATAAAGCTTCGTACATTTTTTCACCATGTCTAATACCAATTATTTTGATTTCATTATCAACATTGAATAATTCCTTAACAGCCTGCGCAAGTATTGCGATCGTACATGCAGGAGCTTTTTGTACAAGAATATCTCCGCTTTCTCCATTTTCAAAAGCGAAAACCACTAATTCAACCGCCTCCTCTAAAGTCATTACAAACCTTGTCATGTCTGGATTTGTAATTGTCAAAGGTTTATCTTCTTTTATTTGATTAATAAATAAAGGTATAACACTACCACGTGATGCGAGTACATTACCGTATCTTGTACACATAATACTAGTTTTTTCTGGGGTAATTGTTCTAGCTTTTGACACTACTACTTTTTCCATCATTGCCTTGCTAGTCCCCATAGCATTAACAGGATACGCCGCTTTATCTGTACTCAAGCAGATAACTTTTTTTACTCCACACTCAATTGCAGCAGTTAAGACGTTATCAGTACCTACAACATTTGTTTTTACAGCTTCCATTGGGAAAAACTCACACGAAGGAACTTGTTTAAGTGCCGCCGCATGGAAAATATAATCTACTCCATTCATAGCGTTTTTCACAGATGCTAAATCCCTTACATCACCAATATAAAATTTTAGTTTATCACTATGTTCTGGATGATTGACTTGATATTTATGTCGCATATTATCTTGCTTTAACTCATCCCTACTAAAAATTCTTATTTCTTTGAAATCCGTATCTAAGAACCTATCAAGCACAGCATTTCCAAAGGAACCTGTACCTCCTGTTATTAATAATACTTTATCTTTAAATGCGCTCATGTTAGCCTCCTGTTAAAATCTAAAGTTCCTTTTTTCCTTGCCTAATAATTTAGCCATACGTACATAAAATTTTATCATTCTAAAATCATTAGGATAATCTCTATATGTTTTATTTGGTTGATCCATAATGTCCTTAAACTCTTCCACGCTAATACCCAATTTATCAGAAATGAATGCCATATCTTCTAAAGCTTGCTCTACTGGGTATGGTACTCCTTTAAGTTTTTCAATCGCATCTTGCCTAGTCATTTGATTAGTCAATATCTCACTCGAAAAGTAGCACTTCCTTTTATCATATCCGAATTTCTTTGGTAACCAATATCCCTCATAAAATCTAGTAAATACGTTTTCATAATGCTTATTTTCGTATTGTACCCACCCTATTTCTTCACCAAGAATCTTTTTTGCTTCTTCTTTATTGTAAGAAATCATGTTCAATGGGTGTACAATATGCATCCCCTTAAAATATCTATAAATAACCCTGTATTTGAACATTCCGCAAAGCGGGAAAGTTTTTAATTCCTTTTTCCCATATTTTTTGTGGATCGCCTTAATCAATTTCAAATCATTCATATAGACCCATTCAAATGGCGGCTGGACACATTCTGTAGAAAAGTTTGCACCAGTCATTACATACTTAATTCCATGCTCAACGGCATAATTATAGATTCCAGCAAAAATTGCATGATCTTGTGGTGTATCATTGTACGGAACTTGAGCTTTCAAAAACGCTAATTGCAAATCAGACATTTCTTCCCAATCCACAACAATATCAATTTTATCTAAATTCAATTTTTCTATTAATTTCTCAACGTTCTCATTAGCCACCGCAAGGTTCCATCCAGTGTCGACACTTACCATAAGTGGGCGTAAGTTCAACTCCTTTTTCACGATATAAGCCAAGTAGCAACTATCAACACCGCCACTTAAACCAATAACACAATCATGTTTATTTCCTTTTCCGCTTTTTCTTATTTCCTTTTCCAATCCTCTTAATGCCTCTAATGATTGTTGCGTTTGCCACGATGGTTTAATAGACTCTTCAAAATTATGGCAAAAATCACATACGCCTTTTTCATCAAAAACAATGTGCGGATCTGTACTATCCATCACACATTTACTACAAACTTTTACTTCATTTTCTAATTTAGTTTCCATTTTTTCCCTACTTTCCATTGCAATTAGAAATAACTTAATAAAAAATTGCTATCTCACTTATCATATTACTCATGACAATAATATTGTAATTAATAAAAAATATCTTATTATTCAAATATATTTATCTTATTGGCGACAAACATATACACAAAATATAGCATAAAACGTGTAAGAAAACAAGAAAATCAGTTTATATTAAGACTTACCCTCACTTATAATTCTTAATGCACAACATTAATATAACTGTGCTTTTAGTCAAATAATCCGTTTATTTTAGCGGAATCAAATTTACTTGCCGTTGCTTTATATTAAAAAGCTCCAAATAGTTTGGAACTTTATATAATGTAAGTTATAAATATATTGAAAAGAATGCTTTTCGATTAAGTGCTTGGCATAACTACTTTATAATTTCATCATTATAAACACTGTTTATTTTATCTATAGCACTATTTACCGAATCTTCATTTGGGACCATTACATAGACTCCTTTGCGTTTAAGAGCATAACTGTATAGATCATTACTTCCTGTTCCATCAATTTGTTGAGTCACAATATTCCACCCAGACATATTATCTAATTGCATTTTAATTAGATCTGTAATATCACTACTTTTCATATCGGTTTGGAAACTTCCTGAAATTGAACTTAATACTCTTGAATAATTAGTGATAATTGCTGGAGATAGCATCTTATTTATGATAGCAGTTAACACTCTCATTTGATTTTGTCCACGTTCACGATCTCCACTAGTAAAAGCATACCTCTCTCTAGCAAAAAGTAAAGCTTCTTCACCAGTGAAGTTATTATCGCCTTTTTTTACATACATACCATCTTTAGTTGTAAATGCTTGTGGTGAGTTAACAGTCACACCACCTAAAGCATTAACAATGTTTGTAAATGAAGTGAAATTAACTCTAGCGTAATAGTTAATATCTATACCTAACCATTCATTAATAGAGCTAATAGATTCATTAATTCCATATGCTCCAGCATGTGTAATTTTATCCTTTTGCCCAAATGACGCCAACGTAATGTACATGTCACGTGGAATACTTGTTAATAAGATTTGTCTAGTAACTGGATTCACCGTAACTAACATATTAACATCAGAATTAGATACTGCTGAAACAGGACCATATGTATCAATACCACTAATAAAAATAGTAAATGTGTCCTTTGTAACATTAACTTCTTTAGTAACATCAATAATATCCTCTTCAAACTCCATAGAGTAAATAACTTTTGTTTCAGTCGAGAAATTCTCATAATCATGTTCACATAAACCACGGTAGGCTTCCACTAAAATAATTGCATCAACTTTACCACTATAAAGAGCCGATACAGCATTATTTAATGAATCATAATTACTTCTACTCATTGCCTCTAAACCTTCTTTAATGCTATCTATTACTTCTTTAAAGCGTATTTCATCATCACCTGTAAGATCAGTGTGAGTACCAAATACTTTACCATCTAAATCATCTAAACTATTAGCTTTACTATCTGCTAATACAACTACTGAAATCACATGAGTTTGTGTCTTAGCACCTGTAACAGCCGCTATAACATCCCCACCTTGGTAAATATATACACTCGCCATAATCAAAGCGCTACTTAGAATTATGCTAATGGCACTACTAATTATCTTATATACTTTTCTTCTACTTAAAAATAATAAACTTGCAACGCACAATAATCCTACAAATAATATAGCTACCATTAATGCTATATACTTAGTAGTTAAAGCATTAAGTTTTACTGTCAAACCAATTAATATTAGTGTTGCCATTACATGAATAGCAAATATAGTTGAAAATATTTTATGTTTTCTTAAAAAAAACTTTATATTCTGCATAATAACTCTCCTCGTATAATGTATTTGTAAAGTTTTTAATGAGACTTTACTAACTCAATATAGACATCGGATAATCCTAAAGTATAATAAGGTTGAATACTAGATTATTGGGATATTCTTTCTCTCCATGTTGCACAATATGTGTC